>QCBW01000006.1 GCA_003281485.1 Prochlorococcus sp. AG-347-J20 | reverse complement strand
ATGTGTACAAAAAATAATAATGAACTTGGTTTGTCAAATGGGGATATAGGAGTACTTATCGGTTTAAAAAATAAAAGAAAATATCTTTTTAGAAAATTTAATGAAAATAATGAAGAAATTGTCGCATTAATTGATCCATCTAATTTAGAAAATGTTGTGCCAGCAATAGCCATTACTATACATAAATCTCAAGGAAGTGAATCTGAAAAAGTAAGTATTTTGTGGTCCCAAAGGTATAGAAGAAATCAATATGCTGTAAAAGAAAAAAAGGATGATGAAAATATCTTTTGCAGAGATAATATTGAAAGAAGGTTATTTTATACTGCTGTTACAAGAGCAAAAAAATTTCTAGATATATATTATTTAAATTAAATTTTATTTTTTAGAAATTAGTAATATCTTAACCCCTAGATGTTAGATTAATAATTCGGCTCTGAAAGGCTAATCAACAATTGAAGTCAATTTAGATATTTGTTGTATGCCTAATCAGAAGATTATTAGGCATTAAAAATGGTTTTAAAGAAAGAAAGTAACTCTCTTGGTAGTGATCAGGAAAAATCTAAGAATGAAGATTCTTCCCTGCTTGAGTTTAAGAACTTAGAGAACAAAAAAAAAATTAATTCTCAACCATTGGAAGTATCGAAAGGAAATGATAATGAGAATGAGAATGGATTTCTCGATTTTGGGTTTAATCAATCGATCTTAAATTCGTTAAGAAATAAAGGATATAAAAATCCAACTCCCATCCAAAAAGCAGCAATTCCAGAACTAATGTTAGGCAGAGATTTACTCGGCCAAGCACAAACAGGAACAGGAAAGACTGCAGCTTTCGCATTGCCATTAATAGAAAAACTTGCAGATAATAAAGAATTAAATGCCAAGGTTTTAGTTATGACTCCTACAAGAGAATTAGCAACACAAGTGGCAGAATCTTTTAAAAGTTATAGTTCTGAATCTAGTAATTTTAAGACTGTTGCAATATATGGAGGTACCGACTATCGAAATCAAATTTCTGCATTAAAAAGAAAAGTTGACGTAGTAGTTGGGACCCCAGGCCGAATAATGGATCATATAAGGCAGGGGACTTTTAAAATTAAAGATATAAATTGTCTTGTTTTAGATGAGGCAGATGAAATGTTAAATATGGGTTTTCTTGAAGATATTGAATGGATAATAGATCAACTACCAGAAAATAAGCAGATGGTATTGTTTTCAGCAACAATGCCTAGTGAGATAAAAAATATAGCAAAAAAATATCTAAATGACCCCGCCGAAATATTAATCAAAAGTGTCAAAAAAGAATCTCAATTAATTTCGCAAAAATTCTTATATGTACAAAGGCATCATAAGTTAGATGCTTTAAAAAGAATATTAGAACTTAATAACGAGGGGGTAATTATTTTTGTAAGGACAAAACTACTTACTACTTCAATAGCTGAAGCTTTAGAGAATTCGGGTCATACTGTGGCAGTACTTAATGGAGATATACCTCAAAATCAAAGAGAAAATACTGTAGATAGATTAAAAAAAGGATTTATTAATATCCTTGTTGCAACTGATGTCGCAGCTAGAGGATTAGATGTTGAGAGGATAAAACTTGTTGTTAATTACGATTTTCCATTTGACAAGGAAACATATACTCATAGAATTGGAAGAACTGGAAGGGCAGGCAGATCAGGAGAAGCAATATTATTTGTTAATCAAAGAGAAAAACATTTTCTAAGAAACTTAGAAAACTCAACAAGAACCAATATTGAAGAAATTAATATACCAAGTAATAAAATAATAAATGAAAAAAGGATGGAAAAACTTATAGATAATATTAATGAGAGTTCTTTAGCAAAAGATGAAAATGAAGAAAATAAAGCTTTAATTATTGATGTACTAGATAATTTAAAAGAAAAATACTCTATGGATGACTCAAATATTGCAATGGCGGCGATTAATTTAGTAATAGGGAATAAATCATTTTTTGTTAATGAAGATGATTCTTGGATTAACAAACAAAATAATACTGATCGAAATAGATCAAATAGAAATATTAATAATCGTATGAGAAATTCAAATAGAAGAAATAATTATCAAAATGATTCTTTTGAAACCTACAAATTTAACTTTGGTAAATTTGATGGGGTTAGAGTTGCAAATATAATATCCTCAATCTGTAATGCAACTAATATAAATGGTAGATCCATAGGTAAGATACAGATTTTTAATGATTACAGTTTGGTAGATTTACCAAGTGATTTGCATAGAGAAACTAAAAATAAATTAAAAAAAATTAAAGTCAGAAACTAAGGATAGATAATGAAAGCTAGCAAATATCAATTCTTTATTTTTGTGAATCTGATAATACTATTCAACTCTTTTAATAGTTACTATTTAGCTCAAACAAATCAAAATTCAATCATAAAAATATTTTGTCTTCAGAGTGTCAAAGAGGAGATGATGAAAGCAGAAATGGTATATAGTGAAGAAATTGCGAATGAAACTTGTGATTGTTACTACGAAGAATTTATGAAAACTGCAAGTCATCAAGATGCAAAGACAAAATGTAAATTAGAAACAAAAGAAAATTTAAATCACAATAGAAAAATTTAATTATTATTTTATGGGGTCTAAGAACAATCAAAATCCAATAATTAGGCTTTATTTGAATCTGATTGAAGAAAGAAGGTTACTATTTTTTGCTTTTCTTAGTTCTATAGTAAATAAGATATTAGATTTGGCTCCCCCTGTAATAATTGGTCTTGCAGTGGATATAGTTGTTAAGGAACAGAATTCATGGATTGCTGGTTTTGGAATAAAAGAAGTTCCAGCACAATTGATTTTTCTTGCATTTGCTTCAGGAATTGTTTGGTCTGGTGAATCCTCCTTTGAATATTTATATTCGATTTTATGGAGAAATTTGGCACAGCTATCGCAACATAAATTAAGAATAAAAGCTTATGAGCATATCCAGGAATTAGATATGGATTTTTTCGAAAATGATAATACTGGAAGGCTATTGTCTATTTTGAATGATGATATAAATCAACTCGAGAGGTTTCTAGACCAAGGGGCTAATCAGATTATTCAGTTATTTATTACTGTCTTAATAATTGGGGGAACTATGATTTTTGTCGCTCCAAAAATCGCTTTATTTGCTTTCTTTCCTATTCCAATTATATTTTTAGGATCAATTAAATTTCAAAGGAAGCTTGCTCCAAAATATAGAGATGTTAGAAATAAAGCTGGATTATTGGCTTCAAGACTTAATAATAATTTAAGTGGAATCCTAACTATAAAAAGTTTTACTAAAGAAAAATGGGAACTGAATAGATTAAATAAAGAAAGTCTCGATTATCAAAGAAGTAACAAGGCTGCAATAAAATTATCCTCTGCTTTTATCCCTCTTATAAGATTTGCGATATTGTTTGCTTTTATAGCGATTCTATTAATTGGTGGTTTCCAAACTTGGAATAAGACACTTGATGTAGGAACTTATAGTTTTTTAGTGTTTATTACACAGAGACTATTATGGCCTTTAACTACTTTGGGGCATGTTTTAGATGATTTTCAGAGATCTATGGCTTCAATAGATAGAGTAATTGATCTCATAGATACGCCTATAAAAATAAAAGATGGAAAAATAAAAATTGAACCTAAAGATATCAAAGGAGAAATTATTTTTAATAATGTAAATTTTAATTATCCTGGACGAGATTTAACTTTAAAAAATATAAATTTCAAAATTGAAAATAACTCAACATTAGGAATTGTTGGTTTAACAGGTTCTGGGAAAAGTACAATAATAAAATTACTCCTTAGAATTTATGATAGTAATTATGGGTCAATAACCTTGGATGGCATTTCTATTAAACAAATAAATTTGAGGGATTTAAGAAAGTGTATTTCTTTAGTAAGTCAAGAAACTTATTTATTTCATGGCAGTGTACAAGAAAATATTGCGTATGGCTCAATCAACCCAAGTCTTAAAGATATCATTCAAGCTTCAAAGATTGCGGAAGCTCATAAATTTATTGAACAATTACCAGATGGTTATAAAACTATTGTGGGGGAAAGGGGCCAAAAGCTCTCAGGGGGACAACGTCAAAGAATTGCCTTGGCTAGAGCTGTTTTAAAGGATGCACCAATATTAATATTAGATGAAGCTACAGCCTCAGTTGATAATGAAACAGAGGCTTTAATTCAAAAATCATTATCTAAAATCACCAAAGAAAGAACAACTATAGTAATAGCTCATAGATTAAGTACTATAAAAAATGCAGATAATATTGTTGTTATTGATAAAGGTAAAATAGTTGAAAGCGGAAAACATGAAAGACTATTAGATCAGAACAAAATATATGCTGATTTATGGAATGTTCAAGTAGGAATCTAGCTTAGAATCTCTAAACTATATTAAAAAGTTAAAAGATTCAATTACATTACTAAACATAACGTCAACTTTATTCCATCTCTCTTCATTTGTTCCCACAGCGAAAGTGTAAAGTGTTCCTCTATCAATTACGACAGTAGCTAATTCGTGTCTGGCCTGTGCATTTAAATTTAATTCATACTCTAAATCATAGAAAATATGATTAGATGCCTCCCTCTTATTGGCATTTATAAGTTTTACCTCTCTACCTGAACCTTCGGGAGCAATAACTTTATCAATTAATGTTTGACCTACTTCACTTGGGTTTCCTAATTGCTCTAATTGAACCTCTTTATTTACATCAGAAATAACTAAACTCAAGGTCTCATTACTATTTATAAGATCATGATAAATAATTTCAGGTCCTCCATCTACTTTTACTCTAGTCCATCCTGTTGGATACAAAAAGGCATATCTTCCATCTGGACTTTGATAAGCTTCTAATCCTGCATTTAGTCCTCCACTACAGGCACTCAGTGTTAAACACAAAAAAATCAAAAATAAATATTTGAAAGGGTTAAATTTAATATTTTTCATTTTGTTTGAAATTACTAATTAAAAACATAATAAGACATTAAAAGCAAACAATTATGGCAATTCAGAATTTTGCGTCTAAATTATCCCTAGAAATAGTTTGATTTTTGATTACTTATACCAAACCGCTTTCAAAATTAATTGGTCATTTTGAGAAATTCCCAGGTATTGGTCCAAGAACCGCGCAAAGATTAGCCCTGTTTATTTTAAAACAACCTGAAAGTACGATAAGAGATTTTTCAAAGGCTTTGTTAGAAGCACATAGTAATGTTGGTCGTTGCAAAAAATGTTTCAATTTGACTTCAGAAGATGAATGTGAAATTTGTAAAAATACTGAAAGAAATCAAAAACTAATCTGTGTAGTAGCAGAAACTAAAGATTTGCTTGCTTTGGAGCGCGCCAGAGAATTTAAAGGTGTTTACCACGTAATTGGTGGTTTAATATCCCCAATGGATTCTGTTGGCCCCGAACTCTTAGAAATAAGAAGCTTAGTAGAAAGAGTTAGTAAGTCTGAAATAGATGAGATCATATTGGCATTGACCCCAAGTGTTGAGGGAGATACAACAAGTCTTTATATCGGAAAATTGTTGGCTCCTTTTACTAAAGTTACGAGGATTGCATATGGCCTCCCAATGGGTAGTGAACTTGAATATGTAGACGAAGTTACACTTGCAAGGGCTTTAGAAGGAAGAACAAAAATAAATTAGAAAATGAAAGAAAATAATCTAATCAAGAAAGAAAAAATTCTAAGACTTCCCTCTTGGATTAAATTTCCTATTAGTAAAGCATCAGAATTCGAAAAAATACAAACACTCATCAAGAAATCAAATATTCATACTATTTGTGAAGAAGCAAGATGTCCAAATAGAGCAGAATGTTATGCGTCTGGAACAGCCACTTTCTTACTGGGTGGATCGATATGTACTCGTTCATGTGCTTTTTGTCAGGTAAATAAAGGTAGACCTAGTTCTATCAATATTGATGAATGTACTCAAGTCGCTGAAGCAGTGAAAGTACTAAATTTGAAATATGTTGTTTTAACATCTGTAGCTAGAGATGATCTTCCTGATCATGGTGCAAATTTATTTATATCTACAATTGATGAGATTAGAAGAATTGATTCAACAATAAAAATAGAGGTTTTAACTCCTGATTTATGGGGTGGGGGCAAAAATCTAGATGAAACTAATAACCTTCAGACTAAGAGATTGAAGATGATTTTAGAAAAAGATCCAATATGCTTTAATCATAATCTTGAAACTGTTGAAAGACTGCAAAAAGAAGTTAGAAGAGGTGCAAATTACAAAAAATCCCTAAGTTTACTAAAAAAGTCAAAAGATATTGCTCCTCATATTCAGACTAAATCAGGCATTATGTTAGGTCTTGGGGAAACATTGGATGAAATAAAAAATACAATTTACGATCTTAAAAAAATAGATTGTGATCAAATTACAATTGGCCAATATTTAAGGCCGTCATTCAATCATTTAGCAGTTAAGAAATATTGGGATCCATCAGAGTTTGAATATTTATATCGCTTTTCTAAGGAATTAGGATTCAAGAAAGTATCTTCTGGTCCCTTAGTTAGAAGTAGTTATCATGCGGGTTAACATTTTTCAATTAAAGATAGTTTCTTTTCAAGTTTTTTCAATATGTAAATACATTCCCCGTTCATAAGTGTACCTGCACCTCCCCAGATCAATCTTAATAAAAGATCTGCTGGGCTGGAACCAACTTCTTTTACAATTTTGAAACCTATTAACTTGAAGTATCTTACAAGTTTTTTACTATATCCTTCACTATCAAAAATAGCTAAAAGTCTTGCTTTGTTGCTTGATTTTTTTTCAATTGCCCAAGCCATAGTTGTTGCCCATATTAATTCAGAAACAAAAGCAGGAGCTTTGCTAAGGATTCTTAATGTATCAAGCTGAATACCTTGTTTATTTAAATAAGTCCAACCTTTCATTTCGGCCCAAATTTTTATGATGTTATCTTTCTGTTCAGCTATAACGATTCTAAAGAAACATAATCCGATAGTTTCTCTAACTTGAATTTTAATTAATAATCCAATGCTATATGCTAATTTTTCTAATTCTTCAACTTTCATGATTTTGAAAATTAGTTTTTATTAATTTTATGATTTTCCACTTTTAAACTATCAATCTGTTTTTGTCTTTCTTCAAACCTTTTCCTGTCATCATCACTGAATTTATTTATGCAGAAATGACATTGGATACCCTTTCTATATTCTTTTCTTTTTTGATCCTGAATTGAAACTGGCATTCCACATGCATGACAAATCGAGTATGAACCTTTTTCTAAATCTTGATCTAAAGCAACTCTTTTATCAAAAACATAACATTCACCTTCAAATAAGTTTTCTTCTTTTGGTATATCATCAAGATATTGAAGGATGCCACCTTGTAGGTGATAAATATTTTTATAACCTTTCTTTTTCAGCAAACTAGTTGCTTTTTCACATCTGATACCCCCGGTACAAAACATTGCTATATTGGTAGATTCTTTATTTTCTAAATGACTATCTAGATGTTCATCTACCCACCCCGGGAATTCGCTAAAGTTTCTCGTATTTGGGTTAATAGAATTCTGAAATGTTCCTATAGAAACCTCATAATTATTTCTGGTATCAATGACTATTGTATTTTGATTTTTAATTAACTTATTCCAATCAGCTGATTCAATATAAGTTCCATTATCTTGCGAAGGGTTTATTCCATTGATGCCCATGGTAACTATTTCTTTCTTGATTTTTATTTTTAATTTTTTGAAGACTCTCTTTTTTGAAAAGTTTACTTTCATGTTCAAGTTTCTATCATTTGAATATTTTTTAACTAAATTGATAACAATTTCTATTAAATTCTCCTCTCCACAAATAGTTCCATTAATACCTTCCCCTGCAAAAATGAGTAAACCTGTAAGATCGTTTTTATTTTCGATATTTAATAATTTTTCTTTGAGTTCAAGAATTAAGTTTTCTGCAAAGGGGAAGAAAGAATAAAGAGAAACTATTTTGAATTTTATGTCTTTCATAAAGAAGAAAATGTTTTTTCATGCGATTCAAAATCTTTATTAAATATAACGCCAACCTCTTTTAGAAGTTTTCTATCTGATTGAAAAGAAGGATTTGAAGTCGTAAGTAATTCATCTCCATAGAAAATTGAGTTTGCACCACATTGTAAACATAATATTTGAGCTTCTTTCGAAAGACTTTCTCGCCCTGCGCTTAATCTTATTTTGCTTTTAGGCATAAGAATTCTTGCAGTGGCTATCATCCTTATCATCTCAATCGAATCTATTTCTTGATTGTCTTCTAATCCAGTCCCTTCAATAGCAACTAATGAATTTATTGGAACACTCTCAGGGTGTGGATTCATGTTAGAAAGGACTTCTAAAAGAGATGCTCTATCATCATTAGTTTCGCCCAAACCTATTATTCCTCCGCAACATACATTTATGCCTGCATTTCTTACTCTCTTAATGGTGTCTAATCTGTCTTGATAAGTTCTAGTCGTAATAATATTTTTGTAATACTCTGGACTAGTATCAAGATTATGATTGTAAGCAGTTAAACCTGCCTCAGCAAGTCTTGAGGCTTGTTCTTCAGTAAGCATACCAGCAGTAACGCATGCTTCCATCCCTAGATCTCTAACACCTCTTACCATCGTTAACATTGCATTAAAAGGTTTACCATCTCTAATCTCTCTCCAAGCCCAACCCATGCAAAATCTGTCTGCACCTTCATTTTTTGCTGTTTGGGCTTTTTCTAAAACCTCCTCTACTTGAAATTGTGGATGACTTTTTATTTGGCTGGTACTGTATATAGACTGGCTACAATAGGAACAATTTTCTTCACAACCTCCTGTTTTTACGCTGAATAATGACGCTAGTTGAACTTTATAGTGGTTGAATTTTCTGTGAACAATTTGTGATTCCCACATCAAATCGATCAAAGGCAAATTTAGTATTTCTAATATCTCATCTCTAGCCCAATCGTATCTGATTTTAGTGTATTTAGTAGTATTCAAATTAGTCATTTTTATTGGGGAGAAAAATGAGAATCATCAAAAGATTCATTTGGGGATGATTCTATACCTCCAAAACGTCTATCCCTTGATTGATAATCAATTATCGCTTTAAGAAACTCAGTCTCATTGAAGTCGGGCCAGAGCACCTCAGATATATAAATTTCTGAATAAGCTAATTGCCATAAAAGAAAATTACTTATCCTTTTTTCTCCACTTGTTCTTATTAATAATTCGGGATCCTTAATTCCTTGAGTTAATAACTCTGAATTAAATAATTCTTCATTAACTTCACTTGGTTTTATTTCTCCAGAAGAAGATTTCAACGCTAATTCTTTCGCAACTTTTACAATCTCTTGTCTACCTCCATAATTTATACAAATATTTAATAAGAATTTATTGTTATTTTTAGTAAGAGATTCAGAAAAATAAATTCTTTTTTTCAAAGCATCTGGGAAAGGGGTTAGATCTCCGATGAATTTTATTTTGATCAATTCTTCATGGATCTCTTCGATTTCATTCTTCAAAACTTCGCTAAAAAGATTTAAGAGGAAATCAACCTCTTTGATTGGTCTTGTCCAATTTTCAGTTGAAAAAGCATAAACAGTAAGAACTTTACAACCTAATTTTTTTGATACTTTTATAATCTCTTTTAATACGCTAACCCCTTTGTTATGTCCAAATGATCGAGGAAAGCCTTTCTTAATTGCCCATCTACCATTTCCATCCATGATGATTGCTACATGTTCTGGAACTTTTTGCTTATCTATACTTTTGGATAAGTCAGTATTTTTCTTGTCAATTACTTTTCCAAAACTCATTAGTTAATCCTTTATGTTAGTAAGGCTTTCTGACTTGTTGGATTCTTTTTCATTAATATCTTTGATAATTTTATCACTTGGGTTTGTATTTTGGGATAAAGCAGTTTTACTTAAAGATGATTTACTTGTCCCTATAGAATTCTGGTTACCTATCAACTCTACGAGAAGTTCTTGTAACCTGCTGCTTGTAATTGGTCTTTCAAGTTTCCCTTGGTTCGCTAATGATAAAGTTCCTGTTTCTTCAGAAACAACAATACAAATACATCTGTCAAATCTTTCTGTAATTCCTAATGCAGCTAAATGTCTTGTTCCATATCTACTAATTCCTTGCCTCGAAAGAGGAAGTATTACACCAGCAGAAATTATTTTATTACCTTTCACATGAACTGCTCCATCATGCAACGGTGTATCAGTTGCAAAGAGATTTATTAAAAGGTCCGTTGATAATCGGGCTTCAATTTTTGTTCCTGAATATAAAAAATCTTCAGGTCTTAAATCACTCCCCAAATCGACAAGGATTAAAGCCCCTCTTCTATTTTGTGAGAGTTTACCTGCAGTATCAACTAATTGAGTGATAGTGGTTGTTGATGCTCTAAATTCCTTAGGTGGATTTCCTAATAATACTGCTAGTCTCCCAGTACCTAACAATTCCATTAATCTTCTAAGTTCGCCTTGCCATAGTATTGCTAAGGAGAGAGAACATGCTAGAACTACAGCATCAATTAATTTTGATGTTAATGGAAGATACGCATATCTTTGTATAAACCATGCGGTTGAGACTAAAAACAAGTATCCCCTTAAGAGCCATAATGTTCTCTGTTCTTTTACTCGAGAAAATAATAAAAGTCCAAAACCAATAGCAAACAAGACATCTAATAAAAGCTTTAAATTTATAATCCCCCAGAAATTCACATTAAAATCAAAATTAATTTAAATGTACCTAATTTTGTTTAATAAAGCGATCAGGTAAGACATCATATCTTAAAAGGTCAGAAGGACTTTCTCTTTTTTGAATGATCTCTGCTTCGCCATTACAAACTAATAGAGCAGCAGGTCTTGGTATCCTGTTGTAGTTAGAACTCATTGAAATATTGTACGCACCCGTACCAAAAACACATATTAGATCTCCTGTTTTGCAATCTGCTAGTTCTATCTCTTTAAACAATAAATCTCCTGATTCGCAGTGCTTGCCAGCAATCGTATATTTTTTTTTGGATTTGATGTTAAAGGGATTACTTACCAAACACGCAGAATAATTTGATTGATATGTTATGGGCCTGGGGTTATCACTCATCCCACCATCAACAGATAAGTAAGTCCTGATCCCAGGAATTTCTTTAAAAGCCCCAATTTTGTAGATTGTAATTCCTGCTGTAGAAACAATAGATCTTCCAGGTTCACACATCAATATGGGTAAGTCTAAGTTATGTTTTTTACAAGCTTTAACAACCGAGGTGGAAATTGTTTTAACCCATTCATCTATTGAAGGGGGATCATCATTTTCTGTATATTTGATTCCTAAACCTCCACCAACATTTAGTTTTTGAATATCATGCCCAAATTTGTTGGCATCTAAAATTACATTCACCATAATTTCGCCCAGATCTTTATGAGGGTCTAGTTCAAAAATCTGGGAACCAATATGAGCATGTAATCCATTTAATTTAAGATGATTTGTCTTGCTAATCTTTTCAAATAAAATATTTAAATATTCAATTCCGAAACCAAACTTGCTATCAAATGAGCCTGTTCTAATATATTCATGCGTGTGGCATTCTATTCCGGGAGTAAAACGAATCATTATTTCTAAGTTTTGATTAAGAGAATTTGAAATTTCGTCTAACCTTTCTAAGTCATAATCATTATCCACAATTATTTTAATGTTGTTTTTAACTGCAAATTCAATTTCTTTGTCTGATTTATTATTTCCGTGAAAAACAATTTTGTTATTTGGGACCCCACCTTGAAGAGCGGTTAGTAGTTCCCCTTCTGAAACGGCATCAAGTCCTAAACCTTCGGATGAAATAAGGTTGCTCATGAAAATAGAACTATTTGCTTTGGATGCATATATTGGGAGTGATTTTCCTGGATAATATTTTTCTAATGATTTTTTATAGGCTCTACAGGATTTCCTCAAAGTTATTTCATCTAAAATATAAAGAGGTGAATCATATTTTTTTACTAATTCTTCTATGGAGCACCCACCTACTGATAACTTCCCATCATTTCCAATAGATGTAGTGATAGGTACGATATTCCTATTAGGACTTTCGATATCTATCTTTTGTTTTAAAAAGGATTCTTTTTCTTCCATAGGATAATTCCAAATAATTTATCTTATTGTCATATTTTATAATGAATTTTATTTTAAAGGTTTTTGAGTTTCATTATAAGATGATATCTATTAAACAAATAAATGAAAAAGATATTGATTTATGTTATGAATTAGATTCAAATACGATTTCGTTATGGAGCAAAAAGCAATGGATTAACGAAATTAAAAAAGATGGGATAAAAATCTTTGGGTTATTACTTGCAGATATAGTTATAGGATTATGCGTTATGCATGTGGTTCTTGATGAAGCTCATATTAATTATTTCGTAGTTAATCAGAAATTCAGAAAAAAAGGTTTCGGATCTTACCTCATGAGCTATTTAATAAAACATTGTGAAAAATTGAAAATAAAAAAATTGATTTTAGAAGTTTCTCAAACTAACATCACAGCAGATAAATTTTACACTAGGTTTGATTTTTATACTGTGGGAGTGAGAAAAAATTACTATAAAGATGGTTCAGATGCCCTTTTGAAAGAAAAAAAATTATCCATAAAAAAAATTTAAAATTTAATTGTTCGGATTACCAGAATGCTTGAAATTATTATAATTTATTGATATATCGTTAAAAAAGATAGTTTTAGTTAAGTAATTTACATTTCTGGGTATTCACAAAAGCTCATTCTGAACACAAAATTCACATATTACTGGTAGGTTATTAGTAGGAATAAATCTTTAAATGTTTGAAAGATTCACAGAAAAGGCTATCAAAGTAATTATGCTTGCTCAAGAGGAGGCAAGAAGGCTTGGCCATAATTTCGTTGGAACAGAACAAATTCTATTAGGTTTAATTGGTGAAGGAACAGGCGTTGCAGCTAAAGTACTTAAATCTCTTGGAGTTAATTTAAAAGATTCAAGAATAGAAGTTGAAAAGATAATTGGTAGAGGTTCAGGTTTTGTAGCCGTAGAAATACCATTTACACCTAGGGCAAAAAGAGTCTTGGAATTATCTCTTGAAGAAGCTAGACAACTAGGCCATAATTACATTGGAACTGAACATCTTTTATTAGGTTTAATAAGAGAAGGGGAGGGCGTAGCTGCAAGAGTTCTTGAAAATCTAAGTATTGACCTTACCAAAGTAAGAACTCAAGTTATAAGAATGCTTGGTGAAACAGCCGAAGTTGGTAGTGGAGCCAATTCAAATAAAGGTAATTTAAAAACAGCTACCCTTGACGAATTTGGCACGAACTTAACAAAACTTGCTAGCGAATCCAAACTAGACCCAGTAGTTGGTCGTCATGCTGAAATAGATCGTGTAGTTCAAATTTTAGGCAGAAGAACAAAAAATAATCCTGTTCTTATAGGAGAACCTGGCGTTGGCAAAACTGCTATTGCAGAAGGTTTAGCCCAAAGGATTCAGTTAGGAGATATTCCCGATATTCTTGAAGATAAAAGAGTTTTAACCCTTGATATTGGTCTTTTGGTCGCAGGAACAAAATATAGGGGCGAATTTGAAGAAAGATTGAAAAAAATTATGGAAGAAATTAAATCTGCTGGTAACGTTATTTTGGTTATAGATGAAGTTCATACTTTAATTGGAGCTGGAGCCGCTGAAGGAGCTATAGATGCTGCAAACATTCTTAAGCCAGCATTAGCCAGAGGAGAACTTCAATGTATTGGAGCAACAACTCTGGATGAATACAGAAAACATATTGAAAGAGATGCCGCTTTGGAAAGAAGATTCCAACCTGTAATGGTAGGAGAACCTTCCATTGAAGATACTATCGAAATCTTAAAAGGTCTAAGAGAACGTTACGAACAACATCATCGTTTGAAAATTACAGATGATGCTTTAGAAGCTGCCGCTCATCTTGGTGATCGCTACATATCAGATAGATTTCTCCCTGATAAGGCCATCGATCTTATTGATGAGGCAGGAAGTAGAGTTCGTTTAATAAATTCTAAACTTCCCCCTGAAGCAAAATCCATAGATAAAGAACTAAGGCAAATTCAAAAACAAAAAGAGGAATCTGTTAGAGACCAAAATTTTGATCAGGCAGGTCAACTAAGAGAAAAAGAGATGGAATTATCGGCAAAAATAAAAGAAGTTTTAGAAAATCAAAAGGATTCTAAGGTTGATGAAGAACCTGATTCTGACACTAATATGTCTAAAAGCGATACAAAACTTTTACAAAGTCCACTGGTTAGCGAAGAGGATGTCGCACACATTGTGGCGTCATGGACTGGTGTACCTGTTCAAAAATTAACAGAAACAGAATCAGTCAAACTACTCAATATGGAGGAAACACTCCACCAAAGGCTAATCGGACAAGATGAAGCTGTGAAGGCCGTTTCAAAAGCAATTAGAAGAGCAAGAGTTGGATTAAAAAATCCTAATAGACCAATAGCAAGTTTCATTTTCTCAGGTCCTACAGGTGTAGGTAAAACTGAATTAACTAAATCATTAGCTTCATATTTCTTTGGTAGTGAAGAAGCAATGATCAGGTTAGATATGTCAGAATTTATGGAAAGACATACAGTTAGCAAACTTATAGGTTCTCCACCTGGCTATGTCGGTTTTAATGAAGGTGGCCAGCTTACAGAAGCAGTTAGAAGAAGACCTTATACAGTTGTATTATTTGATGAAGTAGAAAAAGCTCACCCAGATGTATTTAATTTACTATTGCAACTTCTTGAAGATGGTAGATTAACCGATTCCAAAGGTAGAACTGTAGACTTTAAAAATACTTTGTTAATAATGACTTCTAATATCGGTTCAAAAGTAATTGAGAAAGGTGGTGGAGGTTTAGGGTTTGAGTTTTCCGGTGATTCAGTTGAAGATAGCCAGTACAACAGAATTAAATCTTTGGTTAATGAAGAATTAAAACAATACTTTAGACCTGAATTCTTAAATAGACTTGATGAAATTATTGTATTTAGGCAACTTTCTAAAAATGAGGTTAAAGAAATTGCTGAAATAATGTTGAAAGAGGTTTTTGCAAGATTACAGGACAAAGGTATTAAATTAGATGTAACAGATGCTTTTAAAGAAAGACTTGTTGAAGAAGGTTATAATCCTTCTTATGGAGCCAGACCTTTAAGGAGAGCCGTAATGCGTCTATTAGAGGATAGCCTGGCCGAAGAGGTTCTTTCTGGAAGAATCAAAGATGGAGATAAGGCTTTAGTTGATATAGATGAGAATAAAAAGGTTACCATTAACATATCTTCTGAAGAATCTCCTCAAGAATTAGCAAGTGCTAACGTCTAGTTATTTAAAATAAATATGCAGTCAATCTCTCCAGAAACTATATTTAGGGGAAGTTATGCTTGGCAAAAATCTTTACCTCAGATTACTAAATTAACTAAAAGTCCTTTAATTTTAGGTAGAGGAACTCATACGAATAATCTAAGAAGTAGAATTTTTGATGATTTAAAAAATCATAGCCTTAATGTCAATACTGCAAATTTACAATTTGATTGTTGTTATGAAGACATTTCAAGAGTAAAAAATATTATCTTAGAGAATAAACATGATTCTATTATCGCAGCTGGAGGTGGTAAAGTTCTAGATTCTGGTAAATATATTGCCGATTATCTTAATATTCCATGTATTACAGTTCCTTTTAGCGCGTCAACATGTGCAGGTTGGACAGCATTGTCGAATATTTATACAAAAGATGGCCAATTTATAAAGGATGTTGCATTAGGATCTTGTCCAAAAATCTTAGTTTTTGATCATAAATTTATTCAAACAGCTCCATCTAGAACACTTGCTAGTGGGATTGCTGATGCTTTGGCAAAATGGTATGAATCCTCAATAACAAGTTCAACAATAGATGATGGTCTTGTTCAACAAGCTATTCAGATATCAAGAGTTTTAAGAGATCAACTATTAATAGATGGAGAGAAGGCATTTAAGGGGCAATTTGAAAATAATCCTTCTTGGCGAAATACTGTAGAAGCTTGTGGACTTACAGCAGGATTAGTTGGTGGTATCGGGGGAGAAAAGTGTAGGACAGCAGCAGCACATGCTTTTCATAATGCAATAACTCAGATAACTATCCCAAATAAATTCTTGCATGGTGAGATTGTTGGGGTTGGATTATTATTGCAATTAAGACTGGAAGAAATGAAGAATAATAATAAATTAGCTGATCAATTGATCAAACAATTGTTAGTACTAATGAAAGAATTAAATTTGCCTACTACAATTGCACAACTAGGAATAAATGTTTTTGAAAATCATAATTTAGAGAAAATTGCTGATTTTACTTGTAGAGATAAATCTGAGATTCACTTTTTGCCTTTTGAAATACATAAACAGGACATAGTAGAGGTCATTACAAACTTTGAACAACAGAAAATTAAAATATAACTATTTTTTTGACTAAAAATTATTTTGAACAATTAGATAACTTAAATGTGGAATTTTTTGAAAGTGCCAAATTGTCGCTACTAGACCCATTAGGCCTTTATTTGGCAAATGATGTTAAGTGGATAAAACTCAATCAAAACTGGAACTCTTTAAAATTCCCTGTAGTTTTAGGAGGGGAAGGTCAACCTGTACTCCTACTACATGGTTTTGATAGTAGTTTTTTAGAGTTTAGAAGAATATATAAATCATTAAAAAGTAATTACCGAGTTATAGTTCCTGACCTTCTGGGTTTTGGTTTTAGTCCAAGATGCGCAACAAAGCGATACAATTCCTCGAAAATAATTTCGTATTTAATTGATCTTCTTAAGACCTTGCAAATAAAAAAGAATTTAAAAATTATTGGTGCCTCCATGGGAGGTTCTACAGCTTTACAACTTGCTTATGAAGTTCCTGATACTGTTCATAAAATTATCCTTTTATCACCTGCTGGATTGTTTGGAGAACCTAAAAGAGTGCCTTTCCCTCTTAACCAAATTGGAGCCTCATTTCTTGGATTGCCGCAGGTCAGAAAAAGTCTTTGTAGGCAAGCATTTGCTTTCCCAGATGAATGTGTTGGCGAGATGGAAGAGCAAATTGCTTCAATTCACTTGGGATGTAAAGGATGGAGGAATTCACTTGCATCATTTGCAAAAAGTGGAGGGTTTGCAGGAACATATAAATATATCCAGAATATCCCAATTAGAACTGTATGCGGCGAAAATGATCGCATTCTTGGGAGAAAAGAGATTAAAAATATAAGAAATATTGAAAAATTAAATTTTATAGGGTTGCAAAATTGCGGTCATCTCCCTCATTTAGATATGCCATCATTAGCTAGTAAAATCATCCAAGATTATTTTTTGGAATAAAAGAGTTCCTATTTAATTTAGATATTTGAGAAGAATAAAAATATAATACAACACAGATGGTGTAAAGATGTAACTGTCAATTCTGTCCAGAATACCTCCATGTCCAGGTAAAAAAGTTCCGGAATCTTTTATTTTTGCATCTCTCTTCATCATTGATTCAATTAAATCTCCAACTAAAGCCATTAGAGAAATTGCAATTCCATATAAGATGCCAACTAATAATGGATTTTCCCAATTCAGTAAAAATGCAAAAAATATCGCTAGAAGGATTGAGCAGGATATTCCTCCAATTAAACCTTCAATAGTTTTGCTAGGAGATATTGGTGATAGAGATCTTTTACCAAATGACTTCCCAATAAAATAAGAACCAATATCACTCGCTACAATTAAAAAACAAGAAGTTAGAGTTAAATGAAGACCTGTGGTATTTGATAAATTCTCAAACGAAAAAAAACTTTGATTAGAGCTTATTATCACTGAATCTATTCCCCTTAACTTAATCCAGTAACTAGGTAAAAAACCTAAATAAAATAAACCAAAGATAGAAGCTGCAATATCTGAAATTGTTCCAGGTTTTGGTTGCAAAAGTAACCAAGTGCATATTCCAACTGAACATATAGGCAAAACTGAATTTGAAATTTCTCCCTCAATCAAACCAATGGTTTCAAGATAAGTAAAAATTATAATAACGGAAGATGAAAATAATGTGGTTTTCGTGGCTGGTTTAATTCCTTTAAATTCGGCCATTCTGAAAAATTCTAACAATGCTAAATAAGTAAGCAACGCTGTTGCGAATGTGAAAAACCATCCTCCCAATAAAACGACAATTAATCCAAAAATTCCTATAAGTAATCCGCTTCTTAATCTCATATTTAATTTAGATGTCTATATGACTCTTATATTAAAATTTACCAGATCTTTGTTGCATAAACTTTGATTATTTATCCAATTAAACCTATCGATGTCAATTCTTTCTCCAGGAACTATGAGTGGTATGCCAGGAGGATAAGGGCAGATAATATCTCCAGATATTTTATTTAATGATTGCGAGAAAGGAATACTTCGAGTCTCACTTCTCCATGCAATTCCAATTTCGATTTCTGGGGTTTGAACAAACTTAAAAGGGGATTGGAGCACTTTTAAATTTTTTGATTTCTTAGAATTTAATAGTAATTTATTCCATAACTTTTCAAATAAATTTAGAAAATCTTTTTGATTTGCAAATCCTAAGCAAAAAGTGAGAGTCATTATTTCAGGTAATTCAGCAATAAGGCCATTTCTATAAAAAAATTCATCAGCAGTAAAACCATCAATTCCAGCTTTAGAGGTATTTAATACAATTTTTAAGGGGTCCTGGGTTTCTATGAGAGGAATATTCTTTTGCATTAATTTTTTGTAGATACTTTTTGCTTCTAAAATTCTTTTTTGATATTTTGATAAACTTTTTTTATCAAGCCAGTCCTTAAAAGACTCCTCACAAGAGGAAAGTAATAAGGAGCTTGGACTAGTAGTTTGCAATAAATTAATACTCTTTATTAAATTGTGTTCATTTATTAGATTCCCTTTGTACCAAAGTACAGCAGTTTGAGTTAAACCATTTAGCGACTTATGTAATGATTGAACGACCAAATCAGCATTTGATGTTAAAGCGGATTTTGGTAAATTAAGGTTTTGACAAAAAAGGAAATAAGAACCATGAGCTTCATCAACTAAAACAGGTAATTTTTTTTGATGACAAAGATCTATTAGAGGTCCTAAATCCCCTGCATATCCATGATAAGTGGGACTTACAAGAATCACCCCTACAATTTTATTCTCATTAAAATTTAATTTTTTAAAAACATTAATTAACCATTTTTTTGTTACTGGTTTGTAATGACCGGTTTCTGATGAAAAATCCAGGTCAAAAAATATTGGAAGTATGTTCTGCATCGCACAGGTTTTTATAACACTTATATGAATATTTCTAGGCATCAGTAAAGCTTCTCCTGGATTTGCCATTGCAATTACAGCTGATTGTATTAATCCAGACGCTCCATTAACCCCATAAAAACATCCTTTTGCCTCAAATTTTTCTGATAATTCTTTTTGGGATTTAGCAATTAATCCACTTTGTGATAGTGGCGACCCAATTTCCGGTAGTTCTGGTAAGTCCCAACACCCAGGGGGATTTTTTAACAATTTTATGAGTTTCTTTGGCAAAGCTGCCCCTCTATTATGAGCTGGAAAGAAAAGTGACTTTAAAAACTTTTTAGTTAGAAAAGATGAAATGCTCATAAAGTATTATTGACATATATAGAATGGACCAAATTACATCCTTTTTTGCTATTTTTTAAATTTAATGACAAGTTCTGATTCGAAATATTCAGCAAAAAGAGACTTGATTTGGTTGATTTTGAGACCATGGATTCTAATCCCAAGAGTTTTATATATCCTTTTAACTTTTATTTTTCTTTTATTAAGAATACTTTTTCAAGGTAACAGTAAAAATAAAAATATACAAAAAAATCTTTCAAAATATCTTTTTGATGTAATAACAGATTTAGGACCTTGTTTTATTAAATTAGGACAGGCACTCTCAACTAGACCAGATCTGGTTAGACAAGATTGGCTTACAGAGTTAACAAACTTACAAGATAATCTACCTCCATTTGAACATAAAATTGCTCTAAAAATAGTTGAAGAGGAGCTTGGAGCCCCGGCTCATGAATTATTTGACGAGTTCCCAGATAGACCTATTGCCTCTGCAAGTTTAGGGCAAGTCTATAAAGCAAAAATAAAAAATAATTATTTAGCTGTGAAGGTACAAAGACCAAATTTGTATTTTCTAATAAGAAGAGATGTTGTAATCCTAAGGTTCTTAGCGACTTTCTTGTCACCATTTTTACCATTAAATATTGGGGTTGGGATTGGAGAAATAATAGATGAATTCGGTAAGGCTCTTTTTGATGAAATTGACTATGAGAAAGAAGGTAAAAATGCCTTGAAGTTTGCAGATTTATTTAAAAACAACCCCAACGTTTTCATTCCTAAATTAGAAAAAGAGTTTTCATCCAAAAGGATAATTACAACCTCATGGATTGATGGAGTTAAGTTAAGAGATCGGGCTTTATTGCAGCAAAATAACTTAATACCTGCCTCTTTTATAAAAACCTGTGTAATCAGTGGTTTGCAGCAATTATTTGAATATGGATATTTTCATGCTGACCCCCATCCTGGGAATATGTTTGCACTCAAAGGAGGTAATGCAGATTGTGGGAATTTGGCTTATGTAGATTTTGGAATGATGGATACTATTACAAATTCAGATAGACTTACTCTTATTAAGGCAATTGTTCACATAATAAATGAAGAATATTATCTTCTTGCTAAAGATTTCCAGAAATTAGGATTTTTAACCGAAGGACAAGATCTTCAAAAACTTGTTGATCCATTAAAAGAAGTTCTAGGAGGATCTCTTGCTGCTGAGGTTGGGAATTTTAACCTTAAAAATGTAACAGATAAATTTTCAAAACTAATGTATTCTTATCCATTTAGAGTACCAAGTAGATTCGCATTAATAATTAGAGCAGTTGTAAGTCAAGAAGGTTTGGCACTAAGATTAGATCCTGAATTTAAAATTTTAAAAATTGCATATCCTTACATAGCTAAAAAACTACTTACGGATAATTCTGAAGAGATTTTAGAAATTCTTTTAGAGGTTATTTTTGATAATAAAGGTAGAATTCAAATTGAAAAAGTGGAAAGTCTACTAAACATTTTATTTAAAGATTCTGTAAATATTAATTCAGACCTAATACCAGTTGCTAATGCAGGATTGAAATTATTTGTCAGCAAAAAAGGATCCGAAGTAAGGAAAAATCTACTTTTAAGCCTTATCAAAGATGATAAATTAGAATTATCCGATGTGAAAAAATTCTTAGGTTTGATTAAAGATACTTTTAGCCCTTTAAACATTGCAAAAAGTGCTGTTCAAAATATTATTTCTCCAGTTTAGCTTGTTATTTTATAGATGTAAAAAATTTACATATGAGCTTAAATTGATTAAACTAAAAGGAAATTTTTTCAAAAAATTGAGTAGTTCAAGAATTAATAAATTTGGAAAAATTGAATGAGTATTTTTAAAAACCTTTTGCTTTTTAATAAAAAAACTGATACTGATAAAGACTTTAGTAATGTAATTGTTGATCAGTACGTAGAAATTGCAAAGTTAGTAAAAGAAGCAAGAATTCAACAAAATCTTACAATCAAAGAATTGTCAAATATATCAAAAATTCCTGAACAAACAATAGATTCTATTGAAAACAATAATAAAAATATAAGACCAGAGTATCCCTTTTTAAGATCCATATTAATTAAATTAGAGGAATGCTTAATATTAAAAAAAAATACATTAGTTAAATTAGCAACGAGAGAAAGAGAAACTTTTAAGAAAGAAAAAAAGGAACTTCTTTTCCGCAAATTCGACCTAATTAATACTTGGCAGGGAACTCTTCTTTATTTTTTTATACTCGTTTTAACTATATTTATTTTAAAAAGGTACTTTGTTTTAAATATAAATGTTATTGAGATTCAAAATTCTGAAAATAAAATTATTGACAAATAATATTCAATAAATATTTATTTTCTGGTTCTTCCAAAGTTATTTCCTAGATCACCGAATAGTTTAATATTTTCTTCTATTTCTTCTAAGGGTCTATTTAACTTCCATTTCCAATTATTTTTTGTTGTACCTGGTATATTTAACCTACTTGAGTCATCTAAAGATAATATATCTTGGATTGGAACGATAAATAGATTGGCACTTGTGTCCATTCCTATTCTTATTAAACTCAATGAAGGATTTTCCGAAAACTTATACTCATCTTTTATCCGCCTTTTAGAGTTGTCATCTAAAGATTCCCACCATGATAGGGAAGTGGAATTGTCATGAGTACCTGTGTATACAACCCAATTATTGCCTTCAATATTCTTAGGCAAGTATGGGTTATGTTCGTTACCATCAAAAGCAAATTGTAATATCTTCATGCCAGGCAACTCAAAATTATGCCTCAATTTTTCTACATTAGGTGTTATGACTCCAAGATCTTCAGCGATTATTGGTAAATAGTCGGTCCCAAGATCACTTTTTATTTTATTCAATAAAATTCTCCCTGGAGAATTTATCCATTTACCACTTATTGCTGTTTTAGAGTTGCCTTTAACTCTCCAGTAGCCTGCTAAACCTCTGAAATGATCTAATCTCAATAAGTCCACAAGTTCAAACTGTCTTTTAAATCTTTTTCTCCACCAATCGAAATCTGTCCTTTTGTGTTTTGACCAAAAGTAAGTTGGGGTACCCCATAATTGTCCTGTAGATGAAAAATAATCAGGTGGAACGCCACTTTGAAAAATTAAATCTCCATTCTTTAAAATTGAAAATAGTGATTTGTTGCTCCAAACGTCAACGCTGTCCCTAGATACATAAAAGGGCAAATCTCCAATTAACTTAACATTACATGATTTTGCAAAGTTTTTAATATCTCTCCATTGCTCATCTAAATGCCACTGAATTAATTTTTGAATAAGTATTTTTTCATTTTTTGTATTGATCCATGATTTTAAAAAATTGTTATTTTTTATTTTAAATTCTTTTGGCCATTGCCACCAAGGCAACATATTAAATTCTTCCCTGACTACAACGAATATTGCATAATCTTCAACCCAAGAATTCTTACTACTCCATTTATGGAAATCAAGTTTTCTCGCCTCAGACTGGGAACCCCAACCTTGTAAAAGGAGGTGACCTAATCTTTTTGTTAAATCATCTGCAACATTAAAATCAATATAATTTGTTTTTGGATTTTTAAGCTCTAATTCCTTTTTACTAGAAATAAAAATAAAACCTTTCTCGATTAAATCATCTACATCAAGAAACCATGGGTTCAAAGCAAAACTGGATGGTGAACTATATGGAGAACCTGTAGAGTCTGTCGGTGTAAGAGGTAAAAATTGCCAGTATTCTATCCCATGCTTATGAAGCTTTTTAATCCACTCTTTAGTGACTTTTCCAAAAGTTCCACAAACGACCCCTCCTGGTATACATGAAGGATGCATAAGAACCCCTAATGATTTTTTTGAAAGAACTGTTTTGATAGACATATTTATATAATATTTTGATTCTTTACAAAAAATTTGTAATTAATCTCTTAAGTTCAACGATATACAATAATTTTTTAATTGACAAATATTATTCCAATTGTTCAACTAAAAAAATCATGACACTTTTGTAGATTTATTTTTTTCTTTTTTTTAAGAGATGTGACTTTTGAGAAGATCTATGCATTATCTTTTGCGAAATTCATATAAACGACTACGATAAAGATATAGTTTTATGTTGCTAATTTCGTGACAAGTTTTATCACGGCAGTGCAGAATAAAGAATCAAATTTTAATCTAACTAATAGTAGATTAAGGCTAGTAAGTGGCACGACAAATCCTAAATTAGCTGAAGAAATTGCATCATACTTAGGTATTGAAAATGTACCTCTAATATCTAAACGATTTGCGGATGGTGAACTTTATGTTCAGATTCAGCAGTCTATTAGAGGTTGTGATGTATTCCTAATACAACCGACATCTGCTCCAGTAAATGATAGTTTAATGGAACTTATGATTATGGTTGATGCTTGCAAGAGGGCATCTGCTAGACAAATAACGGCTGTAATTCCTTATTTTGGATATGCAAGAGCAGATAGAAAGACTTCAGGGAGAGAGTCAATTACTGCAAAACTTACTGCTAATTTACTTGAGAAATCAGGAGTTGATAGAGTTCTTGCAATGGATTTACATTCGGCTCAAATTCAAGGATATTTTGATATCCCTTGTGATCATATTTACGGTTCACCTGTATTGATTGATTATTTAGAAAGTTTAAATTTAGAGGAAGTTGTAGTTGTTTCTCCTGATGTTGGAGGAGTAGCAAGAGCAAGAGCATTTGCAAAATTAATGAATGATGCTCCCTTAGCTATAATTGATAAAAGGAGAGCAGCTCACAATATTGCTGAGAGCCTTACAGTTATTGGAGAAGTGAAGGGCAAAACTGCTATTCTTATTGACGATATGATTGATACAGGTGGAACAATTTGCTCTGGAGCTAATTTATTAAAAAAAGAGGGAGCTAATAGAATTTTTGCATGTGCCTCACATGCTGTATTTTCTCCTCCTTCTTATGAAAGATTAAGTGCCAAGGAATTATTTGAACAAGTTATCGTGACTAATAGCATTCCTGTTATAGTTAAAAATGATTTTCCACAGCTAAAAGTACTTTCAGTAGCAAATATGTTAGGAGAAGCGATTTGGAGGATTCATGAAGAGAGTTCCGTTAGTTCAATGTTCAGATAATTGATAAATTATTTCTTGTTTTTCTTAATAAATTGATTTAACTTCTTTTCATATTCTTTTTTAATATCTTTTGGAATGCTTTCAGGGCAAATTTTAAGTGCACTTCCTACAATTTGAAACGTTCCTGCATTATACAACCTTTTATTGTCAAGTTTTTCATCCCCTAATTCTTTAATAACTCCTCCATGCTTTTGAATTATGACGTTTGTAAAAGTAGCACTTGCTATACCAAGTCCTTTAATGAAATCAACTTCAGCTTTTGAAGCTATGCATAGATAAGATGCACCCATTTGCCTATACAAAAAAAGATCTTTTTCAGAAGCTGCAATTAAATTATTTTTGGATTTAATTTGATTATTTATTGTACTATTCTCAATAATTGGCATTGATAATAGAAAGATAATACTTATAAATTTAAGAATACTTTTTTGATGAAATCTATTATTCATTAACTAATAATATTTCTTATAAGATAACATTTCAAATTTTAATATTTACTAATAAAAAGTACTTACTTAATAATTTTTATTTCGTGATGATTCTCTACTATTTTTAGCTCATTTTTGTTCCATGAATAAATAACCCTGAATCTATAATTATCTGAATCAACTAGTCTTGTATGTTCTAAAATAAACCAATCTTCATAGGAAGATTCAAAAATCATTTCGTGTTCGTCAACTTGCTTAATATTTGATATCCCTTCAATATTACTTAAATAAAAATTTTCCCTTACTAGTTGATGTCCCCTTAAAAATGCTCGCATCTCTCCTTGTTCTCTGTATTGAGGATTTTTTTCAAAAAAATTATATTTTTTTTCAGGATACCAGGTGAATTTATAGTTAGATTCCCATTCGGATTTATTCCTAAGAGCTTGAATATTAATATTCATGCACAAATTATATATTTTTTGCTCTTCATTAAAAAAGTATGACCTATTAGATTTCCAGGTTCCGATATTTCTTGAGAACCATCTTTTTAAATTACTATTTAAACTTATCTCTGGAGAATTCTGTTCACCAAAATTCAAGTTTTTCTTTTGATTATTAACAACCATTTATAAATTAGCCCTATATATTTCATAGCTTATCTGTAAAATAAATAAAAATATCTTAATGTGTTCATAAGGATTAACAGCTTTTCAACACTTCCGAGGAAAACATTTGAATGATAAAAAAGAGCTAAAATTAATACTCGTAGCGGCTAGAAATCAACTTTCTAGTGGTGATATTAAATCTTTGATTGCTTTTTTAGAATCAGATGACTGTGAATTTGATATATCTTTGCAGATTTCTGAGCCCACAGAACAGCCGGAATTACTTGAATTACATAGATTAGTTGCTATTCCTGCTCTTATAAAGGTTTCTCCAGCTCCAAAGCAGATATTTGCTGGGAGTACTATATTTTCTCAATTGCAAAAATGGATACCAAGGTGGAGTCAGGAAGGTTTAACAAAAAATTTAGGGATTAATTTACAACCATCCAAAATTGACTCAATAAGAACTCAAAAAGAATTTCTGCTTGAGGACGAACTTCTTGTTTTAAGACAAGAAAATGAGACATTAACAAAAAGAATAGAATCTCAGGAAAGATTATTAAGAATGGTCGCTCATGAATTAAGAACTCCCTTAACTGCGGCAACTTTGGCAGTTCAAAGTCAAAAACTTGGGCAAATAGATATTTCAAAGTTGCAAGAAGTTATTAAAAGACGTCTAGAAGAGATTGAACTTTTATCACAGGATCTTTTAGAAGTTGGGACAACCAAATGGGAGGCATTATTTAATCCTCAGAAAATTGAATTAGGTAATATTAGTGCTGAAGTAATTCTAGAACTAGAAAAATTCTGGAGATTGAGGAACATTCAAATTGATACTGATATACCATCTGACCTCCCTAGTGTATTTGCAGATCAAAGAAGAATGAGACAAGTATTTTTAAATTTAATTGAAAATGCTGTTAAATTTTCTAGAGACTCTGGATCTATAAAAATCACTATGATACATAAGACAAATCAATGGGTAGAAATAACAATTTGTGACAAAGGTGCAGGTATTCCTCTAAGCGAACAAAAAAGAATTTTTCTAGATAGAGTAAGGCTCCCACAGACTTCTGAAGGTACTTCAGGATTTGGAATAGGGTTATCAGTATGCAGGAGAATAGTACAAGTTCATGGTGGAAGAATTTGGGTCGTTTCTGAAGTTGGTGTTGGTTCTTGCTTCCATTTTACTGTTCCTGTGTGGCAAGGACAAAATAAAGAGCAACAATACTTGACGAAAGGCTAGCCTTACTCTTAATTTTTTAATAAGCTGTTATGCTAATTTCCTGGCCCCATCGTCTAGAGGCCTAGGACACCTCCCTTTCACGGAGGCGACAGGGGTTCGAATCCCCTTGGGGCTATTATTTAAAACCTTGAAGCTAATTTATTGATGATTTAGCTTGCCTATCTACGGCGATCAAATTTTCTGATAAATCCCTCTTTAATCTTTTTTCTATCATTCTTATTGGCATCCACTGACAACCTTGAACAGTAAGATCGTAAATTAACGAATTTTTAGAAGTATCTTTTATATTTTGAATTTTCCAACTTCCCTCAAATTTTCTAAAATCCCCTTTAATTAAATTAAATTTTAAAAGGCCAAGTGCCTTATCTTCGAATAAATCGATAGTTACTTCAGCTGAAAATTTCATGCCAAGAAAATCTTGAGCCCCAACTTGTTTGAGATGAACATTATTTTTATTTTGATATATTTTTTTGCTTGAAAGTAAATTTGGTATGTAAAGATTTAGTCGATCATAATCTGTTAAAACATCCCACAAAGAGTCAAAACTTGCAGAAGTTGTAAGTTGAGCTGCAAGTCTTCGTGTCCCTCCAGAAAGCTTTTCCATCGTTTGCTCAATTGTCCTGTAATCATTGCTTTTAGAATGATTTACTGATTCTTGAGAATTATTCATAAACGAAATTTTTTAATTAGATAAAAAATTATTTCTGTGTAACTATACTGATAAAAACAATAAATTCTGAAAAATAAAAACAATTTCATTAGATTATCCCGATCTCAAAACGTAACCATTTTTGTAAAATAACTACAAATTAAACTACAAATTGATAATCTTTTTATATAAAGAAAACTAAAAAATGTATTCACAATCAACAGTTATCGTAGGTGGCCTAGCTCATATACCAGTAGTAATAGGAGTTTTCTCTTTTATACAAAAATTTTTTAGTAAAAGAGCTTCAAACTTCCCACAAGATACAGTACCAAAAAAATCTCCTGTAAAACCCGTTGAACAAAAATCAGTCCCTAAACCTCCTCCTGTTGCAAAGGCAGAAACTACAGTAGTTAAGAAGAAACACGCTGATGTCCCAGTAAATATTTATAGACCAAAGACACCTTATGAAGGCACTGTAATCGAAAACTACAGTCTTCTTAAAGAAGGAGCTATTGGGAGGGTCAATCATATTACTTTCGACCTCAAAGATAGTGATCCGTTCTTAAATTATATTGAGGGTCAAAGTATCGGTATCATGCCTGCAGGAGAAGATGCAAACGGAAAGCCTCATAAATTAAGACTTTATTCAATAGCTAGTACTAGACATGGAGATGATTTTAAAGGCAATACAGTTTCTCTTTGCGTTAGACAGCTTCAGTACGAAAAAGATGGCGAAACTATAAATGGTGTTTGTTCTACTTACTTATGTGATATTAAGCCTGGCGATAAAGTAAAAATTACAGGACCTGTAGGTAAAGAGATGCTTCTCCCTGATGAAGAGGATGCAAACATAGTCATGTTAGCTACGGGAACAGGAATAGCTCCTATGAGAGCATATTTAAGAAGAATGTTTGAAGCAACTGAAAAAGAAAAAAATAAATGGAATTTTAAGGGTAAAGCTTGGTTATTTATGGGGGCCCCCAAATCAGCTAATTTGTTATACGAGGAAGATCTCCAAAGATATCTCACTGATTTCCCAGATAATTTCAAATATACAAAAGCTATTAGCCGTGAGCAGCAAAATACTAAAGGAGGAAGAATGTATATTCAAGACAGAGTTTTAGAATCTGCGAACGAACTTTTCAATATGATTGAAGATGAGAAGACACATATATATCTTTGTGGATTAAAGGGTATGGAACCTGGAATAGATGAAGCTATGACAAAAGCGGCTGCAGAAAAGGGCTTGAACTGGTCAGAATTAAGACCTCAACTAAAAAAAGCAGGAAGATGGCACGTAGAAACCTACTAAAACATTGATCTTTAGATTTAAGCATTACTCACCAAATACTTTTTGGTTTAGACACAATATGTAGCTAATCTTAGAAAAAAAGAGGATTTTAAAAATAGAATATTAAAAATATGCCTTCAACTTTAAGTAATCCTCTAAGATTAGGTTTACGGCAGGAAAGAGTCATATCTCCACAATGCATAGTTATATTTGGTGCCAGTGGAGACCTTACTCATAGAAAATTAATACCAGCCTTATTTGAACTCTATTTGCAAAGAAGAATTCCTAGTGAATTTGGAATAGTAGGTTGTGCGAGAAGACCTTGGACTGATAATGAGTTTAGAGAAAAGATGAAAGTAAAGCTATCCCATCAGATATCTGGCAAAGAAAGGGAGTGGGAACAATTTTGTAATTATCTTTTCTATGAACCAGTTGACTTGCAACAAAGTGATCATGTCGTAAGGCTTTCTAAAAGATTAAATGAAATTGATAAAACACAAGCTACTCATGGAAATAGAACATTTTATTTATCAGTATCTCCGAATTTCTATGCAAGTGGATGTAAAGCTCTTAAAGCAGCTGGCCTTTTAGATGACCCTAAAAAAAGTCGTTTAGTGATTGAAAAACCTTTTGGAAGAGATTATTCAAGTGCAAAAAAATTGAATAAGATCGTTCAAAGTTGTGCTGAAGAAAGTCAGATTTATAGGATTGATCATTATTTAGGTAAAGAGACAGTTCAAAATATTCTTGTTTTGAGGTTTGCTAACACCATTTTTGAACCAATCTGGAACAGAAATTATATATCAAGTGTTCAAATTACTTCATCTGAAACAGTAGGCGTTGAAGATAGAGCAGGTTATTACGAAAGCTCTGGTGCATTAAGAGATATGCTTCAAAATCATATGACTCAAATGCTTGCTGTTACTGCTATGGAACCTCCTGGCAAGTTTGAACCAGAAGCAATAAGAAATGAAAAAGCTAAGGTTCTTCAAGCTTCAAAACTTGCTGATGAGAATAAACCCTGGAATTGTTGCATAAGAGGACAATATGGAGAGGGTGGAAATATCTCAAATCACCTCAAAGGATATAGACAGGAAGATGGTGTTAATTCTAATAGCACAACAGAAACTTATATTGCGACAAAAGTTTTCGTTGATAACTGGCGTTGGCAAGGGGTTCCTTTTTATTTGAGGACAGGGAAAAGATTACCTAAAAGACTTGGAGAAATAGTCTTGACTTTTAAAGATGTTCCTGTTCATTTATTTGAATCAACAATAATAAATCCTGCCCCAAATCAACTAATCCTCAGAATACAGCCAAACGAAGGTGCTACTTTCAAATTTGAGGTAAAATCTCCTGGCTCTGGAATGAAAGCAAGACCTGTTGAGATGGAATTTTCTTATGACGAATCATTTGGAGAACCCTCAGATGAAGGTTATGTAAGATTATTGGCGGATGCAATGCTTTCTGACCCAACCTTATTTACTAGAAGTGATGAAGTAGAGGCAGCCTGGAAACTTTATACGCCATTAATAGAATTGATGGATAATTCTCCTTGGAAATTACCTATTTATAATTATGAATCTATGACGTGGGGCCCCCCTGAGTCTGATCAATTACTTTCAAAAGATAATATTTTCTGGCGTAGACCTTAAAAATGAAACCTCAACTAACACTCCAAACTCCACTAGAACTTCCCTATCAGGAAATTTCTAGTTACCTTAGTAAATTATGGATTTCAGAAGATAATGATAATACTGGAGCTAATACTTTTACATTAATGATCTGGCAGCCTGCTTGGTTAGAACAATGTTTAGTTCAAAAGGGATTAGTAAATGGACCAATTACTGGGAATTTAAGTCCAGAGATAATTGAAGTTACTAAAAAAATTATATTAGATAAAGGACTTCCTATTAGTACTTCACTAAATAGTGAAAAATTATTGGATTTGTTGAAAGAAAATTTATCTAATAAAGACATTGAAGACTTCAGAGGACAATTTTTTGAATCATCAATAAGTACATTGAATCCAAGAAGATTAATAACGCTAGCGCCAACGTTAAATAAAAATTCAGATATCAAAACCTTTGTTTCTGCTTACTGTCCATTAAGTGATACTCCAGCTATGCAACCTATCTGCGGGGATTTAGTGGTTATTAGGGGGGACTCAACCTCAATATCTAATAAAGGATTAAAATTAATTGATAAATTATCTATTGATGAATTACCTTCTTGGTTGTGGTGGAATGGAAGCTTAGATGAATCGCCTGAAATCTTCGAATATTTTACTAATTATGATCACAGGTTAATAATTGATACTGCTATGGGAGCCCCTGACAAATGTTTAAGAATTCTAGATCAATTAAATAATTCAAATAAAGCTATTAATGATTTGAATTGGGTTAGGTTGAAAAATTGGAGGGAATCATTGGCAATGATTTTTGATCCGCCTTCGAGGAGACCAATTTTAGATCATATAACTGATATTGATATTGATATAGCAGGAGATCATATGATTCAAGCTTTGTTTTTGATTTCATGGATTAGCGATAAACTTGGTTGGTCTTTTCTAGGAGTTGAAAGGGATACAGAATCAACAAGAATAGAGTTTGAAAGAATTAATGGAGAAATAATTTCTGCATCAATTAATCCTTTATCTTTGGGAAATCCAAGTATTCATTTAGGACAAGTTATTGGATTGAGGTTGATTTCAAAAATTAGTGATGTTCAAAAAAATAACACTTGTGTAATACTTGGCTGTGAATCAGTGGAATGTATGAGACTAGAAGCAGGGGGAATGGCTAATATGGAGCTAATAGAACAAGTTGTTCCAAATTCTTTCTCTACATCAGAGTATGATGTTAGTAAATTGTTGGGAAGTAGTAGAGGTAATACTAGTCCTCTTTTTGAAAATTCTATTAAAATAGCTCTTCAAATATTTAATGGCTTTAATAACTAGTAAATGCCTTGCGTAATATCTGCTCCTTCCACTGATAGTGGTAAAACAACATTATCGCTTTTGATATCTTGTTGGGCATTCTCAAAAGGTATAAAGATACAAACTTTCAAGGTTGGCCCAGATTATCTTGATCAACAACAACTTAGTTCAATTGGTCAACCTATTTGTAGGAATTTAGATATTTTTTTAAGTGGTGAGGAATGGGTTCATGAAAGTTTTTTGAAACATTCTTTGAAATATGAATTCTCATTAATTGAAGGAGCAATGGGTCTATATGATGGATTAGGGTCAACAACCCATTCCAGCACTGCAGATATCTCTAAACTTCTCAATGCTCCAGTAATTTTTATTGTTAATGCTAGAGGTCAAGTAGCTTCTCTCTTAGCGACTGTTCGAGGTTTTAGAGATTTCGATAGTGAGCTGTCAATAGCAGGAATTATATTTAATAACGTTAATTCAGATAGACATGAAAAATTAATCAAAGAAGTTTTTAAAAATGAAGATATCGAAATTCTTGGTTTTTTACCATCTGATTCAAAAATAACTTTAAACAAAGCTAATTTAGGTTTGATATCTCCATTTGATGATAGTAAAGAAATTGATGTTGAATATTTTGCAAATTTTGCCGAACGAAATCTTGATGTATTGTCTATTATTAAGTTCTTGAAATCTCCTAAAAAGAAAATAGTTAATTCTGTAAGTCTTAAAGATTTTAAAATAGATAATAGTAAACCTATCGCAATTGTAGAAGATAAAATCTTTCATTTTCAATACCCTGAAACTAAGGAGTTTTTGAGTGAAATAGGTATACCCTTGATTTCATGGAGTATTTACGATGATGAAGAAATACCTAATGAGGTTTCTTCTTTAATTATTCCTGGAGGATTCCCTGAAAAATATGCTGATCATATAAGTAACTCTACAAGAAGCTTAGACTCGTTAAGGAAATTCCGCAAAAATGGATTTATATATGCAGAGTGCGGAGGGATGATGATTTTAGGAGACTTTATAAAAGATGAAAATGGTAATAATCATAAAATGAGTGGAATCCTCCCTTTTAGCTCAAAAAAAAGTAAACTTACAGTAGGCTACAGATACATTGAAGGCTTAAAAGATACTCCGATCATTAAACAAAATCAATTAATTAGAGGACATGAATTTCATTATTGGGCAATTGAAAATAATTTATCTGAACTTGATTTAAGAAAAGCTGAACATCACAATAAACTTTCTTCCCCATGGAAAATTAAATCTTGGAAAACTGAATACAAAAATGAAGGCTTTTTTGATGAAAAATTACATGCAAGTTGGATTCACTTACATTTGCCAAGTTCTCCAGAAGTCGCAAAAAACTTTATAGATGCTACCCAAATTAGTTTTTCAAAGGATTCTTAATTTATTATCAAATTAAATATTTTGATAGGAGAACCTAAAAAAAATATCCCAGGCAAAGTGATTAATGGTCCCAAAAGACTTCCAACCAAGACCTCAACTTTTGTATGCCCAAGAGTTTCTTTTAAAAGTAATTGAGATTGAGAATCTATTTTTTTTGATAGTTTATTAATTTCTGCAGCTTGTATTCCTGCTGATTTTCTAACACCACTAGCGTCATACATAACTATTAGTGCCAGGGCAACTGATAATGCAAAAATTGAGCTATCAAATCCAATTTCATAACCTATACCTGAAGTTGCACCAGTTATTAAGGCCGAATGACTTGAAGGCATTCCACCAGTCTCAAACATTATTCCAAATCTTATCTCTCCAGTTGAAAAGAAATTGAACACAATTTTCAATGATTGAGCTAATAAACAGGATAATAAGCTCCAGAAAAGAACTGAATTATTAAAAAAGATGAAAAACTCAGACATGAATTAAAATTATTTATCGGTCTCTATTTGTAATAAAGTCAGCTAATGATATTAAATACTTCGCATCTGCTCCCCAAGGTTCAATAGCTTTTTTTGCTTTTTCAACTAAATCAAATGCTCTTTTCTTTGACTCCTCCATACCAAGTAATTTAGGGTAAGTAGTTTTGTCAGCTAAGAGATCTTTTCCGGCAGTTTTGCCAAGCTTTTCACTGCTGGAAGTTAAATCAAGAATATCATCTATTATTTGGAAGGCTAAACCAATTCCCTCTGCATATGTTGTTAGAGCCTGTAATAGCGTTTCGTTAGCCCCTGCGATCATTGCGCCTGTTCTTACGCAAGCCTTCAATAAAGCCCCAGTCTTATGAAGATGAATATATTCGAGAGTTTCAAGATTTACTTCTTTGCCTTCGCATTCCAAATCAACAACTTGCCCCCCGACTAGCCCTGGTGCTCCAGCAACTAGGGATAATTCGCCGATAACATTTAGTAATCTAGTTGGATCGACTCCAGGGCTTCTTAACGAAACCATTTCGAAGGCCCTAGTTAATAAAGCATCGCCTGCGAGAATAGCTATTGCATCTCCATATACCTTATGGTTTGTTGGTCTCCCCCTTCTCAAGTCATCATTATCCATAGCAGGCAAATCATCATGAATCAAGGACATTGTATGGATCATTTCTATCGCTACTGCAGTAGGAACAGCAAGAGAGGGTTCTCCACCTGCTAGTGAGCAAGATGCTAAGCATAAAATAGGACGTATTCTCTTCCCTCCAGCTAAAAGTGAGTATCTCATTGATTCTCTTAAAATTTCTGGATTCTCAGGGCCCAAGGAAAAATCAAGTGCATCCTCTACAATCTTTTTTGTGTTCTTAAGATATTTTTCAAAATCAGAAATACTATTTATAACTTCAGTCATTTTATGCCTTTAGTAAAAAATTTTTCATCTTGGTGTTTATGGCAAAAGGTCATTTAGAGTTGATGATAAACCAAATTGTTTTTGCCAGCTAAAAATAGTATTTACAAGTAACATTGTTACTGTCATTGGTCCAACACCTCCAGGTACAGGTGTGTAAGCAAATACTTTAGAAATGACATCTTCTAATAATACATCGCCGCATAATCTGGGTTGATTTTTATCGGATCTTTTTAATCTATGTATTCCAACATCAACAACTACTGCTCCTTCTTTTACAAAGCTCGAATCTACAAGATTGGGTTTTCCTGCCGCAGCAATTAGTATGTCTGCTTCTCTACATACTTTATTCAAATTTAATGTTTTTGAGTGAGTCATCGTTACCGTGCCGTTTAGATTCAACAACATAAGCGATAGGGGTTTCCCAACAAGCAAACTTCTACCAATAACAACAATCTTCTTTCCTTCAATTGTAATTTTTTGGGATTTTAATAAATTAATAATTCCTGCTGGTGTACATGATCTCATCGCAGGCTCATTTTTAACTAATTTGCCGATGTTTATCTCATTTAATCCATCTACATCTTTGCTTGGATTAATTTGGCTTATCAGTTTTTGCTCATCAAACTTCTTTGGGATGGGAAGTTGTAGCAACATACCATCAATTTGATTATCAGAATTAAGTTTGATTATTAATTGTTCAACTTCTTTTTGCTCTACACTGTCTCTAAGATGAAAGATAAAGCTTTTTATTCCAACCCTTGAACATGCTTTCTCTTTGTTTTTAACATAAACACCACTCGCAGGGTCTTCACCTATTCTTATTACAGCTAAACCGGGAGCTCTTTTTGCAATTTTTTTATTACTAGAGATAAAAGTATTTAATCTTTCTTCAATTTCAAGAGAAAATTTTTTACCATCTAATTTTAATGACATTTAGAAAAACATCTCCTATTTACCCCTAGCATGCCTATAATTTTAAATTATTCAATTAGATTTATTTATATTCTGTGCAAAACATCACAACTAACCTAAAAAAATTGTTTTATCTATGGAGGAAAAGTCAATTTCCGGTAAAACAACCAATTAAAATTTCCAGAATAGATAATCTAATAATTTTTTTAGTATGCATTTTAATTTCAATAATTTCTTCTTATAAACTTCTTCTAATCTCGCCTTTAAATATCACAAATATTTTTTCTTGGCTTTTTACTTTTACTGAAATACTTATTAGTTCCGGAATTTTGATATTAGTTTCAAAAAAAGAGAATCCCACAATTTCTTCAAGACAGATCATTTTGATCATTTCTCTTCTCTTGGCAGTACAAGCTACGAAATTATTCTTATCTTCAACCATAAGTCCTTTATCTATGATAATTCCACCGGCGTTAATAATATCTCAAGGAATGGGAAGCATAACTGCTTTAGCTTGGGTATCAATAGCAAGCCTTAGTTGGCCAGACCCAGCAGTTGTTATAAACAATAATTTATTTTTTATTTTATTAGTTTGCGCTTCAATAGTATCTCTACTAGGAGGAAGAATAAGAAGTAGAGCTCAGTTACTTCAACTATCGATTTTTGTTCCTATAGGATCGTTCCTGAGTCAATGGATATTGATAGGAAAAGATAAAATATCTCTTATTAATAAGCAAGATTTTGTTTTGTCTAAGGGGGATATATTCTCTGATTCCTTATTATTGGCAATAGTAATGCTGTTTACTATATTATTTATTCCTATTTTTGAATCGATATTTGGATTATTAACTAAAGCAAGATTACTCGAACTGGCTGATAAGGAGAAACCTCTTATAAGAAGATTGTCTCTTGAAGCTCCTGGTACTTTTGAACATACTTTACTTATCTGTGGTTTAGCAGAGGAAGCTACAAGAATGATTGGTGGAGATATTGACCTAATTAAAACTGGAGCTTTATATCATGATGTTGGTAAATTACATGCACCTAATTGGTTTATCGAAAATCAGGATGGTTCAAAAAATCCTCATGACGAAATAGATAATCCTATTAAAAGTGCAGAAGTATTACAAGCACATGTTGATGAAGGATTGAAATTTGCAAGAAAAAATAGACTACCTAAACTGATAGCCAATTTTATCCCTGAACATCAAGGTACCCTAAAAATGGGATATTTTTTTCAAAAAGCTAAAGAAAAAAATCTCGAGATTAATGAAAATTACTTTAGATACAAAGGCCCTATCCCTCAGTCAAAAGAAACAGCTATTCTAATGCTTGCAGATGGATGTGAAGCAGCACTAAGAGCAATGAATATTAGTGCATCTGATAAAGAAGCTTTGGGAACAATATCTGATATTATTTATTCACGTCAAAAAGATGGGCAATTAGATGATAGTAATTTATCGAAAGGAGAAATTTATCTAATAAAAAGGGCCTTCTTGAATGTATGGAAAAGGATTAGACATAGAAGAATTCAATACCCAACTAGCAAGAATAATACTTTTTCTTAATTTCAAATTTTATAACCTAATACTTCTTCGATGTTTTGGATTACACCAATACAGAAGAGCTAAAGTACTTAATAATGTTGTTAAAAGAGTAAACCCGCCAATTCCAAAAATGTCTTTAAGTGTTATTAGTCTTACCACTGAATAAGGGCCTGTCCCAGAAATTACCATTGATAGAGATACTAGAGTCAAAGTTACTCCCCATTTTCTTTCTGCTAAAAGAGCTGCTGAAGAAACTATTCCAACGATTGCAGCAGGCCAACCAAGACTTATTGCAAGAGTTATATTTGCAACTTTTAGTGGAGGCCCATAGCTTATTATTATTGCGATTATAGGAAGAGCAATTATATTGCTGATTAACCCAACCCATGAAAGTGCCCAATATCCTATTAACCTTTCTCTCATTATTTACTGCTTTAATTATTAAATTAATCTACAATATTAAGAGACTTTTTTGAATTATACTTAATATTCCTAAGAAAAAATTTAATTTGGGTGATTTGATAGAAATTTATTGGGATTTTCTAAATTATCAAATTGTGGGTGAATTGAATTTTTTTTCTCAGAAAAGACAAGTCTATTTAGAGCATTGACGTAGGCATTTGCTGCCGCAACTACAACGTCCGTATCGGCGGAATGACCAGAATATATTTTATTTTCCCTTCTTATCCTTATTGTCACTTCGCCCAAAGCATCAATTCCTTCGGTTACCGATTTAACAGAAAATTCAATTAATTCATTAGGAACTTTAGCTAATTTATTTAAAGCCTCGCATACAGCATCAACGGGCCCAGTTCCTATTGATACAGCAGTATCCTCAGTATTATCTTCTGTGTTTAGAAGCGAAATAGTGGCAGTAGGTTTAGATGCGGTACCACAACTTACTTGTACAAGACTTAATTGAAATTTTGCTTCGGGGAGTTGTACTTGTTCACTAACAATTGCTTCTAAGTCTCTATCAGTAATTTCTCTTTTCCTGTCAGCTAAATCCTTAAAACGAGCAAAAGCATCATTTAAATCTTCTCGGCTCAAGTCATATCCCATCTCTTCTAATCTTGCTCTTACTGCACTTCTTCCACTTAGTTTCCCTAAAGATATTTTGTTATCACTTAAACCAACAGTTTTTGCATCGATAATTTCGTAAGTTAGTCTATTTTTTAAAACCCCATCCTGATGAATGCCTGACTCATGTGCAAAAGCATTAGCTCCCACAATTGCTTTATTAGGTTGTACAGTCATTCCAGTTAGGTTGGAAACAAGCCTCGAGGTTTTTGTTATTTCTTCAGTTCTTATAGCTGTAAGGGGCGTTGGTGAATCTGGATTTCTTTTAAAAAAACTATTAAAAAAACTTTTTCTAACATGCATTGCCATTACTAATTCTTCTAGAGAGGCATTTCCAGCTCTTTCACCAATTCCATTAATTGTACATTCTAATTGTCTTGCTCCATTTTTTACGGCCTCTAGAAAATTAGCTACAGCCAAACCCAAATCATTATGACCATGAACCGATATAACTACATCATCAATATTTGGAACATTTTTATTTATATCCGAAATTAATTTGCCAAATTCACTAGGAGTTGTAAATCCAACAGTATCAGGGATATTTATTGTTGTCGCTCCTGCATTTATTGCAAGTTGAATCACTTCGTATAAAAAATCAGGATCACTTCTTGAGGCATCTTCACAAGAAAACTCAATATCGTCTACCAATGATTTTGCATAATTAACCATTTCTGGGACTATTTGAAGAACATCTTTTCTGGATTTTTTAAGTTTATGTTTAAGATGAATATCACTGGTAGCAATAAAAGTATGTATTCTTTTCTTGGGAGCTGGACTTACTGCTTCGTAACATGCTTTTATATCTCCTTTAGAAGCTCTAGCCAAACCGCATATTATGGGACCATTTTCTTTTCCTACGGCATTGGCAATTTTATTAACAGCTTTAAAATCTCCTGGACTTGCAAAAGGGAATCCTGCCTCAATTACATCTACTCCTAATCTTGCTAATTGATGTGCGATGGCAAGTTTTTCTTCAAGATTTAAACTGGCACCAGGAGATTGCTCTCCATCTCGAAGAGTTGTATCAAATATCAAAACTCTTCCAGGATCTTTTGACATCAGAAGAAATAACCTAAGCCTATATTAAGCTAATTAAAAAAAATTGACTAGAGTTTGTTCAATAATAAATTTCTACCAGTTTTTAACTTAACAATATTGGTTAAAATTCTGAAAAAAAAATGAAATACATTAATTATTAAAGTATTCTTTAACATTAAAGCTTGCTTTTTATAAAAGGTTAATTTTGATTTTTTATAGAATTAAAGGCGTAACTTATAAAAAGTATGAATGGGCATTACCCCAAAAAAAATGTTTTAGGTCAGTTAGCGATAGTTTTACATGCTCATCTCCCTTATGTTAGAAAAAATGAAAAAAACTCTTTAGAAGAGGATTGGTTATTTCAGGCGATATTGGAATGTTATATACCACTACTTCAATCAATAGAATCCTCCAAAAATGAAAATCCTGAGAATACAAAGCTTACTATTAGTTTGTCCCCAACATTATTATCACTTCTAAATAATAAACAAATACAAGAAACTTTCCCAAGGTGGATTGAAACAAGGAAGGATTTTTTAAAAGAACTGCCACTAGAAGAAAAAAATGCCTCTATATTTTTAATGAAAAATCTTCATGATAAATTCTTATATTGGAAAAATTGTTCTGGAAATTTAATTGAGAAGTTTAAAGTTTTAAATAACTCTGGAAATTTGGATATTCTTACTTGTGCTGCTACTCACGGATATTTGCCAATTTTAAGGGAGAATCCTGAAACTGTTATAGGCCAAATTAATACAGCTATTAGGAGCCACGAAAACATTTTTGGAACAAATCCTTTGGGTATTTGGTTACCTGAATGCGCATATTATGAAAATTTAGATGAAGTACTATTTAATTCTGGAATTAGATATACAATTTTAGACGGTCATGGGATTCTAAATTCCACTCCACGTCCAAGGTTTGGTGTGTACGCCCCAATATGTTCTAAAAAAGGAGTTGCATTCTTTGGAAGAGATAGTGAGTCAACATTGCCTGTTTGGTCTGCTAAGGATGGATTCCCGGGTGATAAAGTCTATCGGGAATTTCATAAGGATTTAGGGTGGGAATTACCTATCTCTAAGCTCCAAAATAAAGGTATTTCAACAAAAAGACCTTTGGGTCTAAAGTTTCATAAGATTACAGATGAAAATGTGCCATTAGATAAAAAGAAGTTTTACTTAGAAAACGAAGCCAAGAAGAAAGCTGCAGAACATGCTGATTCTTATCTTCTGGCGAGATCCAAACAATTAGAAAAATTAACTTTATCCTCATCCTTTCAGCCTTTATTGGTAGCTCCATTTGACGCAGAGTTATTCGGACATTGGTGGTATGAGGGACCTTTCTTTATAGAAAATCTTTTAAAGAACTCTTGTAAATATTCAATCAAGCTTACCAATTTAAAGGAATTCTTAATGCAAAAGCCAAGTCTTCAGATCTGTGATCCATCGCCATCAAGCTGGGGACAAGGTGGTTACCATAATTATTGGATTAATGATGCAAATGCATGGATCGTCCCTGAAATTACAAAAGCAGGCTCAACTTTTGTTGATTTATGCTTTGAAAATCTTAATAATGAGATATCTCTAAGAATCTTCAATCAAGCAGCAAGAGAACTACTTCTCAGTGAATCCTCTGATTGGAGTTTTATTCTAAGAGCTGGAACCACAACTGAGCTTGCAAAAGAGAGGATTGAAAGACATTTGTTCAGGTTCTGGAAATTGGTAGAAATGATCAAAAATCATTCCATCATAGATTTAAAACTTCTTGAAGATTTTGAGGAAGAAGATAAAGTTTTTCCCGATATAAATATCGATGATTGGCGAAAAAAAAATACTAATTTAACTTAAGCATTCCTAGTTTTACCTTTAGGGGTGAATTTATGAACATCTTACTCATTACAAAGATTAGTTTTGGAAGTGGAAGTGTATTAGTAAGAAAACCAACCCATTCATTGGTTGATAATCTAAAGAAATTTGAGAAAAAGCTTCTTAATCTACTTTCGTCAAAACTCATTAATCTTCTTAGACCATATTGGTAAAGTTTGTGCCGCTGTGTAAGCTCGTAAGGCCAAAGGACATCCCAACCTTTTGTAGCTAGTTCTAGAGAACTTAGATGAGGTTCTTTTAAAAAGATCGCTAATTTTTCAGCAAGTAGTGGAGCCCTCCTTAATAAAGATCCGATCATATATCCTGATGCAGGATGAACCATACTTGCGGCCCCTCCAAAACCAAGAACAAATTGTTTTTTAAATGGGAGGGGTAAATTCATTGGGAAAAGGCAATTCTCTTCATGAAAAATTTCACTCACCTTAATACCCTTACTATCCAGTCTTTTAAAGAGTCTTTTTTTGAGATTTTCTTGCGATAATGCAGGATAACTGGCTAATGATGTTTCTTCAACAAAAAAAGTTTCATTCCCAAGATCCATTGCATAGAGAAAGGAAGGAGATGATAACCTTTCTTCATTGTTTAAATGATTTGGACGAAAATCCATTAAAACAAACTGTTCTTTATTAACAGGCGGCGATGTGAATTTACCCACAATTCCGTAAGCAGCCTGTTGAGCAATTTCATTTTGAACTGGTCTTTTAACAAAATTACTTTTATGACCGCTTGCGTCAATAATTAACCTTGCCTTTATTTTTAGACCTGAAAAACAAATTACCTCAGAAAGTTTATTATTTTCTTTAATATCTTTTGCTGTTTCATTCAACCATTCAATACCTTTACATTTTTTTAAAAGTTCATTTTGAAAGGCTTCTTGGTTTATCAAACCGTAATCGTAGTTGAGTTTTGTGGGAGTATCTCCTTTTTTATCTTCCCCACTCCCAAAAAAACTAACTGTTTTACACCATCGGTGCGATAACAAAGATTCTAGTCCTAATTCCTCTAATTCAGATGCCCATATACCATATGTATTTTCCCATTTTTCATTAGGAGATTTAGTTGATATTCCCTTAATATTTAGATCCTGCTTTGCTAATTCTGACGCTAAACATAATGCTGCAGGACCGGAACCTAAAATTAAAATATCAAGTATTTCCATTTAATTTAACTAAACATACTACTGTTAATTTTCTTCGCCTGAGCTAAGTTGGTCTGTCTCCTCTATTTGTTGATGTGGTACCAATACCACTTCTGATAAATGGTCACCCTCATCTAATCGTTGTAGTTTAACTCCTGTAGCAGCTCTTGATTGCTGAGAAATTTTATCTGCTTTTGTCCTTACTATTACGCCTTTTTCGGTTACAAGAAGTAATTCTTCTCCTTCGCCAAGAACCTTCAAACAAACTAGCTCATCATCTTTAATTCTAAATTTTATTGCTCTCAAACCCATGCCAGCTCTCTTTTGTAATCTAAACTGAGTTACCGGTACTCTCTTTCCTAGTCCAAATGCACTTGCTATTAATACCCATGGACCATCTGAAGAGCTTTCCTCAACATTCTCATTAACTTCTACTGTTAGTTCCTCAATCTTAGCCAACTGATCAACCAAATTGGATGTTAAAACATCCATGGAAACTAGATTGTCTCCTTCTCTTAAGTTCATTGACTTAACCCCTCTTGCTGTTCTACCAAGTGGTCTTAATTCATTGATATCTAGTCTAAAATGGATTGCCATTCCTGTCTTAGATCCAATTAAAACACTATCACCTTCTTTTGATAATCTGACCCAGGTTAAGGCATCTCCATCTTCAAGATTAATAGCTATTAACCCATTTGAGCGAATTTTTGAGAAAGCAGAAAGCGCAGTTCTTTTTATAAAGCCAGCCTTTGTCAGCATTAATAAATAATGATCGTCAACAAAAGAATCCACAGCAACCAGTGAAGTTATTTTTTCTTCTCTTGGGATTGGGAGAAGTTGAACTGATGGCGTACCTTTTGCTGTTCTACTACTCATAGGAACCCTATAAGCAGGGAGGGCATAAGCTACCCCTCTATCACTAAAAAGCAGAAGAGTATCATGATCATTACAGCTAATAAATAATTTCACGTCATCATCTTCTTTGGTTTTTGTGCCAGCTTTACCCCTTGAACCACGACTGGTAGATTCAAAATCATTAACAGGCATCCTTTTTAGATAACCTGCTTCAGTTAATAGGACTACAGATCTATCATTAGCTATGAGATCAATATCATCTAATCCGCCGCCTAAATCTAATATTTCTGTTTTTCTAGGGGAAGAGAATCTTTCATCGATTTTAATAAGTTCTTCAAGTATAATTTCAAAAATTCTTTCTTTACTATTTAGAATTTGTTGATATTTGTCGATTTTTTGTGTTAACTCATCATGTTCTGCTTTAATTTTATCAGCTTCAAGAGCAGTTAATCTTCTTAACTGCATTTGTAAAATTGCATCTGCCTGAGTGGAAGATAATTCATGATCGGTTTGTAATTTTTCTCTAGCAGAAATTGAATCTTTCGCGGATCTTATTAGATTGATAATCTCATCCATAGCATTTAAGGCTAATAAAAGACCCTTTACAATATGATCCCTTTCTTCTGCCTTTTTTAATAAAAATGCTGTTCTTCGCTTTATTGTTTCTACCCTAAAATCTAGAAATACATCTAACATTTTCCTAAGTGAAAGAGTTGTGGGCTCTCCTTTTACAAGGGCTAGAATATTTGCACTAAAATTATTTTGAAGAGGGGTTAACTTAAATAAATTATTTAAAACCACTTGTGGATATGCATCCCTTTTTAACTCGATAACAATTCTCATCCCATCACGATCACTCTCATCTCTAATATCAGAAATACCTTCTAATTTTTTTTCATTAACCATATCTGCAATTCTCTCAATCAAACCAGCTTTGTTAGTTTGAAATGGTAGTTCCGTAATAATAACTGCATCTTTTTCTGCTCTGCCAGCAGATTTTATTTGCTCAATATTTGCAACACCTCTCATAGTTATTGAACCTCTTCCGGTTTTGAAAGTTTCTCTTATGCCATCTCTGCCTAAAATTTGTCCACCGGTTGGAAAATCTGGGCCCTTAATTACTTCAAAAAGTTCTCTATCTTCAATAGAAGGGTTTTTAATAATTAATTTAAGACCATTAATTAATTCTCCTAAGTTATGTGGCGGAATATTTGTTGCCATTCCAACCGCTATTCCAGATGATCCATTTAATAGAAGTTGAGGGATTCTTGCAGGTAAAACAGTTGGTTCTTGTTGAGAACCATCAAAGTTATCAGAGAAATCTACAGTTTCAGATTCAATATCCTCTAATAAACTTTCATCTGTAAGAGACTGTAGACGAGATTCTGTATATCTCATTGCTGCGGGGGGGTCGTTATCTACAGATCCAAAATTTCCATGACCATCTATAAGTGGCATTCTCATTGAAAAATCCTGAGCCATCCTCACCAAAGCATCATAAACAGCAGTATCACCATGGGGGTGGTATTTACCGAGAACTTCTCCAACAACCCTTGCACATTTTCTATAAGGTCTACCACTTGTCAAACCAAGTTCATACATTGCATAAAGAATTCTTCTATGAACAGGCTTTAACCCATCCCTTGCATCTGGAAGTGCACGTCCAACTATAACGCTCATTGCATATTCTAGATATGAGCGAGACATCTCGTTTCTTAAATCGGTCTGAATAATTCGATCATTATCTTCGCTTAATCCAGAATTACCGGAATCTACAATATCAGACATACAAAATACCTTTCTTTAATAATAATGGCTGAATGTCATAATGAATAAAAAAAAAGTTATATTTAATTTCTAAATACTCACATTTACACACAAATAAAAAAAAAACCTTTTGTTTTTGAATAAATCTTGGCTTATTGCCCCTTTAGTTGTTAATTTAATCAGAATAAATGAAAATTTCCGTGAATATTGAATTTGGATTAAATAAAAAAGTCAGAAGAGCTTATGGCATTGACGAAATAGCTTTAGTCCCTGGCAAAAGAACACTTGATTATGATTTGACTGATCCTTCTTGGATGATAGGTAATTTAAAGAGAGAAGTTCCAATTATTGCCAGTGCTATGGATAGTGTTGTTGATGTTAATACGGCCGCAGAACTCACTAAATTAGGCGCGCTTGGGGTTATTAATATGGAGGGAATACAAACAAGATATGAAAACCCCGATGAAATATTAAATCAAATAGCATCCGTTGGAAAAAATGAGTTTGTTCCATTAATGCAGAAAATATACAGTGAACCTGTAAAGGAGGAATTGATTTTAAAGAGAATAGATGAGGTCAAAGAAAGAGAGGGCATTGCTGCGTTTAGTGGAACTCCTCAAGCGGCAATAAAATTTCAAGAAACACTTAATAATTCCAATATAGATTTATTTTTTCTTCAAGGAACCGTTGTCTCAACTGAGCATCTTGGCATGGAAGGTAAAGAAACCTTAAATATTAAAGATCTCTGTCAATCTATGAAAGTTCCAGTAATTGCAGGTAATTGTGTTACTTACGAAGTTGCTAAACTTTTAATGAATGCTGGAGTTGCAGGATTAATGGTTGGTATTGGTCCAGGAGCGGCATGTACTTCGAGAGGTGTATTAGGAATTGGAATCCCTCAAGCAACCGCAATTGCTGATTGTAGTTCGGCAAGAGATGATTATTTTAAGGAAAGTGGTCGATATATCCCTATTATTGGAGATGGGGGTATTGTGACAGGTGGAGATATTTGTAAATGCCTAGCTTGTGGTGCGGATGCTGTGATGATTGGCTCACCAATAGCTAAATCATCAAATGCGCCAGGTAAGGGATTTCACTGGGGGATGGCCACTCCAAGTCCTTTATTACCAAGAGGTACAAGGATTGAAGTTGGCTCTACAGGGTCTTTAGAGAGAATAATCAAAGGCCCTGCCTTGCTTGATGATGGCACACATAACTTATTAGGAGCTATTAAAACATCGATGAGTACTCTTGGAGCTAAAAATATCAAAGAAATGCAAAATGTTGAAATAGTTATCGCACCATCTCTTCTGACAGAAGGTAAGGTTTATCAAAAAGCTCAGCAACTTGGGATGGGTAAATAGTTTATTTCATAAAAAATACATAACCTTAGAGAATTAAGTATTAAATTAAACAAATTTCACATTTGGAGTTATTATTAAATAATGGGGGAAACCCCATGCTCCTCACACACTAAATCGCCCGTTTAATCGGGCTTTTTTAGATATTTTGTTACTTATATTATTTTATCTGTAATGAAATCATCACTTAAAAGAATTGCCTGCTAAATTTTCTAAAAGGAATACTTAAATTATGTCATCAGCTCCAGCCGTTACTGATTCTTCATTTGACAAAGATGTACTTCAAAGTGATCTTCCAGTATTGGTTGATTTCTGGGCGCCATGGTGCGGTCCATGTAGGATGGTTGCACCAGTTGTAGAAGAAATCTCAAAAGACTTTGAAGGAAAAATTAAAGTTTTTAAACTAAATACTGATGAAAATCCAAATGTCGCTAGTCAATATGGAATTAGAAGCATTCCAACATTAATGATCTTTAAAGGAGGTCAAAAGGTAGATACAGTGGTTGGAGCAGTACCTAAAGCAACTCTCTCAAGCACTTTAACTAAGCATTTATAAAATAAGAAGCTTTGCATAAAATAGGACTTATAGACTACGGGATGGGTAACATTCATTCCGTAACAAAATCTCTAGAAAGTCTTGGAGAAGAAATAATTTTAATTAAAAATATTAATGAATCAAAGTCTTGCAAGGCAATAATTCTTCCTGGCGTTGGAGCTTTTGATCCTGCAATGAACAACCTAATAAATACTAATTTGATAAATGATTTGAAAGATTGGATTAATAGTGGAAAGTCTTTTTTAGGTATTTGTTTAGGTCTTCAACTCCTTTTTGAATCGAGTGATGAAGGAAAAGTTCAAGGACTAGGTATTTTGAAAGGAAAAATACAAAAAATTCCTCATGTAAATAACCAACGAATCCCTCATATGGGTTGGTGCCAACTTTTACCTACAAAACCAAATACATTATTGGAGCTAGGGGAATTAAATAATTGGGTATATTTTGTTCATTCTTATCATGCGATTCCAAATGATTTTAATATTATTTCAGCTCAGGTTAATTATGGTTCTGAAAAATTAACAGCCATGATTGAGAATGAAAATTTAGTGGCATGTCAATTTCATCCCGAGAAATCTGGTAAAACTGGAGAAAAACTTTTGAGAAGATGGCTTAGTAAGATTCAATAACTGATATTGAAGAATGAAAGCAAACTTAAGATTAATAGGTGGGAAAAGACTCCAAAGCCCAAAAAATATTTATACGAGACCTACAACATTAAGAGTTAGGGAGGCAATATTCAATATATTGAAAAATAGAGTTGAAAATAGCAACTGGCTAGATTTATTTAGTGGAACAGGAGCAATATCTTGTGAGGCATATAATCATGGGGCAAGAAAAATTGTTGCAATTGAAAAAAATAAAAACAATTCAAAAATCTGTTTAAAAAATCTTAATTCGCTGCAGGATATAAATAAAAGAAAAAATGATATTCATGTTATTTGTAATGATGTTTTGAGATGGACAAAACCAGATTATGAAAGAAATTTATCATCAAAACATATTAATTTAGATAAATTAAAATTTGATTTTGTTTATCTTGATCCTCCATATGATGTCAACTTCCATGAATTAGTTTTAAATCAAATATTTGAATGTAACTTTTTAAAGAAAGACTCGATAGTTATATGTGAACATTCTCCAAATCTATTTATTAAAAAAAGTAATTTATGGGAGACTAAAGATGTTAGAGATTATGGACAGTCAAGATTAACATTTTTAATCAAGGTCTAACATCCCTGAACCTCTTCTATATTGATTCCATGCACTCACAAATAAACCAAGAAGAGTGATTGGAACCAACCCTAAAACAATTCCACAAAGAAGCGGCTCGATCATTTTTTTGCCTTTTTTGTATTCATCATTCACAATTGTTACATAGAGATTATTTTTTGTGTCAACATCTTCATCATCTGCAGCAGAAAGAGACCTTAAAAGAGAATTCTTAATAAAGTTTTTTATCGGGGTTACAATTTTGTTGATATTTTTTTCGATATATTTTTTTATTAATCATGAAAACAACAAATATATTATGGAAACGCTTAACTCTAAGGGATCTGTTCAGGCTGGAGATGCTCTTTTCAAGACAAATTGTGTAGGATGTCATGGAATTACAGCAAGAGGATTAGTAGGTCCAGACTTACACTCAATAACTAATCGGTTAAATGATAAGGAGATTATAAAGCAAGTTACTGGCGGCCTTACCCCACCTATGCCCAGTTTTGAAATTGATCCTTCAAATATGTCCAACTTACTAAAATATCTACATAGCCTAGAATAATTTTGGAGAAAAATTTTTCCAATTTAAAGGTTATTTTAGTTGAACCAAATGGTCCTTTAAATGTTGGGAGCGTTGCAAGATTATGCTCTAACTTTGAGGTTGAAGAATTGAGAATTGTTTCACCAAAATGCAATATTTACTCTTTAGAAGCAAAAAAAATGGCTCTTAAAGGTCAAAAGTATCTTAATAATTGTAAGATTTTTGATACCCTCGAAAAAGCAATATTTGATTGTGACCTAGTACTTGCATCTTGTGGAAGAGTTGAAGCAAGTAAAAATTCCTTTTTTGAATCTTCCGAAGACGTATTTAACTGGATTTTATCTTTCAAAACTATAAGTAATTTAGCAATTATATTTGGCAGAGAAGATAGAGGTTTAACAAATAAAGAATTACTTTTGGCGAATAAGACTTTTTTTATTCCTACTTCTCAGAATAATCCATCTTTAAATCTTTCTCATGCGGTTTCAATAGTTCTGTATGAATTAAATAAATCACCTAAAAAAAATCCTAATAATGAATTAGAAATTTTTAATCTTGCATCTTCAAAACAAATACATGATTCATTTGTAGAGATAGAGGAATTGCTTTTGAAAGTTGGATATCTTCTAAAACATACCTCAAGGTCAAAAATAGGTAAATTCAAGAAATATATTTCTAGGGCGAATACCTCAATGCAAGAAATAAATGTTTTAAGAGGAATTGTCCATCAAATAAATTGGTTTTTGAATAACTCAAGAAAGAACAAGTAACTAATAAATTAAATTAGAGTTTGTTTCCGTATAGCTTAAAATTAATGGGGATATTTACTAAAAACATTTTCTGAAGTAACATCTATTGATTATTTGTACATTAAAAAAAAATTAAAACTGTGACTACAAGAAAGAAAAGAAGAGTTTTTCCGTTTACTGCTGTAATTGGTCAAGAAGAAATGAAATTAGCTCTGTTGTTAAATGTTATTGATCCAAGGATTGGAGGCGTGATGATAATGGGTGATAGAGGGACTGGAAAGTCCACCACAATTAGAGCACTAGCTGATTTGTTGCCTGCAATAGATGTTGTCAAGGATGACCCATATAATAGCTCTCTAATAGATCCGGATTTGCAAAGTAAAGAAGTTTTGGAAAAGATTGTTCAAGGAGAAACTATAGAAAGTATTCAAAAACAGGTACCTATGGTTGATTTACCTCTGGGTGCTACTGAAGACAGACTTTGTGGAACCATTGATATAGAAAAGGCTTTGAGTGAAGGGGTTAAGGCATTTGAACCTGGATTATTGGCAAAGGCCAATAGAGGTTTACTTTATGTTGATGAAGTGAATTTGCTTGATGATCATTTAGTTGATGTACTTTTGGATTCAGCTGCTTCGGGATGGAATACAGTTGAAAGGGAGGGAGTATCAGTTCGACATCCAGCGAGGTTTGTTCTCATAGGTTCAGGTAATCCCGAAGAAGGTGAATTAAGACCCCAGCTATTGGACAGATTTGGAATGAGTGTTGAAGTCAAAACGGTCAGAGATGCCGAATTAAGAGTTAAAGTGGTAGATCAAAGAACTTCTTTTGACGATAATCCAGATGAATTCTCATTAAGTGTCGAGAAACAACAGGATGAGCTTCAACAAAAGGTTATTAAAGCTCAAGAAATATTAAATTCTGTTCAAATGGACGATGACCTTAGATTGAATATTTCTGCAATCTGCGGTGAACTTGATGTTGATGGTTTACGTGGAGATATTGTTACAAATCGATCTGCAAGGGCAATTGCAGCCTTTGAGGGCAGGACTGAAGTACAAGAAGATGATATAGCAAGGGTTATTTCTTGTTCTTTAAGACATAGACTAAGAAAAGATCCTCTAGAACAAGTTGATTCAGGTGAGAGAGTTATTCAAACTTTTTGCAAAGTATTTGATTTAGATGAAAAAGAAAATCTTTCAAAATTTCAATTATCTGCAGAAGCTTAATCAGAATGAGAATAATTGGGATTGATCCTGGATTAGCTAGAGTTGGGTATGGAATTATTGAAATAGAAAATGAAAAAAAGATAATGTTAGACTGTGGCGTTATTGAGACATGTAAAGATAAAAATGAAGAAGATAGACTTTTTGAGATATACAAAGATCTTAATGAACTAATAAATCATTGGAATCCAAATATTGCAGCGGTAGAAAAATTTTTTTTTTATAGATCAAGTACTACTATTAGCGTGGTCCAGGCAAGAGGCGTGATTATGATGGTATTGGCTTCTAGAAAAATTCAAGTTAGTGAATATTCACCCGCGCAGATAAAGTTAACTATTGCAGGCTCTGGAAAAGCATCAAAGAAAGAAATTCTTGATGCTGTTATGTATGACTTAGGACTTAAAAAACCTCCAAAACCTGATGATTCGGCAGATGCACTGGCCATAGCGCTGACAAAACTAAATGAAGAAGGATTTAACTGAAAACTGACCATGATTATCTTTGAAAAGAAGAAATTAGAGAGAGATACGTTTAGAAAACTTAGAGAGGAGATTTCTCTTGATCAAAGAAAAAATGTAGTAAAGAATGTAAAATTATATGTTGATTCATTTGTTAAGCAAAATAAAAATATTGGTTATGTAGCAATATATTGGCCATTAAAAAATGAAATAGATCTAAGAAGTCTTAAAGATAAAATTTCTTTGGCTTTACCAAGATGTAAAGATAAAAAAGTTTTGTTATTTTTCCCATGGGATGAAAACCCTCTTACAAAAGACATTGAGGGAATACTAAGTCCGAATAACTTTTTTTCATTAAGTCATAAGCAGATAAGTATGATATTTGTCCCATGTCTTTCTGTGGATAAAAATTTGATAAGACTAGGTTATGGAGGTGGTTATTTTGATAAATTAAGGATGGATAAAAATTGGAGGAATGTTCCATGCATTGGAGTGTTGACCTCTAATTGTTTAAGTGCGATTCCATTAACTAGAGCTGAGTGGGATATTCCCTTATCAGGCTACATCACTGAAAAAGAAATATTTGTATAATTGAAGATCTTAAAGCGGTTTATTAATAGGTTCAAAAAAATGGAAAATCAACAAAAATTCAACAACTTATATACTTTGGTCGAAAAATTGAAGAAATCAGAAGATCCAAAAAGAAAATATGAGTATATTTTGTGGTTAGGCAAAAAATTGAAAGAACCAGATAGTAAAATCCTTGTTGTCGAAAATAAAGTTAAGGGATGTGTTTCAGAAGTTTTTGTTAAAGCAACTATCAAATCTGGTAAATTATTTTGGGAAGGATATTCTGATGCTCTTATAACCAAGGGTTTGTTGGCATTTCTAATTATTGGATTAAATGAGTTAACACCCAATGAAGTTGTTGAAATAGATAAGAAATTTATAGAAGATACTGGTTTAAAAGCAAGCTTAACTCCTTCACGATCAAATGGTTTTTTAAACATATTATTAAAAATGCAGTCTCAAGCAAATGAATTTTTGTAGGTCTAATAATATAAAATTAAATTCAAAGTAAAAAGAAATAAAAAATGAGAAATTGCAAAATTGGCATCGTAGGTTTTGGAACTGTAGGTAAAGGGATTTATAAAATATTAAGTTCTGATGTTGATTCACATCCAATTCTTAAAGAAATAGAAATTGCAAAAATAGCAGTTAAAAATCTCAGTAAAAAAAGGGATATAGAGTTAGATAATAATTTATTAACTGATGATCCATTTGAATTAGTTAATGATCCCTCAATAGATGTAATTATTGAAGTAATGGGAGGGCTTGATTTGGCTAAAGATATTATTCTGAGATCATTAAAATCAGGTAAATCTGTTGTTACAGCAAATAAAGCAGTCATTGCAAGATATGGAGAAGAAATATATATTACTGCTGCTAAAGAAGGAGTTTATATATTATCAGAGGCAGCAGTTTGTGGAGGGATTCCAATAATTGAACCATTAAAAAGATCATTAAAAAGTAACAGTATAAAAAAAATGGTTGGAATAATAAATGGGACAACAAATTTTATTCTTTCAAAGATGGCAAATGAAAAAGCTGATTATAAGGAAACATTAAAATTGGCTCAAAACCTTGGGTATGCAGAATTAGACCCAACCGCTGATGTTGAGGGGCATGACGCTGCAGATAAGATTTCTATTCTTAGTGAACTCGCATTTGGAGGAAAAATCAAAAGAGATGAAATACATTCAGAGGGCATTAGTAAAATAAATTTAAAGGACATTGAATATGCTAATAAATTAGGATTTGAAATAAAACTTTTGGCTCTTGCTGAAAGGCAACAAATAAATAGCAATGATTCACTTGCTTTGAATATTTGGGTAGGCCCTTCTTTGATTCCAAAATCTCATCCATTAGCAACAGTTATGGGAGTTAACAATGCATTATTGATACAGGCTGATCCTCTTGGAGAAATAATGTTTTATGGTCCAGGTGCAGGGAGTGGTCCAACTGCTGCATCAGTAGTATCAGACATATTAAATTTACATGCCGCGTCAGAAAAGAAGAATAGTTCAACTGATCCATTATTATCTTTTGATTTCTGGAGAAAATGTCATATTATAGGATCTTCTGAAATAATTAAGAAAAATTATCTTAGAATTATTTGTCTTGATAGTCCTGGCGTAATTGGAAAGATTGGAGATATTTTTGGAAATAATAATGTATCAATCGAATCAATTGTTCAACTTGATGCAACCGAGGATAAAGCCGAAATTGTTGTCATAACTCATGAGGTAAAAAATGGAAGTTTTGAGAAATCGAAAGATGAAATAAATTCTCTTAATGAAGTCAAAACTATTGCAAGTCAATTAAGTTGTATTTAAAAAAATAGTTTGCAAATTTCTTAATAGCTTGTTAAACCGAAGAAATAAGTGTTTGGTTTTAGCACCTTGATGATTGATTCAAAACTATTAGATAATAAAAATGAGAAAAAAAATTTAATCTGTTATGCAAACCTCTATAAAGGAGCTTGTGTAAAGATTAAAAATAGTAGTAAAACTTTTCAAGTAACTGGATTAAATATAGGAAAAAAAATTTGTTGGGTAAGAGAGTGGCCTTTTGCTTTTAATTCTAAAAAAACATTTGCTTTAGAAATAAGTCAAATAACCTTACAAATTTTTTGTTCAAAACAATACTCAGAATAATTTAGGCTTTAAGAAATATGAAAAAAAAAGTTCTTTTATCAATTTTTATTATTTTAATTTCTTTTTTACAGAATTCTTGTGGTTCAAAAAAAATATCGAAGAAAATCATAGTAGCAAGTTCTGGAAAGATTGAATCTTTAGATCCAGCTAGAGCTAATACTCTTAAATCAATTCAATTAATCAGTTCTCTTGGAGATACATTATATGAATTGAATTCTAACGGAGAATTGATACCTGGATTGGCCTCGGGAATGCCAATTATTTCAAAGGATAGACTTCAAATAATTATCAATTTAAGAAAAAATGTTTTTTTTCACGATGGAACTTCATTTAACTCAAATGCAATAAAATTTACTTTTGAAAGATTTAAAAGGATTGGAACAATGAATTATATTTTAGGAAATAAGATTAAATCAATTGAAACCCCAAGTGAATATTCAGTCATAATAAATTTAAATAAACCATCAAGTTCTTTAAATGGTTTACTTACATCAGTAAATTTAACTCCAATATCTCCCACATTTTACAAAGAATATTCTGATAAGTTTCTAAATGAAAAATTCGTTGGTACTGGTAAGTATGTGCTTACCAGTTTTTCTAATGAAGTTCAATCAATTGATCCAAATTTGAATTATTGGGGTAAAAAACCCTTAAATAAGGGCATTAATTTTGTAGGTTATTCAAATTCATCTTCTCTTTTTGGGGCTTTAAAAAGTAAACAAATTGACGTGCTCTTGTCAAATTCAATTGATGATAGTCAGAGAAAAAGTCTCAATGATTTAAGCAAAAATAAACAGTTTAAAGAAGGTAATAGCCCTTTCACTGAATTAAGTTTTATAAGCCTTAAAACAAGTTCTTTTCCCTTGAGTAATCCTAATTTAAGACTGGCTTTGGCAAAAAGTCTTAATAGAAAATTAATTAGCGAGAAAGTAAGTTATGGATTAAGGAAGCCATCTAGATCAATTATTCCTCCGATATTAAAAAAAGATAATCAAGAACTTTGGCCTAAATATGATTATGTAGAAGCGAGAAGGTTATTGCAAAAAGAGAACTACTGTAATGGAAATATTCTGAAAATACCTCTAACTTATAGATCGAATGTACCAGCTGACAAGCTTATTGCCCTGACATGGCAGGAAGAAATCAAAAATTCTTTGCAAGACTGTATTGATATTGAACTCAATGGGGTTGAATCTACAACAGTTTATAAAAATCTAAGTTTAGGAATTTACACAGCAGTTATTCTCGACTGGACTGGAGCATATTCAGATCCAGAAGCCTATCTCACCCCTCTTTTAAGTTGTAATGAAATAGTTGATGACATATGTAAAAAAGGAGAATCAGTTTATAGCGGTAGTTTTTGGGGATCTAATAAAGTAGAAAGTTTATTTCTGGAAAGTGAAAAAGTAAGTGGAATTAAAAGATTAGAAAAACTTTTTGAAATTGAAAAAATAGCAGCAAATTCAATCCCTTACATTCCTATATGGATATCCTCTCAAAAAGCTTGGTCGCAAAATAAATTATCAAAACCTATTTTTAATGGTGCAGGAATAATTTCAATGAGTGATCTTAAGTTAGTTGATGAGTAGAAATTTAAATAAAATAATAAATTATTCCTTACTAAAAATTTCATTAATACCAATAATGTTATGGATAATTTCTTCATTAGTATTTATTTTATTGAGAGTTGCTCCTGGAGATCCTGTCGATGCCATACTTGGATCTGGGGCTGATGAGGTTTCAAGGGAATTTCTAAGAAATAAATTGGGACTAAATGAACCTTTAATAAATCAATATTTTTCATATATTAAAAATATATTGCACTTAGATTTTGGTCAATCTCTTAGCACCCAAGAGCCAGTCCTAAATATTATACTTAAGTCGCTGCCTGCAAGTATTGAACTTGGATTCTTTTCAATAATAAGTGCCACACTAATAGGATTCCCATTGGGATTAATTGGCTTGAGAAATAGAGGGAAAAAGATTGATTATATTTCAAGAATTTTAGGAATTACTACATATGCGATACCTCCTTTTTGGGGTGCAATGATAGCGCAATTGTTATTTTCTGTATTTTTTAATATTTTCCCAATTGGGGGTAGATTCCCAATATTTCAGCAACAACCTCAAATTACAGGTTTTCTGGTTTTAGATAGTATTTTATCAAATAATATTTTTGCTTTGAAAGATAGCCTTTTTCATCTCGCACTTCCTTCTTTAACACTTGGCTTTCTTTTGAGTGGTATATTCAGCCGCTCATTAAGAGTGAATTTGGATAAGACATTAAAAAGTGATTACGTAAATGCTGCCATATGTAGAGGGATATCGGGTAAAAAAATCTTTTTAAACCATGCATTGCCTAATGCTCTATTGCCAATTGTCACTATTTCTGGCTTGACAATGGCGTCATTAGCGGGAGGCGCTCTATTGTTCGAAGTTACTTTTTCATGGCCAGGTATTGCACTAAGATTACATGAAGCAATTTCTCAGAGAGACTATACCTTGGTTCAAGGCATTGTAATTTTCACCTCTATGCTAATAGTTGCTTTAAATCTCTTTGTGGATATTTTAATCGCGTATTTAGATCCACGAATAGAGTATTAATTTTTGGAAACTTCTTTTATAGTGTCTTGATCTAAAAGATGGAAATCAAGTCCCAAATCTCTTTGGTTTTTAATTACTGAAGGGACTTTTTGGGCCTTAATATTTTCTAAAAATTTGACTATAAATTTCGCAGATAAATCTTGTACCAATATTGGATCTGAACCAATAAAAGATTCACTTATTTTGTAGACGTCATTTTTTTCATTATGACTATTGTTAATTCTTATTGGAGAAAAATGACTTGCTCCTTCAATAACTAGAAATCTATTTGATGGATTATTTAAAGCAGAAAAGACACTAAATTGTTCATTCATTAAAGGTGTAATAAGGTCATATGTACCACCTATTAGAAGAGTTGGTGATTTGATGCCAGAACTATTTTCTTTTGGCCATACTAAACTACCAAATGAATTAAATCCTATTATTGCACTCGCCTTATTGGCAAAATTTTTCTCAGGGAATGAAATTTCGCTTAATTGACATTGCAGTAATTTTGATAAATTTGTTACTGCAAAATCTTTTAATGCTAAATCACATCTTTCTTTAAGTTGATCATTTGGTTTATTACCTTCATATAAAAATGCTATAAAAGCACCAAGTGAATGTCCCATTAAGATATAAGAATTATTAGGTAAACCAAATTCCCCATTCTTATGAGCTTTTAAAACAGCATCTAAATCTTTAATTCTATACAAGAAAAAGTCTGCACTTCCTGGAATTGCTTCCCCTCTCTCGAGTACTTCATTGATTGCTTTTAAGTTACTTCCTATATGGTCTATAAATACTATTGGCCAACCCCTTTTAATTAATTCGTTTCCTATCCATTTAAAATTGTCTATTTCGCCTCCAAGTCCAGGCATAAAAATTATCAGGTCTCTGTCGTAGTTTGTTTTATTATTTTTCCATAATTCAACTTCAAAAGGTTTTACTCGGTGTGGAGCATAAATTTTTTTATTTATCTTTGTAGATTCTAAGTTAGAACTATTTCCAAAAATTTTAAATGATTCTTCGTTTATTTTTTCAAGATTATTTAATTTCGAAATAAGATTTTGTTGCATTGCCAATTCATTTTTCCAAGATGAAATTATTAGAATTAAATTATCAATATCCAAAGAAATTTCTTCTGAGGGTAATGCCTTTATGATGTCTAAGATGGATACTTCTTTTTTATCATTTAATAAATTTTCTATAGTATTGTATATTTCTATCCCATTGTTGTCATTGGGAATTGTAATAGTCTTGCTTAATTCTGTAAGGATTTTACGTCCTATCCAACTTCTTAAAACTGCTCTATTTAATCCTTCTTCCTTAAATACTGGAAATTCTAAAAATTTTGATAATTCAAAAACTTTTATTAATCCATTATTTTTTAGCCAATCCATTAATTCTGTTGAGCCATCTTCATATTTTTCTAATTTTGATAATTGCTCTATAGTAAAAGGGATCCTCATCTCTTCAAACTTTATATTTATCTTTTCAGCCGCCTTTAAACCATTATTAAAAAATAATCCCCAAAAACCTAAAAATATTATAAAAATGTATTTCACTTGTGATTAGTCAAAATAGTTTTCAAATTAGCAAAAATTGGTGGATGCAATTTCCATATCCTTTGCGGCTAATAACCAAAATAAGATTTTATGCTGCATTTGGAGCAGGAGGTGTTATTTATTTAACATCACTCATTTTTAATAATATTGGATTATCCGCAACGGATATTGGTTTGGGATTTACTATATCAGCAATAATAGGCACTGCAACGAGATTTTTTACAGGTATTTATCTAAATCAAAAAGGAAAAATACAATTTCCATTAATTGCTTCATCAATACTAAGTATTGCTGCAAGCTTATTCCTCATTTTTTCAAAAGAAACCTTTTTATACATAATTGGACAATCATTTGTTGGTGCTGCTGCAGGTATTTATTGGCCGGCTGCTGAGTTTGGAGTTCCTTATTTTTGTTATCCCATAGACTCAAGAAAAGCTTACGCTCTTGTAAGGAGTTCGGAAGCGTTGGGGATATTTTTAGGGGTATTCTTTGGAGGTTTTATGACTAATTTTTTGTACTCCAGATCAATTTTTGTAAATGATATATTTTGTATGTTCGTTATTACTTTTTTAATTTCGAGAAATAATTCCTCTATCGCAAGAAACCTAGACAATTTCCAAAGTAAATTAGTAAATCCAATTAAAAAGGGACAATTGAAATGGAATAAAAATTCCGCAATCATTATTTTAGCAATTTTATTAATAACTACCTCGTTAGCTTTGATTCAAGTAACCTTGCCTTTGGATCTTGTTAAAGGTGGTGTATTTCGAAATGCAATAAGTAAAGAAATTACTAGTCTTATAATTTCTATTCAGTTAATTTTGTTGTTGTTTTTACAATGGCCTGTCGGTTCTTGGATATCAAAGAAAGGAAGATTATTTGGATTGAAATTTAGTTTGATAAACTTCACTTTTGCTTCATTTTTATTATTTGTTTCTAGTTATTTAAATATACTAAGTTTTTATTTGATTTCTTTTTCATTGATATTAGTTGGTTTAGGGACTGCTTCATTTCTTCCAACTTCAACGGATGTTGTTTTTAGAATAGCTCCTTCAAACAAAAAAGGTTTTGCGCTTGCTCTATTATCACAGTGTTTCGCTATGGGTTATTTTTTTGGACCATTTATTTCGGGACGAGTATTAGACCTATTTGGTTACGCTTCAATAATCTGGCTTTCTATCTCATGTTTTTGCTTTGTTGTATTTGCAATTCTATTTAGGAGATTATTTTAATTGATCTTTTCTAATTCAATAATTCTTCTTTCTCTTAGAAATAAGAAAAAAGGTGCAGAGAATGCAAATGCAATAAGAAAAGTCCCAATGTAAACAACCCACATGTTCTTCATCTTCAATTTTATTGATTCATTTACTATCCATATAAAAACAGCACTTGCACCTACTAGTAAGTCTCTAGAAATTGACTGGGCAGCAGGGTTGGCATTCGCTAAAGAAATGAAGTTATTGATATCAAAACTATTTCCATATTCCCTTGCAAATTCGAAATTTGCCATCATTGGAAGGACTGCACCCAAAATAGCTAGAAAAAGGTAAAGATAAGATAGTATCTGTTTATTATCTTTTAAAATGTTAAATGAATTCACTTTTTAAAAATATTTTTTTTAATAATAGTATTTAAAAGCTTATGGTTGTTGAAAAGAATAATAAATTAGGAGACTATAAATTTAAAAAAGGAAATTTAGATTTTGCTGTAGTTGGTCACGTAGAGTGGATAAATTTTTTAAGGGTCGATCAATTACCAACACCTGGAGTTATTTCTCATTCTGAAAAATCCCTTGAATTTCCAGCTGGTGGAGGATCTATTATCGCCAAAACACTTTCTGAATTAACAGAAAACCAAATTCATTTTTTTACTTCTTTAGGTAATGAAGACTATGGAGAAAGATGTTTCAAAATTCTTTCAAATATGGGAATAAAGTTACATGTGGCGTGGCGTGATAAACCTACTAGAAGAGGTTTTAGTATGATTGACTCTAAAGGGGAGAGAGCAATAACAGTTATTGGAGAAAGGTTAGCTCCAAATTCTAAAGACAACTTAGACTGGAGCATTTTAAAAAAAATGGATGGAATTTTTATAACTGCATCTGATTCAACGATTTTTAAAATGGCTAGATCAGCTTCAATACTTTGTACAACTCCAAGGGTGGGACTTAATACAATCAATAATTCAAATGTCCTTTTAGATGGATTAATAGGCAGTAATCTCGATCCTGGCGAAGTTTTTTCTTTATCTGAATTATCAGTAAAACCAAAATATACTATTAAAACAGAAGGAGAGAAGGGAGGCATAATATATCCAGGGGGAAGATATAAGGCTCTTGAAAACAAAAAATTAAAGGTTGATTCTTATGGATGCGGAGATTCTTTTGCTGCTGGTATTCTTTATGGAATGGCATCTAAGTGGGATATAGATAAAAGCTTAAATCTTGCTAAAGTAAAAGGAAGAGACGCTAGTGAATTTTTCGGCCCATATGCAAATAGTGTTGAAAAATAATTTGATTTAAGACTTTCATGGGTAAATTAGAAAATAAAAATAAAAATATCCTTGTAGAAAACCTTATTATTCTCTTTTTATTTGCTGTTCTTTTAGTTTTTAAATCTTTGAAAACTTTATCTAGAATTTTTACTTATGGAATCTTAAAAAAAGAAATATTAACTACTAAAAGTAATTTAGGAGTTGATATAAAAATAAAAATCAAATAGGTAATGAATAAATTTTTAGTTATTTTAATTTTTGGAATTATCTTTTTGTTCTATAAGAAAATTAATTCTAAAAAACGAAAGAACTTAAAATTAGACAAATTTAAAAATAAACTGCAGAGCACCCAATCAAATATAGAAAGAATTTTTTTAAGAGAGGAAGAAAAAACCTTTTCAAATCCTAATATAAATATTTACATTGGAATTTACGATAATGAAGATAATATAAACAGAAAATCCAATATACATAGAGCAAGACTTTCAAAATTTAAGAAATCTAAGTTAAATGGTGAAATGATATTTCAAGACGATAAACAAAGGATTTACAAATTAAATAAAGGAAAGAAAGTTTATTTATAATTCTTATCGCTAGCTACACTCAAGGCTTTCTCTTGTTGAAACCCCTGTTGTTGGATTGATACCATCAGCAATTTCACAAAGATTTCTTTGATCTTCGCTGTCAAGAATAGCAAAAGAAAAATCTGCCCCTTCTATTTGAGCTCCAGCAAAACTACTGCCTGATGCGATCATATTTATTAAAACAGCATTTCTTAGATCTGTTTTTTGGAAATTAACTCGATCAGACAGAGTATCGGTCAGATCGATTCCATTTAAATTAGAACCTTTTAAATCAGATAGGGTTAATGTAGTTCCATGTAAATCAACATCACTAAAATCTGCATCTCTCGCAACTGCTCCAGCTATTGAAGACAAATGAAGATCCTCTCCATGGAAATCAAATCCTGTAATGTTTGACCTTACATAACTTGGAACTTCATCACCTTCTCCTTTTACCGCAACATTCGCTCCAGCAAAAACTGGCGAGGATAAAACTAAGAAAGAAAAAGTTATACATAAAAAATATTTTATAAAACTAAAGAATTTCATATTAAATAATTTGACCATTTTTATTTTATAACAATTAGATAATTATTTAAATTGATGTATAAATTTGGAACTCCTTTTTAAGATTATTTAACACTATAAATTTTAAATCTAGGCTCTAAATTAGTTATACAATCAAGAAGTTTTTTGTTGTCTTTGCTATTGGTAACCTTGAATTCAGATTCAACTGTACCGCATTTATCTCTAATGGCTTGATTTAAAACTATGGAACCATTTTTGTCAGATACTGATCTATGAAAAGTTCCTCTAGGTATTCTTAGAATATAGCCGCAAGACTCTAATCTAACTTTATAAAAAGGATAATCCCACCCAAAATTAACCAGAAAAAATGTTCTGCCCCCAGAGATAGCTAATAGATTATCTTCTTGATTGTGATGTATATAAAATTGCCAGTTGTTAAAATCTTCATCATCAGGCGGACTAACCGCAGGACCACTGTGAATAACTAGATCTCTATAATTCGATTCATTAATACTAATATCAAAGAACCTGACATCTTTGGTATCGCGAAATTTTTCATAACTTATCAATTCAAACATTTTTGATTTGTTTGGTTTGATTACTGGAATTTCTAAACTTGAATTCAATTTTCTTTAAAGATTAAACAAATGAAAACAGATATATATATCCTAGAACGTATCAATTAACACTAAAAGAGAAACATATTATTATTTTTTTTTTTTTTAATTTAAAAGATTAAAAATTTAGTGTTTATTTAATTTCAAGAGGTTTGATATCCCAGGATAAAGAATTTTCTAGATTATTTTTTCCTATAAAGTTTCCCGTAATTACAGAAGTTAAATTAGATTTGGAAGAGGACACCAACGTCAAATATCTATCGTCTATTAATCCTTTTCCGCTTGGATCAAAACCTCTCCAACCCGCACCTGGAATATATAACTCAGCCCAAGCATGTAAATCCAAATCAGAAGGCAAGGGGTCTTCAAAATGATAACCACTTACAAACCTACTAGGGATACCAATAGACCTACAAGCTTCAACCATTAGCATGGCTAAATCTCTGCACGAACCTATACGCTCTCTAAGCGTTCTGCTAGCCGGCCATGCCGGACCTATATGTCTTTTGGTATATTTAACTCGATCTTGAATGATCTCTATTAGTTGGTATGTGAATGATAATGCGTTATTAATGCTTCCTGCTAAAGCTTCTTGGGCAAGTTCTACCGCAGAAGGATCATGTTGTCCATTTGGCATCCACCCCTCTAATGCTCCCTGTAAATCTCTGTTAATAATGCTTCTACAAAAAGGTAATGTTAAATCTCTATTTTTAACCCCTTCAATAATGTTTGGATGTTCAATAGTTTCAACTTCGCTAATTGATTTAATAATTAAATTATCTGTTAATCCATTGAATCTAATTCTATTAATCTCTTCTCCGCTGGCAGCAAGTAATGGATAAATAATTTCTGGTTCTGGGGTTATTTTTAATTCAAAATTCTTTAACTTTTGAAACCCATTTGACCTTGGCTTTATACATAATCTATGCTCGCCTAATTGAACAGGTTCTTCATATTTATATTCAAGTTTGTGGATGTATTTAATTCTCATTATTAAACCTTTTAATTAATAAAATATTTTTCTTGAATGAGATCATTTAATTTATTCAAATCCATTTGCAATGAATCGATTGCCTCATGTAAACCATGATTGATTATATCTTCAATTCTGATATAACTCCACTTTGCTTGAAGCAAACCTCTCATACATTCTAATTCTGAAGGATTTTCACCAGATGAAGAGGTGTCTATTGTTTTAAGTGTATTACTAATTCCATCAAGACAGTATCTTACTGATCTCGGAAAAATTGGATCAAGTAAAAGAAATCTCGCAACTGAATTAGGCTTAATAGAATTTTGCACAGCTTTCCTAAACATTTGATAGGCTCCAGCAGAACGCAAAAGAGCAATCCATTGCAGCTCATCAAGAACTCCTCCAAGTTCATCTAAACTGGGGAGAAGTAAATAATATTTAACATCTAAAATTCTTGATGTTTTGTCCGCTCTCTCAATTAATCTTCCAAGAATGCTAAATCTCCAGGCGAGGTCTTTGCTTAGAGTCGCATCTGTAATTCCATAAAATAGCTGACATTCTCTCCTTATTTCACTTAATTGTTCTTGCCTTGGTTTATTCCATATTGCCTCTCCTTCTTGCATATTCCAATATAAAATATTAATTTGTTCCCACATTTCCGTGGTCATGACGTCTCTGATTTGTCTTGCATTTTCTCTTGCCATTTGAATGCAAGAAATAATGCTGTTTGGATTTAAACGATCTCTTATTAAAAAATTAATAACGTCATCAGGTTGTTTATCTGGGAATCTTTTATCAAAAGATTCTCTATCACTTGAAGCATCAATTAAAGGGAGCCAAGGTTCTGCACTTCCTGGCGGACAATCTAATGACATTGCTTCACTTACTTCCACGAAACGAGAAATGTTCTCTACACGTTCTAAATAACGATTTATCCAATAAAGAGATTCTGCTACACGACTTAAAAGCATATTATTTACCTACAACCCATGTATCTTTGCATCCTCCACCTTGAGAAGAATTGACGACTAATGATCCTTTTTTTAATGCTACCCTCGTAAGCCCACCTGGGCTAACCCATGAATCTTTCCCTCTCAAGATATAAGGTCTTAAATCAACATGACATGGATATAGTTCTCCATCACATAAAGATGGCACAGTAGATAATTCTAATGTTGGCTGGGCTATGAAATTTCTTGGATTTGTTTTGATTTTATTAGCGAATTCTTCTATTTCATTGGTTGTTGAGTGAGGCCCAATTAACATTCCATATCCCCCAGCTTCTGAGACAGATTTAACAACAAGTTTTGATAAATTTTCTAGAACATATTCCCGATCCTTTTGGTAATGGCAAATATAAGTTTCTACATTTTTAATAATAATTTCTTCATCAAGATAATATTTAATCATTTTTGGAACAAAAGAATAAATCATTTTGTCATCGGCTATTCCAGTCCCAGGTGCATTTGCTAAAGCAACATGACCTGCCTTAAAAACATCAAGTAATCCGCTAACACCAAGGCATGAATCTTTTCTGAAATTAAGAGGATCTAAGAAGTCATCATCAATTCTTCTATAAATGACATCTACTCTTTTTAATCCGGAGGTAGTTTTTAAATATACATAATTATCATTACAAACTAAATCGTGACCCTGAACTAGTTGGATGCCCATCTCTTGAGCCAAATAACTATGTTCAAAATAGGCACTATTAAAAATTCCCGGAGTTAGCAGTACTATCTTGGGAGTATCTGTCCAAACAGCAAGTTCTTGAAGAGTTTTTAAAAGATATGATGGATATTCATCAATTGGTTTTACTATTCTTCCAGAGAAAAGATTAGGAAAAATATTTTTCATAACTAATCTATTTTCTAAAAAATAAGCAACCCCAGAAGGGCACCTTAAATTATCTTCTAAAACATGCCAATCTCCATTTCTGTCCCTTATTAAATCAAGTCCTGAAATTTGACACCATTTATTTAATGGAGGTTTGAAACCTATCATCTGAGGTCTCCAACCTTCTGAACTCTCTATTAATTCTCTTGGAATTATTCCATCATTAATTATTTTTTGAGAATTATAAATATCGTCTAGGAATAAATCAATTGCCTCAAGCCTTTGTTTTAGGCCTTTTTCTAACGTAACCCAATCATCTTTACTAATTATTCTAGGAAGTGGATCAAAAGGTAATATTCTCTCAGTACCTTTTAAACCAGTATCGTTTAATCTAAAAGTTGCACCATGTCTTAGTAATAATTTTTTTGCGGCAGAATGATTCCTGTTTAATTCTTCAAGACCCATATTATCTAAAGAGGAAAGAAGTGGAATCAATATTTCTCTTGCAGAGTTAACATTATCCTTAAAATATTCATCAAAATTATTTTTAGGCTTATAACTTGAAAACATATATTTTATATTTTAGTAATTTTTACTTTAGCTTCTTATCTTAATTCGTATTTATGGCTACCAAAAGTAATATCTCTTGACTAGATCTATATCATTATTTTGATCATTGAAGTATATTTCTTAAAAATCTAAAAGGTATGAGTTCTAGTAATTGGCAATTTGTTTTTTTTAGATATTTTGCAAGTTTTCTTTTTATCCTTTCTCACAGTTTACTGGTTCTTGATCACCTACCGATAGGGGCGGCACTTCACGGACTTGGAGAAGTTTTTATTGCCCCTTGGGCGTTTAGGGAGAGAGCATGGGATCTTGTTGTTATTGCAGTTTTATTTTTCTTCTTCGATATCTGGGGACTCATAAACACTCCTTGGAATTAACTGATATTATTTATTTACTAATTCTGGGAAAATGATATTAAAAATGATGCCATATTTTTTCCCAATTTATAAATTAATTGCACTTTTATTAATTACGAATATTTCCAATCTATATGCACATAATTTATTTAATGATGTTTGCATAGAAGATTGCGGGCAAAAAGTTAAAGTAATAAGTAATAAAAACAAATTGAAAAATATTGATGATCAAATAAATATTGAGAATCAAAATTCTTGTTTAAATAAATCGCTATGTAGAGGTTAACCTCACTAGATTTTCTAAATTGTTTTATGAAATTTTTCTTTGATAATTATCATTAAAACATTATTTGCTTGATAATTCTTATTAGGTGGATTTATTTGATTTTTAATTAAAAAATTAAAAGTATATATTAACGGTAAAAGAAATGATAACGCAGCAACTAAAGCAATTATTTGGTTCAATCTAATAAATGGTTTTTTTACAAGATCCTCTCCGCACAACCCACAAATCAAATTACCTTTTGTGGATTGTTTTTGAAATTGATATTTAGGATTGCAATATGGACAATAATATCGAACCATTTTTAAATTTTACTGTTTTAACCATTATCTATAAAACCAGAAGAAAGTCATCTTAAAAAAAAAAGAGCTTAAATAAGCCCTCTTTTATCTCTTACTTATATTTTTTACTGAAGTTATTAACGCACCTAAATCATGGATCCTTGTCGCTAACTTCTTTTAAGCTAATGCTCACCAAAATTAACTAATTGTCTTTAACTGGGGCAAAAACTCTAGAATTAAGCTTGTTTCTTAAAGGGCACCTAAACGATGCAGAAGAAGGAAGCTTAGACATTAATAAAAAATAATTGGAGCAGTTAATTAAATTAGTTAGGGTTATTCCGAAATTTCAGGCAGGCTATCGATCATTTTGAAAGACCTCCTAGAACTCAACAATATAAATTTAGGAAAATATTTCTCTAAAGACAATCCGTTTTTATACGCATTGCTTTTTAATTAAAAATGTCCGAGAGTATTAATCAATCGCGTTAATTTTTTGAGATATTTTTAGTAAGTTTTGCTTATTTCCTTTGATATTTAATTCGATTATCTTGATTTTAAATAATTGAGGAACTCTTTTATGAATCATTCGAAAGAAGTTAGTAAAGCTGATCAATCTAATCCTATAGACGAATATTTTCAATGTCTCTCATATTGCGATATTCACCCAAAAGGTATAGATAATGACTGTGAAGTCATCTGTATGGAAAGACATTTAAAAGCTAACTATTGGTAGTTTGAATTATTTTATTTTCCTGCTTAAATTCCTTCAAAAAGAATTAGTACGAACTTTAAATTTCCAAACATTTACTACACCTTTTGCGTTAACTGCAGCTAGTGCACAATCATCAGGTCTCCACGAAAGTGCACCCACTAAATCGCCTGCGAATGCAGCCCCAACTGGGTCACCATTACCGTCTTTTTTTAGAAAACTTGCGACAACAGAACCATCTCTAGATCCGGAAGCTACAAGCATGCCTTTATTTGAAAAGGCTAGGCTAGAAATAGGTTCGGTATGGTGCCATAGCTCTCCCGGCATAGTTCCCTCGGGACCGTCACCTATAAAGCTCCACACTGTAATTCTTTCACTGCCACTAGTTGCCAGTAATTTTCCACTATCGTCAAAAGAAAGGTGACTAGGTTTTCCTGGGTATCCTGTCATTTCAGCATCCATTCCGGTTGATCTTCTCCAAAAATGAACTGAATTGTCTTGACTCCCGCAAGCGACTATATCACCATCAGGACTTAATTCCATTGAGACTAATGATCCTTGCCACTCGAGCTTTTGATTCGTTTTATTATTTACTATGTCAAAGAATGTTACTCTCCCGTAGCAGGCTGTAGCTAGCTCATTATTATTTGACCATTTTATTGCACTCACTGTGCTTGGATGATCATCTGATACCCATTTTTCTTCACCAATTTCATTAAAAACGTATACTTTTTTTGAAGAAGCTGCCGCAAGAAATAAGCCATCATTTGACCACTTAAGATGCTCTACCCAAGCCTTGCCAAGATCGAGAGTTTTAATTACTTTACCTTCGTGACAATTATATATTTGAATATTTCCATCTTGACCGGAAGTTGCAAAAATCTCTCCTTCTGGATGAATGGACATTGCTAATAGACCAGCAGAGTGTGTATTTTCTTTTTTCCAAATAATTTTCCCAGTATCTCCTTCAAAGGCAAAAATACCTCCGGCTACATCCCCAACAATGAATAACTTTCCTTTAGTAGCCCAACCACAAACTATGGCATAATCATTAACTTCAGCTGTCCATCCCTCGTGGAACATGCCTCTTGGGCTAAATGATTCTATATCAGGCATTTTTCAAAACCTTCTTTCATCTCTTTCTCGTCCAAATTTCTACCTATAAAAACAAGTTGGTTTCTACGAGGTTCGTTACCCCATTCCTTATCAGGTTGCGCTGTAAATAACATATGAACCCCTTGGAAAACTATTCTCTGTGGGTTGCCTGAGTAGCTAATGAAACCTTTAGTTCTAAATATATCCACCCCTTTTTCAGAAAGAAGTCTGCCCAACCAAGTATTAAGTTTTTCTGGATCAACATCTCCAAATCGTTCAATTGCAATGGACGTTACTTCATCATCGTGCTCGTGCTCGGCTTGCCAGAATCTTTCAATATTAAATGGGATCTCTTTTGAATTATTGTCTTCACTTTTAATGATTTTCATATTAAATTCTTCAGCAGTGTGCTGTGTATATAAACCTATCTTTGATCCCTTTTCGATATCTAATATGAATGATTTATTTCCTTTATCCTCCAATTTAAGGTTTATATGTTCTCCAAAAGGAATGATATTACTAGGTTCTAAGCTTTTAGCTTTTTCTGCATAAAGTCTTACGCAGGATTCAGCACCATCTTTAAGTTCTTCTTCACTCTCACCTTGATTAGCGAAAGCTACTAATGACATTTCTGGATCGGGACCTTCTTCTAGCATTAATTCATATTTACCTGCAGCAAGGTCGTAAACACCTGTCCATTCAAAAGGATATTCTGGTTCAAGAAATGTTGGTCTACGTTTAAGGATTTGATCGAGATCAAATGCACTTAGATTTAGGACTGTTTCGATTGGTACTTGGGCATTCTCGGCTCTAATGATTCGAGTCATTCGGTTCATATCTCTCAATCTCGATTCAAGAGTATCTAGTGCATCATCAGAGACTAAATCAGTTTTATTAAGGACAAGAACATCTGCAAACGCAACTTGTTCTGAACTTTCATCACTTCTTCCTAGCTGCTGATCAATATGAGCAGCATCAACTAAAGTTACAATTCCATCAAGAGTAAATTCAGAACTAATTTCTTCATCCATGAAAAATGTCTGCGCGACTGGCCCAGGATCTGCTAATCCGGTCGTTTCTACTAAAACATAGTCAAACTTATCTCTTCTTTTCATAAGGTTGCCAAGGACTCTTATTAAATCACCGCGAACAGTACAACAAATGCACCCGTTTGACATCTCAAACACTTCTTCATCCGCATTAATTACGAGCCCTTGATCTATCCCTACTTCACCGTATTCATTCTCAATTACGGCTATTCTTTTCCCGTGCTCTTCACTTAGTATTCTATTAAGTAAAGTAGTTTTCCCTGAACCTAGAAATCCAGTGAGAATAGTAACTGGAACTTTATCTTTGATGCTCATTTAATGATTTTTACCAAATAAACAATATTTTAATAATAGTAATAATAAGAATGAAAACCGTTTTTATTAGAAAAATTTAATCTGAAAGTTTGTACCATTCAGACTCAAGATTGGAGCCAGATTCTTTATCACAGCTTCCACCTAATGAATCAACAATTGTACAAGTGTTGTGTACGGCTACTGAAACCGTATTACCATCCATCATCAATCCATCAACGAATATTTGATTAGAAGCTAAAGGAACTGAACTTTGTCTACTTAAGTTCCTTAATAACTTAGATGCTGGGATTTGTTCAGGAAATATTGCCTGAACTTTCTCTTCATCTAACATTTTTAAAGTAGAACTTATGTTGTCTGGCCTTAAGCTTGAGGAGTCTCCAAGAAAGTCAAGTAAACTAATGGTTTCAAAACCAAATGCATCCCCGTAGTATTCCATTGCTTTGTGTTTGGAGACAATTACTCTGTTTTCCTCAGGAATAGAGCTTACTTGTTCGACGATCCAACTATCTAAACCTTCTAAGAGAGAATCAGCTTTTTCGAATCTTGCATTAATTAGTTTTCTGTCACCTCTATTAAAAACTGAAATATCTTTCTTTAAACTTTTGCTTATAAGATCTCCCATTTTTATGATGTTATGTGGATCATGCCATACATGTGGATCTAGACCTCCATGGTCATGATGGTGATGCCCCTCTCCTTCGTCTGGAACTTGTGCTATTGGTTCTACATCACTATTTGAAACGTCTTTAAAAAAGTGTTGAGTTGCTTCAAACTCAAAAGGCATGTGTTCAGTAAAAAATATATATTCACCATCTTCTTTGATATCCACGTTAAAAACAGTACTTTCTTTTCTTTGATCAAAGTTAAGAACAAAAGCTTTATTACTTGCTATCAAAGTTCCATCATTTTTTCTGCTTATTGAGTCTTTAGATCCTAATAATTCTTTGGCTAAATCTTCAGCCCCTTCTATGTCATTAGATTTGAGAATCACCATCTTCATTGCAGGATCTGCATATTCGCCATCGACTTTTTCAAATGACCATTTGTATGAACCCTTAGAAAGCTGGAATTTACCAGCCCATTCGAAAGCACCCTCAGCATGATCATCATGTCCACCATGGTCTGAATGATCATCTACCTTAGCTGAATGTTCAGCATGATCGTCATGTCCGCCATGGTCTGAGTGGTCATCGTGACCTTCATGATCAGAATGATCATCTACGTCTATTGCACTAACACCTACAACAACAGTATTCTTTTTACTTTCCCAATTTCTCATACTTGGAGTCATTTCTTTGCCAAGAGTGAAAACTTTGTCTGCGCTATTTAGTAATTGAGCTTGTCTTGGATTGATCTTTAAGTCATGAACATCCTGTTTTCTATCTACTAAGCATGTAACTTCGTCAGATGGTAACGCAATTGATTTAACTAAATCACAAACTAGTGGTTCTACTGCTACGTATGACTTCCCTTTAGCCATTACATCCTGCCCAAAACCAGAAAATATAATCGTTCCAGCGATTACGGAATTTTTAATAATTGACTTACTTGAACTTGTTTTATTTGATAAAAGTCTTTTAAAAATTGACATGAAAAATTATTAAATACTTAAAAATGATAATCATTTTCATTACATCTGACAAGAAAAGGTATCAAATGTTATGAAAATAATACGCAGCTTGTATTATTGGTAAGCTTGTAAAGTGACTTTTTTCATGAAGATTAATTAATGGCCACTTTAGTCGCTGAAAATTTAACATTTGCATACACAGAAAAAAGTAAGCCAGCTTTAAATAAGGTATCGGTTGAGATTAAACCTGGAACTCTAACAGCGCTAGTAGGTCCAAATGGTGCCGGTAAATCCACTCTTTTGAGGATATTGCAAGGACAAAATATTCCAGATAAAGGCGAAATAAAAATTGATGGTGAAAATTTATATAGATCTAGAGCTCTAGTGGCACTTATGCCTCAAAGAAGTTCTATGAATTGGAAGTTTCCCATTACAGTTGAAAAATTGGTATCTCTTGGTCAAATAAAGTATTCAAAATCAAGAAGTAATAACCCCTTTCAAATCAAGGCTCTTCTAGAATATCCTAATTCTTGGATTAATAAATGTTGTGAATTAGAAGCGACAATGCAAAGAGTAGGAATTGCTAATTTGGCTAATAGAAGACTCGATTCTCTTTCAGGAGGACAGCAACAAAGAGCTCTATTAGCAAAAACTCTTATGTCCCCTGCAAAAATATTTCTTCTGGATGAACCTTGTGCGGCATTGGATCCCCCCGCAAAAGAGGACTTCCTGAAAATTGTTCGTCAACTCGCAGATGCGGGACTTTCTTTGCTAGTTAGTAGCCATGATTGGGGCGAGTCTCTAAATAACTACGATCAAGTAATCGTTCTTGATAAAAGCGTTTTAGCAGTTGGTAGTCCTGATCAAATAAAAGATAAATTAGATGCGATAAACATAGGCTCTATAAAGGAAAATAATTTCTGTGATTAGAAAATGTTCCTTATTAATTTTGAGCTTGATAACAGTTTTGGCAAAGGCCGAAATATTCGAGTGTATGAAACAAAAGTTGAAACTTTCTTGGATTTTTTTTAGGGGCATGAATATCTTTAACAGGACAACCTTCCATTTTCGACGTCTCTCCGCATTGAACGCAGGTCAAATGATGAATGTCTCTATCTACGGGAGTGTAAAGAACCTCTCCTGTTGGGAGATGTCTAGAACGAATTAAACCATGCTTTATAAGAACTTGAAGATTCCTGTAAACAGTTGTCAGTCCCATAGCTTTTCCGCTTTCAATCAATTGTCTATGCAACTCTTGACCGCTCAGTTCATCCTCGCATTTATTAAGTTCTTCAAGAAGTTGTTCTTGTCTTTTGGTAATGTCAGACTTAGTTACCATTGTTTCCAAAATCTTTTTTTGCCTCGTATTTTTGATCATACCGAATCTTTCGAATAATGTCTTTTATTAATAACAACTGGTGGCTGGTTCCATTAATAATAACTATATTCTCCGGGATTTTATGTCCAGCTATGGGAACTGTATTAATCACTCATAAGAGATTATTACAAGTTAATTTAATCTCTCATTGTGTGTTGCCTGGACTTGCTCTCGCATTAGCGCTTGGAATCCACCCCTCAATTGGTGGTGTTATAAGTGGTCTTCTGGGCTCAGTAATTGCGGAAAGTTTAACTAATAGAAAAAGTGAAAATTATGAAGCAGTTATGAATACTATTCTCGCTGGAATGCTTGGGTTTGGGGTCCTTATAATCCCTTTACTCGGAATAAGGATTGATTTGGAGGCAGTATTATTTGGCGATTTATTGACAGCAAATTTTGGAGATTTACTTAGAACAATTATTGCTTTTTTAGTATTTATACTTTTAATGACTTTTGGATATGAAAAGGTTGTTTATGTGGGATTGGATCCAGAAGGTGCATCCGCTAGTGGTATAAATGTTTCTTTATTAAATCTTGCTTTGAGTTTTACGACGGCATTAGTAATTGTTAGTTCAATGTCAGCGGTGGGAGTAATTCTTGTAATTGCTCTTCTTTCTACGCCAACTTTATTAGGGCTAAATAAGGCTCATAGTTTAAGAATTGCAATGATGAGGTCTTCATTTTTTGGATTATGCATCTCACTTCTGGGATTTATTTTCTCTATAGTCTTTAATCTTTCGCCTGGGCCTGCAATTAGTGTTATTTGTGTTGCATCTCTTTTGATTCCTAAGCTTCGCAAATAATTAAATCTTAAATGTCCAATCAGAGTTTAATGCTTGAGCTTCTGGATTATTTTTTAAAGCTACTTCCATAGCCTCTTTTTTATTATTAGCTATAACAACTTCATCAAATTCCTTTCCATTTTTTTTGAGATTTACTTTGAAACGCATAAAAATTTTTATTTAATTAAAAGTTAACCACTAAGCAACTAGATTTAAATACTTTTAAAAGTTAATTGATGAAATAGAAACTTTAGTTATTTTGAAGTTTTTCTACTACAGATTCTTTTTCAATCTTAGCCACATCCTGTAATCCATTAGCATCAAACCAAGGAGCGTTTTCCCAATTAAATCCTTCCCCAAACGTATTATCAGGAGCAGCTACGTACCAGTGACATGATGAATCGGGAATATCTACAGCACATTTTGACCAGTCGGCTTCCCACTGTGGAACTTGTACCCACATCACAGATGCTAATAAAAAAGAAAATATAAAATTCATAATTATCGGTTAGCAAAATTTTGAAAGATTTTTTTCACATTCTTTCTTTCTTTTCTTCCAGTAATTCTCAAGTATTTGATATTTATGCTTATTTTTAAATTGACTTAAATGAATATTATTCTGATCAAGAACTGAAGTATTTTTGATTTTCATTACTCAAGCTGTCTATGTAGGACATATTTAAGACACTTTAAAGATTTTTTGAAGTGAATTTATACTTAATTTTTGTCTTACTTTTGTGTAGGTAAGTATTTTTCGGGATTATTTTCAATATAAGTTAGCGAATATTTGACAACACTTACGATTACTGAAAAAAGAGCAATTGCCGAAATAATAAAAATGATTTTTTTGTAAATGCTTTTCATGAATTTTTATGTTACTACATTATTTTTTTCATCAACGCCCAATTTTTCTGAAAGATTTAAATAATTAGTAATTTATACTGTAGCCTTTTAAATTACCTACGGAGTAAATTTAATACATCAGAAACTCCTCACACACTTTTTTCTGATAACTTTAAAAGTACTCGACCGCAATGTTTGAGTACTTTTTGTATTTTTTGAGATGTGACAGTTAAGATAGAGGTCTATTAAGCATTACATATTTTGAATTTTGGTGTGATATTAAGGTTGTGTGTAGGAGGAATTGATTTATTTCAGTGGAAACAAGGAAACACTTGATATGAATTAATTTTAAAAAGATCTCTCTCTGAGGGATCTTTTTTTTGTGGATTATTAGAAATTCATATTAAATTCTGAATATAAAAACATTTATGCTTTCTTCCAAAAAAAATTTGGTCGTCATTACAAATTAGTAATTTAATTCGTTAGATTATGAGTCGTTAAATTTTTTCTGTTAATGCAAATACTTTTTTTAGCAATTTTAATTTGTTCAAGCTTTTTATTCCCTTCTTCATCATTTGCCTCTCATGTAGAACTAAAACCTTGTGTAGAGATTGCTCATTGTGTACGAGAAGAATGGGAGGTTAACGATAAAGAGAAACCTTTTGAAGAGATTACTACATTTATCGAAAACACTCCAAGGACTGAGATTGTAGAAATTGATGGCGATTATCTTCATGCTGAGGCAACCAGTAAATGGATGAAGTATGTAGACGACTTAGAAGTATCCTTTTTACCTGAATCAAACATCTTATCAATAAGATCAGAATCGAGGGTTGGAGAAAGTGATTTGGGAGTGAATCAAAAAAGAGTTGATTTACTAAAATCCAAAATGTTTTAAGATAAAAAGTTAAAAAAATAATTTGTTTTTATTGTTTTTTGTATAACTTTTCTTTTTTAAAAAAAAATAAGCAGATAAAAAAGTGATAATTATCATCATGCCTTGATAACGGCAAATTTATTAGATTTTCTCCAGAAAGATGATCATAAATTTTATATATTTATTTTTATTTAGTTTTGTTTTTTTCTGGTTTTATATAAACATTAAAAAAAATGGATTTAAATGGATAATCAAAGGGCTTTTTCAAATTGGAATATTAGTATTATTCATTGGAGGGTTTTTCAAAATATTTTTCACCTTACCCCCTAATTTATTTATAAAAATATTTTTTCTTATTATTTATGCATGGTGCACTGTTGGAATAAATGTAAATTTCATGATCCCTTTGATTAGTTTGATTGACCAAAAAATAGTGAAAAAATTAGACTAAAATTTGACTTAATTCTTATTGCAAAATAAATCTATTAACTTTATCTGCAATATTAAAATTTAAAAGATTTATTTTTTTCCTTTTGAAAGTCTTTTTCTTGTATACCTAGTCTTTAATGCCAAGTCTGTAATTATATATATTCCAAATAAAAGAATGATTATTCCAATAAAGTATTTCATTATATTTTTTTATTACTATGTTTGAGATTTATTCATGATGCCAACTAATTTTAATATCTATTTCCTGAGATAAATTTCTTGTAACTGGACATTCTTTGGAAGCTTTTTTCAAAAAATCAATAGTTTCATTAGAAGTGCTTTCTGGTATAAAAATATCTATTATTAGTTCTTTTATCTTCCTTTCGCTATTTTGTGTCATTACTTTTTCAATATTTAAATATATATCTTCCAAATCAAATCCTTTCGATTTGGCTTTGATTGCCATTATGGTTATAAGGCAAGTACCTAGAGATGTTGCTAATAAATCGGTTGGGGAAAAACTTTCACCTTTACCGTAGTGATCTAGAGGTGCATCAGTTCTAATAAGACTTCCAGATTGTAGATGAATAGCCTCACAGTTTAAATTTCCTAAATAAGAACATTTAACTTTAGTCATTTTAAAAAAATTAAATTAGGAAAATATTATTAATAAAAAATCATGGAACATAACAAGATTATTGATGAGAAATTTTTATTTGCATATTAGTGGAGTATTAAGGAAAATCATCATCCAAGTTTTGAAATCAGTTTTTATATCCATATTCCTCTAAGCAATATTCAATTAATTCAATTGATTTTTTAAGAGTTCTTTTATTTTTATTTTCTAGATCGAAACATTCATTTAAAACACGTATAGATTCATTTAAAAATGATTCTTCTTTATTTTTTATATCTTTAACTTGATTTATATAAATTAATTTTTTAATCCCAATTAGGGAAAATATGATTATTGATATTGTAAAAATTGCTATTTTGAATTTATTCATACAATTAGTTATTACAAATATTTTAATTTATTTAATATCTAACAACTTTTCATAGCTTATAGAACTAAGTAATTACATATGTAGCTGCTGTTATTGCTATGGCAGTAATTGAAATGAAGATGTATGGGACAACCTTTAAAGGTATATATAGATTATTTTTAGACATAACTAGAACTTTTATACAAATAATTACATTCCCTTTAAACTTTATAAGTCTTCAAATATACAAATTAATTTTCTTTGCATAAATTCAATCCTTTTGAAGATTAACAAATTTATATTTATTGAATTTTCATTAAATAAAGTATCTCTAAATCTTGTCTTGAGTCCGATATTTTTCTTTTTAAAAAGATTAATTCTTCTTGGCTCATTTTTGATTCTTTTATCATCAATTCTGCTTGTTCAATAGCATGTTCTATATTTCTAATTTTAATTTCTCTTATTGAGGGATCATCTTTACATGCTTTTTTAGTATTTGCATCTAACATGTGTACGAAAAAATCACCTTGAATATAATCTAAATTAAAACTTCATTATGATACAACCGCAAATTTAATTAAAATAAATTATTATCAAGTTAAGAACTTTAACCTTAGCTAACCCTCTCTTCAATTGATCGAGTGGGTTTTTTTCATGGTGTAATATACTCCTAGCATTTACTAATAATTTGGAAGATTCAAAACTTAATCCTGAGGAAAATAACTCAATCGAATCGTCCCCCAATTTGAATGAAGAAAATAAAGATCTTAATGAGGGGATTAAAAAAGAAGAAAATGTTAAGGCATTTACAGAATTTCTAGAGAAAGCAAGTAATCAAGATTCTTCAGAAGAAAAAGTAAAACTTGATTCTGAGCAACAAAAACTAAAAATTGACAAATCACTTCTTAAAAGATTTCTTAATAATGGATTTGATGGCATTTCAACTAATCCAAACTATAAAATGTTGGCATTATTAATAGTCCTTTTAATTAATTTGTCTCTATTTTTTGTAATTGGCAATATGGGTAAAGCGTTTTTAAGAAATGCAGGAATTATGGGTTAAAAATTATTTATTTCTTTTTGGATATTCATCTTTACAATTTTGATTCTTCAAATGAAACTGTGATATTTTCTTGTCAAATTAATATACAAATAAAATTTGGATAATAAAGAGCCAGAAAATCCTGTAGTTTATCTTTCTAATTTAGTCAAGAAATTAGATGTAAAAAACAGAAATGGTTTAGTAGCCTTGGCAATAGTAAACCTTTTAGTGATTCTTTTATTTAAATTTTATTTGAAAGGATCTGGATTACTATCTTGAATTTAACTGCTGGTATTATTTTCAGTATTTTAATTAATTATTAGAGATTGAATTTGAATTCAACAAGGAAATTGAAGGCCTTATATAAATAAAAATAGACCCATACATATCCTGCATAATTCTCATTTCATCGTCTAAATATACAATTGAAACCTGGCAATTTGGTGATTCTTTATTCCAAGGTAACTTATTCCATACCTCTTTAACTGGATACCATCTATCCATAAGTAATTCACTAAATAATGGAATCTTATTAAGTCCATCAACTTTGGAAACTTTTGTCTTTTGTAAGTTCATATCAAGTAAATTATTTCTTAAAACTAAATCACTAGCTAGGGTTATTACTCTTCCACCAAAAGTAGGCAATAGTTTGAACCAACCTAAGATAGGAATAGTTGTAAGCCCAAATATTGTAGTGTCAAAAGTAGATATAAATTCTTTTTTTTCAAAATCAATCTTTTGAGCAATTCTCCCAATAGTTGATATGCCGAAGGATCCTACTTGCAATTGATGTAATTTAAAAAAAAGATTACTTTTAAATTCATCATTTAATGCCTTTTCAATAGCAAGGAAGAAAGGAGAACTTCGAAATAATTCAACATTAGAAAAAATCAATTCCCACTCTCCAGACAATAATTTTTCTGATATTTCAAAACTAATGTCTTTAAGAGCATCAATCAATTCATCCATTTCATTAGCTTTTTCCTCATACATAGGAGAAATTAATTTATTTAATCTTTGCCCTCTATCTGTAACAGCAGCTATTTTATATATATTTGACTTTATCTCTCCAATTTCATTCATAACTCCAATACAAGAAATACAAATTAATCTTAGGAATTTAATTTGATGTTGATGGCAATTTTAATAATGCTAGTAATAAAATCAATTAATATTCTCCCCACCTTTTACCAATATCAAAACCCCATTCAGTGGTTAATCTAATTACTTCATCATGATTCTTGCATTTTGAAAGGGATAACTTTTTACTAGGATTATTTTTTATTAGCTTAGCAATTTGATTAAGTTGCTCTATTTTTTTTAGAAAATTACTTAGATCTTTATCTGACATTTATCTAGGAAGTAAATTTTTGATCATAAGTAAATATGTAATAAAGAACCCAGGCAACACCAATAATAAGAATTGCAATCATTATATTTACTGACCAAACTACTTCTATCATGTAATTTTTTTGTATATTTTTAATATATCCAAAATTTAAAGTAAATTAACCGTTAATAACTTAAATAAAGAACAATACACTACTTTTTCTCAGTGTATAAAATAGTCTTAAATAGTTTAAAAAATCATGGGAGAAGCTAAGAGAAGGGAAGAAATGGGCTTACCACCTAGAGAAAAGAAAAAGGAAAAACGAACATCGAAAAATCAACTAAACAAAATTTTAAATAAATATCCTTATTCACCCTTCATTTTAGGTTTTTCATTACTAACAATATTAATTATCGATTTAGTTAATTACTACAAATAGTTATATAAAAAAAGATAATTTTAGCAGAAGGGAAGATTATCTTCGCAATTGTGAAATTATTTTCCCATAATAATAATAAACTAATGAAACCGATTAACACCTCATGTGCCTTAATTTTAGGAGTACTAACTTTTTTTTCAATATCTAATGCAAATGCAGGTGGCTGCAGTTCTCATACTGAGAAGAAGGCAGAAATTGAATGCTTGTTTGATGATAAAAAATGTATAGAAGCGAAAGAAAAAGAATCACTATACAAAGTTGAGGCATAAATGTTTGATAATCTTGGAACTGCTCTAGTACAGGCATTAGGCTTCTTAGCTGTTTTTGGTTTTTTTGTATATCAAACTTTATTTGCAGATAGTAAACCCAAAAATTCAAAAGCAAAGCCTAAAAAAACAAAGATTTCCGACACAAAAGAATCATTTAAAAAAGAACCTAAAAAAGGCTTATTTAACAGAAAATCTAAACCTGTTCAAGAGAATTTACCAGTCAAAAAAAAGGGATTATTTGGGAGAAAAAAAGAAGTTGTTAAAGAAGAGATTAAACCAAAGAAAAAAGGTTGGTTTAAGTAGGTAAAGATACTTAAACTCTTTTTTGATATCTTTTATACAAAAACTTTTCTTAGTAACTTTATAATTTATAGAAGTTAACATTCAAAATGAACCATAGAGAAATCACAAAAAAATATAGCGAGTTACTTAACAAGGCTGAGTTTGCTACTGGCCGCAAGGAAGTTGTAGGCCTTTTAAAAAAAGCTGCCAAATTAAAATCTCAGATTGAAATCAATTATTAGATCTTAAAATTAGTTTAATTCTAAATGTAAAAAATTTTTTTAAATAATTTTTTACATGAGATAATCGGCTTAGATTATTTATCATATGAATAAAAAAGGTTATACAACCGAAAGCGGTGGTAGACAAAATGGTTTTGCAATTGAACCAGAAATTAACCCCATATCAGAAGGGGAATCAAGGAAATCCATATTTTTATTTATTGGAATATTATTACCCTTTCTAATAGGCGGTTTTTATTATTTAAGGACTCTGAATATATTCTGATATTTTATAAGCCATTTTTAGCGATATATTCTTCTGAGCTAACTATATCTTGCATTAAGCTCTCTGATGAAGGATTAAATCCATTTTGCTCTAAAAAAGATTTAACCTTTTCAAATTTTTGCTGAATTTTTTTTGTATATGGAGTTGTCATCAAATAATCATCTTTTTCTGTTGAATAGTTCATTTGATTAACGGATTGCTTTTACAATTAAATTTTGCAAAATATGTTATCGCTGGTGAAGTTATAAATATTACATAAATAATTTTATAGTAATAAATACTTATAAGTTGTTTGTGTGAGGTCGCTATTGGTTGATTTTTTAAAGAGTACTTATAGTAACTAGTTCCATTAAATCTCTGGACTGCAGATATTTTTGAAATACTTCAGAATAAAATGCTTTTTTAGCAGCAAATTTTGATTCGAATTCAATTACTAATCCAAGCTGCCCTCCATCCCATTCATTTGAGGTTGATTCTTGTACTAAATCTCTTTTTACTATTACTCCGCCCACAGATTTAATCCAAGGCAATACTGTCCTTATATATTCCAGAAATAAATCAGCATTTGGAATTGAAATTTTCTTTAGCCAATAGCTCTTTGTCATCAATTCAACATATTCTGGGTAGAATATAGCACATGGAGGTAAGTATTTATCCTTAGCTATATACTCAGCGGTTATTAAATGGAATCCGAAGATGATTTATTAAATTTACTTCTTACATCTCCAAATTCAAAGAGTATACAGACTATTGCCGAACAACTTGAAATTGATCATAATTTTTCCTTCAGCAAAGATAGAAATGATTTACAGGGTGTTTGGGAGCTTAGGTGGAGTAGTTCTAATAGTCCTTTTTTAAAATATTCCCCTTTTTTTGACAATCTTCAAATTCTTGATCCCTTAAATTTAAATGGTCTTAATTTACTTAAACCTAGAGGAATAAAATCAATTATTGGTACTGGTATTTTAATAAGACTTAATTATATAAATGAAAAAAAAATTGGGGTCAAATTTACACATGCTGGTGTTATTGGTCCTAAATTTGGAATAAAAAATATAAAGGCTATGAAAGAAATAAATAATGAACAATCTGGGTGGTTAAAGATAACTTATTTAAGTAATAAGCTTAGAATCTGTAGAGGTGATAAAGGAACTTTATTTGTTTTAAGAAAAATAAATTCACCGGCTTTATTCAAGAATTTCAAGGAATTTATTAAAATCTATTAAAAAATATAAATTAATTCTTTATCCAAATAGACTTTAATACGAAATAAATTGGAAAATATTTAAAAGATTCTTTAGGTATTTCATAACTTAAGAATTTTAATGCTTCTTCTAACCAGTAACCAATATCAAATCCTAAAAGAATTTTTTCTACAACAAACCAAAATTCTTTATCAAATATAATTCTGAAGTTTAAGTAAATATATTCCCAATGAAAGGTATTCCAATATTGGGTTAAAAATGAGGATAAAATAAGCCAAAGTGATATAAATAGAAAACTTTTAAGAAATTTATAAAATTTTTTCATATACCAGCAACTGTCTTATTTAATTTCAAATATCCCTTATTATTATTTGGAACAAATTTTATTTCCATGAAATATATCCAAAAAGATATAAAAATATTCAGAAAATAGTAAATTTTGGTGGCATTAATAATCTATTCTTCTTTTTTTAGATTCTGTGCCTTTAGATTTTTATTCTTAAGATAAAATCCTAAAAACAGAAAAGCAAAATATATTAGTAAACTTATGCCAAAAATTAAAACTATCTTTGAAATATCCATAAATGATTTTTTTATTATAAATTAAAGCATTTTTTGCAAAGTTTTATCTATGGTGGTGATTTTTCATTTATCACGATAACGAGCATCAATCATTAAGCTAATAATATTAATTAAATCATATGCAAGTAGCTTTTGCCTTGAGCCTTTGTCTATCAGTTGGTGTTGTTTTATTATCGATTATTCCATTAACTATAGGGAGAGTTAAAGCGGGATATTCAGTTGAAAATATGTCTGCTCCAAGGGCTTTATTCGATGAATTACCTTCTTTTGGAAAAAGAGCAGTTTGGTGTCATCAAAATTGTTGGGAAAGCATTTCCCTACATGCACCAGCATGTCTTCTTTGTTTGATTACTTTAACTGACTCTAATATTGCAATAATTTCAGCATTGATTCATCCTGTTTTTCGTTTTTTATATATTGGTGCATATGTATTTAATATCCCAACAGCTAGAGGTTTAATGTGGGCCTCTGGAATTTTTACAACACTTTTGCTTTACAAAGAGGGCTTAACACAATTGATATAAACTATTTAAACAATAAAATTTTCTAAATCTTTTAATTGATATTCATTGATTAGTTCTACTTTATTCGATTTAGCTAGTTGATGAGCAGACTTTGTAAAGCCAGATTTTGAGACTATTATTGCATGTGTACCTTTCCAAAATAATTTACCAGCTGAAATTTCCTGAACTGCTTTATTTCCAATGGCTTTTTCGTGATCTTTGCATTGAATACATATTCTCAAATCATTTATTGACGCAATTAAGTCAACCCCTTGATCTCCTGTATTAGGGGTTTCTTTTACCTCCCAGCCATTTTGTTTGAGAATTTCCATACAATGATTTTCAAATCTAATACCTTTTTTGTAGTTTTCTTTGTTTTTACTTGAGTAGTTTTTTTCAATTAGGTTTAAGCATGATTTCTCTATTTGACTTGCTATGAATACAAACCAATCTTCAGTCTCGAGCTTTCTAATAGATCCAAGTATCTCATCATCAATAGTAGGATTTTCATTACAATACGATCTCCACTTTTCGAAAAATAATTCCATACTTCCAAATTTTTTTAAAATTACTTTTTCCCAGAAGTATGGTATACCCTCTTTAAATCGTTTGGATCCATTAAATATATTTTTCTCAATGGCTTTTTCATCAAGAGGTGGATTGCCAATCCATTTTTTATAATCCTCGTTACCGTAAGCATCTATTTCCCTTAATCTGATCCTCTCCTCTAACAAATTGTATTTGTTCTCTTCTATTAAATTATTAATTGTTTGAATAAAGAAATTGGAATTTAAGGCATTATTTAATTTAAACTTTTTCTTTTTAATTTGATAATCCCTTAAAATTATAAAAACTAAAAAAATGATAAAAATAATTAAAATAAAAAAAATTTTCATTTAAGATTTTTATTTACCATCTAAAAAGTTTTTGTTTTTCTAATAACAAAATTATTTTTTGTAATTACTGAAGATTCATTTACTTCAAACCCATTAATTGCTGATATTTCTCCTTTAATACCTTCTAATGTTAATTGCTCGATAATGCCTTTTATTACTTCATCCTCGACCAATTTTCTATCAATTCTTTCAGGTGTAATATCTGTAAGCCATTTTGAGGTCTTTTTTTTTACAACCTCTGTAGGGTTAGTTATTTTTAAGTAGATAGCCATTTTTTAAGTCATTCAGTTGAATTATAAGCATTAAATCTTCTTAACTTTTATTATTGTCATTACTTTCCCACTCAAGAAATTGAAAAACAAAAATTGCAAAGATAGAGAAAAATACTATAAACAACCCTAACCATCCTAAAAATTTGTGCTCTGTAAAAAGATTTGTAAGCATTGATTTTTCTTGATATCTTGATTCCATTTCATATTGATAAGAATCAATAAATTGAAATATATTCATAATTAATAAATTAATAAATCGTTCAATTGGCGGATAATAATTTCAACCGTTTAATTTACTAAAGGCTTCCGATAGGAAATCTGGTCTTTTTCTTATTATAGAAAAATTCAGTTTATTTATTAAGACTAAATTGACTTCAGCAATCGTTAATATTTCATTTTTCTGGTTAAGAAATTTTGAAATTACATTAATCCTGGGACTTTTATCAATATTGAATTCACTCTCGATTGTTATTTTTTCACCAAGAATTAAAGGAGATTTATATTTTATTGAACTATTGATTAAAGGTAAATCTAAGCCATTTTTAGTTATTTCGAAATAACTTATACCTACTTCTGAAAGTGCATTTATTCGGCTTTCTTCAAGCCAATCAAAATATTTACCGTGCCACATTACGCCTGCATGATCTGCATGTTGAGGTAAAACAATTTTTTCTATTTTCCAAACTGGTTTTGAGTTCATCTTTTATTTAAAAATATTTTTATTCAATGAAAAAAACTTATTTTGATATTGTAGATTAATTTTGTTTATTAACATAAGAATCATCAAAACTATATTTATAAAGTTATGTTTAATCGTAAAAATGGAAATAGAAAAATGAAGAAGATTTTTCAATGGGAAGAATATTTAAACTGGAAAAATATGTCAAAGGAACAGAAATTAAATTTCAAGAGGGCGTGCTTATTCCCATTTCTCGTCTATATAGTTTATGTTTTCCTTAATCAGTACTCCTTAGCAATTCTTTTGTTACTAGGTCTTTATTTTTTAATTAGATTTAAAAATAGAAATAAGTTGGGAAGATAAATTTTTTTATTTTGATTTATTTAGATTTGTTTTAAAATTATCTAGTTTTTTTAAATAAGTTTATTGGCATATAACAATAGTATTAGATAAATTTTTTTTATGAAAAGAATTGTTTTGTTTTTATGTGTATTAGTTTTTTCAATATTTTCTAATACGCATAATTTATTAGCAAAAGAAATAGAAAATAACATTAAAGAGAATATTTCTAATGAAATTGAAGAAATTAAGCCTGATAATAAAAAAATTAATATTTCTAATTCTTCTTCAGAAGATATTTTTGGTGATGAACAAACTTTCCCATTCGTTGCAGGTTTAGGGAAAAATGCAGCACATTGATATCAAGGTTCTTGATAATTTAGAAAAAGATTTGTTTAATACTAATGAAAGGTCTTAGGATTCTAGAGCTTTCTGAAGCACTTAATGTTGATAGCTCCGACTTATTAGCTGTTTGTGCAATTCTTAAAATAAAAGCCACATCTAGATTAAGTATGCTTGCATTTGAAGAATGTAAAAAGATAACTGATTACTATGAAAATAAAAATTAGATTTTTTTATATAAATATATTTATTTAATCTCTTTAATCATTGCTACTAAAGTTGAATGAATTTCTTCTTCAGATATTTCATTTTTAAAATTGATAATTGCTGACTGGCCATCGTAATTGATTTTTATATAACTGTTATTAATTTCTTCCATATAAGCATTCTCAAATCTTGATATCTTTCCATAATGAATTAGATATTTGTGAACCGAATCAATGTGATCATTATTCATATGATCACAAACTCTTTTACTTGTTTCTTTACTAATATTTTTCATTTAAAAAATAAATTTGTTTTAAGCTAATATATTTTTTTCATTATTCAAAGTTTTAATCATTTTAATTATTAAATTTTTAACTTCATTTTTATCAACAGCTCTAACCAAGTTATTTCTCAATTTTGATGCTCCTTTAAAGTCTTTACATGTCCAAGAGATATGTTTCCTTGCAATTAGCAAGCCGTGATCTCCTTTTTCTTTTATTAATTCATCAAGATGCTCAATAATTAAATATAGTTTTTCTTCTGTATTTGGTTCTTTAAAATTTTTATTTTCTCTAATGGCATAATCTATTTCTCCTATTTTCCATGGTGAACCTAAAATCCCTCTCCCAATCATTACACCATCAGCATTTGTTTTTTTTAAACAATTAAGAGCGTCATCTGAATTTTTGATATCTCCATTAGCAATTACTGGGATTTCTAATAACCTTTTAAGTCTCCCGATCATTTCCCAATCTGACTTGCCAGAAAAACCCTGCTTTCTAGTTCTTCCATGAAGTGTGATCATTGTGGCTCCCGCATCCTGAAGCTTTAATAAGAAATCCTCTATATTTTCTTCTTTACTATCCCATCCGAGTCTTGTTTTTACTGTGACTGGAATTTTGACAGCTTTTACGACATTTTTGACTAATTCTATAGCAAGTTTTCGGTCTTTAATTAAGGCACTGCCTCCACCTTTCTTTGCAATTTTTTTTACTGGGCATCCCATATTTATATCTATTAAGAAAGCTCCAGAGTCCTCAGCTTGTTTCGCTGCTTCAGAAACAGCATATGGCCTATTATCAAATATTTGTACTCCAATTGGACCTTCTTCTAAATCTATTTGATTGATTTTTTGTGTTCCAAATCCTTTTTTAAGACTTGTAGCATTTATCATTTCTGTAAAAAGTAAAGAGTTTGGAGCCCATTTACGTACAAGTCGCCTAAAAATGTTATCTGTAACTCCTGCTAATGGAGATAGCATGACCTTACTCGTAATTACTCTACTAACTCCCCTTCCTTTTAGTTTTATATTTGAAGACATATAATTTATTTAATCTTTATTTATTATAAATTCAGATATGAAGCTGATTTTATTTTTTCTATTTATTTCATGATTTATAAGAAGTGCTTTTACTTAAATAGGCCTAATTGAATACTTTATTTGCTAGTTTATACTGAGTTTAATTTTAAAAAGGAAATTTTTTCTTGTTTATATTAGTATCTTTTTTTCTTCCAATAATTATTTTTATTGCACCAATAAATGTAAAAGCTATACAAGGTAATTTAGATTTATCTAGTGCTCAAACTTCTGTAGGCAAAAGATTTGCCAAGGTTTTTTGTGATGCCAAGAGGGAAGGATTAGATTCTGATTTTGCTAGTGAATATGCTTTGAATAATACATATTTAAAATTTGTAGCATTTCCAGACGATGACGAATATCTGGATAATTTATGGAATTTCACCCATAATAATATATTAGATAATTGTGGTGAATTTGTAGATATAAATGATCTAAAAGACCTAGAGATTTTTTTTAAAGAAGAAGGTTTAATTGCATCAAATAGGGAACTTTATTTACCAACTTTTGAGAATAATTAGTTTAAATTTTTAGCATGTACTAAAATATAAATAGAATATAAAATTTTATGAAACTATTAGGTTTAAATTCACCTGAAATATTCATAATTTTAGTAATTTTGCTTTCAATTTTAGGTTCAAAAAGAATTGAAAAAGGTTTTTTATTATTTAAAAAACTATTAAAATTTCTCTTAAGTAAAGATGAAGATCAAAGTTTAGCAA
>QCBW01000005.1 GCA_003281485.1 Prochlorococcus sp. AG-347-J20 | reverse complement strand
CTAAGCCCATACTTCTAGAAGTCTCATCCCCTAAATAGACACGTATACTTAAGAAATCTGTTGGACATGCCGTTTCACATCTTTTGCAACCTACACAATCTTCTGTTCTAGGAGATGAAGCTATTTGTCCCGCTTTACATCCATCCCACGGAACCATCTCTAAAACATCAAGTGGGCAAGCCCTTACACATTGGGTACAACCAATGCAAGTGTCATAAATTTTAACTGCGTGTGACATGTAAAAATTGTCTTTTGAACTTCGTTTTATAATACTATTGTCTTACAAAGAAATTAAAAAAATTAAGATATGCTTCACTCTTGTTAACTCTAGGGCATAAAATCATATAGATAATTAGTAATTTCCATAAACTATGTCACAAGAAATCCTCGAAAAAGTCTGTTCAATTGTTTCAGAACAATTAAGCGTTGAAGCAGGAGAAGTCAAATCAGATTCAAATTTCCAAAATGATTTGGGAGCAGATTCTCTTGATACCGTTGAACTCGTGATGGCTTTAGAAGAAGCATTTGATATTGAAATTCCCGATGAAGCAGCTGAAGGAATTGCAACTGTTGGCGATGCAGTAAAATTTATCGAAGAAAAAAAAGGTTAATTAAATAATGGCAAATTTCCATCGAGTAGTTATTACTGGTATTGGAGCAGTAACTCCAATTGGTAATAACATTGATGAATATTTAGTCGGTCTTCAAACGGGTACAAATGGGGTCTCAGATATTACTCTCTTTGATCCTGAAAATCATCCTTGCAAATTTGCTGCAGAAGTAAAAAATCTTCAATCTGAAAGTTTTATTGAAGCTAAAGAATCCAAAAGATGGGATCGTTTTTCCCAGTTTGGAGTTATTGCTGCAAAGCAAGCCTTTAATGATTCTGGACTTGAAATTACAGAAGCTAATGCATCAAGAATTGGAGTGATTATTGGTTCTGGAGTTGGAGGCTTACTAACTATGGAAAGTCAAGCTCAAATATTGAGTCATAAAGGTCCTAAAAGAGTAAGTCCATTTACAGTCCCAATGATGATTCCAAATATGGCAACCGGCTTGGCTGCTATCGCTTTGGGAGCAAAAGGACCAAGTTCCTCTGTTTCAACCGCTTGCGCTGCCGGTTCAAATGCAATTGGTGATTCTTTTAGATTACTCCAACTTGGGAAGGCAGATGCAATGATCTGCGGAGGAGCAGAAGCAAGTATTACGCCTCTTGGAGTAGCTGGTTTTGCCAGTGCCAAAGCTCTTTCTTTCCGGAATGACAGTCCTCAAACTGCTAGCAGACCTTTCGATGCAGAAAGAGATGGATTTGTTATTGGAGAGGGATCTGGAATTCTTGTTTTAGAGACTTTAGAAAATGCACAAAAAAGGAATGCGAGGATTTATGCAGAAATAATTGGATATGGAACAACATGTGATGCTCATCATATTACTGCTCCATCTCCAGGCGGGGTTGGTGGTGCCGAAGCTATCAAATTAGCAATTGAAGACGCCTGTCTTAGCATTGAAAAAGTTGATTACATAAATGCTCATGGCACAAGTACATCAGCTAACGATAAAAATGAAACTTCTGCAATTAAATCAATTTTTAGAGACAGATCTTACCTCATTCCTGTAAGCTCTACTAAGTCGATGACTGGTCATCTCCTAGGAGGCTCAGGAGGTATAGAAGCTGTAGCTTGTATACTTTCTTTGACACATAATTTTATCCCTCCTACAATTAACTACGTCAATCCAGATCCTGAATGTGATCTTGATTATGTACCAAATAATGCGAGAGAAGCTCAAGTAGGAGTTGCTCTTTCTAATTCTTTCGGCTTTGGTGGTCACAATGTTTGCCTTGCTTTCAGCAAAATGAATTGAAGACAACCAATTCTGTATTTCCAACTTAACTTACTTTAAAACAATGGTCGCTGCATCTGTTTCATTAGAATCACTTTGTATAAATAGTATAAGAATGCTTGCTGTAGATGCAGTAAATAAATCTAATAGTGGACATCCTGGATTGCCAATGGGGTGTGCTCCTATGGGTTATGCATTATGGCAAAACATTCTTAATCACAACCCCAATAACCCAAAATGGTTCAATAGAGACCGTTTTGTATTATCAGCTGGGCATGGCTGCATGCTTTTATATTCTCTGCTTCATTTGACGGGATACAAATCAGTTTCCATAGAGGATATTAAAGAATTTCGACAATGGGGATCAAAAACTCCTGGACATCCAGAAACATTCGAAACTGAAGGAGTTGAAGTAACTGCAGGTCCTCTTGGAGCTGGAATTTCAAATGCAGTTGGTTTAGCAATAGCTGAAACTCACTTAGCAGCTAAATTCAATAAGCCTGATTGCAATATTGTTGATCACTACACTTACGTAATAATGGGTGACGGCTGTAATCAGGAGGGTATCGCATCAGAGGCCTGCTCATTAGCTGGTCATCTTAAGCTTGGAAAATTAATTGCGCTATATGACGATAATCAAATTACAATTGATGGGCGAACCGACGTTTCTTTCACAGAAGATGTTTTAAAAAGATATGAAGCTTACGGATGGCATGTACAACAGATTTCTTAAGTATACGTGTCTATTTAGGGGATGAGACTTCTAGAAGTATGGGCTTAGCATATTAATTGTTTATAGTGCAGTTTTAAGAGAGTCCATGTTTTAATTGATACTCATTTTTTTTCAATATAATTGAAAAAAATCATGTAGTATGTGTGGAATAGTTGCTGTTACTGGATATAAAAAAGCACTACCATTATTGCTTAATGGTTTAGAAAAACTCGAGTATAGAGGTTATGATTCTGCTGGCATTGCAATAATAAATTCTGAAACAAAAACTATTTCTTGTAATAAAGCTGAGGGAAAATTAAAAAATTTAAAAAATGATCTTAATGATAAGAATATTACAGGCACTGTAGGGATAGGACATACACGCTGGGCAACTCATGGTAAACCTGAAGTTAAAAATGCTCATCCTCATATCGATAGTTCAGGAACTATAGCAGTTGTTCAAAATGGAATTATTGAGAATTTCCAAGACCTAAAAAATAAATTAAAGGAAGAAGGTATTATTTTCAATTCTGATACAGATACAGAGGTAATCCCTCATCTAATCCATAGAGAATTAAACACATTAAGTAAACTTAATCTTGAGAATAATGGTTCAACATTATTAGTTGCAGTCAGAAATGTAATATCTGACTTAGAAGGATCTTATGCACTGGCAGTTTTATGGTCTGGTGCCCCAACATCTTTAGTAGTTGCAAGAAGACAAGCTCCTTTAATTATAGGTTTGGGTGAAGGAGAATTTATATGTGCGAGTGATACGCCAGCTATTGCAAACTTTACAAACATTATTCTGCCTATGGAGGATGAGGAAATAGCTTTGTTAACTCCTCTGGGAATAGAAATATATGACTCAAACAACGAGAGACAATATCGAAATCCAGTTTCTTTAAAAGTTTCAGAGCAAATAATAGATAAAATGAATTTCAAACATTACATGTTAAAAGAAATATATGATCAACCTGTTACTGCAAAAAATTGGTTAGATAATTATTTAGCTAAGAATTTAGAAGATGGCCAATATCAAATAAAATATCCCTTTGATACTAATTTTTTTGAATCAATTGAGCGAATTGAAATTATTGCTTGTGGTACTAGTAAACATGCTGCAATGGTGGGTAGCTTTTTATTAGAACAATTCTCAGGAATACCTACAAATGTTTTCTATGCCAGCGAATTTAGATATTCACCTCCTCCACTACTGCCCAATACATTAACTATTGGAGTTACTCAATCTGGTGAAACTGCTGATACAATCGCAGCTATTGATATGGAGATTAAGAGAAGATCATTAAAAAAAGATAAAAAATTTAAACCTAATCTTATTGCAATAACAAATAGAAAAGAGAGCTCTATTGGAAGGCAAGTTTCAAATATTATAGATATCTGTGCAGGGATAGAAGTGGGAGTTGCAGCAACAAAAACTTTTTTTGCACAATTACTCTCTTTTTATGGATTAGCTATAAAATTCGCTCAAATCAAAGGTAGTCAAAGTTCTGACGAAATAGGTAAATTAATAACAGAACTTATAAAACTTCCACCATTATTAGAAGATCTTTTAGAAAAACATAATCATTCTTCAGAGAAGTTAGCACATGATTTTTTTAACATTAAAGATGTAATCTTTTTAGGAAGAGGTATCAATTATCCTATTGCTCTTGAAGGAGCTTTAAAACTTAAAGAAATAAGTTATATCCATGCAGCTGGATATCCTGCTGGTGAGATGAAACATGGACCTATCGCTTTATTAGATAAAAAAGTACCTGTAATTTCAATTGCTTCTCCTGGTGAAGTTTTTGATAAAGTTATCAGTAATGCTCAAGAAGCAAAAGCTAGAGATTCTTACTTGATTGGTATTGCTCCTGAATGTAATGGAACTGAAATTTTTGATTATTTAATGAAAATTCCAGTTTCAAATGAATGGGTTACACCTTTACTTAACATAATCCCTTTACAATTATTAAGTTATCATATTGCAGCTCATCGAGGACTTGACGTGGATCAACCAAGAAATTTAGCAAAAAGCGTAACTGTGGAATGATTTAGCTACCAAAGATTTTGATTTATTTATAGTTCTAAAAGTCCTTTTGGAGGATCGATGACAAGAAAATTATTTTTAATATCGACTAATGGCACTATTTCTTTAACAAATGGTATTAGAACTTTTTTTTGATTTTTAAATAGTTCGATAACAAGTAAATTATTTTTCTCATTTTCTAAATTAACAACTTTCCCAATAATTATTAATTTATTCTTCTCTACTGTCTTTACTTGTAAATTTATAAGTTCTAACAAGTGAAATTCATCTTTTTTTAATTCAGGGAGTTTTTTAGTTTTTACAAGAATTTTATATTTTTTAAGTTGTTCTGCATGATTTCTATTATTTATTCCTTGAAATTTTATGATGTAGGTTTCTTTCCCTGGCTGTTTAAAACCATAGGTAAGCTCTATTTGTGAAGGCGATTCATTTTTATGTTGTAACCATCTTAATCCAGGTTTTAAAAATCTCTCTTCAAAATCACTTAGAGATTTAACCTTTACTTGTCCATTAATTCCATGACATGATGTTATTAAACCGACAACCAACCATTCATTTTTTTCTATCATATGTTGTATAAATATAGTTAATTATGGAATTATCAAATCAACCAATACTTCCTGGTTCTTTTGTTGTTGTAAAAGATAATAACTCTATATACCGAGGATATAAAGGGTTTGTGCAGAGAGTTACAAAAAAAACTGCAGCTGTTTTGTTTGAAGGAGGCAATTGGGATAAACTCATAACTTTTCAACTAACTAATTTAGAAATAGTATAAAAATCAGATCTTACCTACTGTTATAAATTTTTCTATCAAAACTCTTGCTGCATTTGTTTCAGCTTGTTTATGGGATTTACCAAATGAAGACGATTGTTTTATTCCTCCGATAAATATATTGCAAAAAAATCTTTTAGGGTCCCCATTTCTTTTTGAGACTTCAGTTATTTTATAAATTGGTAAATCAAAACCTTTACTTTGACACCACTCTTGCAACACTGTCTTAGATTTAAATTTATATGGAGCTTTTAAGAACATTTCTGAATCTTCTTCCCAAATATCATCTAGCCATATATTTACTTCTTGAATTGAATTAAAGCATTTATAAATAGCGCCAATTAAAGCTTCTGTGGCTTCCCCAATAATAGTGTTTTTTGAACTTTCATCACCAAGAGCTTTAGGTCCTTTAATTATTAATTTTTCTATCCCAATTTTCCCCCCTAATTTTGTTAACCATTCATCACTTACAATTTGTGCTCTTAGCTCTGATCTTTCCCCAACATTCATTTTAGGATATTTTTTTTCAATGAAATTCGAAGCAGCTAATCTGAGTACTGCATCTCCGAAGAATTCTAATTTTTCGTAATTAATTTTTTTATTATTTGAGGAATGTGTTAATGCATGATCAACATTTTGAATTATTGAAATATTTTGTACACTAATTTCGTCTGAAAATCTTTTTGATCTTATTTTTAAAGAATTTAAGAAAGTAATTATTTGATTAACCCTTTTTTCGTTAACTATATTTGTCATATGATTTTAATAATCACAACAATTTGGAAGCAGGTCATAAGCCGGGTTCTGTTCATCTTAAAAAGATGGGCAATCATCTATCTAGGGCTGGAATTACTTCACAGTCTCAAGCGGCGCTTCTAAGTAGATTGTTCAATGGCCATAAATCTACTAAGCCTTGCTCCCAGCCGGGGTTTACCTAGCCAACACTTCTCAATGTTGCTGGTGCGCTCTTACCGCACCCTTGCACCCTTGCCATACATAAGTATTAGGCGGTATGTTTCTGTGGCACTATCCTCACGGTTACCCGCACTGGGAGTTACCCAGCAAGCCTGACCATTTGGGAGCCCGGACTTTCCTCAAAAAAGTTTTGTTTTGTTTCCAAAATAAGACTTTTTTGCGATTGCCTCTCCTGCTTTCATTTAGCATAGTCCTTATTACTAAAAAAAACATCTATTGGGGCTGTAGCTCAGCAGGATAGAGCAACGGTTTCCTAAACCGTAGGTCGTGGGTTCGACTCCCGCCAGTCCCGTTAAATTAATAAACTATATGTAGTATGTGTGCAAATTTGCTACTCTCTAGCTAGCGTATAGATAGTAATAAATCTTTTATGGCTAAGTTGCATGATATGCGTTTAAAACTCTTAATTCAACAAGAGCATGAACGTATTTCTAAATCTCAACCAAATGATTTAGATCTTTCAATAGTTCAAGCAAGATGCTTATGCTGGCTTGCTTTATTGGCCGAGGCTCACGAAGACCAAGCAAACGATGCTGAAAAAAGAGGTGATGCCGAACAAGCAATGGGATGGTTTGCTGATTCTATGAGATTAAGAGACGTTATCAACTTGGTTACTAGTATTGAGATACCTTTGCCAGATAGTCCTGAATCTCTTGATGAAAATGACGAATTATTGGATGGTCCAACAAATATGCCTAAATAGTGAGATGATGTACTAAGAGTTACTTTTTTCTTTTGACTGAAGAACCATGTCAGTGTGCTGATTGTCAGAGATTTTATAAAGAGCATGATCGTCTGATTAGAGAATTTCCAACTTTTAATCAGCAACAAGAATTGAATTGGGCATCAATCCAATCATTTAGAACCTTATGTAGCAAGGTTACAAGTGAATTGGAGAGACAATTATCCGAGAGAGAATCTAAAGAAGATTTATGTCCTGAAGAAAAACATATATCCATATCGGAAATTACTGAAGCTTTAGATGAACTTGAAAGTGTTAATGCTTATTTATATTCAATTGAAGCTTTAATGGAAAGAATTTTCGATGCAAAAATTTCTAAAAATATTGAATCAAAATTTCGAGAAATTGCAAATGAATTAGCACCAGACCCATTAAACGTTGATAGATTAATTCTAAACAGATTATTTCATCAAACCCCAGATTTTCCAGATAAGAAAAATATTAATTAGTAATTTCTTCTACATCGCAGGTAATCTCTACGGGCATTGGAGAGACTTTCCAAATTGATTTGCAGTATTCTCTGATCGATCTATCTGATGAAAAATATCCTGATCTTGCTGTATTTAATAAAGCCATTTTATTCCAAGATTTTTTATTTTTCCAGCATTTACTTACTTCATCCTGTTTATTTAAGTAATCTTCGAAGTCAGCCATCACAAAGAATGGGTCATGTCCAGTCAAGCTATTTAATAAAGGTTTAAATAATTCTTTATCTCCATTACTAAAGTGACCAATTTCTATTAAACGTATAACTTCCTTAAGCTCTGAACATTTATCTATAAAAGTTTTGGGCGAGTAATTATTATTCTTTAAATCCATGATTTCACTTTCTGTTTTTCCAAAAAGGAAGAAATTTTCTTTTTTCACAAGATCTCTTAATTCCACATTGGCACCATCTAGGGTTCCAATTGTCAAAGCTCCATTCATGGCAAACTTCATATTTCCAGTTCCAGATGCTTCTTTTCCTGCTGTTGAAATTTGCTCTGAAAGATCAGTTGCTGGATAAACTATTTCACCAAGTTTAACGTTATAGTCAGGCAGAAAAACAACTCGTAATAAACCATCCATATCTGGATCAGAATTAACCACATCAGCAATACCATTAATGAATCTAATCATTAGTTTTGCCATAAAGTAACCTGGTGCAGCTTTCCCGCCAAATATTATTGTTCTTGGAACTTCATAATTGTTTGTACCGTTTTTGATTCTTAGATATTGAGCAATGATTTGTAGCGCATTTAAATGTTGTCTTTTATATTGATGAATTCTTTTTACTTGAACATCAAATAAACTTGATGGATCTACAAGTATACCCGTTTTAGAATGAATGAAACTAGCTAATTTTCGTTTGCCGTTAAATTTAGTTTCCTCAAATTTTTGTAAGAAATTAGTATCAGCTTTCTTTTCTTCTAACTTTTTCAGAAGTTCCATATTTGTAATCCAATCAGGGCCAACTTCTTCTTCTAAAAGATTTGATAACGATGGATTAGAGAGTGCAACCCATCTTCTTGGTGTAACTCCATTTGTTACATTTGTAAATTTTTCAGGCCATAGTTCTGCAAATTCAGGAAGAAGTTGTCTTTTTATAAGGTCTGAATGAAGAGCGGCGACACCATTTATATGATGTGCTCCAATTGTAGCCAAGTGAGCCATTCTTACTGACTTGGAGCCTTCTTCATCAATGATTGAAAGCTTTTGAAGGATTTTGTCATCACCAGGGTAACGAAGTCTTAATTGTTGAAGAAATCTCCAATTAATTTCATAAATAATTTCTAGATGACGCGGAAGTAGATCATTAAATAAACCTAAATCCCATTTCTCTAGTGCTTCTGGAAGCAAGGTATGGTTGGTGTAGGCTACTGAAGAGGTGGTTATGTTCCAAGCTTTATCCCATCCTATTTGATATTGGTCAATGAGAAGTCGCATTAATTCAGCTACTGCAATAGCAGGATGCGTATCATTAAGTTGTACTGTCCAATGTTTAGAAAATTCTGTTATTGGAATTGATCTCTTTTCAAGACTTCTTAACATATCCTGAAGTGAACAACTCACAAAAAAGTGTTGTTGTTTAAGTCTTAATCTTCTACCTTCATCAGTTCCATCATTAGGATATAAAACTTTTGAAAGAGTTTCAGACGCAACTTTTTCTTCTACTGCACCATAATAATCACCAATATTAAAAGCATAAAAGTCAAAACTTTCTGTTGCATCAGCTCTCCATAACCTTAACCTGTCACATGTATTTACTCTGTAACCTAATACTGGAACGTCATGAGGAACTCCAATAGCATGTTCTGCAGGTATCCATCTTGACCTATAGTTTCCTTTATCATCTCTATAACTTTCAGTTCTACCCCCAAAGCCAACAAAACATGATTCGTCAGGTTGCGGAAGTTCCCATGGCCATCCACCTTTTAACCATTTATCAGTAACTTCAACTTGCCATCCATCTCTAATCAACTGGTTAAATATGCCAAATTCATAACGAATACCGTACCCAACTGCTGGAACTTGTAGAGATGCTAGTGATTCCATATAACATGCAGCGAGTCTTCCAAGCCCACCATTACCTAATCCAGGTTCCTCTTCTACTTCGAGAATTGTTGACAATGATTCAATACCAAATCTCTTTAAAGCATCTTCAGCCTCTTGAGTTATACCAAGATTAAGGAGGTTATTACTTAATTGAGGACCTATTAAAAATTCTGCAGATAAATAGGCTACCGTTTTTTGAGGTTTTTTTCTTATAACTTCTTGACTGGCTAAATATCTTGTCATTAGCCTGTCTTTAACTGCGTAACTTAAAGCCATATACAAGTCATGAGGACTTGCTGAAGTAGCTAATTTCCCAAGTGTATAGAAAAGATGGGCTGTCATTCCTTGAAAAACAGCATCTGAATCCATCCCAGCTTTCTCGGGATCTGAGTAGCAGCCTGGAGTTGGCAAGCGTAGATCGAAGGGTTGGTTGGAATTCATTGGATTAGCCATATAACTGACAATAGCTATTTTTTTGAAAATTTCTTTGTTGTAACTTCAGATCCACACTTGTTGAGTATTTTTGCTTTTTTCTTACATATTTCTTAAAGTGGGCCCTCAATAAACTATCTTCCAATTATGTAGTTTATTTTCCCCTCACATTTCCTATGTATTCTTTACTTGCTGAATTAAGTGCACATGATTTAGAAGTTGCTGAAACGTTAATAGGAGTTATAAGATTTTTACTAATCTTTTTAGCCGCAAGAGCATTAGCAGAAGTATTAGTAAGACTAAGTTTACCAACTATTGTAGGCGAGCTTCTTGCAGGCGTTGTAATAGGAGCATCAGGATTCCATTTATTAATACCGCCCTCCGCAGGAACGGAACTAAATGAAGGACTAGTAAATGTTATTAGTTCGTTAGCTTCAATTCCTCCAGAAGCGGTACCAGATGTTTATTTCGAAAGTTTCCCATCCCTTCAAGCAGTAGCAACTCTGGGGTTATATGCTCTTTTATTTTTAACAGGACTAGAAAGTGAATTAGAGGAATTAGTAGCTGTCGGAGCTCAGGCTTTCACTGTTGCTATGGCTGGTGTGATTTTACCATTTGCCTTTGGAACTCTTGGTCTAATGTTTATTTTCCAAGTAGATGTAATCCCAGCAGTTTTTGCTGGAGCATCTATGACAGCGACAAGTATAGGAATTACTGCAAGTGTTTTTGGTGAGTTGGGTTATTTAAAAACTAGAGAAGGACAGATTGTTATTGGAGCGGCTGTTTTGGATGATATTTTGGGTATTGTTATTCTTGCAGTTGTAGTTGCCCTTGCTGCCGGAGGCACTTTAGAAATTGCTCCTATCGTTAAATTAGTTGCAGCAGCTGTAGTATTTGTTATTGCTGCTATTGCATTAAGTAGAACAGCTGCTCCAGGTTTTGATTGGTTATTAGATAGATTAAAGGCTCCTGGAGCCGTAGTGGTAGCCTCTTTTGTGATACTTGTATTGTGTTGTTTCGTGGCAACAGCCATTGGATTGGAAGCAGCTTTAGGTGCTTTTGCAGCTGGATTAATTCTTAGTAGTTCTAAAAATAATCACGCAATTCAACAATCAGTTTTACCTTTAGTATCCTTATTCGCAACTATTTTCTTCGTATTAGTAGGAGCGGGAATGGATCTATCAGTTATCAATCCACTTGATCCAACAAGTAGGTCAGCTCTTGTAGTTGCAGGATTTCTATTAGTTGTTGCAATTATTGGAAAAATTGCAGCAGGATGGGTATTTTCAAGTGATAAACCTACAAATAGATTAGTTGTAGGTTTGGGTATGATGCCAAGAGGAGAGGTTGGTTTAATTTTCCTCGGATTAGGAACGAGCGCTAAATTGTTAACCCCTTCTCTTGAAGCAGCTATTTTGTTAATGGTTATTGGAACTACATTTCTTGCACCTGTTCTTTTGAGAATTGTTCTAAAAGATAAGCCCCCAAATGATGGTAATAAAATTTCAGATGATGTTGCAGCTGATCCTGTGGGTCTTCTTTAAGAAATAAGTTTATTAGAATCAATTAATATAGAATTTTCATTAAATGGAAAAATCATCTTTATTAGATAATGATTTGAATTATGACTGGAATTTTTTAAATTACCCAATACATACTATTTCAGCTAAACCTGAGCAGACATCAAAAGAATGTGCAATTTTATTAATTCATGGTTTCGGGGCTTCTACGGATCATTGGAGATTTAATATCCCTATTTTGAGTAACAAATACGAAGTGCATGCAATAGATCTTCTTGGTTTTGGGAAAAGTCCTAAACCTCAAGATGTTGAATACTCGGGATCTTTATGGAAGGATCAGGTTATAGCTTATGTGAAGGAGAAAATAAAAAAGCCTACAATTGTTGTTGGAAATTCATTAGGTGGTTATGCAGCCTTAGCAGCTGGTTCAGAATTAAAGGAGCTTAACGCAGGAGTGATATTACTTAATGCTGCAGGATATTTTAGTGAAGAAAAAAATATCAAAAAGAATATGTTGCAAACTTCAATTGAAACTGTTGCCGGTATATTTTTGAAAAATATTGTTCTTCAACGGTTGATTTTTGAGAACATGAGAAACCCAAAAAATATCAAAAAAACATTAAATCAAGTCTATGTTGATAAAAAAAATGTTGATGATTTTTTAGTTGAGTCAATAAGAAAGCCTTCGCTAGATTATGGAGCTTTTAATGTTTTTAGAAGTGTATTTAACCCATCAGGTCCTCAGGGATTACCTTTGGATAAGTTATTCGCAAAACTCGATTCACCATTATTACTTCTGTGGGGAGGAAAAGATCCTTGGATGAATACTCCAAAAAAAAGAAATCTATATAAAAAATTTACTCCTAAGAATACAAAAGAAATCATTCTTGATGCTGGACATTGTCCTCATGATGAAATACCTGAATTAGTTAATCAGCATATTTTGGATTGGGTTGATTCTCTTTAAGTAACTGTTGTGCAAATTAAATTATCTAATAAAGACCAAGGTATTTTTGTCTTTCAATTAGATCAAAATAACTATATTGAATTTTGTCCTGAAAGAGGAGGTGTTATTACAAATTGGGTTTCTGATGGTAAAAAGATACTTTATTTCGATGAAAAAAGATTTATGGATAATACAAAAAGTATTAGGGGAGGTATTCCAATCTTGTTTCCAATTTGTGGAAATCTAAGTTCCACTAATTCAGTATTTGGGATAGATTATTTGCAATTAAGACAACACGGTTTCGCTAGGGATTTGCCATGGCAATATTCTTTTAATGAAAAATCTTTATGCTTATTTTTAAATGAATCTCAAAAAACCAAGAAATATTATCCTTTTGATTTCGAATTAAGAATTGAGGTTACACTAAAAATCAACTGTTTAGAATTTGAAATTACGATTAAAAACAAAACAGATATTGCTATGCCAATAAATTTTGGGTTGCATCCATATTTTAATATTTCAGATTTCAAAAATTTGGAGTTTCTCAATAATCCACTAAATTGTCAGAATCAAGAAAAAAACATAATAAGTAATACTTTCGTTGAGTTAAATAATATTAATTTAGGAGTTGATCTACTGATGTATACTTCCGGTAGAAGCGCTTTTAGGGATAAAATTCTAAAAAGGCAGGTAACTTTAAATCATCCATATCCTTTTGACCTAGGAGTTATTTGGAGTGATCCTCCAAGAAGAATGATATGTCTTGAACCTTGGACTAGTCCCAGGAATTCTTTTGTTGATGGGCTAAGAAAAGTTATGATTCCTCCAAATGATAGTCAAAGGTTTGATGCCTCAATACAAATAAAATCTCTTAAGTAATTATGCCATAGTTATGAAATTTGTTGTTATTGATGATGATCCAACAGGTTCTCAAACTGTTCATGATTGCTTGTTACTTCTTAAGTGGGATTGCTCAACTTTAGCCAAAGGTTTTGAATCAAAATCAAATTTATTTTTTATTTTGGCTAATACTAGGTCATTATCTGAAAATGATGCGAAATTAACCATAGAGGAAATTTGCAGAAATCTTAAGTCTGTTATAGCCTCACAAGCTTATGAAGAAGAAATACTTTTTATAAGTAGAGGAGACTCTACTCTTCGAGGACATAACTTTGTAGAACCAAGTGCCCTAAATAATTGCTTAGGTCCATTTGATGCTACTTTTCATATTCCAGCCTTTATAGAGGGTAAACGATTTACAATTAATGGATTACATTTTGTTGATAAAACTCCTATTAATCAAACAATTTTTGCAAGAGATAAAATTTTCGGATTTAAGACAAGTAATGTCAAGAATCTTTTATTTCAGAAGAGTAAATCGCAAATAAAAATTGAAGATATTCAAAACCTTTTCTTGTCACATATCGAAATTCTAAATGATGAAGAAAATAATATTGTTTTTAAAAAATTAAATAACTTGAATAATAATAAACATGTAATTGTAGATTTAGAAAATTATTCTCAACTAGAAAAATTTTCCTTAGTAATTAAAAAATTAACTAAACAAAAAAAATTCCTTTTTCGAACTGCAGCAAGTTTTATAAGTTCAATTTCTGAGAAAAAAAGTGTTCTTCAATCTGATATATTTTTCTCAAATTTAAGAATAAGAAATAAAGAAAAGAGTTTTCTTCCAGGACTGATAATTGTTGGATCGTATGTGGAACTTTCAACAATACAATTGAATAATTTATTAGAGATAAGTAATTGCAATCCAATTGAATTAGATGTTTTTGAATTCTTTAAAATTACTTCATCTGAGAATAATCAGAAGCGAAGGAATTTTTTTAAAAATAAATTTTTGAAAGAAATTAGATTTTCTTTTGAGAAAGGAAAAACCCCTGTATTATTTACTTCAAGAAAATTTTTGTCTCTAGATTATTCTGAACAATTTAATTTTTATAATTCACTTGCATTTTTTATTGCTGAATTAATTGCAGATTTGAAGTACGAAATAGGATATTTGATTTCAAAAGGTGGAATAACAACAAATGTGATTCTTAGTAATGGACTAAATGCAGATTATGTTTATCTTGAAGGGCAGATTTTTACAGGAATTTCAGTGGTGACTTATGATCTAAAAAATGACGAAAAACTTCCTATTGTTACTCATCCTGGAAACATTGGTACTAAAGATTCACTGGTTAATATTTGGAAAGTTTTTGAAAATAAAAATAATTTTTAAAATTAGAAATTTGAGATAATTTCTTCAGCAAAACTACTACAGGATAAGGGTTCTACTTTTGGTTCCATTAAGCGCGCTAGATCATAGGTGACTTTTTTTTGTTCTATTGCCTTACTTAAACCATTAGTAATTAAATTAGCTGCTTCATTCCAACCAAAATATTCAAGCATCATTACTCCACTAAGAATTACCGAACCTGGATTAATCTTATTTAAGCCTGCATGTTTTGGAGCAGTACCGTGCGTAGCTTCGAAAATTGCTGCATTATCTCCAATATTTGCACCGGGAGCCATACCTAGGCCGCCAACAATTGCAGCAGCTGCATCAGAAACATAGTCTCCATTAAGGTTTAATGTTGCAAGAATTGAATATTCTTGAGGTCTAGTTTGAATTTGTTGAAAGATACTATCAGCTATCCGATCATCAACAAGAATAAGTTCTCTCCATTTTCCATCTCCGTGAGAATTTGATATTGATGCAATAACTTCTTTAATTTCTTCGCAAATGAATGCTTTTTTGTTATTTGTAAGCTTGTCAAAACCTGGTTCAATTTTTCGAGCATTATTTTCAATTGTAATTTCTGGATTTTTCTGAATATTATCTAAAATCCAGCTTTCTCTCTCTGTAATGCAATCTTCTCTAAATTCATTTACTGCTAATTCATATCCCCAATCTCTAAATGCACCTTCTGTATATTTCATAATGTTCCCTTTATGAACAAGAGTCACATGCCTCTTATCTCCTGATAACCTTTTCGCATGTTCAATAGCTTTTCTGATATGCCTTTGGCTACCAGATTTACTCACCGGTTTTATTCCAATACCCGATCCGTTTGGTATGGATCTATTTTTTAAGTTTTTACTTTTTGGTATGACAACGTTATTTAAGTGATAAATTAATTCAAGACAATTATCATCCTCCGCTTCCCACTCAATTCCCATGTAGATATCCTCAGTATTTTCCCTATAAACAATAACGTCTAAATTTTGGGGATTTTTGTGAGGGCTTGGAGTTCCTGAATAATATTTGCATGGTCTAACACAGCTATATAAATCAAAGATTTGCCTCAATGCAACATTAAGAGATCTAATACCTCCACCGATGGGAGTCGTTAGAGGACCTTTTATGGCTACACCAAAGTGTCTGATTGCTTCAATAGTATCTTGAGGGAGATAGTTATAAGTTCCATAAAGTTCACATGCCTCATCGCCTGCATAAACTTTAAACCAATTAATTTTTCTTTTATCTCCATAGCTTTTTTTAATCGCTGAATCAAGAACGATTTGAGTAGCAGGCCAAATGTCAACTCCAGTACCATCGCCCCTAATAAATGGGACAATTGGATTATCAGGAACATTAGGTTTGCCTTGATTAAAAGTTATTATCTCGCCTTCATTAGGTAAAGTTAATTTTTCAAATTTTGGCATAGCATTGAATTAATAAAAGATAACTCATTGACGTTCCTCGTATTGTAATTTGTGATGAGTTATTTTCCTTAAACCCTAGAAATTTATTATTCAAATGTGAATAGAAAATACTTTATTAATCAGCATTTCAACATCTTTATTAAAAGAAAAAGTAGTTAATAAGCAAGTTTAAGCAAATTATGTCATTTTCAAAAAAAATACTCAGCTACTTATGAATGCAAGTTCAAATGTAAGTAATGTTGAAATAGCTAATAAAATTGCTTCTACTGCAGCTTTGTTTCGGAAATATTTTCCAGATGCAAGCGTAAACTTTAGTCCCTGGGAAAATTCAAATAATGAATCTTTGCAAGATAGTATTGATTTTGCCTTTCATTTCCCTGGTTGGAGCCCCCTTATTGAATGTAGAGCAATACTTTTACAATTAAGAATTGAAAATGATAATAATGACAGAGTTCCGAAATTGTTGGGAATAATAATGCGAGGTATGATTGTTCCCGCCGAGAGATGGAGAGTCGCTACAATTGGCGATTGGGAAATGACTGGTACTCATCTACCGCAAAAGGAACAAAAAGATAACCTTTTTTTGGTTTGTAAAGAACTTTATAAGTTATTCTCTACAACATCCCCTGGTAACAAAAATTAGCTGTTTTATGTATTTTCCTTGTAGATTAAATACACTTACAAAAATATTTAAAAATATATGGCAGTCGCTCTTGCAGGACAATTAAGAGAAGGGACAAAAAAATCCCATACTATGGCAGAAAATACAGGTTTTGTGGCTTGTTTTTTAAAAGGAGTTGTTGAAAAAAAATCTTATAGAAAATTGATAAGTGATTTATATTTTGTTTATGAAGCTATGGAAGAAGAAATTGAAAGACTGGTTAATGAGGATCATCCCGTAATAAAACCTATAGGTTTTAAATCATTATTCAGGAAAAATACTCTTGAAAATGATCTTAAATTTTATTTTGGGGATAACTGGAAGAATGAAATTAATATTTCTCACTCAGCAAAAGAATATGTTGAAAGAATCCGAGAGGTCGCAAAGAAGTCACCAGAGCTATTGGTTGGTCACCACTACACTCGCTATATAGGTGATTTATCTGGGGGGCAAATTTTGAAAAGGATCGCAAAAAAAGCATTAAATTTGCAGGGAAATGATGGTTTAAATTTTTATGAATTTGAATTAATTGCTGATGAAAAAAAATTCAAGGAAGAATATTCCCTTACTTTGAATCAACTTCCAATAAATCAAAAAACTGCTGATCAAATTATTGATGAAGCTAATCAAGCTTTTACTTACAATATGAAAATGTTTAAGGAGCTTGAAGGTAACTTGATTGCTGTTATAGGCAAAATTGTATTTAATTACATCACAAAAAAAGTAAGGAAAGGAAGTACCGAGACCTAGTAATTTATGTTTGATTCACTATTTGATTTCCTTAAAACCAATATTGATGAATTAAATGGTCATGAGGTGCAAATATCTAGCGAATTCAAAGAACATCATAATGATGACTCAAAATATATCATTAAAAATTGGCTTTTTTCATCTCCCGATTACAGAAAGTGGAGAATAACAAGATTAGATGGTGGCAAAAAACTGCAAGTGTTTAATACGGTCGCATATCCAAATTTTGATAGTGAAATTCCTATTTTAGGAGCCGATATTTTATGGTTTGGAAATTCTCAAAAGTTATTAGCAATACTTGATTATCAACCTTTAATTCAAGAAGGCAAGTATCTTGAAAAATATTGTTCAAGTTTAGGTATTATTAAGAAAAAATATTCTGCATTTGATAATAATAAAATGAAGAATATATATGATTCAAAAAAGTATTTTTCCCCATGGGTGATTATATGTAGAGGAAATAAATTAAATCTTGATAGAGATTTAAATAATATATTCCATTTATTTGTAAATAATTATTTGAACATTCATAAATCGAATCCTGTTAATGAATTTTTAAATGCAGAAGAAATAAAGATTAATCAAATTAAATATGATAAGTACAGTTTTGAAAAAGACCCTGCAGATAAATTGTTTAAATCTTTTTTTGGAGAAAAATGGACAAATAAATTTATTAATAAATTCCTTTTTACATTAAATAATGAGATTATTCATTGAATGTTAATACAGGATACTATTTTTTATAGCTCAGATTGGAGATGGCATAATTTTCTAAAATATTTAATCAATAATTTAAGCAAATATAATTGCTTAGAAAAAATAATACCCTCAGAATATTCTTATAAAGATTCAACTTATGGCTCAAAAAAATCAAAAAAAGATGTGAATCTCTCTACTTGGGGCGTAACGCATAAAAAAAGAATTCAATTTGCAAGAGCAGTTTGTATTAATAGTCCAAATTATTCTGTTTTAAATTTTTTAATTATTCCTAATACTATTTATAATGTTCCATTTTTTGGAGTTGATTTTGTTTCTCTTCCTAAAAGTCATTTATTAGTATTAGATTTCCAGCCTTCATTAAAAATACAAAATCAATACAATAATGAGTTACTAGAAAAACTTTTAAAACTCAAAAATCAATGTCATTCATCACTCCCATTAGCTGAAAAAATGTCTTCAGATGTCGCTAGATTTTTTTCTCCAGGAGTAATTTGGTCAAAATTACCAAAAGAAGAAAGAAGTGATTTTTTCATTGCTAATCAGCTTTATAGCTCATTTAAGGAATATCTTAATTTGTATTTGGAAATTCTTTTCGAATGCAAAGAAGCCAATGTGGAACTGCAAAAAGAATTAATAAATGGTCAAAATAAATATTTGAAATATAGAAGAGATAATGATCCAGCTAGGCCAATGTTGTCGAGTTTGTTTGGTAAAGAATTTACCGAATCTTTAATTAAAGAAGTTTTATTTACTACTTAAAAGTCCTATAATTTACTGAAATTTGAATTCTTATGAAACAAATTTCTGTTCTTTTTGTATGTTTGGGAAATATTTGTAGGTCTCCTGCAGCAGAGGCTATCTTTATAAATCTTCTTGAAAAGAATGGATTAACTGATGGCTTTATTGTAGATTCTGCTGGAACTGGGAGTTGGCATATTGGGAAAAAAGCTGACTCTAGGATGAGAATTGCGGCAGAAAGAAGAGATATAAATATCTTAAGTAGGGCTCGTCAAATTACTAGCAAAGATTTTGAAAAATTTAACTATATTCTTGCGATGGACGACTCAAATTTTAGAAATATTCAAGATCTTAAAAATAGAACAGCTACAACAGATTTTGCATCAATTAAAAAAATACAAGATTTTAGATCAGTTTTTAATGAGCAAGAAGTTCCTGACCCATATTTTGGAGGTGATGAGGGCTTCGATTATGTCCTTGATATTTTAGAAGATTCTGTAAATGGTTTTTTGGAAAGTATTTCTTGAATTTATTTGATCTCAGTCTCTTTAGGAATCCTGTCATTATAAAGATCAATAATTTTATCCACTACCTCATTAATTGAATATCCATCTGTAATAATTTCTATTGCATCATTCGCTTTAATTAAAGGTGATATTTCTCTATTGGAATCTTCAAAATCTCTTTTCTTTATAAGTTCTTTTAATGTTTGCAGCTCTATTTCTTGTAAGTCTTTACTATTTTTATCAGATTTTCTTCTTTTTGCTCTTTCATCGATACTAGCAGTTAAAAATATTTTAAGTTCTGCATGAGGAAAAACAGTTGTCCCTATATCTCTTCCCTCAGCTACAAGTCCACCTAATTCGCCAATTTTTCTTTGTTCTTTTACTAAGAATTTTCTTACTTCTTTTATTGAGGAAATTTTAGAAACGATTGAACTTATCTTTTGTGACCTAATTTCTTCAGTAACACAGTAGTTATTAACATAAACATCCTGATGTGAATTTCTATTCGACTTGAAAACAATAGATATATCTTTAAGAATATTCTGTAATTTTTTTTCTTTTTTATAGTCAATATTGTCTTTTAGCATAAGCCAACTCAATGCCCTATACATTGCTCCAGTGTCTAAATATAAAAGTTTAAGCTTCTTCGCTATTAACTTTGTTACGGTACTTTTACCTGAACCTGCAGGGCCATCAATTGCAATAATCGGCCTTCTTTTCATTAGAAAAACGTGATCTATTAATCTTGTCTCTCCACATCTTATCGCACCAGCCAGTAACGAAATATTATCCTCAAGTCTTGCTTTTTGGAGTGTATAAGGATGTAAATGTTCTAAATATTCAATTGAAATTTTTTTCGCTGATAGCTTTTTAATTATTTCTTGTAAATTGATCTTTTTTTCTTGTTGAAAATTCTTTTTTGCTTCTAATAACTCACCTGAAAAAAAACTAATCAATTTTCTTTCGTTTTTCGATAAATGTACATTACGTGAACTTAAAGGAATGCCATCAAAATCTCTTTGTGTAGGAATAGATTTAATAGCAACATTTAATTTCTTTCTTAAGAGAAGATTTTTTAAAATTATAAGTTGTTGCCAATCTTTTTCTCCTAAGTAAAGATTTTTTGGCTTGATGAGATTAAGTAATCTGTAAACTACTGTACAAACCCCATCAAAATGTCCAATTCGATTTAATCCACATAATGCAGAAGACAATTCTATTGGAGCTTTAAGGAATTTAATATTTTTATTATTCGGTGGATATATATCTTCATTACTTGGGATAAAGATGGCATCTGCTCCATTTGCAAAGGAGATTTTTACATCATTATCTATTGTTTTGGGGTAATTCTCTAAATCTAACTTGTTATCAAATTGCAGTGGATTAATAAAAATACTTACTAAATTAATATTAGAGTTATCATTTTTTGCTGTTGATATTAGTTTTAAATGTCCATTATGAAGATTACCCATTGTTGGAATGAAGTTAATTTCACTATTTATATTTCTCCTCCAATTTTCTATTTCTTCAGTTTTCCTTATGATTACTTTCTTCACTTTGTTTTTAAAAAATAAATCTATTTGATAAATAATTACTGGACAAAATCAATCTTAAGAGGAATATCTATATAGGGAAAGTCTATCATTTATTTTTCATGGATTACAAAACATCAGGTGTTGATATAGAAGCTGGGCGAGAATTTGTTTCCGAAATTAGACAGGCAGTTGAAGGAACTCATACATCTAATGTGATTGAGGGTATTGGTGGTTTCGGAGGGTTATTTAGGATTCCTATCGATAGTTTTAAAAAACCAGTTCTTGTTTCAGGAACTGATGGTGTTGGAACAAAATTAGAATTAGCCCAAAGTAAAAACTTTCACTTTGAGGTTGGTATTGATTTAGTTGCTATGTGCATGAATGATATCATTACTAGTGGGGCAAAACCTTTATTTTTTCTGGATTATATTGCTACTGGTAAACTTGATAAGAAACAATTATTGAGGGTTGTTCAGGGTATTTCTCATGGATGCGGAGAAAATAACTGTTCATTACTCGGAGGAGAAACTGCTGAAATGCCTGGATTTTATTCAAAAAATAAGTATGATCTTGCAGGATTTTGTGTTGGAATAGTTGATGAGGATAAGCTTATTAATGGTAAAAAAGTATCTGAAAATGATTTAATTATTGCCTTAAAAAGTAATGGAGTTCATAGTAACGGCTTTAGTTTAGTAAGAAAAATTATTCAAAACAATAATCAAATGGATAAAGAATTTGAAAGAGTTTTTCAATTAAATTTTTATGATGAGTTATTGAAACCTACAAAAATTTACAATAATGTAATTAACAATATTTTATCTGAAAATATAGAAATTAAAGCAATGTCTCATATTACAGGAGGAGGAATTCCAGAAAATTTACCAAGATGTATGCCTTCTGACTTTATTCCTTATATCAATACCAATTCTTGGGAAATACCTATTTTATTTAAATTCCTTAAAGAAAAAGGATCGATTCCTGAAAAAGATTTTTGGAATACTTTCAACCTTGGGGTGGGATATTGTTTAATTATTGATAAACAATTTAAGGAGGCAATATTAAGTATCTGTAAAGATCATCAAATAGATAGTTGGGAAATAGGAAAGATAGTTCGAAAAAGTGATTCAACCATTAGTAAATTTTTGCCAGAAATTTTAACTTAAATTTTTTTATTTTTTTTAAATGAGTCTTAAAAAATTATTTTTTATACCCAAATGAAAAAGTTAGGTGTAATATAATAAAATTACCGCCGAATTATATCGGAAGTTTAAGTATTAAGATTTAACTTTTTATTCAATGCCCTTTGCAAATAATCAAAGAATTACACGTAGACGTAGTTCAGCTGGTCCTACACCTCCAAAAAGACCAATAGGCAATAATTCTGAATCAGTTGGTAGACAGGCTCAAGGCCCAAGACCAACTTTCTTGACACTAAGAGATCATGGAAAAGTTTTTGTCGCTGATTTACCTAATTTGTCCGATGGTCAACTGGCCCATATTAGTAAAGAAGCTAATGAAGTTTTAAATAGTTTGGAAAAAAGACTTAGTGATCTTGAAAATGAACCTAATGTTAGTAATCCTGAAAACGATACGCTGATAAAAGCCTCTACCAAAAGAGATGTCACACTGAGGTTTATTAAATCAATAGAAGAAGAACAAGAACATAGAAAGAATAATCCTGCTTTACGAGATGCTGCATCTGAATCTTTACCGAGAACTTTTCTTGAGGTTGCTAGACATAGATTGCCTGGAGCAACTTTTGATTCACTGCTTCGAGAGGCTCTTGAAGCTTGTGCAGTTGATAAGAGTCCTGAAGAAAGTCAAGTTATTGATGAGCCTAAAGAAACTGTAAAAATAATGGATATACCCTCTTCCAACACAAATGCTTCACTTGTTGTTAGTATCGATTCAAGTGATGATCCAAAGAATGGCTCTATCTGATTCAACACAAGAGTTAATAAGATTTAAGGACCAAAATAATTCAAAAATTAACCTTACTTCGGAGAAAGATCCTATTTTATGTAATCATTGCAAAAGGACTGCATCAAATGGTGTTAGATGTTTAGGAATGTGTGTAGCAGATAATGATTACTAATATAATTCAAATTTATATATAAATAATCTGATGAAAATAATTAATAAATCCATTTTATTTTATTTATTAATGGATATGTAAGGTATTATTTGTCAATAATACACAAAAGATTATTTTTCTATATATCAGTAAGTAATTGAAACTTTTTACTCTTTATTTGAAATTAAAGTTCTTGGAAAACTTCATAATTAAATGCGTAAAAAAATTAAATGAGGCGGCACCCAGATTCGAATTGGGAGGCGACCTTAAGGAATTTAGTTATAACTAGGTTCTTAGTGTATCAAAAGGTGTATTCACCTACCACTCACCTACTAATAAGATTATTAATTAAATTATTTTTAACTACTTTTCGTTTCTTTGGTAGGTGAAATATAAAAGAAGAATTTAAGTAAAAAATTTAAATTTAATTAAAATATATTTAACAAACCACTGGTTATTTTATAGAACTGATGAAACCCTTTTTAATCTCAGGTCTAATTGATAATTACCGGGTCAAAACAAGTATTTTCGCTATTTCTCCAAAACATGCAATAAAGGTGTTCCAACAAAAATATCCATCTGCTATTGATATTTACGTCATTCAGAATTTATTCAAAAAAAAAGAAACAATTAATTAAATTAATTTTGAAAAAAATTCCGCAATCTTCTATGTTTGGATTATTCGACTAACAATTTTATCTCTATTGGTAGGTTAATACATGAGATAATATTCAAAAGAACTAATAAGGTCGATTCACCTACCACTCACCTACCAGTTTTGAACACTTGAAATACAACAATAGATATTCAAAACTTAAGTTATTGGAGGGGATTACAAGTAAATTTGTCTTTGTTTTAAGAAAGGCGGCACCCAGATTCGAACTGGGGATAAAGGATTTGCAATCCTCTGCCTTACCACTTGGCCATGCCGCCGAAAAAGATACGATTGAGTCTTTTTATGATCTTAACAGTAAGGTGGTTCATTCTATATTATTTATATGCAATGGTCATGGAGAAGATGTAATCGCATCGGAAATAATAAAAAGATTACTAAAAAAAATAAAAAATAAAAATGTTGAAGTTTTGCCGTTAGTAGGCAATGGCGATGTATTTAATTCCATAAAATCAAAGAATTTTCGTAAAATAGGATATTTGAAAGAGCTGCCTAGTGGAGGTTTTAGTAATCAAAGTCTTAAGGGATTCGTGCTTGATTTGTTTGCAGGATTTTTAATTGTTAATTTACGAAATTTTCTACTTGTAAAACAGAAGACAAAACAAAACTGCAAAATTATCGCAGTAGGAGATTTCTTACCATTACTTTTCGCTTGGAGTTCAAAATGCGAATTTAGTTTCATTGGGACCCCCAAAAGTGATCATACTTGGAGTAGTGGCCCGGGTTGGGATTTTAGCGATTTTTATCATAAGTTAAAAGGTTCTGAATGGGATCCATGGGAAATGTTTTTAATGAATTCTCCGAGATGTAAAAATTTAATTATGAGAGATCAAATTACAGCTGATAATTTGAATAGAAAAAATATTGATGCAAAATACCTAGGTAATCCAATGATGGATTTTGTTAATGAGACAAATGAGAAGATATCAAATATTATTTCTTTTAAAAGGATTATTTTATTAGTTGGAAGTAGATACCCTGAAGCTCTTGAAAATCTTGAAAAATTTCTTAATTGTTTGCAAGATTTTGATTTATCAAAGGATTTGGTAATACTTTTGCCTTTGAGCATTAATGCGAATGTGATTCAAATTCAAAGTTATTTAAATAAATATGGTTTTATAAAACAAAGAAAAATTAAATTTCTAATTGATGAAGATTCAGTATGGAAAAAGAAAGATCAATATGTAGTGATTGGAAAAGGTAAATTCAATTCATGGGCAAATATGGCAGAAGTTGGCTTGTCTAATGCAGGGACCGCTACAGAACAAATTGCTGGCCTTGGAATTCCATCGCTTTCTTTACCAGGACCTGGACCACAATTTACAAAATCATTCGCAAAAAGGCAATCAAGATTATTGGGAGGTAGTGTTTTAGTTTGCAAGAACAAAAAAATTCTTTTAAAACGTTTAATTTTACTTTTGGGAGGAAAAGTTGATAGGTTAGCACAAGCAAAAATTGGGAAAAAAAGAATGGGCAAATCCGGAGCAAGTAAGAAAATTGTAGATTCCATAAACCTTAATTTGTTATCTTAGTTAATGACCCTAGCGTATTAATTGTTAATTACTTTATGTATCCAATAAATGATCGGCAATATCTAAAAATTTGCGCAGAGATTGCAAAACTTATGAGTATTAGCTTATCTTCTGCTAAGAAGAAAGTAGAAATTCAAATTGCAAAAGAAGGCTCGAAAACTATTCAAGAAAAAATACAAGTTGCGCAAAATGTCTTAAAAATTTGTGAAAAAAATGATAGGGATAAATTAAGTTCTTCAAGAATACTAGATAAACTTATGGAAACTCTTGAAGGTGAAGATAATTTTTTAACTGAAGATTGATTCTTAGTGTTCAAAAATATTTGAGAATTTTAGTATGTCTAAATCAGCATGTACAGAAATTGTGTCGAAACATTTTTGAGCTAATTCATATCTATTTTCTCTTTCCAAGATAACTTTTAATTTATGCATAGCATCAATTAAATATCTAACGTCATTTGCTGCATAATCTAATTGATCTTTTGTTAAATTTTCGTTGCTCCCCCAATCACTACTTTGCGAGCTTTTGTCCAGTTCTATTCCTAATAATTCATTTATTAAATCCTTTAAACCGTGTTTATGCGTATAAGTTCTTGCCAACTTACTGGCAATTTTTGTACAAAAAATATTTTTTGTATTAATTTCAAGATTGCATTTTAAAGCTGCTACATCAAATCTCGCATAGTGAAATATTTTAGTAATTTTGTCATCCTCAAGTAGTGCTTTTAAATAAGGAGAAGAAGATGTATTAAGTTCGATTTTTATGCAGGATGTTCTGCCAAATTCATTACATATTTGTACTAAACAAAGTCTATCTCTTCCATGAATTAACCCCATTGCTTCGGTGTCAATAGCGAGGTAGGGTGAATTTTTATAAAGATTGTATAAATCTGCTGTTAAATCGCTGTAAAGAAAATCAATATTTTTATTTTCAATAGTCATTTTTAATAAGTATTTAAAGTAATTTAAGATTTTAGGATATTACTTAAGATTTTATTTAATTAAGAATTTTTATCTAATAGGTTTATTTTACAGAATAAATCTAAAAAATTATAATATGATGTAATTTTAATTTTTATTCTCGAGTTCTTAGAAAAATTTATTTAATGTCCTATTCCTTAAATTCAACGTTATTACTGACAATTCTTTTGGCCATAGGATTATTTTTTTTTCTTAGGGCTTCTAGTAAAGATAGAACAACCATCGTTGAGATTTCATCTTCTCAACAGCCAGTAAAGGTTTTAAATGATTTATGTCAATGGCTTAATATGAGGGGATGGACGCAAACGGGAGGAGATTTTGAACAAAGAATTTTAATATTTAAGGGGCAAGTTGTTTCTAGTAAATTCTTAGCAATTTTTTTAGGTTTTCTTGGCGGTTTTGGTTCTTGTGCTTTGGGATTAGTGATTATACAAATATATCCTCAATTAGGTTGGTGGCCTATTCTTTTAGGATTAGTTGGTGGCCCTTTGTCTGGCATTGTTTATTTTAAGAAATCAGCAAGAGAGGAGAAATTTGAATTAAGGTTGATTAATGAAAATGAAAATGATGTAACCTGCATGAGATTAAGAGCCCATAGGGATGAATTAATCTCTTTAGAAAATGAACTTGGAGAAAAACTTCAATTAAAAAGTGACGGCTCTTTATTTAAAACACCTATTTAAGATACTTGAAAAAGTTATTTGATAATTTTAATCAAAGATATTATTCTCTATACAGATTTTCTCTAACTCTTTATCATTTAACCAATCTTGAGGTTTTGTAAAAATTGATGTTAGCAATTCCTCTCGAGAACCCTTTTTGGCTTTATATCCATATTCCCATCTAGCTAAAGGTGGTAAGGACATTAATATAGATTCAGTTCTGCCATTTGTTTGCAGTCCGAAAATCGTCCCTCTATCCCAAACTAAATTAAATTCTACATATCTACCTCTTCGATATAGCTGGAATTCTCTTTCCTTCGAGGAGTATGGTTGAGCAACTCTTTTTTCAATAATGGGCAAATATGAAGGGAGGAATGCCTGTCCACAGTTTTCCGCTAAAGAAAATAAATTATCCCAATTTAAATTAGATTTTCTAATAAGTTGCGAAGCTTTTGATGCCTCTCCATTTTGATTATTACCTCTATAAATATTCCCTGCACCATCTTGATAATCATAAAAAATACCCCCTATGCCTCTAGATTCATTTCTATGCTTCAAAAAGAAATATTCATCACACCATGGTTTGAAAACTTTATGTAAATCTTTATCAACTTTCTCACAAGCTTTTTTATGCTCATTATGAAAATTTCTCACATCAGAAAGATAAGGATAAAAAGGGGTTAAGTCTGCACCTCCTCCAAACCACCAAACAGGACCAGCTTCAAAATATCGATAATTCAGATGAACTGTAGGAATATAGGGACTCTTAGGATGCAACACCATAGAAGTTCCCGTAGCAAACCATTCATGACCTTTTGCTTCAGGCCTTTGAGAGATTATAGATTGAGGTAATTCTTTCCCTTGTACTTCAGAGAAATTTACTCCTGCCTGCTCAAAAATAGAACCATCTTTCAATACTCTCGATCTTCCACCACCACCTTCGTCTCTAAGCCAAGATTCCTCTATAAATTTCCCTTTGCCATCTATATTTTCAAGCCCTGAACAAATATTGTCTTGTAGAGTTAATAGGAGATTTTTAGTTTTTTCTCTCGAGTTTTTAGGAGGTTCTCTGAACATGTATTTAATAAATCTTGAAGAAAATAATTTTTTGGTTAATTATGAGTTTCCCTTTATAATTTCTCTTAGTGGGTCCTTATTGCCTATTATTTGATAGTTCGACATAGTTCTTAATCTTTTAAACAGTCGACTACCTTGTTAAAGTATTTAAAAATTTAATGACCACAATAGAAGATGCGAATTTTGCGTTACAAAAAGTTCTAGATGCTGGATCACAGAAAAATGTAATTGAATTAGCTTGGATTAAAAACGTAAGAGTAACTATACCGAGAGTAATCGTAACATTATCATTACCATCATTTGCAAATTCTCAGAGAGAAAGAATAGTACAAGAGGTTAGAAAAGTACTACTAGATTTTGAGGATATTGACGATGTTCAAATAGAGATTGATAATAATCCTTCCAAAATGGAATCTAAAACTCAAAGTAATGCTCCTGAGTTGCAGAAGATTGATGGAATTAAGCATATAGTAGCTGTTAGCAGTGGTAAAGGCGGAGTTGGCAAAAGTACCATTGCAGTTAATCTCGCTTGTTCTCTTGCTAAATTAGGCTTAAAAACTGGTTTACTGGATGCGGATATATATGGACCTAATACTCCTTCAATGATGGGGGTTGCCGAACAGAATCCAAAGGTTACAGAAGGTAGTGGCAGTGATCAAAGGTTAATACCAATAAAAAAATATGGAATTTCCCTGGTATCAATGGGTTTCCTTATAGATGAAGGTCAGCCAGTTATATGGAGAGGACCAATGCTTAATAGTATTATTAGACAATTTTTGTACCAAGTTGAGTGGAATAATCTTGATTTTTTGGTTATTGATTTACCTCCAGGAACAGGAGATGCTCAAATATCCCTTTCTCAATCTGTTCCTATTTCTGGAGCTATTGTTGTCACTACTCCTCAACAAGTATCTTTGCAAGATGCAAGGAGGGGATTAGCAATGTTTAAACAACTCGGAGTTCGTTTACTGGGAATTGTAGAAAATATGTCAGTATTTATTCCGCCGGATATGCCAAGTAAAAAATATGAGATTTTTGGTAAAGGTGGTGGACAAACATTAGCAAAAGAAAATGATTTACCGTTATTAGCCCAAATTCCTATTGAAATACCTCTCGTTGATGAAAGCAATAAAGGTATACCAATCTCAATAAGCCAGCCTAATAAAGATAGTTCTATTGCATTTAGTAATTTAGCTCAATTAATTAAGAATAAATTTATAAAAGATAACTAATGTTTAGGAGAATTTCTTTATTAAATAAAGGAGGATTTTTACCAAAAAAAGAAAACTTTAATAGAGGTTTTTTATTTTCTCCATTACTTATAATTCCTCTCTTTTTAGTTATTATTTCTGGTTTATTAATAAAAAGTATTCAGGGTGATTTTTTAGTATCGAATTATTCAAGTCATATCCTAACTGGTTTTCTAGGTTATTTTTTAGCATTTTTTATTTCTTACATACCGTTAGAGAGACTTAAAAAGTATTTGGTACCATTTTATTTGTGTACTTTAATTTCCTTACTACTAATTTATTTTTTTGGGATATCAGTTTCTGGAGCTCAAAGATGGTTAAACTTTGGCATCTTTTCTTTTCAGCCTTCAGAAGTAGCAAAACTTAGTACTGTGTTAACTCTTGCTTTAGTACTAGACAAAAAAATAATTAAAACCATAAAAGATTTAGTGTTGCCCTTATTAGTAGCAGTAATTCCTTGGTTATTAGTTTTCTTTCAGCCGGACTTAGGTACCTCTTTAGTTTTGCTTGTTTTAACAGGTGTGATGCTTTACTGGTCGCAAATGCCGATAGAGTGGATTTTAATATTAGTGTTTTGTCTTGTCACTTCTATATTATATTTGACCTTGCCAAGTCTTTTTATTTTCTGGATTCCATTTATAGGATATCTTGCTTATAGATCTACGAGAAAGAAAATTATTTTTTCTTCTATCGCTATTTCTTTCCATTTATTAGTGGCAAAATTGACACCAATTTTGTGGCAATATGGGCTAAAAGAATATCAGAAAGATAGATTAGTTTTATTTTTAGATCCAAATAGAGATCCATTAGGTGGTGGATATCATTTGATCCAGAGTCAAATTGCGATTGGTTCTGGAGGATTATTTGGGACTGGTTTGCTAAAAGGTAAGCTGACTAATTTGCAATTTATACCAGAACAACATACTGATTTTATATTCAGTGCTCTAGGCGAAGAATTAGGTTTTGTGGGGTGCATAATAGTTTTATTTTTGTTCTTTTTTTTGATTAAAAAACTTATTAATACTGCAACAATTGCTAGGACTAACTTTGAATCTCTTATTGTTATTGGAATAGCCACAACTTTTGTATTTCAAATAATTATTAACGTATTTATGACTATTGGATTAGGACCAGTTACTGGAATCCCCCTTCCTTTTATGAGCTATGGTCGAACTTCATTGGTGACTAACTTTATATCTATTGGATTTGTTTTATCTATATTGAAACGTTCAAGATCACTAAGAAGTTGATGAAATTACAGATAACTATAAAAAAAATTCAAGACCTTTTGATTAAAGGATTTCAAACTATATATGTAGATGATGATACATCCAGAAGAATGTGGTGGGCTTCTTTAGAAGTTATTCAAAAAGATTTCCTAGCTCATAATTATAAACAGGGTGGGATTTGGATCGCCTCTCCTTTGCCAGCTTTTAATGATAAAAAATTTTTAAATCAACTTCATGGATGGCTTTGGTCTCCGGAGGGATTTCCATACTTTCAAAAGGAGAATGCAGGTTTTTTACCAGTCAATAATTCAGACAAGATAAAAAAAGATTTCGATTTAGTTAGTAACTATAAAGTCTTAAATCTTAATCAAGAAGATGGTTATGAACCTTTTTTAATGATAATCACCCCTAATTTTCAATGCATATTATCAATTGTTGGAGAAAAAGATAAGAAAATTCTATTAATGAAGTGCGATGAAGAAAGCCTAAAACTTTCAATTGAATTAATGAATGCAAAATTAAATCAAGAAAATTATGAGGAAGGAGTAAAATTTCGTAATGCAATCAATAATTTAGGTAACCTTAATATTAATAATCAATTTGAACAATTATTTTGGCCAAAATTATCGGCAAAATTAGCAAGTATTGTGCCAAACCATAATATACAGAATTATGTTAAAAACGATGAAAATAATGTGCAAATAACTGAAGCAAAATTATTACGTGCCATATCTCATGAAGTAAGAACGCCTTTGGCAACAATAAGAACCCTTATAAGCTCTACTTTAAAAAAATATAAGATGGACGAATCAATGAAAAATCGTTTAATTCAAATAGATAATGAATGTAATGAACAAATTGATAGGTTTGGTTTAATCTTTAATGCAGCAGAATTAGTGAGTAATGAAGTTCCCACATTAAATAACTTGGCAAAAATTAATTTAGCCGAAATTTTTAAAAAGCTTGCCCCTTTATGGAATAAACAATTAAATCGACGTGGGATTTCTTTAAAGATTGATATCCCCAATCAACTTCCGCAAATTTTGAGTGATTCTGAAAAATTGGAATTAATGTTAAGTGGGTTAATTGATAAAAATACCAGAGGATTAAAAGAAGGTAGTACATTAATTCTAGAATTAAGACCAGCTGGACAAAAACTTAAACTTCAATTGAAAGTTCAAAAATTAGAAAGTAATCAAAAAGAAATTCAAAAAAAAGATAACGGTTCCGATATTGGTCCTGTTTTAAATTGGAACCCTCAAACCGGAAGTTTACAACTCAGTCAAAATGCTACTCAAAAGTTGTTAGCCAGTTTGGGAGGGCATGTCACGCAAAGACGTGATACTGGGTTGACAGTATTTTTTCCTATTTCAGATACGATATGAAAAAAGAAAAAACATATATATATTAAATAATGTAGAAAATTTCCAATTAATTTTGAATTTTGCAAAATATGAATGCTAATTTCTTAATAGAAATATTTCAAAATTAAGGATGACTGAAACTTTAGTTGGTCAATTTCCAAAGCATATAGGAAGTACTGGGGGTTTATTAAACTCAGCAGAGACTGAAGAAAAATATGCAATTGTATGGAAAAGTTCAAAGGAACAAGCATTTGAATTGCCTACTGGTGGTGCCGCTATTATGCACGAAGGTGATAATTTAATGTATTTCGCCAGAAAAGAACAATGTCTTGCATTAGGAACTCAATTAAGAGCTTTTAAACCAAGAATTGAGGAGTTTAAAATTTACAGAATTTTCCCAGGTGGTGATATTGAATTCTTACATCCAAAAGATGGCGTTTTTTCTGAGAAAGTTAATGAGGGTAGAGAAAAAGTTGGCCACAATCCAAGGAGGATAGGAGAGAATCCTAATCCCGCTGGTTTAAAATTCACCACTAAGAATACTTTTGATTAAATTTATCAAAGTTGATATAAAAGAAAAATTTAATTATAATCTGGGTTGACATTATTAGTATGATCAGCTCACATCAAGATAGTTTTTTAAAGGCTCACAAAGAAGGTAAGAATTTTATACCTATTACCCAAACTTGGCCAGCAGATTTAGAGACTCCATTGTCTACTTGGTTAAAATTATCCGACAAATATTCACGTGGCGTTTTTCTTGAGTCTGTAGAGGGCGGCGAGAGTTTGGGTAGATGGAGTATTGTTGCTACTAAGCCTCTTTGGGAAGCTGTGTGTTATGGAGAAAAAATAGTCAAAACTTGGAATAACGGAAAAACTGAAATACATAAAGGCAACCCCTTTAATATTTTAAGAACTTGGACAGAGGAATATAAGTCATTCATGCTTGATGATTTACCATCAATCGGACAGTTGTATGGTTCTTGGGGCTATGAATTAATTAATCAAATAGAACCTAGCGTTCCAATAAATGAAATAGAAGAAAACAATATACCTTATGGATCTTGGATGTTTTTTGATCAACTAGTAGTTTTTGATCAAATAAAAAGATGTATTACTGCAATAGTTTATGCAGATACAACTTCTTTAGAGGAGTCTTCTATTGAAGAAATTTACCTTAACTCGATTTCTAAGATTAAGAAAACTAGAAATCTAATGAAAGTTCCTCTGAAAGAAAACGAATTTTTAGATTGGAATGAAAATGATGATTTAAATTTAGATATAAAAAGTAATTGGAAGAAAAGAGATTTTGAAGATGCAGTTCTCTCAGCGAAAGAGTACATAAGAAAAGGCGATATTTTTCAGATAGTTATAAGTCAAAGATTTCAGACTAAAGTCAAGAATGATCCATTCAATTTATATAGAAGTCTAAGGATGGTTAATCCATCACCATATATGGCATTTTTTGATTTTGGCTCATGGTATTTGATAGGTTCTAGTCCTGAAGTTATGGTTAAAGCTGAAAAAAATAAAAAAGGTCAGATTGTTGCTAGTTTAAGACCAATAGCTGGTACTAGACCCAGAGGAAATAATACTTTACAAGATAAAGAATTAGAAAAAGATTTATTAAAAGATCCAAAAGAGATAGCGGAGCATGTAATGTTAATAGATCTTGGAAGAAATGATCTGGGAAGAGTTTGTGAAGTTGGTTCTGTGGAGGTCAAAGATTTAATGGTTATTGAAAAATATTCGCATGTTATGCATATAGTCAGTGAAGTTGAGGGAAGACTGAAAAACAACACTGATGTATGGGATTTGTTAAAAGCATGTTTTCCCGCTGGAACAGTCACTGGGGCTCCAAAAATCAGAGCTATGCAATTGATTAAATGCTTTGAAAAAGACTCTAGAGGTCCTTATGCTGGAGTTTACGGATCGATTGATATTAATGGTGCATTAAATACTGCTATTACAATAAGAACTATGATAGTTAAACCCTCAGATGATGGAAAATATAATGTGTCGGTACAAGCTGGCGCTGGAATAGTTGCTGATTCTTCTCCTGAGAATGAATATCAAGAGACAATTAATAAAGCTAAGGGGATATTAAAAGCATTAGCCTGCCTGGAAAAATAATGAGTAAAGTGAATCTTTATAAAGGTTTTGAAGTAGAACTTTTTACAGGTTCTTTAAATTCTCATGTTGGTGTTTCAGCTGATATTGAAAAAAATTTTTCTAATTTTGTTAAAGAGCCAGATAACAGGAATGTTGAGTATATTACAACACCTGAAAAAAACTATGAGTTTTTATACGAAAAATTGCTTACTCCAAGAAAAAAGTTAAGGAAATGGCTAGATAATATAGGGTTAACAATAATTCCTTCATCAACACTTTGTTTTAAACACAATATTAAATTTCAACGATCTGAAATTGACAATGTTTATCATCAATTTATAGAAGATAATTATGGAATTTCAATTGCCACTTCAAGTGTACACATAAATATAGGAATAGATGATTTAGATAAACTATTTGCTGCTATAAGACTTATAAGATCTGAAGCTGCTTTGTATCTATCCATAAGTGCTAGCTCCCCTTTTTTGAATAATAAAATTACGGAGAATCATTCACAGAGATGGATTCAGTTCCCAAAAACACCAAGGAAAGTACCTTTTTTTGTAAATCATAATTCCTATATCGAATGGATAGAGGAAAATATAGCTAATAAAAATATGCAAAATATCAGGCATTTTTGGTCTTCAATACGACCAAATGGTCCTGAAAGGCCTTTAATCCTTGATCGTTTAGAATTAAGAATTTGTGACTTTGTTCATGATGTTAATTTACTACTAGGGATAACAGCGATGCTAGAACTTAGGATTCTACATCTTTTTGAAAATATAAACACTTTAGATCCTTTGGCTGCGAGTATTTTTTCTATTGATCAATTATCAGCAATATGTGATCAAAATGAAACTAATGCTGCTAAAGATAGTCTGAATTCAGAGTTAATTCACTGGCAAGATGGCAAAAAAGTTATTTGTAAAGAATGGATTCAAAATTTATTATCAGATTTATCATCAACCGCCGAAAAATATAATATGAAATACCTTTTGAAACCTATATATAAAGTGCTTGAAGAAGGTAATCAATCTATGAAATGGATTAATCAATATGAAAAAGGTCTCACTATTGAGCAAATAATGAAAATTTCTATCGATGATATGATCAAAAATGAGGACTAAAGAGTTTGATTATTTAAACAAATATTTGATCCTAATATTTTCAATTGTGACATAATAATTATATGGAATCTTTTCAACAGATTAAGAATAATAATGTGGATCAGATTAGTAACAATGATCCACTTGATAAAAATCGTCTTTTAATAGAGGATCTATGGGAATCTGTTCTAAGAGAAGAATGCCCAGAAGATCAAGCAGAGAGATTGATACAGCTTAAAGAATTAAGTTATTCAAAACAAATTGAAAGTGATAGTTCAAAAACATTTAAAAATGAAATTGTTGACATAGTAAATTCAATGGATTTAGCAGAATCCATAGCAGCAGCAAGGGCTTTTTCACTATATTTTCAACTAGTGAATATTTTGGAACAAAGAGTTGAGGAAGATAGATATATTCAGAGCTTTACTAATAAGAATGTTCAAAAATCACCTGATAATCTTGATCCTTTCGCTCCAGCATTGGCTAGGCAAAATGCTCCAGTAACTTTTAGAGAATTGTTTTATAGGCTTAGGAAATTAAATGTGCCGCCAGGAAAATTAGAAGCGTTATTACAGGAAATGGATATTCGTTTAGTTTTTACAGCTCATCCTACTGAGATTGTAAGACATACAATTAGGCATAAACAAACTAGAGTCGCAAATTTGTTAAAAAAAATACAAGTTGAGCAATTTTTAACAATAAAAGAAAAAAATTCTCTAAAAACCCAGCTAAAAGAAGAGGTAAGACTTTGGTGGAGAACAGATGAGTTGCATCAGTTTAAACCTTCAGTTTTAGATGAAGTAGATTATGCCTTGCATTATTTTCAGCAAGTTTTATTTAATGCAATGCCTCAATTGAGAGGCAGAATTGCTGAAGCACTTACTGAGAACTATCCAGATGTTCAGATGCCCTCTGAATCTTTTTGTAACTTCGGTTCATGGGTTGGTTCCGATAGGGATGGTAATCCATCCGTCACGCCTGAGATCACATGGAGAACTGCTTGTTACCAGAGACAGTTGATGTTGGAGAGATATATTGTTGCAACATCTAATCTTAGGGATCAATTGAGTGTTTCAATGCAATGGAGTCAAGTAAGTTCCTCTCTACTCGAGTCATTAGAAACAGATAGAGTTAAGTTCCCAGAAATTTATGAGGCTAGGGCAACAAGATATAGATCAGAACCTTATAGATTAAAATTAAGCTATATATTAGAGAAATTGAGGTTAACGCAAGAGAGGAATAATTTATTAGCTGATAGCGGGTGGAAATTTGATATTGAAGGAGAAGTTGATACAAAAAATATTGAAAAAGTTGATAACTTATATTACAAATCAGTCAATGAATTTACGTATGATCTTGAATTGATAAAAAATAGCTTGATTAGTACAGATTTAACTTGCGAAGCAGTTGATACATTACTAACTCAGGTTCATATTTTTGGATTTTCTTTAGCTAGTTTAGATATTCGTCAAGAAAGTACAAGGCACAGTGATGCTATACAAGAGCTTACAAATTATCTTGATTTATCTGTGCTATATGAACAAATGTCTGAGGAAGAAAAAATTATATGGCTAATCAATGAATTAAATACAAAAAGGCCCTTAATTCCTGCTGATGTCAACTGGACAAAAACTACAGAAGAAACTTTTTCAGTTTTTAAAATGGTTAAAAGACTGCAGCAGGAATTCGGAAGTCGTATTTGTCATTCCTATGTAATTTCAATGAGTCATAGTGCATCTGATTTGCTTGAAGTTCTTTTGCTGGCAAAAGAAATGGGCCTTCTTGATCAAAATTCACAAAAGTCAAAATTATTAGTTGTCCCTCTTTTTGAGACTGTTGAAGACCTTAAAAGAGCACCAGAAGTAATGGAAAAGTTGTTTAAATTAGATTTTTATAAGTCATTACTTCCAAGAGTTGGTGAATCTTATAAACCTCTTCAAGAATTAATGCTTGGTTATTCTGATAGTAATAAAGATTCAGGTTTTGTTTCTAGTAACTGGGAAATTCATAGAGCTCAAATAGCTCTTCAAAATCTTGCTTATAGAAATGATATACTTTTAAGACTTTTCCATGGGAGAGGCGGTTCTGTAGGTAGAGGGGGAGGTCCAGCCTATCAAGCAATATTGGCTCAACCAAGCGGTACTTTAAAAGGTCGAATAAAGATTACCGAGCAAGGTGAAGTTTTAGCTTCGAAATATAGCCTGCCAGAACTAGCTTTATATAATCTAGAAACTGTTACTACAGCTGTTATTCAAAATAGTTTAGTAAATAATAGACTTGATGCTACTCCTGAATGGAATCAATTAATGTCCAGGTTGGCAGAGACATCAAGGTCTCATTACAGAAAATTAGTGCATGAGAATCCTGATTTATTAAATTTCTTCCAAGAGGTCACCCCAATAGAAGAAATAAGTAAACTTCAGATATCTAGTAGACCTGCTAGAAGAAAAAAAGGTGCAAAAGATTTATCAAGTTTAAGAGCTATTCCATGGGTATTTGGTTGGACGCAAAGTAGATTCCTTTTGCCAAGTTGGTTTGGAGTAGGAACTGCATTATCATCTGAATTAAATTCAGACCCACAACAAATTGAATTATTAAGAGTTTTACACCAAAGATGGCCATTTTTCAGAATGCTCATATCCAAGGTAGAAATGACATTATCCAAAGTGGATTTGGAAGTTGCCAAATATTATGTTGATACCCTTGGTAGTGAACAAAATAAAGATTCTTTTGATGTTATTTTTGAAGTAATTTCTAAAGAATATAATCTTACAAAATCTTTAATACTTGAAATTACTGGTAAAAATAAGCTTCTCGAATCTGATAGAGACTTAAAATCATCAGTAAGTTTGAGAAATAAAACAATTATCCCATTGGGATTTCTGCAGGTTTCACTTTTAAGAAGACTTAGAGACCAGACTAGACAACCCCCAATTAGTGAATTTCTTATTGAGAAAGATGAATCTAGAAGAGCTTACAGTAGGAGTGAACTACTAAGGGGGGCATTATTAACTATTAATGGAATAGCTGCTGGCATGAGAAATACAGGTTGATAATTGCAATATTTTTCTAAAAAAAAACTTGTCCTTCCTGAAGGTTATTTTGTTAATTCTTCTCAGTTCCCTTTAGCTAAAGAAGTTAATAAACTTTTGACTAATTGTGGTTGTGAGACATACCCAATAAAGCCGCTCTCTGAGGCTATTCAAAAAAGCAATTTCTTTTTCACCATACAGAATGAATTAAAAAATAAATTATTTGGCTTTGTAAGGGTTACATCTGACAGGGGATTGAATGCTAATTTATGGAATTTAAGTGCAGCTCAAGGTGATAACCAGCAACTTTATTATTCAGTATTGCTCCAGGTAACACTTGAGAAAATTAATAGAGAAATGCCTGGATGTAGTATTTCAGTACAGGCTCCAGTTTCTTCATTTAAAAGTCTAGAAGAGAGTGGATTCATATTAGATCCCAATGGAATAAGAGTTATGGGATTTAAACTTTAAAATGCTATTACGAGCATGGAGGGATTTGAACCCCCGACTCTCAGAACCGGAATCTGATGCTCTATCCAACTGAGCTACATGCCCTTGAAGTTTTCAATTTCTTTAAAGAAAATCTAAATAATTTAAACTTAGCTAATTTAATTAATGAATGCATAAAAAAAATTTTTTTAAATAAATTAAAAATTAAAAATTTTCGAAACCATAAAAGTTTTGAAATTGATTTAAGGGAGCAAAGAGCAATTGTTCTTGGATGTAATGGTATTGGCAAGTCAAATTTACTTGAATCTGTAGAATTTTTAAGTCAATTAAAATCTAATAGAGCATTAAGTGATAAAGATTTAATAAAAAATGATAGTGATATGGCTGTAGTAATCGGACAGATAGATTTTAGAGATGATTTAAAATTAAATTTATTTAGAAAAGGCCCCAAAAAAATTTACGTTAACGAATCAATCTTGAAAAAACAGAGTGAAATAAAGAATTATATTCGCAGCGTATGTTTTTGTTCTAATGATATAGATATTGTTAGAAGTGAACCTAATTATCGAAGAATATGGATTGATAAAGTTGTATCTCAGCTTGAGCCAGTATATTTTGAATTATTAGTCAGATTTAATAGGCTTTTAAAACAAAGAAGTCATTTTTGGCGTTCAGAAAGCTTTCTAAATAATCAATCAACAGATATTGTTGAAAGCTTTGATATTCAAATGTCAATCATTAGTACAAGAATTTTTAGGCGCAGAAGAAGGGCTTTGTTAAAAATTAAACCTTATGTTGAATATTGGCATAATCACTTAAGTAAATCTAAGGAGCAGATAGATATAAATTATCTTTCTGGGATACAAAATATAAGTCCAGAAGAAGAAGAAGAAGAAGTTATTAGTAAGAAAATAATAGAACAACTATTAAATCAGCGATCAATTGAAGCCTTAACTGGTAAATGTAGTTTTGGACCTCATCGTGATGATATTGAATTTCTAATTAATAATATTTCGGTAAGGAAATATGGTTCATCAGGTCAGCAAAGAACTTTAATTTTGGCTTTAAAAATGGCTGAACTTGATTTATTAACTAAAACATTAAATGTTCCTCCAATATTAATATTGGATGATGTCTTGGCGGAGTTAGATATAACTAGACAAAATTTGTTACTAAATTCTGTTGGTAAAGATAGCCAATGTTTTATAAGTGCTACACATCTAGATAAATTTAATCAATCTTTTTTAGGCTCTTCTCAAATGATTCACTTATAATTTTTAAAAATCACAATTTTTAGCTAATGTTGTATTTATATAAGTTTCATTAATGGAAGTTCCTAAAAAAAATCAAATTTTAAGTTCGTTGAATAGTGATGAGAAATTAATTCATCAAAGTAAACACTTTTTGTTGGAGCTTTATAGATGTGATAAAGAAAAGTTAGACGATGAATCTTTTTTACGTTGTGCATTAAACAGAGCGTCTAAACTAGCTAAGGCATCAGTTCTGAATTTGATTAGTAATAAATTTGAACCTCAGGGAGTAACAGCTATTGCATTATTGGCTGAATCCCATATTTCAATACATACTTGGCCTGAATCAAATTATTCTGCAGTGGACATCTTTACTTGCGGTCAAAATATGTCTCCAGAACTTGCTAGTCAATATTTAATTGAAACTTTGAGTGCCGAAGAACATTTCTTACGTGTTGTTAAGCGAAATCCACCCTTGGAAGTTCTTAGACAGGAGAGAATTGTTGTTTAACTTGAAAGATTTATCTATTTAATTTTCCGCTTATTAAACCTTCGAGATCTAAGCTTGTGCAATTAAATCCTAAATTAGAAAAATATTGAACTAGTTCGACAAAATTATAGTTATTAAAAAAATTCTTTAATTCATCTTGGGGAATCTCTATTCTTGCAGTAGAGCCTTGGCATCTAACTCTAACATCCGATAAACCACCTTCCTTAATGTACTCTTCTGCTTTCTCAACCATTTTTAGCCTCTCACTAGTTATTTCTTGGCCATAGGGAAATCTCGATGACAGGCAAGGTTGAGCAGGTTTATCCCACCAAGGAAAACCTAATGCCCTTGATATATCTCTAATATCTTGTTTTGAAAAATTAAATTTTGCCAAAGGGGAAATTACTCCTGCCTTTTTTGCGGCTTCTATACCTGGTCTATAATCTTTAAGATCGTCGAGATTCACTCCATCTAAAACATTTTTATAGTTAAGTTTTTTAGATAAGTAGGTTGTATGTTTGTGAAGCTCATTTTTGCATGCAAAGCATCTATCTTTAGGATTTTTACTATAACTTAACTGGTCTAATTCTGATGTTTTAATTTCTAAATGCTTTACACCAATCCATTTTGCTTGACTTTTTGCTTCTTCTCTAAGTGTATTTGCCAATGCAGGTGAAATACCAGTAACAGCGATAGCTTTGCTGCCTAGTTGCTCGTAAGCTAAAGATGCTACTAGTGTACTGTCAACGCCTCCAGAATAAGCAATACAAACGCTATCTAGATTCTTTATGTATTTTCTTATTGTATAAAGCTTTTCAGTTTGTTCATCAGAGAGAATTTCTAGTTGATTGAACATGCTTATTACTTTAAAATTCAAATTACCAATAGACAGGTTGAATTTATTATTAAATTTTTAATAATATTCTTAACTATATCTTAGATTTAATTAATTCACGTTTTTCAATTGACTAATACAGCTAGAAATAGAGGAATTGGGATAGTCACAGCAAGTGACAGTCAAGAGAGATCAAAAGGTCAATTACATATTTATGATGGGGAAGGTAAGGGTAAAAGTCAGGCTGCTTTAGGTGTTGTCCTCAGAACAATAGGGTTAGGAATCTGCGAAAAAAGACAATCAAGAGTCTTGCTTCTCAGATTTTTAAAAGGACCTGAAAGGTCATATGATGAGGATTCGGCTATAGAGGCCTTGCAGAGAGGTTTTCCACACTTAATCGATCATGTAAGGACAGGAAGGTCGGAATTCTTTTCTGCTGAAGAGGTGACAAAGTTTGATATTGGTGAGGCTGAGAGAGGTTGGAATATTGCTAAGGGAGCAATTGCTAGCTCTCTTTACTCTGTAGTTGTACTAGATGAGTTGAATCCAGTTCTTGACTTAGGCATGCTTGATATCAAAGAAGTAGTTGATTCTCTACAAAATCGTCCTGAGGGTTTAGAAATAATTATTACCGGAAGGGCAGCCCCATCTTCTTTAGTGAGAATATCTCAACTTCATTCAGAAATGCGACCTCGTTTAACAGGAGATTTATCAAAACCAATAGGACAAAGAAGATGTAATGGTGGAATCGAGATTTATACAGGTGAAGGAAAAGGAAAGTCCACAAGTGCATTAGGTAAGGCTCTTCAAGCTATTGGTAAAGGAATATCTCAAGATAAAAGTCATAGAGTATTAATATTACAGTGGTTAAAAGGTGGCAATGGTTACACCGAAGATGCGGCCATAGAGGCATTGAGAGAAAGTTACCCACATTTGGTAGATCATTTGCGTTCAGGAAGGGATGCGATAGTTTGGAGGGGTCAGCAACAGCCAATTGATTACGTTGAGGCTGAGAGAGCATGGGAAATTGCTAAAGCTGCTATTTTGAGTGGTTTGTACAAAACAATAATTCTGGATGAATTGAATCCAACGGTTGATTTAGAGTTACTACCTGTTGAATCAATACATCAAACGCTCCTAAAAAAACCAGCAGAAACAGAAGTTGTTATTACTGGGCGATGTAAAAATGAACCATCATATTTTGAACTTGCGGATGTTTACTCTGAAATGGTCTGTCATAAGCATTATGCAAATGTTGGAGTTGATTTAAAAAGAGGAGTAGATTACTAAATTTTCTGAAAATATTAATTACATAATATTTTTTTTTACCTTTTCAATGCCACCATCAATAGATCTCGATTGAATTTTGAATTTAGATAAGATTTTTGAAGCTTTTTCAGAACGTTTCCCCGATTTACATATGGTAAAAATCTCCTTATTTAAACTTTCATTAAGAATGAACTCTAGGTCAGACTCTTGGTTCAAATGACTTAATGGGATCGATATAGAGCCCTCTATTGCAGAAGTAGAAAATTCTTCATATTCCCTAACATCAATCAAAAGAATTTTGTTGGGATTTGCTTTGTATAAGCTATTAAAATCATTAGCATTGATTTTGTTGATTTCATTACTTTTCTCAGAACAATTATCATCTCTATAAAATTCTACAAACTGAGAAAGATTTTTTATTTGTTTATTTGCCGACTCACTTTCTAAATATAATTTTTTCATATTCATATTTAAAAGATCAAAAACCAGAATTTGCCCATCTAAAGTTTCACCTTTTTTTAAAATAATTTTAATAATCTCATTAACTTGAAAAATGCCTATTAAACCTGTAGTTATTCCCACAACTCCATTTTCTGCACAACTTGGGACAGTATTTTTTGTTGGTGATTCTGGAAGTAAGTCTCTTAAGTTAGGACTATTTTTATATAAATTAAAAACACTCACTTGGCCCTCGAAGCCTTGCACACTTCCAAAAACTAGAGGTTTGTTCAGTATTAGACAAGCATCATTTATCAAATATCTAGTTCCAAAGTTATCTGAGCAGTCACAAATAATATCAAATTCTTGAATTATTTCTAGAACATTCTTTGCAGTAATTCTTGTATCGAGAGTAAATACTTCAATATTAGGATTGATACATTTAATTCTTTTTTTAGCAGAATCAATTTTTAAATTACCAATTTCATTTGTTTCATGAATAATTTGCCTTTGAAGATTAGACTTTTCTACATGATCATTATCAACTATTCCGATTTTTCCAATCCCTGCCGCCGCTAGATAAATTAATACTGAAGATCCTAAGCCCCCTGCTCCTATGCATAAGACTGAGCTGTTTTTGAGCTTTAATTGCCCTTCGTTTCCAATTTCTTTGAGTATTAAATGCTTTTGGTATCTTTCTTGTTCATCTGCACTTAAGAAATTAAATTTGATATCTTTTGAAAAAGTCATTTTTAATTTCGAAAATTCTTCTTATGAAGATATGATAATTAAAATTAGAAATTTAACCTTTTGAAGGTTTGCCATTTGTCTGATTTTTTAATGTTTTTGTTAGAACAAGATATTATTGAAAATTATTTATGAATAAAATTTAATCAAAAATATATTGAATATTTAGATTTATCAATACATAAAAAAAAATACAAAATGTGTCGGTTCTAAATTACACATGAAAAAAAGGTAGCAAATAGACGAATTTTCCGTTATTGTCTGGTCAATATATTGAGATTACTGATTTCATGAGTGACAACACACCAGAGTCTAATCAAGACTCCGGCTCCGCTACAAGCTCAGAAACAAAAAGCTTTTCAGACAAATACTCTGATGTCATGGGAAAAGTTAATGAGACCCTTGGAAAAGTCGATTGGACTCAAATGGGTAAGTATGGCAAAGCGGCAGGTATAATCGCTGTTGTCGTAATAGCTCAGATAATAATTAAGGTTATTATTGACACAATTAATTTTTTCCCAATTCTTCCTGGTTTACTAGAACTTCTTGGAGTAATTGTTGTCGGTCAATGGAGCTGGCAAAATCTTCGTACTAGTGAAAATCGTGAAGCCGTTTTAGATAAGGTACAAAATCTTAAAAAAACATATCTTGGATAGTTTACGATTACATCTTGAGGATTGATTTAACGTAATTTTTTACCTGATCTAAATAAGATCCTCCAAACATATTGGCGTGATTTAAGATATGGTAAAAATTATAAATAATAATTCTCCTTTCGAATCCTTTTCTTATAGGAAAAATTTTATGATACTCTTCATAAAATTCATTTCCAAAACCTCCAAATAGTTTTGTCATAGCAATATCTACTTCATTATCTGCCCACCAAGATGCTGGGTCAAATATAACTCCCCTACCACTTTTATCTATTCCTACATTACCTGACCACAAATCACCGTGAACAAGAGTATTTTTTGGATTATGATTCAACAATTCTGATCTAATTTTTTCTTTCACTTTATTTATGGTTTCTTTGTCTAAAAAATTTGACTTAAGAATTGATAATTGAGGTATTATTCGTAAGTTTAAAAAACAATCTATCCAATTTTTTTCCAAACCTTTCTGCTGAACTGTTAATCCTATAAAACCCTCTATGGGATACCCAAAAATTATTGGATTAGATTCTGTTGAATTCAAGTGCATTTCTCCTAAACCTTTCCCAAGATTTTTTTGATCTAGGTTTTCCATATCTATCCATTCCATTAAAAGAATTTCTACATTTTGAAGATTCTTAAATGCAATAACTTCAGGAATAATTAAATTTTTTTGGTTACTATGCCTTCTTAAATTTTGTAGACAATTTTTTTCAAATTCTAGAAAATTTTTGTTCCTATCGTTTCTTTTAAGAAATAATTTTTTGTTTGCAAATTCTATTTTCCATGCACTATGAATATAACCCCCATGTACTTGTTCAATATTTTTTGGATAAGGTTCACCTAATTCACTACAAATTTCGCTAACTTCAAAAGGTGATAATTTTTGCATTTTAATGAGTAAGTCAGAAGTTGTTGTTGTAGGAGCTGGTATAGCGGGACTGACTTCTGCAGCAATTTTATCAAAGCAAGGCTTATCAGTAACTTTAATCGAATCACATACGCAATCCGGGGGATGTGCAGGCACTTTTAGAAGAAAGAATTATATTTTTGATGTAGGTGCAACTCAAGTTGCGGGTTTAGAGAAAGGAGGAATACATTCAAGAATTTTTGATTTTTTAGATATTCCATCACCTGAAGCCACTATTTTAGACCCTGCTTGTGTTGTTGATTTAAAGGATGGTTCAAAGCCAATATCTATTTGGTACGAAAAGAGAAAATGGATTGCTGAACAAGAAATGCAGTTTCCTGGAAGTAGTCGATTTTGGAATCTTTGTAACTCAATACATCAAAGTAATTGGTTATTTGCAAACAATAATCCAGTATTGCCAATTAGTAATTTTTGGGATTTGACTCAACTTCTTAAAGCATTAGTCCCGTCCAACCTTGTCACAGGTATCTTACTCAAATCTACTATTTTTGATTTATTGCGTATATGTGGATTATCTAAGAACGAACGCTTGATCAAATTCTTAAATCTTCAACTTAAACTCTACTCCCAAGAGGATGTTTATAAAACTGCAGCATTATATGGAGCTACTGTTTTACAAATGTGTCAACAGCCACATGGTCTTTGGCATCTTAAAAAATCTATGCAGTCTTTAAGTGAAGCATTAGAAAGTTCATTGAATAAAACTGGAGTTAATTTAGTTTTTGGCCAGAAAGTCAATTCTATAAATTTTGATAATGTAAATATGCGTTGGGAAATATATGCTAACTCTAAAAAAAATTCTTTTGTTTACCAAGCAAAAGATTTAATTTATACCGCCCCACCTCAATCTTTGCTCAAGCATTTGAAGGGACCACTTAATAGAAAAATAACCTATAAAAATCGACTATCTAATTTGCCTAATCCAAGTGGAGCAGTAGTTTTTTATTCGGCATTAAAAAAAGAACATATAAAAAAAATTTTCTCTAATCATTATCAATTTGTTTCGCATGAATTTGGTTCATTATTTGTCTCAATTAGCGAAGAGGGAGATGGCAGAGCACCTAAAGGAGAGGTTACTCTAATTGCAAGTATTTTTACTAATGCAAAAGAATGGTTTGATTTAGATAACCAAAATTATTTAAAGAGGAAAAAAGATTTCATGAAAAAAATATCACTTGAGTTGGAAATTCAATTTGATATTCTTCCTGAAAATTGGCTACATAGGGAATTAGCAACCCCATTGGGATTTGAAAAATGGACTAATAGACCAAATGGAATAGTTGGGGGACTTGGTCAAAATCCAGATATTTTTGGTTTATTTGGATTATCAAGTCGGACTCCTTTTGAAGGTTTATGGCTATGTGGAGATTCAATTTATCCGGGGGAGGGGACTGCAGGTGTTAGTCAGTCTGCATTAATGGTTTCAAAGCAAATTTTAGCTTCCAAAGGGATAGAAAATTTTAATTTATAAAACTTTTTCTAATTTCTTTCGCTTCGGCAAGTTTTTTAGAAAGTAATTCCCAATTTTTTTCTTTTATAAGAAATTCCAATTCATTTAGGTTATTTTTAAAAATTTTAATGGCATTTAAAACATTATTCTGATTATTCATAGCTAAGTCTAGGCCTAGTTGTTCATTCCCACCCCCAACTCTAGAGGTATCAGCAAATCCTGTAGCTGCCAATTTTTGTGTTAGATCTAATAAAGATTGATTATGTTTTGTATGAACAGTTTCTATAAGGGCAGAAGCTAGAAAAATTGGCAAATGAGAAATAAAAGATACTGCTTCATCATGCTCTTTTGGCGAGGTTTGGTCAATTTCACACCCCATTGACTTGATTAGTTCAGAAAGAGTTCTGACCGCATTTAAATCACTATTTTGTGTAGGGGTAATAATCCATTTTGCATTTTTAAAAAGACCTTCAAAACCTGAGTTAACTCCTTTTTTTTCTGTTCCTGCCATTGGATGTGATCCAATAAATAAAGGATGCAAATTTTCCCATATATTTACTATTGGTTCTTTAACAGAGCCTACGTCAGTTACTATTGCTTCTTGTGGTATAGATGCTAATAATCGTTGAGATGGATTAATCAAATCTTTTATAGGCAAAGCCAAAATTATAAGCTCACATTGTTTTAATAAGTTCAGATTGCAGCTAACAAAATTTGCAAGTTTTTTTTCATTGGCTTTTTCCTCATTAATCTTATTATTTGCTATTCCATAAATTGTATGGTTTAAAGTTTGGAGTTTTAATCCTAATGATCCTCCAATTAAACCTAATCCTACTATTCCAATTTTCATAGATTAATTAATTCTAGACTTTCCTATATTGATAACAATTTTTTGTATATTAGGGTCATAAATTTTGCATGTATTTGAAATTAATTATAAATGCTTGAAATATTAAGTCATCAATATTTGAAAAATTTTTTGAGAGATAAAATCATTACTTGGGAACATATTTATTCTTTTGGGAGAATAGTTTCTAAGTGTATTGAAAATGATTCTACATATCTGGTAAATTCAGAAATTTTCTCTACTGATGATTGGTTAGCTCCAATTTTGATTTCTTTATTTTTAAAGGAAGAAGATTCAATATTTATTTTATCTGAAAAAAAGATTCAGTTTATAAGTCAATCTCTGATTAATTTATTTAAAAATCTGGGTTTTAATTTTATTCTTAAAAATGATCAAATAATTTTTGTAAATCATCATGTCCGCTTGATAACAATCCAAGATTTTCTTAATGATTCGAATTCTCTTTATCTTAGAAATAATCGAATAGTTTATTCTGGAATTGAGAATATAAAACAAGATCTAAAAAATCATTTCAGGATTTCTTTAATAAAAAAGGACTGGACAAATAATTCGAAAGAATTTGAACCAATCAACCAAAAATTTATTAAAGTATACGAATCATTGAAGAAAAAATTCTTCATGAGAAAGGTCTTAGGAAATTGTTATATCAATTTAGATGAAAAAGAAATAGGGTTTTTTGCAACTTTTTTTAATGAAAATTCTTTTTTCTCTGATAAATTTTTAAGCATTAACAAAGCATTCTCTCAAGGCTGGGCATGCTGGGTAAAATTAAATGAAAAAAGTTTAGATTGGAATTTGTATTTGCAGCCAATAGATGAACTTTCTCAAATTAAGGAATGTTTTTCTAATAATAAATTTGTTTTTTTATCAGCTTTGAGAAAAGATAATTTTTTCCAAATGTATCTTAAAAAGCATAGTTTAGATATTGACTTGGTAATTAATTTTAAAAGTAATTTTCAGGAAAAAAAGATCTCATTATATATACCTTCTAAACAGTTGCTTCCAAATGATCCACTCTTCACCAGCTCAATATTAGATAAATGCAAAAAGTTAACCCTTTTTAGAAAGGGTTTAACATTAATTTTGTCTGATGATATTGATTTGAAAACTAACCTTGCTACAGAATTAGCTTCTAAGTTCGGAAAGAGGGTCTTGCTAGAGACAATTCCTTCTTGTAGTAATGAAATTCTTTGCTCTAGTTATGATTGGTGGATTATGAATTCTTATTTAATACAAATTCCAGAACAAATTATTATCCCATTACTTCCGATTCCAAATATGTCAGAACCTATTAATTCAATTACTGTCTCTCATAAAAAAAAGCTTTCTCAAGATTGGTTTAGAGATTTCTTTCTTCCACAAGTCAGGGTGAAACTTGAAAGATCTATTTCGCCGTTAAGAAGAAATTCAGGTAAGCTAGTAATTTTAGACGGAAGAGTAAATAAAAGAATCTGGGGAAGAGTACTTTTGCAAAATATTCAACCATCAAAACAAATTAACTATATGCTACCTTTTGAGTAGGTTATGATTTTGTCAATAACAAAAGAAATATGGGCGAAGCAAAAAGACGTAAAACACTAGGTTTACCTCCAAAAAAAGAAAATACTAAAACTCAATTTGATGACTCCCCAAGATTATTTGAATGGCTACCTTTTACAATCAATCAAAGAGATAGCCTAATTAAATTAAGTATTAAGGCTAGTTGGTTTGGAATTGGAGGTTTAGTAATTTTATGGATTGTAGTGAGATTTATAGGCCCTGCTGCTGGGTGGTGGACTTTAGCTGATTCGTTGTAAATTTAGGCTACTGTTTTTATATCATTAACAGCGATTGTATTAGAGGGATTGCTATTTAATGCTTTCATTGAATTAGAACTGACTTCGGTTCCTTCTGTTAATTTTTCTTTAACCATAGATTCTACTTTATTTCTAATTTCTATGTTTTGATCAAGCCAAATTATTGTATTATCTCTTCCTTGTCCAATATTTTCTCCATCATAACTATACCAAGCGCCTCTCCTTATTATGATGTTAGTCTCTTCTGCTAAATCTAATAAACATCCTGTTGTACTAATACCCTTTCCGAAGAGAATATCAAATTCTGCGATTCTAAACGGTGGTGCAACTTTGTTTTTTGCCACTTTTACTTTTGCTCTTATACCGTATTCTTCAGTGCCCCTTTTAAGAGTTTGAATTCTTCTGATATCCAGTCTCACTGAAGCGTAAAACTTTAATGCATTGCCTCCTGTGGTTGTTTCTGGATTCCCGTATGTAACGCCTATTTTTAGGCGTAATTGATTCAGAAATATTACCGTACATCCAGATTTACCAATATTTCCTGTTATTTTCCTCATTGCTTGACTCATTAGCCTTGCTTGGCTTCCAATTACATGATCTCCCATCTCTCCTTCTATCTCGGCTCTTGGAGTTAGCGCTGCTACTGAGTCAACAACAACAAGATCTACTGCACTAGATCTTATAAGTTGGTCAACTATTTCTAGAGCCATTTCACCAGTATCTGGTTGTGAAACTAATAAATTTGCAACATCAACTCCTAAAGAGGCTGCATAAACTGGATCGAGTGCATGCTCAGCGTCTACAAATGCAGCTACTCCTCCATTTTTTTGTACTTCCGAAATTGCGTGAAGCGTCAATGTAGTTTTTCCTGAACTTTCTGGCCCGTATACTTCTACTACTCTTCCTTTTGGATAGCCTCCTCCTAATGCTAAATCTAAGGTGAGCGCTCCAGTAGATATTGTTTCTACTTTCATTCTTGAGGCGTCACCAAGTCTCATGATTGATCCTCGTCCAAAATTTCTCTCTATTTGTCCTAAGACGAGACTTAATGCCTTGTCTTTTTCTTTTGACTCACTTTTTTGCTTTTCTTCAAGGCTCATTGTTTGATCTATTGATTAAAGTTTTTGTAATTATTCTAAATTTGGAAATTTTTATTTAAACCAAACTTCATAAATACAAACTATAGTACAATTGTACTCTAGCTGATTATCTTTGGATTGCAACTAATTCTTCAAGGTTACCTAATTTTATTAATTTGATTTCATTACTTAAATTATATCTATCTAATTCTTTTAAATATCCCCAATCAGCTAAGAAGCATGGAATATGTGAAGTTCTTGAATTTTGTTTGATATCAATCAGAGTTTTTTTTCTATCTTCAATAAAACCTAAAATTTTATAAGTTTGTGTAAGCTTTTCAGCTATTTTGATTTTTGTTCCAGATTCATAACCAAAAACAAATTCTGGATAAATATCTAATTGTTTAAGAATTTTTTCTGCAAATATTTTTCCTTTAGTTGTTATTATTCCTGTTTTTATTTCTTTTTTTCTTAAATCTTTCATAAAATTTATAACTTCAAAAAATGGTTTATGTAAATTTACCCACGATTTAAAATCTTTATCAATTTGGCACTTACGAGACTTATCTAATATTTTTTGTAATTCTTCGGCTTTCCAGGAATTATAATTTAGTATCTTCTGGCAATTTTGATGATAATTATTGATGAAATTATCTTTATTATGATTTTTTAATGGATTTTCTGTTCTTATAATTTCATGAACAATTAGAATCATTTCCCAACCATATTTAACCCAAGGTCTAATTTCTTTGAAAGAATTTGGTACTGTTTTATAAAGTTTTTGATCAATAATGATGTGCTGTGAATTTAAATATTTTTCACAGGCCAGTAAGGAACTATGCCAATATTCATGCATTCCATCGACTATTACACCATCAAAATCAAATAGAAATATTTTTTGAGAAGACACTAATTGAAAATTAGAACTGGGCCGCTAGGATTCGAACCTAGGAATGTCGAGACCAAAACCCGATGCCTTACCACTTGGCGACGGCCCATTGGACTTATATCTTAATACACGAAAAGATATTTTTCTATCAAAAAAATACAAAGTTTTTATAAACACGGCGAAGAATCTGAAAAATAAAAATATTTTTTGAATTAGATAGATTTCCATGGCTTTATAAATTTCTGGGCTTTTTTGATCGCTAAAGCCATTTTTTCAGGATACTCATAAAGTCTTTTGTTATTTTTGTGAGCAAATTCAATAAGGGGCTGCATAATTTTTCTAGCAGCACTTCCAAATGCTATTCCGTCTGGAAGATTATTTGACTTTAAAAATTCATGCGTTTTTTCATTTGTTCCTCCTGCCAATTGAATTAATCCTGGTGGAAGATCTGAACCGATTTCTTCAAACAACTTAACTGCATCTCTGCTGGTTGTCGGGGCAAGATCGCCAGACATTGGCCTTCCATCTAGCTGCCAAATAAGGGGAATATCAAGTTCAATAAGAATTTCATATCTTTCCCAAAGAGCTTTCAAAAGATCTGAGGGCTCTTGTGATTTTTTTAAAGATTGATTTAATCCACAACTGATAGATATCTTTTCTAATTTCGTTCCAGAACTTTTAAGGATTTTTACAACTTTTGTAAAAGAGTCAATCCGATTAATTTCTGTATGAATTTCTAATGCATTAGGCTTAATTTTTTGAAGTGTTAATGCTAAATCATCTTTTAATAAATTATATTCATATTCACTAATTAGATTTAGGGGACAGCTATTTAAACATCTTCCACATCCATAACATTTACTCTCTTTTATTCCAGAATTATCAATTGCAAAGGTGGGACATACTTTTTCGCATGGTCTTGGACAATGAGATGGACATTTTAATGGATCAAATTTTGCTTTACGAAAGTGGATATCTTTACCATCACTAATGCTTAGCATTAATCCAGGAGAGTTTTTAAAGACTTTTTTAGCCCAATCGATTCCTTTTCTTGCTGCATGAACTATAGATTCTTCTGCGGCTACATCTATGTAGTCGACACCAGCAGCAGTATAGATTGCACATAAATCTTCGATAGCAACAATATCTTCATTGCTGGCGCCACAAATCAACTTAATCCATTTATCTTTTTTGTTTTTGGTTTTAAGCAAAAAATTTAACTTTCAAATTCATCCAAAATATAATCAGTTAATGGCATCCATTCAAGTTTTCTTGAACCTCCCATTTCAACGACAATTTTAAGTTTGTTATCTTTAGTACAAATCTCTATTAAGCTCTCTAATTCAGATTGAGACAATACTTGTCCTTCTAACAACCAAAGTAATTTATTCTTATCATTTTCATTAAATAATTCAGAAGCTTGAGGGATTACTTGTTGAACTTCCCCAAGAGCGCCATTTCTTCCTACGCTTTGATGACCAAGGTGAGGTGGTCTTACGCCATGTAATTTGAGCAAGAAGACTTCTGGATCTCCAAGCCCCCTTGCTGAGGTGATAAAAGTTTTAAAGCCTTTGGTCCTCATTCTTCTCAAAAGACGTGTTTCATAACCACCTTCAAGGGGAGCAAACATTGCAAGACATTTGTTAGTTTTTAAATCGTTATGAAACTTTTTCCCTGTGAGAAGTAATGGCATAAAAATTTCCTTTATTTATATTTTATTTTATTTTATTTTATGGTACTTGATGATGTACAATTGTAATTCAGTGAATTTTTAAGCTCGCAAGCTAGCCGAGCCTCTACAAATTTCACATTTTTTAGCGCTTCGTTAAAAAACTCAGGTGGGTTTATCCCAAGAGAAACTATCTGTGTTCAGGTAAGTCTCAACCTTAATTAATTGTTTTTTTATTAACTTCACCCTAATAACTAAAGAGTGTTGATAATAAAAAAATTATTACGAGCTAGCCTAATTTAGTCTTATGTCTATAGGAATTTTAGGAAAGAAATTGGGAATGTCCCAACTTTTCGACGACGACGGTAAAGCTGTACCAGTTACTCTTATTGAGGCTGGCCCTTGCCGTGTCACGCAATTAAAAACTACTGATTTGGATGGTTACACTGCCGTCCAAATAGGTTATGGCTTTTCCAAAGATAAGCATATTAGCAAACCTGAAAAGGGACATTTACTGAAATCAGGTGAAGAACTTTTAAAGCATTTGAAAGAATATAGGGTTGAAGAAACTGCAACTTATGAAATTGGAAATCAAATAACTGTTAAAAACTTTGAGGTCGGCCAGAAAGTTGATATCAGTGGTAAATCTATGGGTAGAGGTTTTTCTGGTTACCAGAAAAGACATGGCTTCAGCAGAGGTCCCATGAGTCATGGTTCAAAAAATCATAGAGCTCCAGGTTCTACCGGAGCAGGAACAACACCAGGGAGAATTTATCCTGGTAAAAGAATGGCAGGAAGATATGGAGGGAAACAGATAACTACAAAAGGTTTGTTAGTTTTAAAAATTGATGACCAAAAAAACTTACTTGTTGTTAAAGGTTCTGTTCCAGGTAAGCCGGGCTCAATTGTCAACATTAAGCCAAATAATGTTGTAGGTAAAAAAGGAGGTCAAAAATCATGACAACACTCGATACTCTTAAGTGGGATGGTAAAAAATCAGGCAAAGTTACTCTTAATTTAGCTGTTGCGAAGGAAACTTCTTCGGCAGACTTAATTCATAGAGCAGTTCTTAGGCAATTAGCAAATAAGAGACAAGGTACTGCATCAACTTTGACAAGATCTGAAGTACGAGGTGGTGGTAGAAAGCCATATAAACAGAAAGGTACAGGAAGAGCTCGTCAAGGATCAATAAGAACACCCTTAAGACCTGGTGGTGGAATTATTTTTGGACCAAAGCCACGTTCTTACAATCTTGATATGAACCGAAAGGAACGCAGATTAGCATTAAGAACAGCACTTATGTCCAGAGTATCTGATATGAAGGCTGTTGAAGATTTTGGATCCACTATTAAGCAACCCAAAACAAGTGATATCGTTAATGGCCTTGCGCGATTAGGAATACAAAAAACTGAAAAAGTTTTAGTTATTCTTGATAGTCCCTCTGATGTAATCAGAAAATCCATAAATAATATTGAAAAAGTAAAATTAATAGCCGCCGATCAATTAAATGTATTTGATATTCTCAATGCTAATAAGTTGGTCATAGGCCAATCAGCAATAAATAAAATTCAGGAGGTTTATGCATCATGAGCAAATTATTCGATTCTCGTTTAGCTGATGTAATACGTAAGCCAGTTATTACCGAAAAAGCTACAAACGCTCTAGATCTTAACCAATATACTTTTGAAGTTGATCACAGGGCGGCAAAACCACAAATTAAGGCTGCTATTGAAGCCTTGTTCAGTGTTAAAGTCATAGGCGTTAACACTATGAATCCTCCTAGGAGAACAAGAAGAGTCGGGAAATTCTCCGGTAAACGTTCTCAGGTCAAGAAGGCTATTGTACGTCTTGCTGAAGGAGACAAAATCCAACTATTTCCAGAATCTTAAGGAGTTTTAATCATGGCAATTCGTAAATTTAAACCTTATACACCTGGCACTAGACAGAGAGTAGTTACTGATTTTAGTGAAATAACAAGTGCAAAACCTGAAAGATCACTCATAGTTTCAAAACATAGAGTAAAAGGGAGAAATAATCGAGGAGTTATTACTTGTCGTCATCGAGGAGGTGGTCACAAAAGGCAATATAGATTAGTCGATTTCAGAAGAGACAAACGAAATATTAATGCTAAGGTTGCTGCTATACACTACGATCCTCATAGAAATGCAAGGCTTGCACTTTTATTTTACGAAGATGGAGAGAAAAGATACATTATCGCTCCAGCTGGAGTAAAGGTAGGACAAAATGTCATATCTGGAGAAAGTGTTCCAATTGAAGATGGAAATGCGATGCCACTTTCTGTTATGCCATTAGGATCAAGTGTTCATTGTGTTGAGTTATATGCAGGAAGAGGTGCTCAGATGGTTAGATCCGCGGGAGCTAGTGCTCAAGTTATGGCAAAAGAGGGAGATTATGTTGCTTTAAAACTCCCATCTACTGAGGTAAGACTTGTTAGAAAAGAATGTTACGCAACACTTGGAGAAGTTGGTAACTCAGAAATAAGAAATACTAGCTTAGGTAAAGCAGGCAGAAGAAGATGGCTTGGTAGAAGGCCTCAAGTAAGAGGAAGTGTAATGAACCCATGTGATCATCCACATGGAGGAGGAGAGGGAAAAGCACCAATTGGTAGAGCAGGTCCTGTTACTCCATGGGGTAAACCAGCTCTAGGGTTAAAGACACGTAAAAAGAACAAACCAAGTAATAAATTAGTAGTTCGAAGACGTCGTCGTGTTTCTAAGAGGAGTAGAGGAGGAAGAGACTCTTGATTACTTCATTTATTATTTCAATTTCTATTACATAATCATGGGACGTTCACTAAAAAAAGGACCTTTTATAGCAGATAGCCTGCTCAAGAAGGTAGAAAAACAAAATACCGATAATGACAAGTCTGTTATTAAAACTTGGTCGAGATCCTCTACAATATTACCTGTAATGATCGGTCACACTATAGCTGTACATAATGGCAAGACTCACATTCCAGTATTTATTACTGAACAAATGATTGGTCATAAACTCGGTGAATTTGCTCCTACACGCACTTATCGAGGTCATATAAGAGATAAGAAAGGAGCAAAATCATGACAAAAACACCTGAAACAAAAAAAACAGCCATTGCTCATGGAAATTACATTCGAGGATCAGCCTCTAAAGTGAGAAGAGTTTTGGATCAGATAAGGGGTAGGTCCTATAGAGATGCATTGATTATGTTGGAGTTTATGCCTTACAGATCTACTGATCCCATTACTAAAGTTCTGAGATCTGCGGTTGCTAATGCAGAGCATAATCTTGGCATGGATCCATCTACCCTAGTAATTTCTTCTGCATGGGCTAATAGTGGTCCTGTCATGAAAAGATACAGGCCCAGAGCTCAAGGTCGAGCTTTTTCAATCAAAAAACAGACTTGCCACATCAGTATTTCTGTTGAATCTGCTCTTACTCAAACAAATGCGGAGGTACAAAACTAATGGGACATAAAATTCATCCTTCAGGATTAAGATTAGGAATTACACAAGAACATCGCTCAAAATGGTTTGCGACTTCAAAGACATATCCAATTCTTCTCCAAGAAGACTTTAAAATTCGCAATTTCATCCAGAAAAAATACGGTGCAGCGGGAATCAGCGATGTGTTAATAGCTAGAAAAGCTGATCAATTGGAACTTGAATTAAAAACAGCAAGACCAGGTGTAATAGTTGGAAGACAAGGAAGTGGTATTGAAGAATTAAGATCTGGAATTCAAAAAACCATAGGCGATAGGACAAGGCAAGTTAGAATAAACGTTGTAGAAGTTGAGAGAGTAGATGCAGATGCTTTTTTACTCGCTGAATATATTGCTCAACAACTGGAAAAAAGAGTCGCATTTAGAAGAACCATTAGGATGGCCTTACAAAGAGCTCAAAGAGCTGGAGTTTTAGGTCTTAAAATACAAGTGGGGGGAAGGTTAAATGGCGCTGAAATAGCTAGAACTGAATGGACTAGAGAAGGTAGAGTACCTTTGCATACTTTGAGAGCAGAAATTGACTATGCAACACGTGAAGCTAATACTACTTACGGTGTTCTAGGCATAAAAGTTTGGGTTTTCAAAGGTGAAGTTCTCCCTAAAGAAGAACAAACAATCCCTGTAGGTGCAAGTCCTAAGAGGAAAGCTAGCAGAAGACCTCAGGAATTTGAGGATCGTTCAAATGAGAATTCATAGGAGGTATAAAAATGCTTAGTCCAAAACGTACTAAATTTCGTAAACAGCACAGAGGCAGAATGAGGGGAGTTGCCTCAAAGGGTAATACTATTGCTTTCGGTCAATTTGCTCTCCAAGCTCAAGACTGTGGGTGGGTAACTGCACGTCAGATTGAGGCAAGTAGACGAGCTATGACAAGATATATAAAACGTGGAGGTCAAATCTGGATAAGAATATTTCCTGATAAACCCGTAACCATGAGACCTGCCGAAACTAGAATGGGTTCTGGTAAAGGTAATCCAGAGTTTTGGGTCGCAGTTGTTAAACCAGGCAGAATCCTTTTTGAAATGGGTGGTGAGGATATCACTGAGGAAATTGCAAAGGAAGCTATGCGTCTCGCTCAATACAAACTTCCTGTAAAAACAAAATTTATCTCAATTGATAAAAATCCAGAGGCGACAAAAAATAGTAAAGAATCTCAAGAGGAGGTTAAACAATGAAAAACTCAGAGTCGCTTAAAGAATTTAAAAAATTAAATTCTGCTCAAATTACTGAAAAAATTGATCAATTAAGAAAAGATCTCTTTGATTTGAGATTCAAGCAAGCTACTAGACAGCTTAATGAAACTCATAAATTCAAAATCATCAAGAAACAAGTTGCTCAATTATTAACTCTCAGTAAGACACAATCTGCTCCTAAAACAACTCCTGATTAATTATTAGTTATGGCACTTAAAGAAAGAATTGGCACTGTTGTCAGCGACAAAATGGATAAAACAGTTGTTGTAGCTGTTATTAACAGATATCCTCATCCTACTTACAAGAAAATTGTAAGTAGAACCACAAGATATAAGGCACATGATCCAGAAAATACATGTGTTTTAGGTGATCGAGTCAAGATTAAAGAAACTAGACCGCTTAGCGCCCATAAAAGATGGGCAATAGAAGAAATCCTTAATAAAACGAATCAAAAAGAGGAGGTTAAAAAATGATTCAACAAGAAAGTTATTTGACAGTTGCTGATAATAGTGGCGCTAAAAGACTCCAATGTATTAGGGTTCTAGGATCTAATAGAAGGTATGCGCATGTTGGGGATGTAATTGTAGCAACAGTTAAAGATGCACTTCCAAATATGGCAGTAAAGAAATCTGAAGTTGTAAAAGCAGTTATAGTAAGAACGAAAGCAACATTAAGAAGAAATACTGGTAATTCAATTAGATTTGATGATAATGCTGCCGTTTTGATTAACGAAGATAAGAATCCAAAAGGTACTAGAGTTTTTGGTCCTGTAGCCAGAGAGCTGCGGGATAAAAACTATACCAAGATAGTTTCTCTTGCTCCGGAGGTTATTTAAATGCTGAATTCATTAAAACAAAAGAAAAATTTCCAAAGGATAAAAATGAGAATCAAAACTGGAGATTTGGTAAAAGTAATAAATGGCAAGGATAAAGGAAAAACCGGTGAGGTTTTAAAAACTATCCCTCTTGAAAATAGAGTTGTTGTTAAGGGAATTAATCTTAGGACAAAACATGTAAAGCCAACTCAGGAAGGAGAAACTGGCAGAATACTCACTGAAGAAGCATCTTTACATGCATCAAATGTGATGTTCTTTTCAAAAGATAAAAATCTCACAAGTAAGATTGAGTACTTTATTGATAAAGAGGGAGTTAAGAAAAGGAGATTAAAGAAAACTGGTGAAGTAATTGATTAATTTTTCATCAGAAACCAGAATTCAACTTTTCCTAATTTATCAATTCTGACAAAGACCAGAATTAACAAAAAATTATGACTCTAAAAAATCGCTACAAAGAAACAATAAGACCAAAACTATTAAAGGATCTTGGTCTTAAAAATATTCATCAAGTGCCTAAAGTTGTTAAAGTTAACATTAATCGGGGACTTGGTGAAGCAGCTTCAAATTCTAAATCTCTTGAAGCCTCTTTAAATGAAATGGCAACAATTACAGGACAAAAAGCCTTAGTAACTAGGGCAAAAAAAGCTATAGCGGGTTTTAAAATTCGTGAAGGAATGCCTATTGGTTGTACTGTAACTTTAAGGGGAGACAGAATGTATTCTTTTTTGGAGAGATTTATAAATCTAGCTCTACCAAGAATAAGAGACTTTAGAGGTGTTAATCCAAAAAGTTTTGATGGGAGAGGGAATTACACCGTTGGAGTAAAAGAGCAATTGATTTTTCCTGAAATCTCTTTTGATAAAATAGATTCAATAAGAGGTATGGATATTACTATTGTCACTAGTGCAAGATCAGATCAAGAAGGTAAGGCTCTTTTGCAAGAGTTAGGAATGCCTTTTAGTAAGAATTAAATTAAAACTATGTCAAATCACGATCCTATTTCAGATATGCTTACTCGAATTAGAAATGCGAGTCAAAAAAAGCATACAACTACATCTATCCCAGGTTCAAAAATTTCTTTAAGCATTGCCAAAGTGCTCCAAAAAGAAGGTTTCATTTCTGAGATAAATGAGGAAGGTGAAGGTTATAAATCTCAAATAATACTTGGACTAAAATATAGTGGTAAAAATAAATTCCCCACTATCCGATCTATGCAAAGAGTAAGTAAACCTGGTTTGAGAATTTATAAAAATACTAGAGGCTTACCAAAAGTTCTTGGAGGTCTCGGAGTTGCAATCATCTCAACTTCTAAAGGTGTGATGAGTGATCGAGACGCCAGAAAGCAAGGCATTGGTGGCGAAGTCCTTTGCTATGTTTATTAAGGAGAATTAATCATGTCAAGAATCGGAAAAACCCCAGTAATTATTCCAGATAAAGTTACAGTTGAATTTGAAGGATTAACTGTTACAGTTAAAGGTCCCAAGGGCGAATTAAAACGTCTTATGCCTGAGGGAGTTAGTTTTGATAAAAAAGATAATACTGTCTTTGTAAGCCCTACTTCAACCAAAATACACTCAAGGCAAAGACATGGTTTATGTAGAGCTTTAATTGCGAATATGGTTGAAGGTGTAAGTCAAGGGTTTTCAAAAAAACTTGAAATTGTTGGTGTTGGATCTAGAGCACAAGTAAAAGGAAAAAATCTTGTTGTAAGTGCAGGATATAGTCATCCTGTAGAAATGATCCCCCCTGATGGTATAACATACAATGTTGAGAGTAATACAAACGTTACCGTATCTGGAATTGATAAGGAAATTGTTGGTAATGAAGCAGCAAAAATCAGATCAATTAGACCTCCAGAGCCTTACAAAGGAAAAGGAATTAAATACCATGATGAGAGAATTCTCAGAAAAGCTGGTAAATCTGGCAAAAAATAATTCTATTTAAAAAAATGACCAAACTTTCCAGAAAATTACAAACGCAAAAAAGACACAGAAGATTAAGAAGGTTCTTAATTGGAGATGCAACGCGTCCAAGATTGTCCGTTTTTCGCTCCAATAACCATATTTATGCCCAGGTTATTGATGATAGCTCTCAAAAAACTATTTGTTCAGCTTCAACAATCGATAAAGAACTTAAAGAAAAATCAGATAAGTTAGCTTCTGACTGCAATTCTTCTTCCATTGTTGGAAAATTATTAGCCAAGAGAGCAATAAAAAAAGGTATTAAGCAAGTAATTTTTGATCGCGGAGGGAATTTATATCATGGGAGAGTAAAAGCTTTAGCAGATGCTGCTCGTAATGCAGGCCTAGAATTCTAACTTTATTTTTATTATGACAGAAACACCAACAAAAAAAGAAACTGAATCCAAGATTGATAATAATCTTGGAAGCAAACCTAGCGAACAAAAAAAGAATAATCGTAATAACGAACGTAAAAGAAATAAAAGAGGTGATTCAAAAAATCTTGAAAGAGATTCTGATTGGCAAGAAAGAGTAGTTCAAATAAGACGCGTATCTAAAACTGTCAAAGGTGGAAAAAAAATGAGTTTTAGAGCAATTGTTGTTGTTGGTAATGAGAAAGGTCAAGTTGGAGTTGGAGTTGGTAAAGCTGGAGATGTCATTGGTGCTGTTAGAAAAGGAGTTTCAGATGGTAAAAAAAATCTTGTTAGGGTTCCATTAACTCCTAATAATTCAATTCCAACCTTATCCATAGGCAGAGATGGTGCTGCAAACGTGCTGATCAGGCCAGCCGCTCCTGGTACAGGGGTAATCGCTGGGGGTTCAATAAGAACAGTTCTGGAATTGGCGGGGATAAAAAATGTTCTAGCAAAAAGATTGGGTAGTAAAACACCTTTAAACAATGCAAGGGCTGCTATGGTAGCTCTGTCCCAATTAAGAACCCATAAATCTGCTTCAAGGGAGAGAGGCATCTCACTTGAACAGCTCTATTCTTGAAAACTATGACTTCAACATTAAATACACTCAAATCAAATTCTGGCTCTAGGAAGAAAAAATTAAGAAAGGGCAGAGGAATTGCTGCTGGACAGGGTGCCTCATGCGGTTTTGGAATGAGAGGACAAAAGTCACGTTCTGGAAGGCCAACACGTCCAGGCTTTGAAGGTGGACAAATGCCTTTGTACAGAAGAGTTCCAAAATTAAAGCATTTTGAAATAATTAATCAAAAAAACTTTTCGATTGTAAATTTAAGTAAATTGAATGATTTCAAAGATAACGATACTGTTAACTTAGACTCACTTGTGAAGAAGGGATTAATTTTTAAGCCAAAATTTCCTCTAAAAATTCTTGGTAGTGGAGAAGTTAATGTGAAATTAAAAGTACAAGCTCATGCATTTACAAAAGTTGCAAAACAAAAAATTGAAGATGCAGGTGGATCTTGCGAGATCATAAACAATAAATAAATTTATTTAATATTTAGTTAAGGCTCAAAATGTTAGTCAACAAAAGTCGAAATCCGAATGCTTCTGAAATAATTTCTCAATTGTTTCTCAATAAAGAGCTTAGGAGTAGAGTTTTAACAACATTAGGTCTTCTTCTTCTGGTAAGACTTGGTATTTATATACCAATGCCAGGTATTGATAGGGTTGCTTTTAAAAGTTTTATAGATCAAGGTGGCCAATTAATAGGTTTTCTCGATATTTTTACTGGCGGAGGGATTTCAACTCTAGGTATATTCGCATTGGGCATACTTCCTTTTATCAACGCATCAATTATTATTCAGCTTTTAACTGCTTCATTGCCTGTTCTTGAGGATTTGCAAAAAAATGAGGGAGAAGCAGGTAGAAGAAAAATTGCCCAAATAACTAGATATGTTTCTCTAGGATGGGGGTTTTTGCAAAGTATTATTTTTTCTTTAATTCTTAAACAATATGCAATTCAGGGTATAAGTGAAACTACATTTGTTTTGCAAACTTCTATTGCCTTAGTAACTGGCTCAATGCTTGTGATGTGGTTTAGTGAAATAATTACAGAAAAAGGAATAGGGCAAGGCGCGTCATTAGTCATTTTTTTGAATATTGTCTCAACTTTACCAAAGGCGCTAAGTTCAACTATTGAAAAAGCTCAAACTGGAGATCGATCAGATGTTTTAGGCATAGCAGTTTTACTTGGAGTCTTTTTACTGACCATTGTTGGGATAATTTTTGTCCAGGAGGGTGCGAGACGCATCCCTATTGTTAGTGCAAAAAGACAAATAGGAAGTGCAACATTACTTCCCACAAGGCAAAGTTATTTACCGTTAAAATTAAATGCTGGAGGAGTTATGCCTATAATCTTTGCATCAGCATTAATTTTTTTACCTATCACTATCGCAAATGTGACAGGCAATCCAGTCTTAATAAAATTAGCGAGTAGTTTAAATCCTGGATCTTCCAATCCGTGGCCCTATGCTTTTACATTTTTCTCCTTGATATTAGGATTCTCCTATTTCTATGCATCCCTAACTATTAACCCAGTTGATGTAGCATCAAATTTAAAGAAGGGGGGAGTAGCCATACCAGGAGTTAGACCTGGAACAAACACGGCAAACTACTTATCAGGGATACAAAATAGGTTGACTTTTTTAGGAGGTTTATTTCTTGGATCAGTAGCCATAATCCCTGCTGCAGTGGAGAGAGCGACAAATGTACAGACTTTTCAAGGTTTAGGAGCAACTTCATTGCTTATCCTTGTGGGTGTTGCTATTGACACTGCTAAGCAAATTCAAACTTATGTTATTTCTCAAAGATATGAAGGGCTGATTAACAATTGATGAAGAAACAATTATTATTTTTAGGAGCACCTGGAGCAGGTAAAGGAACTCAAGCAGAATTACTAAGTCAGACTTATTCTTATTTGCACCTTTCTACAGGCGAATTATTAAGAAAAGAAATTGAAATGAATACAATTCTTGGTAAAGAAGTAAAGGCTATTATGAATCGAGGAGAACTTGTTAGCGATGAACTTGTTTTGAAAATAGTAAGGCAAAATTTAAATAAAGATAATAAAGGTTGGATTTTAGATGGTTACCCAAGAAATTTATCTCAAGCTAATTCATTAAATGAGGTTTTAATTGAAATAAATCAGCCTTTAGAAGTGGTTTTTTACTTAGATATTCCAGAAGAAGTCTTAATTAAGCGATTACTTTTAAGAGGTAGAAAAGATGACAATGAAGAGACTATTAGAACAAGAGTTAATATTTATAAAAAAACTACAGAACCATTGATTCAATATTTCAAAGATCTTTCATTGCTTGAGTATATTAATGCTGATAGAGATTTAAAATCTATTTCCGCAGAAATCAAACAAAAAATGGCTTGATGATGATGTAGAATATAATATTACCGTTTATTTTTAAAACCTTATGAAGGTCAGATCTTCAGTCAAAAAAATTAGTCCTGACGATCAGATCGTGAGGAGAAGAGGTAAAATCTATGTTATAAACAAGAAAAGACCTCGCAATAAACAGCGTCAGGGTTAAACCCAAACCTTACTAATTCAAACTTTTACTTACTCAAAACACGTGGCCAGGATTGCAGGAATTGACATACCTCGCGAAAAGCGAGTTGAAATTGCACTTACATATGTGTATGGAATTGGTTTGACAAGATCAAAGCTAATTCTTGCTAATACTGGTGTAAACCCCGATATTCGTGTCAAAGATCTTTCAGATTCAGATGTACAAAAACTTAGAGGTGCTACAGAAGAATTCACTTTAGAAGGAGATTTGAGAAGGAAAGAGGGTATGGCCTTAAAACGATTACAAGATATAGGTTGTATTAGAGGAAGAAGGCATCGAATGAGTCTTCCAGTAAGAGGCCAAAGAACCAGAACCAATGCAAGAACAAGACGTGGTTCTAGAAAAACAGTTGCTGGAAGAAAAAAATAATTAATTAAATTCACTAACAAATTCAAATATTAAATTAAAAAATCATGGCAGCAACAGTAAAAAAAACAGGTTCAAAGAAATCTAAACGTAATGTACCAAATGGTGTTGTACATATTCAGAGCACATTTAATAACACTATTGTCTCAATCACTGACACTTCTGGTCATGTAATATCGTGGTCCTCTGCGGGTGCTAGTGGGTTTAAAGGTGCTCGTAAAGGTACCCCATTTGCAGCTCAAACTGCTGCTGAAGCTGCAGCTAGAAGAGCTTTAGACCAAGGTATGAGACAAATAGAGGTATTAGTTAGAGGACCTGGCTCAGGTAGGGAAACGGCCATAAGAGCTTTACAAGTGGCCGGTTTAGAAATAACTCTAATAAGAGATGTAACTCCATTACCTCATAATGGATGTAGAAGACCTAAACGGAGACGCGTTTAAGTCTTAACCATTCTCTCAACCCCCCCCCCAAAAAAACTTTTAACATTTTATTTCCGTGTTGCAATACCAGATTGACAGAATCGACCATCAAATAGCAGATGATCGCTCCCAAACAGGAACTTTCTTAATTGGCCCTTTAGAAAGGGGACAAGCTACAACTTTGGGTAATTCGCTTAGAAGAGTCCTTATGGGAGGACTCGAAGGAAGTGCCGTCACTGCGGTCAGAATAGCAGGCATTAATCATGAATATGCTACTATTCCTGGAGTTAGAGAAGACGTTTTAGATATTCTTCTAAATTGTAAGCAACTATCCATTAATAGTTCTAATCCAGATCTCGAAATCGGTAGGTTAGTAGCAACTGGTCCAATGGAAGTTACGGCAAATGATATACAATTTTCCTCTCAAGTTGAAATTGTTGATGGTGAAAAACCCATTGCAACCATTCAGGATGGTCATAATTTAGAGTTAGAGATTCATGTGGAAAGGGGTGTAGGCTATAGACCTGTGGATCGTAAGAATGAAGAGACCACTGCTATAGATTTACTTCAGATAGATGCTGTATTTATGCCAGTTAAAAGAGTTAATTTTACGATTGACGAAACCGCAGTAGCAGAGGGTGGAACAGGTAGAGAAAGATTAAAAATGGAAGTTGTAACAGATGGCTCAACGAGTCCTGATGATGCTATCGCTGAAGCTGCAAACCAGTTAATAGAACTATTCCAACCTCTTGCAACTGTTACAATGGTGGAGGAAATACCTGAAGAACCTGAACCATCTCCTGAAGCTCAAATTCCTCTTGAGGAACTAAACTTGTCCGTTAGAGCATATAATTGTCTTAAAAGAGCACAAGTTAACTCTGTTTCAGATTTAATGGGCTTTAGCTATGAAGATCTTCTTGAGATAAAGAACTTTGGCTCAAAATCTGCAGATGAAGTTATTGAGGCTCTTGAAAGAATAGGAATTTCTATTCCACAAAGCAGAACTTCTGTTTAACAATTTTTAAGATTATGAGACACCAACTTAGAATTCCATTATTGAGTAAACCTGCTGACCAGAGGAAAGCACTTTTAAGAGGTTTGACCACACAATTAATTAGAGAAGGTAGAGTGACTACTACAAAAGCTAGAGCAAAAGCTTTAAGAAACGAAGCCGAAAGAATGATTTCTTTAGCTAAAGATGGTAGTTTGTCTTCTAGAAGAAGAGCTATTGGATATATTTATGATAAAAAATTAGTGCATTCATTATTTGAAAAAGCAAAAGAACGATATGGAGACAGGAAAGGTGGTTATACACGTATAGTTAGAACTGTCTCAAGAAAAGGTGATAATGCTCAGATGGCTATTATCGAACTTGTTTAAGTTATTTCAAAAAGGTGCTTTTTACTAGAAAATAACATTTGAAAAGAGTTGCTTTACTAGTTCAATATGATGGATCTAATTATTCAGGTTGGCAAAGACAAAAAAATGCCTCTACAGTTCAGGAAATTTTAGAGAAAGCCCTATATAAAATTACTCATCAAGTGGTAAAGACTTTTGCTGCAGGAAGAACTGATGCAGGGGTTCATGCATCAGGACAAGTAGTTCATTTTGATATTGATTGTTTAATTCCAGGCAATAGATATTCATATGTACTCAATAGTTTTTTACCATTAACAATTAGGATTTTGGAATCAGTTGAGGTTAGAGATAGTTGGCACGCATGCTATTCAGCAATCTATAGACATTATCGATATGTAATTAATAATAGTAAATTTCCTAACGTATTCATAAATAATTGGTCATGGCATAGGTACCAAAAAGTGCTAGATGAAGGTTTAATGTCAAATGCATCTAAGAGAATGGAAGGAGAACATGACTTTTTTGCTTTTCAGAAAACTGGAAGCAATAGGAAAACATCTATCACGAAAATAAAGAATATTGATATTAAACGAATACACGATTTAGTTCTAGTTGATATTAAAGCTACTGGTTTTCTCTATGGGATGGTTCGTTTAATAGTTGGTCAACTGGTTTTAGTTGGAGAAAAAAAAATTTCACCAGAAATTTTTACAGATAGATGGACTAATAAAAGGAAAAAAGATGTTAAAGAGTCAGCTCCAGCAAAGGGTTTATGTTTCGTAAATTCTGTATATTCAGAAAATGTTTTTAAAAAGATCAATAAAAACGATTTTTTTCCAGTATTTTTAATAGAAGGTTTTTCTTAAGTAAATTTGATTTAAGCAAGTTATTTGTGTAAATAATCTAAAGTTATTGTTTAATACTCCTCCAATAAGGTAGAATTTAATACTTAATTTAAATTTATTTGCATAGTTTGGTAAATGAATAAAACAATTACTCCACCACTAGAAACTATTGAAAGAAATTGGTTTTTAGTGGATGCAAAAGATAAGACGCTTGGGAGACTCGCTACAGAGATTGCAACTGTTTTGAGAGGAAAAAATAAACCAACATTTACTCCTCATTTAGACACGGGTGATTTTGTTATTGTTGTTAACGCTGAGAAAGTTGAGGTAACAGGTAAAAAAGCATCACAGAAATTATATAGAAGACATTCTGGTAGACCAGGAGGAATGAAAGTTGAAAAATTTGAGGCTCTTCAAGAAAGAATTCCTGAAAGAATCATCGAGCAAGCTGTTAAAGGTATGCTGCCTCACAACTCTTTGGGAAGACAGCAATTTAAAAAACTAAAAGTTTATAAAGGTGCTGATCATCCTCATGCCGCCCAAAATCCTGTATTATTAAATTGTTAATTTACTAAAATGAATAGTCAAATAAAAAACAAAGCTGTTTATTGGGGAACTGGAAGAAGAAAAACTTCAGTGGCAAGAGTTCGATTAGTTCCAGGAAATGGTCAAGTAAAAATTAATGGCCGTTTAGGTGATGATTACTTAAATTTTAATCCTTTACACTTGAATTCAATTAAAGCACCATTGCAAACTTTAGGCCTTGAAAATTCGTATGATATCTTGGTTAATGTTTATGGCGGTGGATTAACAGGTCAAGCAGATGCTATTAAGCAAGGTGCAGCAAGAGCACTTTGTGAATTATCTCCAGACAATCGGAAACCTCTTAAAACTGAAGGGCATCTCAGTAGAGATCCTAGAGCTAAGGAAAGAAGAAAATATGGTCTAAAAAAAGCACGAAAAGCTCCACAATTCTCTAAACGTTAAAGGAATTTTAATTATGCCAAAATCAGAAATTCACCCAAAATGGTATCCAGATGCAAAAGTGATTTGTAATGGAGAAGTAGTAATGACTACTGGTTCGACTCAACCTGAACTTCATGTTGATGTATGGAGTGGTAATCATCCTTTCTTCACAGGAACTCAAAAAATTCTTGATACAGAAGGAAGAGTTGATAGATTCATGAAAAAATATGGCATGGGTTCAGCTAATTCAGCAACATCTAAGGATAAAAAAGAAGAAAAAGACTCTAAAAAATAAAACTTTCAAATATTAAGCATAATTTCAATTGGAATACTCAACATTAATTGCAAGGTTGAAAACTGCTGCAGAAAGTTTTGAAAATTTGGAAGTGCAGCTCGCAGATCCAGACATAGCTAATGATCCTAAGAAATTAGAATCAATAGCAAGAGAAAGGTCTAAATTGGAACCCTTAGTGATTGATTACAATAAGTTGCTTGATACTGATATGGAACTTGAAGATTCCAAGAATCTATTGAAAGAGATAAGGAATGATAAAGAGATGGAATCTTTAATAAATGAAGAGTTAAATAATCTAGAGGCCTTTAAGAATGAACTTATTCAAAAAACTACACTTGCCTTATTACCTAAAGATCCACGAGATGAGAGAAGCGTAATGTTAGAAATAAGAGCCGGTGCTGGAGGAAATGAAGCTTGTATATGGGCCGGAGATTTAGCAAGAATGTATGAGAGATATGGACAAAAAATTGGATGGTCTGTAAAACCTGTGAGTGCTTCTGAGTCAGATATGGGTGGATTTAAAGAGTTAGTTATCTCAGTTAAAGGAGATTCTGTATATAGTCAGCTTAAATTTGAGGCTGGTGTTCATAGAGTCCAAAGAGTTCCAGCAACTGAGTCTCAGGGTAGAGTTCATACCTCAACTGCTACGGTGGCTGTTATGCCTGAAGCTGATCCTGTAGAGGTAAAAATTGATCCAACAGATTTAGAGGTTGGCACAGCAAGATCAGGAGGCGCAGGAGGACAAAATGTAAACAAGGTAGAGACAGCTATTGATCTTCTCCACAAGCCCACAGGTATAAGAGTGTTTTGTACTCAAGAGAGATCACAATTACAAAATCGTGAACGAGCAATGGAAATTTTAAGAGCTAAATTATATGAAATACAATTAAAAGAAGCTAATGCTAAAGAGAGATCACAAAGGCTTTCACAAGTTGGCACAGGTGATAGGAGTGAAAAAATTAGAACCTATAATTTTAAAGATAATAGGACAACGGATCATAGGTTAGGTTCCAATTTTTCATTAGAACCAATACTAGCTGGTCAATTAGAGGAAGTAATTGATGCATGTATAGCTCAAGAACAAAAAAGAATGATGGAAGATTTTAATAACGAAACAAATTAGGAACTTATTATTATATTGCTACGCCTATTACATATTTACTCCATTCTTTGTGTCTGCCAGAATCAATTTGTTTTGTAGCTTCAAAATTAAGATTACTTAGTGGGCGATAGGGCTTTCGTTTTAAAGGCATGTTTGCCTCTTCAGGGGTGCGATTACCTTTTTGTACATTACATCTAAGACATGCTGTTGTAACATTTTCCCAGTTATCAGTTCCACCTCTGCTTCTCGGTAAAACATGATCAATTGATAGATCACTGCCCCTATAGTTACAGTATTGGCAGGCATTATTATCTCTTAAGAGAATATTTTTTCTTGTTAAAGAAACCTCTCTATAAGGAACTTTAACGTAGTAACGAAGTCTTATAACCGTAGGTAAATTTTTGCCGCTATGTATTGAATAGGAATTATCTTCTTCTAAGCTTTCTGCTTTACCTTTTATCATCAATATAATAGCTCTTCGCCAAGAAGTGATGTTTAAAGGTTCATAAGATGCATTTAAAACTAGAGTCTGGCCCATGCCAAAATACTATTTACATGTCATGCTAACTGTATATTTCAATAACCGCATATAATTGTGCAAAGTTAATGCAAATTCAGCAAACAAATCAGGGATTAAATTTTGATAAATATCAAACTTTTGAAACAGAAATAGATCCAAAACAAAGAGCATGGATTGAAGTTAGAGGTAAAGCACTAGAATCAAATGTGAGGCATTTAAGATCAAAATTAGGTAAAAGTTGTGAATTTATGGCAGTTGTTAAAGCTGATGGATACGGCCACGATGCAAAAGTAGTATCTGAATATGCTATCAAAGGTGGAGCCTCGCAATTAGGAGTGGCTACTTTAAAAGAAGGAATAAAGCTTCGATCTTCTGGAGTTAAAGAACCAATACTTATACTTGGAAATTTATATACGAAAAAGGATTTAATAATATCTTTTAAAAATAATCTTATGCCAACTATTAGTAGCTTAAGAGAATGTTTAATTTGCAACAATATTGGTAAGCAATATGGCTTGAAATTTTCTTTACATCTGAAGGTTGATACTGGAATGTCAAGATTAGGTTTTGAGTGTAAAAAATTTGTCCAGCAATTTGAAAAAATAAAATCTTTTGAAAATATTACTATTAATGGAATATATAGTCATTTATCATCTGCTGATAAAGATAACTTACTAGATCCTAAAAGTAGTACACAAATCCAAAAACTGAAGTTTGAGGAATTATTAAAGCAAATCAAAGTTAATAGCAATCATCATATAAAGATTCATTTGGCTAATTCAGCGGGCATGCTTATCAGTAAAGATTTTCATTTTCATATGGTACGTGTTGGACTTTCAATGTATGGATATAATCCTCTGGCAAAAGTAGATAAAAATTTATCTCTGAAACCAGCTTTATTTTTAAAGGCAAAAGTAGCATTTACAAGAATTATTGATAAAGGAGTAAGTGTAAGTTACGGAGGGAAATTTGTGAGTAGTAGAAAAACTAAGTTAGCTGTATTAAGTATTGGTTATGCAGATGGAGTGCCAAGAAATCTTTCAGGTAAGATAAATGTAATTCATAATGATAGACTCTATCCCCAAGTTGGATCTATAACTATGGATCAAATGATGGTGGATATAACAGGTTCAAATGATATAAAAATTGGTAGTACGATGGTTTTACTAGGATCTGATGGAGACAAGGTAATTTCTCCTATTGAATGGGCGAGAGAATCTAACACTATTCCATGGGAGATTCTTTGTTCTTTCAAAAACAGATTACCGAGAGTTCAAGTTGATTAGACATTTCGATTAAATAAATAATTTTGAATGTTTGCAAAAAAATTGATAGTGTATAAGAACTGGAGAGGTGGCTGAGTGGTTGAAAGCGGCTCCCTGCTAAGGAGTTACAGGAGGTAACTTTTGTCGAGGGTTCGAATCCCTCCCTCTCCGTAATTAATTAAGGAATATTTATGAGTTTATACTTTTTTAAAATAAGTAAAGATTAATATTCTTAAGGTCATTAATTGAATTTAAAATCAAGTTAGCCCCTGCTTTTCTAAGATTTTCTTCGTATGTAATACGTTCCTTTAAACGTGTCTTTAAATGTAAATGAGGGGGAGCTATCCCAATACTTATGAATTTCTGTGATGGTATTTCTTTTTTGGCGTTTATGACTGTGTTTATATCAGCAATAGTATCTCCTACATATGCAATGGGAACATTTGATGCTCCAAATTTATCTCCAAGAAGTTTTTTTGATAGGTAAATTAAACCATTAGGATTAGGCTTGTCGGGAGCCTCCCCCATAGATATTAATGGAGGTGATTTTAGTCCAAGTCTTTTTTCTAAAACAAATTTTGCAGAAGCAGATTCTGCACCACTTACAAAACCCCAAATTATTCCTTTGCTATCTAATAAATCAAAAAACTCTTTTTCAACTAATAACTCTTCATTTGTTATGAATCCCGACCAATATTTACTATCTTTATTTTGATCTCCTCCAAAGTAAAACTTTTCAAAACATTTAACTATTGTCTCTCTTGAGGGTATTTCAAGGTTCAAGTTCTTTTTTCTTAAATATCTTTTTATAAGTTCTAAACTCAAATCCCAATCATTATTCCAGATCCCTTCATTTTTTGCATTATCAATATCTATATAACTTGGTTCCCATCCAGAAAATTTGTGAACTGTTTTTTTTAATGAAAGTCTGTAACTATTCTCTACACTTCGAATTACACCATCAATGTCAAATAAAATTAATCCAATATTTTTCAATGAATTTTCTCAAACACTTTTAAAAGATTAGTATTCTTATTAAAAAAAAGCAAAAAACCATCCTATAGTTGATTTATTAATTATGTAAACTTAATTCTGTAAATATCCTCTGGGAGTTAGAAATATTTCATCTTTTAACGTGGTTTGAGAATTCCCAATAATTATTATTGATAACATATCTATCGCCTTAAAAGGGATTTTGTTTAAAGTAAAAAATTTTTTGGATTGTTTTTCTCTACCTACTTGTCTAGCTATTAAAACGGGAGTATCTTTTGGCCTAGATTTTAAACAAAGATCAATCGCACTTTTTAGCTGCCAATTTCTTTCAATTGATTGAGGGTTAAATAAGGCTATTACGAAATCACCTATGAGAGCTCCTTCAATTCTTTTTTCTATTAACGACCAGGGAGTTAACTTATCACTTAAGCTTATTGAACAAAAGTCATTCATTAGTGGGGCGCCACTAAGCGCCGCAGCCAATTGAACACTACTAATTCCAGGGTGTACTTCAAAGTAAGGTCTATATCTTTTTTGGATTTTTTGGAGTAATTCTAAAAGTAAACCAGCCATTCCATAAAATCCAGATTCACCTGAAGAAATTAATGCTACTTTTATTCCCTCTTCTGCAAGTTTAATTGCTTTGCAGCATCTTTCTTTTTCTTGAGTAAGTTTACTTTCAATTAAAACCTGGTCACTCCTTTTTAAGGGTTTAATTAAATCTAAATACATTTTGTATCCAACCCAGACAGTACATCTTGCAAGTGCTTTTCTTGAATCATTGGTTAGGAAGGAGGTATCCCCAGGCCCACTTCCAATAATATGAATTTCGCCATTTGTTGGGTAATATTGATTTTTTGATTCGGCTACAGCAAAAGTGACTGCACCAGATTTGCTTGTTGAAAAATCTTTATCTTTAAAAACTATTTTTTCTTTTAATAATTTTGATTCTTTGCCTGCTGCTAGTAAACAAGAAGCCTCTGCTACAGAAGGTGTGCCAATTTCCTTTTGTACTATAATTGATGGATTAGGAACAATTTCTTTTGACAGATTTTCTTTAGTAAAAAACTTAATAGGCCAGTTATTTTCTTCAGCAAGTTCTACAATGCCTTTCTCATTTTTTTTAATATCAATAGTTGCAAATCCTGCAATTGAATAATGTGATAGATTTTCTAACTCCAAAAAATGATTTAAAGAGTTTGCTATAAATTCTTTGCTGGTATTTCTCTCACAACCAATGCCAATCCATAATACGGGCGGATGCCATGTTGTTTCATGATTTTCGAATATACTTACGTGAAATGTGGAATCTGATTTTACAGTCTCTTTTTCGTGTAGTTGATTAATAATCTCAGCTGCTTCTGAAGTTTTCCATAAAGTATTGCCAGATAATTGTTTGCAAAATATTTTTTCGTTTTTAGCTTGTTTAATTACAAGTTTCGACCATTTCTCTATTTTCCCAGATTTTTTCCACCCCCAGTTATTGCCAAATGAATCAAGATCTAGGAATTTTTGATCATTTGAGTTACTAGTTTTTATTATTTGTCCCCCGAATAAGTTAGAAATTTGAAATGCGATATTTTGAGTATTTGACTGATGTAAACCAATTAAAGGCACTATCTTGGAACATTTGTTATCTATTACTATCACGCCTGGATCTTGATCCTTTGAGGTTAAGAAAGGATTTATTAATCTTATAGAGGCTCCTATTGATCCAATAAAGATTATTAAATCCAAATTTTTCCATTTTTCTTTGAAAAATTTTTTAGGTTTTATTAAAGGTATTCTGTTCTCTTCAATTTTTTCTTTAAATGTTGAGCTTGCAGTATAAATTTCATCAATAAATTCCGTTTTCTTTAGCCTCTTTAAAATTTCTTCTGAATTACTTGATAGACCTACTGCGATTCCTTTCAAATTAGAAAATATTGTTTATTACTTTGAAATTATATACTGTCGCTGCATTTAAAAAATTTCTGTGAAATATAAAAAAAAATTTAAGAAATTTAGACAAAATTTGGGTAAAAATACTTACAACTCAGTCGTAGACAGAATTTAACAAAATATTCATATAGTAACAATCATTAGAACATTTGTTACGTTAATGCATAACGAAAGAATCTTTGCCTTATTATTTTTGAAACGAATATCTAAAGTTTCGAGAGACTCGTTGTCTTGAACATTATTATCAAAGTAATTTCAAGCTCTTATCAATCGGCTTTAATGTCAATTATTTTCGAGGTGCTAGATGACCATCAGCCCACCAGAAAGTGGAGAAAAAAACAAGAAAGTTTTGGAAGATCCTGTTAAGGCCGATCCAAGACCTATTGATTTTGCCAAATTAGATAAGCCAGGTTTCTGGTCAAGTAAATTATCTAAGGGTCCAAAGACTACTACTTGGATTTGGAATTTGCATGCAGATGCACATGATTTTGATGTGCATACTGGCGATGCTGAAGAAGCAACAAGAAAAATCTTTTCAGCTCACTTTGGGCATCTTGCGGTTATTTTCATTTGGATGAGTGCTGCATTCTTCCATGGAGCGAGATTTTCTAATTATTCAGGTTGGTTAGCTGATCCAACTCATGTTAAACCAGGTGCTCAACAAGTCTGGGCCATCGTGGGTCAAGAAATGCTCAATGCTGATCTTGGTGCTAACTACAATGGCATTCAAATTAGTTCAGGAATATTCCATATGTGGCGAGCATGGGGAATAACTAACGAAAGTGAACTAATGGCTTTAGCAATAGGTGCCGTAGTAATGGCTGCACTTATGCTTCATGCTGGAATCTTTCATTATCACAAAGCTGCTCCAAAAATGGAGTGGTTTCAAGATATCGAGTCTATGCTTAACCATCATATTGCTGGTTTAGTAGGCCTTGGATCATTAGCATGGGCTGGACATTGTATTCATATTGGAGCTCCAACAGCAGCTCTACTAGATGCAATCGATGCAGGTACCCCTTTAATTATTAATGGAAAAGAAATAGCAACTATTGCAGATATGCCTATGCCGCATCAACTCTGTGATCCACAAATTATCGGTCAAATTTTCCCTGGATTAGCTAGTGGTACAGGTAATTTCTTTAGTCTGAATTGGCTAGCTTTCTCAGACTTCCTTACTTTCAAAGGTGGACTTAATCCTGTGACAGGAAGCTTATGGATGACTGATGTTTCACATCATCATTTGGCTTTTGGTGTAATCGCAATCATTGGTGGTCATATGTACAGAACCAATTACGGTATTGGTCATAGTATGAAAGAAATATTAGATTCACAACAAGGAGATCCAATATTATTCCCTGCTCCTAAAGGTCATCAAGGTCTTTTTGAGTTCATGGCAGAAAGTAGACATGCTCAGCTTGCTGTAAACCTAGCAATGCTTGGATCAATAAGCATACTTGTATCTCATCACATGTATGCGATGCCCCCATATCCATACATAGCTACTGACTATATGACAGTTCTTGGATTATTTACTCATCACATGTGGATAGGTGGATTGTTCATTGTTGGAGCAGGGGCACATGCTGGAATTGCAATGGTTAGAGATTACGATCCAGCAAAACATATTGATAATGTATTAGACAGAATTCTAAAGGCTAGAGATGCTTTAATCAGTCACTTGAACTGGGTATGTATGTGGTTAGGATTCCATAGTTTTGGACTTTATATTCATAACGATACTATGAGAGCTTTGGGTAGACCTCAAGATATGTTTAGTGATTCTGCAATCCAACTTCAACCAATTTTTGCTCAATGGGTACAGAGTATTCAAGCATCTGCTGTTGGAACTTCTCTTTTAGCAGGTACTGCAGAAGCTTTACCTCACAAAGCTTTAAGTGAAGTTTTTAATGGAAGTTTAGTAGAAGTTGGTGGAAAGGTTGCTATTGCTCCAATTCAACTAGGGACAGCTGATTTAATGATTCATCATATCCATGCTTTCCAAATCCACGTAACCGTTTTGATACTTCTCAAAGGGGTACTTTATGCAAGAAGTTCAAGATTGATCCCTGATAAAGCTTCTTTAGGATTTAGATTCCCATGCGATGGTCCTGGAAGAGGTGGTACATGTCAAGTTTCTTCGTGGGATCACGTTTTCTTGGCTCTTTTCTGGATGTATAACTGTTTATCAATAGTTATTTTCCACTTCTCTTGGAAAATGCAGAGTGATGTTTGGGGACTTACTGGTGGTAATTTCGCACAAAGCTCTATTACTATTAATGGTTGGTTAAGAGATTTCCTTTGGGCTCAAGCTTCTCAAGTATTAACAAGTTATGGCCAATCCATAAGTATGTATGGTTTGATGTTCCTAGGAGCTCATTTTATTTGGGCATTTAGTTTAATGTTCCTCTTCAGCGGACGCGGATATTGGCAAGAATTATTCGAATCAATTGTTTGGGCACATAACAAACTTAAAGTTGCGCCAACCATTCAACCAAGAGCTCTTTCTATTACTCAGGGTAGAGCAGTAGGTGTAACACACTTCCTTGTCGGTGGTATTGCTACCACATGGGCTTTCTTCCATGCTCGCCTTTTTGGACTGGGCTAATTACCTGAACTTCACCTTTTTAATTCAATGGCAACAAAATTTCCATCATTTAACCAGGGTCTAGCTCAGGACCCTACAACTCGACGAATATGGTACGGAATAGCTACCGCTCATGACTTTGAAAGTCATGATGGTATGACCGAAGAAAAGCTTTATCAGAAGCTTTTCTCTACTCATTTTGGTCATCTAGCAATTATCGCTCTCTGGGTAGCTGGTAACTTATTTCATATTGCTTGGCAAGGTAACTTCGAGCAATTTGTACTTGATCCAACTCATGTTCGTCCTATTGCTCATGCTATTTGGGATCCTCATTTTGGATCTGGTATCACAGAAGCAATGACACAAGCTGGAGCTAGTGGTCCAGTAAACATAGCTTACTCAGGTCTCTACCATTGGTGGTACACAATTGGAATGAGAACTAATGAGCAACTCTTCCAAGCTTCAATTTTCATGAGTATTTTGGCTTGTTGGACTTTATTCGCAGGTTGGTTACACTTACAGCCAAAATTCAGACCTTCTCTAGCTTGGTTTAAAAATGCAGAGTCAAGATTAAATCATCATTTGGCTGTCTTATTTGGTTTTAGTAGTATCGCTTGGACAGGTCATTTGGTTCATGTTGCTATACCTGAATCAAGAGGACAGCATGTAGGCTGGGATAACTGGTTAACAGTGCTTCCACACCCTGCAGGATTAGCTCCTTTCTTTACTTTAAACTGGGGAGCTTATGCTCAAAATCCTGATTCTTTAGATCAGGTATTCGGAACAGCTGAAGGAGCTGGAACAGCAATCTTTACTTTTTTAGGTGGTCTTCATCCTCAAAGTGAAGCATTATGGCTAACCGATATTGCTCATCACCATATTGCGATAGGAACAGTTTTTGTAATTGCTGGTCATATGTATAGAAATACCTTTGGTATTGGTCATAGCCTCAAAGAAATTACAGAAGCTCATAATACAAGACATCCTAATGATCCTCATAAAGGTAGTTTTGGTATAAACCACGATGGAATATATGAAACTGTAAATAACTCATTACATTTCCAACTTGGACTAGCATTAGCATCACTTGGTGTAGCAACTTCTCTTGTTGCGCAACATATGGGAGCACTTCCTTCTTATGCTTTTATAGCTAGGGACTACACTACACAATCTGCCTTATATAGTCATCATCAATACATTGCAATGTTCTTGATGGTTGGTGCTTTTGCACATGGAGCTATCTTCTTTGTTAGAGATTACGATCCAGAATTAAATAAAGATAATGTACTAGCGAGAGTTCTTGGAACAAAGGAAGCTTTAATAAGTCACCTGAGTTGGGTAACAATGTTGCTTGGATTCCATACTCTTGGAATTTATGTTCATAACGATGTTGTTGTAGCTTTTGGTAATCCTGAAAAGCAAATCCTAATTGAGCCAGTATTCGCTCAATTTGTTCAAGCTGCTCAAGGAAAGATGATGTACGGTTTTAACGCTCTATTATCTGATCCTACAAGTTCAGCAAGTCTCGCTGCTAATTCACTACCAGGTAATCATTACTGGATGGATCTAATCAATAGACAAGATGCATTGAGTGCTTTCTTACCTATTGGTCCTGCAGATTTCTTAGTTCACCATGCTATCGCTTTAGGTCTTCATACAACCGCTTTAATCCTTATCAAAGGTGCACTTGATGCTAGAGGAACAAAATTAATTCCTGATAAGAAAGATTTAGGTTATGCTTTCCCTTGCGATGGACCCGGACGTGGAGGTACTTGTGATAGTTCATCTTGGGACGCTATGTACTTAGCTATGTTCTGGGCATTAAATTTAATAGCATGGGTAACTTTCTACTGGCATTGGAAACACCTAGCAATTTGGCAGGGTAACGTAGCACAATTCAACGAATCAGGAACTTATCTAATGGGTTGGTTCAGAGATTATCTCTGGTTAAACTCAGCTCAACTTATTAATGGATACAATCCATTTGGAGTAAATTCTCTATCTCCTTGGGCTTGGATGTTCCTATTCGGTCACTTAGTTTGGGCTACTGGTTTCATGTTCCTAATATCATGGCGTGGTTACTGGCAAGAATTAATTGAAACATTAGTTTGGGCCCATCAGCGTACTCCAATTGCTAACCTTGTTGGCTGGAGAGATAAGCCAGTTGCACTTTCAATTGTTCAAGCTAGATTAGTTGGACTAGCACATTTCACTATTGGAAACATACTTACATTTGGGGCATTTGTTATCGCTTCCACTTCAGGTAAGTTTGGTTAAATTTCCCTTAAATAATTTAAATCACCACAAACGTGGTGATTTTTTTTGTTTAATTTTAATGTTCTAAATTAAGTTAAAATTGTGTAATCATTATTAAATATAAATGTCAGATATAAAACAATTAATTTCTATTATTGTCCCTGTTTTCAATGAAAGTGAGAGTATTGGTCTTTTATTGGATGAAGTTATAAATGTAATGTCTTCTCATAAATTTAATTTTGAATTGATTGTTGTAAATGATGGTTCTAAAGATAATACTCATCAAGTATTGAAAGAACTAACTCTCAAAATTAAAGAATTGTCAGTAATTTCCCTTCGCAAAAATTATGGTCAAACTGCAGCAATGTCAGCGGGCTTTGATAATTCTAAGGGCGATATTGTTATTACTTTGGATGGTGATTTACAGAATGATCCAAATGATATTCCTCTATTAATTTCAGAAATTAATGATGGCTACGATTTGATTTGTGGATGGAGGTTTGATAGAAAAGATAAATTAATTAATAGAAAGATACCATCAAAAATAGCGAATAAATTAATAGCTCGAGTAACAGGTTTGAAGTTGCATGACTATGGATGTTCATTAAAAGCTTTTAAGAAAGAAATAATTGATGATATTAAATTGTATGGAGAACTTCACAGGTTTTTGCCCGTCTTAGCAAATATTGAAGGTGCAAGAATCAAAGAAATTAAGGTTAATCATAGAAGCAGGCAATATGGATCTAGCAAATATGGAATAGATAGAACTTTTAGAGTTTTAATGGATTTACTAACTGTTTGGTTTATGACTAAGTTTTTAACAAGACCGATGTATGGATTTGGTTTTGTTGGAATCATAAGTATTTTGATAAGCCTTGCGATGAGTTCCTATTTGATAGTTTTAAAAATAATTGGTGAAGATATTGGAAATCGTCCGTTGTTAATGTTTGCTTTAATATTGGGAATTGCTGGGGTTCAATTATTTAGCTTTGGATTATTGAGCGAACTTTTAATTAGAACATATCATGAAAGTCAAAGTCGTCCAATTTATAGAATAAGGTCAATAAGTAGTGCCAATAAAAATTAAATTTTTACTTGAATTTTCTTATTAATAAAGCTGAAAGTTTAACCACTTCAGGAGAACTATCTCTTAAGCCTTTTCGTAAAATTGGCAATGTTGATTTATCAGCCAATTCTTCCGCAATTTTTAATGCCTTTAATTTATTTTCTGTATGACCCTGAAATAAACTAATCATTTTATTTCTTTGAGAATTTTTATAAAATACTGAGTACTTTTTTTCTTCGTGATTATATAAATAACTATTTTTTTTAGATAGAAATTTATGATTACTTTTTTTATTTTTCTTGAATTGAATAGAATTTAAGTTGCTTTGATTTATTAACTTTTTAAAGCTTCTTTTTTTAAAAACTAGAAGTAATATTCCTATAAAAATAATAAGTAAAATAGCGAAAAAATTTAACATGTAAAAAGTTAATAATTTTTATATCATCCAGTAATAAAATTAACATTATTTCGCTCATCAATACTAAAGTGTTTAAAGATGTTTAAAGAACTATGCCATCTGATTTACCAAGTCTTTTACCCTCAATTTTTGTTCCATTAATTGGTATAGCAATGCCTGCTGTTTTTATCGTATTGATTGGAAGATTAATTACAGCAACTGAATAAATTATCAAACACTAAACTATTAAAAAAATGAGCGACTTTCAAAAATCATTCTCTGAATCAACAAGTTCTATTAAGTTTGATGAGAAATACATAGATACTTCTGTGCAACCAAATGATATTGGCGTTGCAGAACAATGGGCAGTAAAAACTGTTGCTGATCCTTGTGTTGGTAATTTAGCTACTCCAGTTAATAGTGGTTATTTTACAAAAGCCTTTATAAATAATTTACCTTTTTACAGAGAAGGTATTTCCCCTAATTTTAGAGGTTTAGAAACTGGAGCAGCTTTTGGATATCTTCTATACGGACCTTTTACCATGACTGGCCCATTAAGAAATTCTGAATTTGCTCTAACAGCTGGACTTCTCGCTACTATTGGAGCTGTTCATATTTTGACGGCACTTTTTGTTCTATACAATGCACCTGGTAAAGCACCTAATGTTCAACCACCAGATGCGACTGTTAATAATCCGCCAAAGGACTTATTTACAAGAGCAGGTTGGGCTGATTTTACAAGTGGATTTTGGTTAGGAGGATGTGGAGGAGCTGTTTTTGCTTGGTTACTTGTTGGGACATTACACTTGGATACCATAATGCCAATCATTAAAAATATTTGGACTGCTGGTTAATTTCTCAATAAAAGAATAAGTAATATTTTAATTTAATTTAAAATTTTAAGGCGAGCTCTATTAATTAACGTATAGTGCGGTCCCATCTATAATTTCTAACTACTCTTCCTGCAGAAATAAGTTTAGATCTATAATGTAATGAGATTTTATCATTAGACTTTTTTAGGGTATCTAATCCTATTCCATTTCTGCCAAAATCCATTCCAGAGCTATGGTAATAGAATCCGTCTCCTTTGTAGATTCCAATATGATCACATTTTTCATCATTTCCAAAAAATAAAAGATCGCCAGGTCGTAGAGCTGCATACGAATCTTTGTAATAAAAAAGGTGCTTACAAAAATTTTTTATTTGAAAAGAGTCTCGAGGTATATAAATTTGATGCTTTAAAAAAGCAGTCTGAATTAATCCAGAACAATCAAAATTGGGTCCTAATGTACCTCCCCAAAGATATTCATTATTTAACTCATATTGATCCTTGATCCATTTTAAAATTGAGTTAACTTTATCTTTTATAAAAAAGTGTTCATTTTCTAAATTGTTATTTTTTTTGAATTCGTATTTCTCAATAATTAATCCATCTAAATTTATCCAACAGATGTAACCATCTTCATATAGTTGAACTAGTATTCTTGAAAATTTATGGTTGTTTTGATAAATATTTGGATAAATAAGCCTAAAAATTCTATTTTTAAATATTTCAGTAACTAATTTATCTTCTGTTTCATTTTGATATCCAGAAATATTAACTTTTAATTTCCACCAAATAGTTTTTGAAAAATTAGTTTGTTTAAATAGTGAGATAGGATTTTTATAAATTTCCATACAATGTCCTTTTACTATTTAAGTCAAGAGATGGGTCTAGCCCTAAATGATATTTTAAGAAGAGTATGCTCTCATAATAAAGACTTTTCAAGAGAAGATATTTCGATAACTTGGATTAATTATAAAAGTGAAAATAAAAGTATATTTAAAGGTTTTGGAACTGGTATTAATAACAAAAAAATGGTTTACCCTGCCAGCATAGTCAAGTTAGTTTATGGACTTGCTGCATTTTATTGGATTAAAAAAGGAAGTTTATTATTATCAGATGAAATTATGGATGCTGTAAGGAAAATGTTGTCTTTCTCCAGTAATAATGCAACAAGCTTTTTAATTGATTTACTTACTGGAACAACAAGTGGACCTTGTATTGAGGGCGAAATATGGGAAAATTGGAAATACCAAAGAAGTATAATAAACGATTGGCTACATGATTTAAATTGGGAAGAATTGGTTGGCATAAATTGCTGTCAGAAGACTTGGGATGACGGACCATTTGGTCGTGAAAAAGAATTTTATGGATATGATAATAAAAATAGAAACGCTATGAATTCTGATTCAGCTGCACGGGTTTTGGAGGAAATTATGATTCATATTGATTATCAAGAAAATAATTTAAATTTGCGAAGTTTTTTAAAAAGAAATTTAAATAAAGTTGTTCTTAAAAACGATTCCTTTAATCAAATAGATGGTTTTTTGGGTGAAGGATTACCAGAAAGCATTAGCCTTTGGAGTAAAGCAGGCTTAATGTCTGAAGTTAGACATGATTCAGCTTGGTGGATTAATAATAAATCTCTACAAACTTTATTAGTAGTTTTTTGTAATGGAGAACAATATTCCAAAGATTCTTCCCTTTTACCGTCTATAGCACAAGAAGTATACGATTTTAATAAGAGATATACTATTAATAACTAAAGTGAATCTTCTAAGAAATTAGAATCTAATTTGTCAGTATAGGCTTCATAAGGTAGCATCATTACTTCTTCAAAATCTAAATCATTCATAATCCATTCTCTATATTCTGCTAACAAACTTTTTCTATCTTCATTATCTAATTCATAAATCCGCAATGCTGTATCTTTAAAATTTTCTTTTATTAAATTTTCAATTTCTTTCTTCATCAATTTATGTTAATTCTCCCTCCAAAATCACTCTTCTAATTGTTGATAATGCAATTCCAGTTTGTGATCTGATTGATCGATATGAATATCCTTCATTACGCAATCTGATTACTAAAGATTCTTTTAAAGGACTTATTTTGGGCCTGCCTCCCAAATTATTTCCAGATAATTTTCTGCGTAATAGTTGTTCTTTTTTTCTTTCACCTAAACTTTTGTCTTCTAAATTATCTAATTCATATAAAATCTTAAAAATTGAAGAATTTGCATTAGAAGATTCATTAGCAGCAAAAAAACCAGTCAAAGTTCGTAATTGAATATCCTTTTTAATAAGTTTATTTATTGTTATCAAACATTCTTTTTTATTTTTAAATGCCCGGTCAAGCTGAGTTATTACTAATTGATCACCTTTTGATAAGGAATTTATAGCTTTATTGAGTTGGGGTTTGATTTCTTCATCTAAACTTATAAATTCAGAGAACACTAAACTGCAACCCTCTTCCTTCAAAATTTTTATTTGCTCTTCTAAATATGCATATTCATGATGAGTAGCTCTAGCATAACCTATTGCTTTAGAGTTTTTATTTTTTTCCGATAATAAAATACGTTTTCTTTTAAATTTAAAAGTCAATGTTTTATTACATATATATTTTACTGTATCAATAAATTAGAAAAAAAACACTTTTAGTACAAAAAATTTTCAGTAAGAATCTTACTTATTTGCAAATTAGGGAATTTTGGAAATGTTTTGATATTTGTTCTAAAAATTATGTTCTAAATACTATTTTAATTTTAGTTGATGAAACAGTGATATTGAGTTAAATATTACATTGAATTAGGATGATTTTAATGATTGATGGACTAGTTAAATTCATTTATTTTTCACTTCTATTTATTAGACTTCATTGTTGAAATTATTAATAGTTAATTCAAATTGTTTTTAGTAAAATAAGTATATAGGCCAGAAACAATTAAATTGACTAATAATCATAATAGCTTAATTTCAAAGCCTGATTGGCTAAGAGTAAAAGCTCCGCAAGTTGAGAGAATTGGTAATACTGCAAATTTGTTAAATGATTTAAATCTCAATACTGTATGTCAAGAAGCAAGCTGTCCAAATATTGGTGAATGTTTTTCTAGTGGAACTGCCACTTTCCTCATAATGGGCCCTGGCTGTACTAGGGCATGTCCATATTGCGATATTGATTTTGATAAATCTAAAAGAGAGTTAGATCCAACAGAACCACATCGTCTAGCCGAAGCAGTCTATAGGATGAATCTTAAACATGTTGTAATCACATCAGTTAATAGAGATGATCTTGAGGATGGTGGCGCATCTCAATTCTTTGAATGTGTTTATCAAGTAAGAAAAAAATCTCCTGAAACTACTATTGAGCTTTTAATACCTGATCTTTGTGGTAACTGGAAAGCTCTTGAAAAAGTTCTTGATTCAAATCCAAACGTTTTAAATCATAATATTGAGACTGTGTCCACTTTATATAAAAAAGTAAGACCTCAGGGTAAATATGAGAGAACTCTTGAGTTGCTTAAAAGGACCAGAGAATATTCTCCCAAAGTTTATACAAAGTCAGGATTTATGCTTGGTTTAGGGGAAAAAGATGAGGAGGTCTTAAGTCTTCTTAGGGATTTAAAGAGTAATTTCGTTGATATTGTTACTATTGGCCAATACTTATCTCCTGGCCCTAATCATTTACCTGTTCAAAAATTTGTGAGTCCCTCAAAATTTAATTTTTATAAAGTATTCGGGGAAAAAGATTTGGACTTTATGCAAGTAGTTAGTTCTCCTTTAACTCGTAGCAGTTACCATGCTGAAGAAATACAAAAACTTATGAAAAAGTATCCGAGATAGTCTTTTTCATTTATTTGAATCTACCCACTCATTTAATTTCCATTCAACTAGATCATTTTTTATCATTGGATCATTCTTAATTATTTTTAGTGCATTTTTATAATTATTCATCTCAATAATGAGTAATCCGCCGTCACCTGGCCTCTTTAACTCATCTACTAAAAAACCACTTTTTATATTAATTCCCTCCTTTTTTAATTTTCTTATCCAATCAATATGTTCGTTAATTATTTTTTGTTTTAAATAATGATTAATTAAGTATTCTTTTTTTATAATTTCAGTCTTTACAAAGAAAGGCATTTACGTTTTCTTTAGCCCAAGCATTTCTTCCTCGCTTGGGGGAACTATTAATTTGAAAGTACCCTTATAATAAGACCAATTTTCAATTATTTTGGCGGCCTTTAAGCTATTCGTTTTTGCCTTATATTCTCTAATAATTTCCAATAAGATATCTTCCTGTTTTGATGTAGTTATTTTATGAATGCTAACTATTTCATTATTAACTTTATTAATCAAATCATTATTTTCATCGATTATAAAAGCTATTCCACCAGTCATGCCCGCACCAATATTCCTTCCTGTGGAACCCAGAATAACTACCTTCCCACCAGTCATGTATTCACAACAATGATCACCTGCTCCTTCTGTTACCGCTGTAGCTCCACTATTTCTTACTGCAAATCTTTCGCCCGATTTTCCTAATGCAAATAATTTACCACCTGTTGCTCCATAAAGACAGGTGTTTCCTAAAATAACTTGTTCTGAAGAAGTTTTATCTATTTTTTTGGGAATTATTGTGAGTATTCCTCCATTCATTCCTTTACAAACATAATCATTGGCTTCTCCGATTAATTGAACATTCATTCCCTTCAATAAAAAGGCACCAAAGCTTTGTCCTGCATATCCTTTGAAATTTAAGTTGAGTTCACCATTGAAGCCAGTGTTGCCGTGAAGTTCTGCAATTTCGCCTGATATTTTCGCACAAACACTTCTATCTGTATTTTTTATCTCAAGTTCTTTGGTTATTATTTTGTGATTTTTAATTGAATCTATAAATTCAGTATCAGATAAAAACTCGTCTTCTAATACAGATCCATTACTATGTGCAGTCTTTGAATGTTTTAACCATGATCTATCAGTGGTTGAATGTTTATTTACTAAAGAAGAAAGATCTATATTAGAAGTTTTTGGAAGATCGATATTTCTTGCAGAAAGAAATTCTTGATTACCAATCAGTTCTTCCATATTAGAAACACCGATACTACTCATTATTTGTCTTACTTCTTCAGCAATATATAAGAAAAAATTGACAACATTTTCTGGAATACCTTTAAATCTTTTTCTTAATTCTTCTTTTTGAGTGGCAACTCCAACAGGACACTTGTTTGTGTGACAAACCCGAGCCATTATGCATCCTTCAGAAATCATCGCTACAGAACCAAAACCGTATTCTTCAGCACCTAGTAAAGCTGCAATAACTACATCCCAACCTGTTTTAAGACCTCCATCAGTTCTCAAGATTACTCTTTCACGTAAGTTGTTTTCTAAGAGAGATTTATGAACCTCAGCAACACCTAGTTCCCATGGTAAACCTGCATGTTTAATAGAACTTAAAGGCGAAGCACCTGTACCTCCGTCATGACCTGAAATTTGAATTACATCTGCATTAGCTTTGCTTACTCCAGCAGCAATAGTGCCTATACCAATTTCAGAAACAAGCTTAACGCTTACTTTAGCTTTTGGATGAACTTGGTGTAAGTCATGGATAAGTTGAGCTAAATCTTCAATAGAATAAATATCATGATGCGGGGGAGGAGATATTAAAGCTACCCCAGGTTTACTATTTCTTAGTTTTGCGATGTAAGAATCAACTTTTGGACCAGGCAATTGCCCCCCCTCTCCGGGTTTTGCACCTTGAGCCATTTTAATTTCGAGTTGTTTACCACTTCTTAGATATTCAGGTGTAACTCCAAATCTTCCTGATGCTATTTGTTTAATAGCTGAACATGCGGTGTCTCCATTCTCTAGACCTTTAATGAAAGGCAATGTCGCTGATTGAGTATTTTCATCGATATCGTTTAAAACATTAAAACGAGCTGGATCTTCTCCCCCTTCTCCACTATTACTTTTTCCACCAATTCTATTCATTGCAACTGCTAAAACTTCATGAGCTTCTCTCGATAATGCACCCAAACTCATTCCTCCAGTGCAGAACCTTTTGCAAATTGATTCAACACTTTCAACTTTCTCTAATGGAATACTTTTTCTTTGTGAATTAATTGTTAATAAATCTCTTAGAGATGTTGTCGGTCTATTACTAATAAGTTTTTTGTAAGTTTCAAAATGATCGTACCCTGGTCCTTGTTTTACCGCTGAATGTAAAACTTTGGACATCTCTGGGTTATTAGAATGATATTCTCCATTATTTCTAAATTGTACAAATCCTAAAAATTCTAATTTCTTTAAATCAATCTCCGGATAGGCTTTCGTATGTATTGAAAGTGTTTCATTAGTTAATTCTTTTAATGTTATGCCAGCGATACGGCTTGTTGTACCATCAAAAGCAATTTTTATTAAGTCAGACCCAAGGCCCACAGCTTCAAAAATTTGTGCACCATGGTAACTAGATAAAAGTGAGATACCTATTTTCGAAAGAATTTTTCTTAAACCGTCTTCTAGAGCTTTTTTAATATTTACTTGAACATCAATTATTGATAATGGATTTATTTTTTTGCTATCAATGAGTTTTTGTGTTTTTGGATGTTTTAACCAGTGTCTACCTGCTTCAAAAGTCAACCAAGGGCAAACCGCGCTTGCACCATAACCAATCAAACAAGCTAGGTGATGTGTGCTCCAACATTGACCTGTTTCAATAATTAGAGAAGCTTTTAGCCTGATTTCTTTTTTTAGGAGGTAATGATGAATTGCTCCAACAGCAAGTAAAGGAGGAATAAAAGCCTTTGTAGGATTAATACCCTTATCAGAGATAATAATTAAAGAGCAACCTTCTTTTATAGACAGCTCACTTTGTTTACAAATTGCTTTTAATTGGTTCTCTAAGCCTTGAACACCTTCCTCAATATCAAACAAGCTTGAAATTATTTGAGATTTAATTTTTGATTCTTTAATGGAAACCAGTTCTTCCTCATTGAGAATTGGACTTTGTAAATGAATAAAAGGTTTAGGATCTTTAATCTCAAATGGTGTACATCTTTCTCCAAGATGCATCTCTAAACTCATTACCAGTTTTTCTCTTAAGGGATCAATAGGAGGATTTGTAACTTGTGCAAATCTTTGCTTGAAATAGTCATATAAAATGTGTGGCTTTGAAGAAAGAACTGCTAATGGGATATCGTCGCCCATGCAATAGGTAGGCTCTTTAGCTAAAGAAGCCATTGAATCCAAAATTAGATCATTATCTTCTGAGGAAAACCCGTACGCAGTTTGTTGTTGTAATAGCTCAAGGTCTTTTAGTTTGCAGTCTTTAACCCATTCATTATTTTCAATTATTATAGTTCTATTACTGAGCAGATTTTTATAATCATGTCTTTGTGCGGCTTCAGATTTTACTTCCCAATTTCTTAGGATTCTATTCTGATGAAAATCAACTGCCAACATTTGTCCAGGTCCTAATCTACCTTTTTCTATTACTCTTTCCTCTTCAAGATCTACTACTCCTGTTTCGGAACCCATTATAACGAAACCATCATTAGTGATTGAATATCTTGCTGGTCTTAGACCATTTCTATCAAGAGTTGCTCCTACAAAATTTCCATCCGCAAATACAAGAAGAGCAGGTCCATCCCAAGCTTCTTGTAGGCTCGCAGAATACTCATAAAAAGATTTGATATCTTCTCTTTGTTTAAGTTCTGGTTGATCTCTAAATGCTTCAGGAACAAGTTTTAATAATGAATCAGTTATTGGTTGGCCTGAGCGAATATTAATTTCAAGAGTTGCATCAAGATTTGACGAATCACTTTTGTTCACATCTACAATGGGCTTGATTTCATTAGATAACTCTCCCCAAAAATTATCTATATGTGTTTCTGAAGCTTTAGCCCAATTGATATTTCCTAAGAGAGTATTTATCTCGCCATTATGACCTAAAAATCTCATGGGCTGAGCTAGTGGCCATTTTGGAAGTGTATTGGTGCTAAATCTACGATGATAAACAGAAAATGAGACTTTAAAACTCTCTTCTTGAAGATCTTGATAAAACTCAGATAATATTTCAGAACGTACCATTCCTTTGTATACAACTGTTTTGGAACTTAGTGAGGCAAAATAAAATTCACAATCCCCAACATGGTTTTTAAAACTTTCTCTTACTTTTTTCTCAATTCTTTTCCTTAACTGAAATAAAATTTTCTCAGTATCATTGTTATCTTTTTTATCTATGAATAAAATCCACTGACTTATAAATGGAGCATTTGCTTTAGCCAAAGGACCTAAGATTTCATTTTTAACAGGTACTGTTCTCCAACATGTTTTGTTGATTCTTAACTTTTCAGCTTCCTTTTCGCATATTGATTTACATTCTTTAATTTTATCTTTTTTGTTAGGCATGAAAATCATGCCTAAGCCTCTGTTAAATTTTTGTGTATTCTCTAGATTCATCTTCTCCTCTAGGTACCCCCATGGAATTGAACATAAAATGCCTGCGCCATCTCCTGAATCACTATCCCCTCCACAACCTCCTCTATGCTCCATGCAGTTAAGTCCTTTCAGGGATTGTTTAAGAATCCAGTTGCTTTCTACCCCTTTAATATTTGCTATAAAACCAACACCACACGCATCTTTCTCACCAATTATTCCATTTGGAGAATAACTATCTTGATATGCCCCAACGATTCTTTTGATACTCTCTCCCATTGATTATTTGATTATGTTTAATTATTCATCTCTATTATAAAAATAAATTTGAAAATAAATCTAAAAATAATGAATATTTATCAAAGAATTTTAATTTCACAAATTTTTTAAAAAAAATGATTAAAAACTTTTAGTTGGTGCTCTCAAAAGGTTATGATGATAAGATGTTTATTTTTTCAAAATATAATAGATGCCTACCATCTCGCAATTAATAGGTTCAGAAAGAAAACGTCTGACTAGGAAAACTAAATCTCCTGCACTAAAAGCTTGCCCTGAAAGAAGGGGGGTATGTACGAGAGTTTATACATCAACACCTAAAAAACCTAATTCAGCTTTAAGAAAAGTTGCGAGGGTTAGATTAACTTCTGGTTTTGAAGTAACGGCATATATCCCTGGTATTGGTCATAATTTGCAAGAACACTCAGTAGTGCTTCTTAGGGGTGGAAGAGTTAAGGATTTACCTGGAGTTAGATATCATATAATAAGAGGAACTTTAGATACGGCTGGAGTCAAAGATAGACGTCAATCCAGATCTAAATATGGAGCAAAAGCTCCAAAAGATTAATTTGTAAACATCACTTTTAAGAAACATGTCACGTCGTAATGCCGCAGTAAAAAGACCAGTTCTTCCAGATCCTCAATTTAATAGTCGTCTTGCTTCAATGATGATTTCTCGATTGATGAAACATGGTAAAAAATCCACAGCCCAAAGAATATTGTCTGATGCTTTTTCCTTAATTAGCGAGAGAACAGGTGGGAATGCAGTCGAATTGTTTGAAACAGCTGTAAAAAATGCTACTCCTCTGGTTGAGGTACGAGCTAGAAGAGTTGGAGGTGCTACATATCAGGTACCTATGGAAGTACGCCAAGAGAGGGGTACAGCTATGGCATTAAGATGGCTTGTTACATTTTCACGAGCTAGGAATGGCAAAAGTATGTCCCAAAAGCTTGCTGGTGAGTTGATGGATGCAGCAAATGAAACTGGTAGTGCCGTTAAAAAAAGAGAAGACACACATAAAATGGCTGAAGCTAACAAGGCTTTTGCACATTACAGATATTAATTTCATCAAAAAGGTACTTAAGTAGTTTATTATTATTAAAGTTTGCTTTTAGGGTGAACTATACTTATCAAAAATTATTTTATTTGGAGCTTTAAAATTGGCACGCGACTTTCCCCTAGAACGAGTAAGGAACATAGGTATAGCCGCTCATATTGATGCAGGGAAGACTACAACTACTGAAAGAATTTTGTTTTATTCAGGTGTCGTTCACAAGATAGGAGAAGTACATGATGGTGCTGCCGTGACTGATTGGATGGCTCAAGAACGTGAAAGAGGAATTACTATTACTGCTGCAGCAATATCTACGAGTTGGCAAGATCACAGAATCAATATTATTGATACTCCTGGACACGTCGATTTTACTATTGAAGTGGAAAGATCAATGCGAGTCTTGGACGGAGTCATAGCTGTATTTTGCGCGGTTGGTGGAGTTCAGCCTCAATCTGAAACAGTATGGCGTCAGGCAGATAGATATTCCGTCCCAAGGATGGTTTTTGTTAATAAGATGGATAGAACTGGTGCAGATTTTTTAAAAGTTAATCAACAAATTAAAGATCGTCTCAAGGCAAATGCACTTCCTATTCAGCTACCTATTGGAGCTGAAGGTGATCTCACAGGCATTATTGATTTAGTAGCAAACAAAGCATATCTTTACAAAAATGACTTAGGTACTGATATCGAGGAAGCTCCAGTTCCATCTGAAATGGAGGAGGAAGCTGCTGATTGGAGATTTAAATTAATGGAGAGCGTTGCAGAAAATGATGAAGAATTAATAGAAATATTCCTTGAAACAGGAGAACTATCTGAAGAACAACTTAAAAAAGGAATCAGGGAAGGGGTCTTAAAACATGGATTGGTTCCAGTATTATGCGGTTCAGCTTTCAAGAATAAAGGAGTCCAACTTGTATTAGACGCTGTAGTTGATTACTTGCCAGCTCCAGTTGATGTAAAACCAATACAGGGTATTCTACCGAGCGGCAAAGAAGATGTTAGACCTTCAGATGATAATGCTCCTTTCAGTGCATTAGCTTTCAAAGTAATGTCAGATCCCTACGGGAAATTAACTTTTGTAAGAATGTATTCAGGTGTTCTTTCAAAAGGGAGTTATGTAATGAATTCTACTAAGGATGCTAAAGAGAGAATTTCTAGATTAGTGATTCTTAAGGCTGATGAAAGAGAGGAAGTTGATGAATTGAGGGCAGGGGATTTAGGAGCTGTATTAGGTCTTAAAAACACAACAACTGGTGACACTCTATGTAACACAGAAGATCCAATAGTTTTGGAGACATTGTTTATCCCAGAACCTGTTATCTCGGTGGCTGTTGAGCCAAAAACGAAAGGCGATATGGAAAAATTATCTAAAGCTTTAACTGCTTTGTCTGAAGAAGATCCAACTTTTAGGGTAAGTACAGATCCTGAGACAAATCAGACTGTCATCGCAGGTATGGGTGAGTTGCACTTAGAAATACTTGTTGACAGAATGTTAAGGGAATTTAAGGTTGAAGCAAATATAGGAGCTCCTCAGGTCTCATATAGAGAGACTATTAGGTCTAGTTCTAAAGGTGAAGGTAAATATGCAAGACAAACTGGAGGAAAAGGCCAATATGGTCATGTAATTATTGAAATGGAACCAGCTGAAGTTGGTAAAGGTTTCGAATTTGTAAACAAAATTGTTGGTGGAGCTGTTCCAAAAGAGTATATTGGTCCTGCATCTAATGGAATGAAAGAAACCTGTGAATCTGGTGTTCTTGCCGGTTATCCACTCATTGATGTAAAAGTAACACTAGTCGATGGTTCATTCCACGATGTAGACTCATCTGAAATGGCCTTCAAAATTGCAGGTTCGATGGCTTTTAAAGATGGGGTTAAAAAATGCAATCCTGTCCTTTTAGAGCCTATGATGAAAGTTGAGGTCGAAAGTCCCGACGACTTTCTTGGATCTGTAATTGGTGATCTCTCTTCTAGAAGAGGTCAAGTAGAAGGACAATCTGTCGATGATGGATTGTCCAAGGTACAGGCCAAAGTGCCCCTAGCCGAAATGTTCGGTTATGCCACTCAACTCCGATCAATGACTCAAGGTCGGGGTATATTCTCAATGGAGTTCGCAAATTATGAGGAAGTGCCTCGTAATGTTGCTGAAGCTATCATTTCCAAGAATCAGGGCAACTCCTGATCTCTAAACTAAAACCCTTAAACCCTCGATTCTTTAATTCAAAATGGCTCGCGAGAAGTTCGAAAGAAACAAACCACACGTCAACATAGGTACAATTGGCCATGTTGATCATGGAAAAACAACACTAACTGCTGCTATTACAAACGTATTAGCTAAAAAAGGTCAAGCTCAAGCTCAAGACTATGGAGACATTGATGGTGCTCCTGAAGAAAGAGAGCGTGGCATTACCATTAACACAGCTCACGTCGAATATGAAACTGAAGGCAGACATTATGCTCATGTGGATTGCCCAGGACATGCTGACTATGTTAAGAACATGATTACAGGGGCTGCCCAGATGGACGGCGCTATATTGGTTTGTGCAGCTACAGATGGCCCCATGGCTCAAACAAAAGAGCATATTCTCTTAGCAAAACAGGTCGGAGTTCCTGCTCTTGTAGTGGCTCTCAATAAGTGCGATATGGTCGATGATGAAGAAATTATTGAACTTGTCGAAATGGAAATCAGAGAACTTTTAGATAGTTATGACTTCCCCGGTGATGATATTCCCATAATTCAAGTTTCCGGTTTAAAAGCTCTTGAAGGGGATGCTACTTGGGAATCAAAAATTGAGGAATTAATGAAAGCAGTTGATGCTAGCATTCCTGAACCAGAAAGAGAAGTTGACAAACCATTCTTGATGGCGGTTGAAGATGTTTTCTCTATTACTGGTAGAGGAACTGTAGCTACAGGAAGAATTGAGAGAGGTAAAGTTAAGGTTGGAGAAGAAGTTGAGATTGTTGGAATTAGAGATACAAGATTAACAACTGTTACTGGAGTTGAAATGTTCCGTAAACTTCTTGATGAAGGTATGGCTGGCGATAACGTTGGTTTATTATTACGTGGTGTTCAGAAGGAAGATATTGAGAGAGGAATGGTACTTGTTAAGAAAGGATCTATTACTCCTCATACTCAGTTTGAAGGTGAAGTTTATGTTCTCAAAAAAGAAGAGGGTGGTAGACATACACCATTCTTCGCAGGATATAGACCTCAGTTTTATATCAGAACAACTGATGTTACAGGTCAAATTACAGCATTTACCTCTGATGATGGCTCAAATGTTGAAATGGTTATGCCTGGAGATAGAATTAAGATGACTGGAGAATTAATATGTCCAGTAGCTATTGAACAAGGTATGCG
>QCBW01000004.1 GCA_003281485.1 Prochlorococcus sp. AG-347-J20 | reverse complement strand
TCAAATAAATGGTTTATTGTCAGTTCATTATTACTTGGCGTATCAGGAAGTTGGCTTGGTGGATGTTTGTTTTGGGGATGGTTAAGTCCCTACCCTATACTTCATATTCCTGTTGAAGCTGTTGTTCTTCCTTTAGCTTTAGTCGGTTTTGTTACTAACTGGAGAATTGGTTCAAGTTTTTATATTTCCTCTTTGTTCGGAACAGCTGTTACTGATATGACAATATTTTTGACCGGAATAATGGATCAATGGACAGAGGTTATAAAAGCAGATTCTGAAAATGCGCCTTTGATCCTTCAAAAAACTTCAGAAAATCTCATTCAAGTAAAATCGTTATCTATCATTATTATTGTTGCAGTTATACTTTGGTTTATCTCAAAAGAAATTTTAGATTCAGCTACTATCAATACGACTAATGGTAAAGCACTCTTGGTATCTAGTTACGTAATTCAAACGACGTTAATTGTTGATGGCATTTTTATTTTTTTAGCAATTTTACAACCAACTTTTAGTGGATTGGTTTAATGTTAAGGGCTCCATTTTCACAAGAAACCATATCAATTAGTAATTGGGATGTAATCGTTATTGGTGCTGGAGCAGCAGGACTTATGACTTGTCTTGAATTACCTGAAAATTTAAGAGTGCTTCTTTTAAATAGGAACACTAGTAAGGTATCTTCTAGTAGATGGGCTCAGGGTGGGATAGCATCCGTTGTTAGAAAGGATGATTCATTTGTCCTTCATGTGGATGATACTTTAAAGGCAGGAGATGGATTATGTGATTTGAAAGCTGTAGAAATGCTAGTTAAAGAAGCACCTGGGTGTGTCGATAGGTTGCAGAACTTAGGCATGATTTTTGATAAAAGTTCTGATCAATTGGCTACAACTCTAGAAGCAGCTCATTCTCGAAGAAGAGTTTTGCATGTTAAAGATCGTACTGGAAGAGCATTAGTTGAAGTTCTTGAAGATCATGTGGAAAATAAAAAAAATATTCTTCACTGCAGGGGTGTAAGAGTAACCGAACTTCTAATTGAAAATGAAGAATGTAGAGGAGTACAGGTTCTTGATGGAGCGAATGTATATTGGATTAAATCGAGAGCTGTTGTTTTAGCTACAGGTGGTGGTGGTCATTTATTTACTAATACAACCAATCCTGCTCAATCTTCAGGAGAGGGGATCGCTCTCGCTTGGAAGGCAGGAGCTGCTATTGAAGATCTAGAGTTTATTCAATTTCATCCAACTGCTTTAAAATTTTATGGTGCACCATGTTTTTTAATATCTGAGGCACTGAGAGGCGAAGGAGCAATTCTAGTTGATAAAAATGGTGAAAGCCCAGTTAAAAATCTTAAGAATCGTGATTTAGCAACAAGAGATCAGGTAAGCAGAGCAATTATGGAGAATATGTATGAAAATAATGTTGACCATGTTGGGCTTGATCTTCGGTATATTGATCCAGAAAAAATTGTAGAACGATTCCCCACTATCTTAAGTCGATGTCTGGACTATGGAGTTAATCCACTAAATGAGGTTATTCCAGTCGCCCCTGCCGCTCATTATTGGATGGGAGGTGTTCGAACTGATTTAAATGCATTATCCACAAGAAAAGGTTTGTATGCTGTTGGAGAAGTTGCTTCAACAGGGGTCCATGGTGCTAATAGATTGGCAAGTAATTCATTGATGGAATGCCTTGTTTTTGCTAGAAAAATGTCTTCAATTCTTTTGAATGATTCTCCTAAATTTGTAAAATTTGATAGATCATTTCAAGAGTTTGATATTCAAGATCCTGAAGAAGATCAAATTTCTATAATTGTTGAAAAAATTGATGAACTAAGAAAATTATGTTGGTTAAATTTAGGCGTATCTAGAAATAAGGTCAATATGGGTGAATTTCTACATTATATTCAAGGTGATATGAATAAATTAGAAAAAAATGTTTTACTAAATAGTCTTCCAAAAATAAAATTTGATCAAAAAATTAAACTTAGCGAACGCAATAGGAGGGCACTGAATCTCTTGCTTGATTTAAAGAATAGACAAATAACAACTATAACTTTATTAAAAGCTTGTCTATTTAGAGAAGAGAGTAGAGGGGGGCATTATAGAGATGATTTTCCAGATAGGGATAATAATTGGGAATGCCATACTAGACAACAGTTACATAAAAAAATTCAAAAGAGGTTTATTAAAAATTAGAATCTCCCTGATATCCTGTAACTTTAACTAAATCATTTAAGTTGCGAGTACCACTAAGAATTTCTCCTTTTATTTCCCAAGAAGGAAATCCACTTATTCCTTTACTTTGGCATAGCTCAAAATCATTATCTTTACCATCTTTAGCACATTCAACTATTTTTAATTCTTTAACTGCTTCCCTACCAAATAGTTGTTTTTGGTCGTGGCAGTGTGGGCACCAGTATGCACTATACATAACAATATTGTTTTCTTTTAAAAATTTTGCAAACTTTACTTTCTCTGGAGAGCTTGAAGTAGTGATTATAGGGGACACATTTTCAGTAGGGCTTGGAACATCAATCGCATTAGAAGGGTCAACGTTAGTTGACCAAATTAGGCCACCAAGAAGAACACTTATGGCTACAATGAAACCTCTAAAAATCATAGGTTCTCTACTTTCGAACTTTGCTCCAATCATAGAAATTATAAAGATAGAAAACGATAAAATTGCTGATAGTATACAAAAAAAGCAATATGCTTGAATCTTAAAAAACATTATATTGATTAATAAAAAGCTAAATGTTGATGACGCACAAGAAATTAGAAATACTAACCACCATAAAAACTTATTTAGTTTTTCTTTTGGGGAAATTAAATTAAGCGAGAGTACTATTGTGATAACTAATATTGATAAATATGTTAAAAAACCAGCTAATGAGAGAGGTATATTAACTTGATTATTTTCAAATAAAGTACCCCAAGGACTATTTAAAACTGTTTCACAACCATTTTGTATCCCTGGGCATGAAAGCGAAGTAAATAATCCCCAGTTTTTTAAAGTAATCGAACCTGTATCAACTATGCCTATAGTGCTAAGAATTGCAATTATGATTTTTGGCCATTTCAAATCTTTTTTATTTCTTCTGTTTAAAGTCTTAAGGGCCATAAAAAAAGAAAGTTTGTTATTTACATTATCTATCTTAATATTATCTTGGCATGATAGTTATTTACTAAATGCTGTTTAAATCTTTTAATTTTTATTTTTCAAGTTGTGAAACAAAATAGTCTCAATGTAAAAGAAAAAAAACTATCTAAGGTTGCATTCAGTCATGTTGGTTGTGAGAAAAATCTTGTTGATACTGAACATATGCAAGGCTTATTAGATAAAGAGGGTTATGAAGTTGACAGCAATATAAATGATGCAAATGTTGTTGTTGTAAATACTTGCAGTTTTATTGAAACAGCTAGAGAAGAATCTATTAGAAAAATTCTAGAATATACAAATCAAGGAAAGAAAGTAATAGTTGCAGGCTGTATGGCTCAGCATTTTAAAGATGAGCTTATAAAAGAAATCCCTGAAATTAAAGGTTTGGTTGGTACAGGAGATTATCAAAAGATAGCCAAGGTTTTAGACAGAGTAGAAAAAGGGGAAATCGTTAATGAAGTTTCAAAAATACCTGAATTTATTGCAGATGAGGAAATGCCTCGTTTTGTAGATAAAAATAAATTTGTTGCTTATCTTCGTATTGCTGAAGGCTGCAATTATAATTGCGCTTTTTGCATTATTCCTAAGTTGAGAGGTCCTCAAAGAAGTAGAACGATAGAATCTATAGTTTCTGAAGCCAAAAGTCTTGCAAAACAGGGTATTCAAGAAATCATATTGATTAGTCAAATAACAACTAATTATGGTCAAGATATTTATGGGAAACCATCATTAGCCAAACTTTTGAATGAGCTTTCTAAAGTTCCAATTCCTTGGATAAGGATACATTATGCTTATCCAACGGGTTTAACTGATGAAGTTATTAGAGCTTTCAAAGATTCAAAGAATATAGTGCCTTACTTTGATTTACCACTTCAGCATAGTCATCCAGATGTATTGAAGAGTATGAATAGACCTTGGCAGGCTTCTTTGAATGAATCAATTTTGGAGAAAATTAGAGAAGAAATTCCATCTGCTGTATTAAGAACTAGTCTCATTGTTGGTTTCCCGGGAGAAAAAAAAGAACATTTTGAACATCTTCTCGAATTTTTGGATAGGCACAAATTTGATCATGTTGGAGTGTTTATTTTTTCTCCTGAGGAAGGAACTGCAGCTTTTCATTTGCCAAATAAAGTATCTCCAGAGGTTGCAGATGCAAGAAAAGATAACGTTATTTCAGTTCAACAAAATATCTCTAATGATAAAAATCAGTCATATGTTGGTTCAAAAATGAAGATTTTGGTAGAAAAAATATCTGATAACAACGAATTAATAGGTCGGTCCTACAATTTCGCTCCTGAAATTGACGGAACTGTAATTTTATCTGTTAAAGATGAAATTGATTTGAAAAATTATATTGGTAAATTTGTTGAAGCAAATATTTCTTTTGCAGATGAATATGATTTGTATGGAGAGACTATTAAAATTTTGTAGTTTTTTTAAATTAATTTAACTGCTCTTAATAGCTTATCTAATGCGAAAGCAGCTCCAAAACCAAAACCAATAAATGCTAAATAGAAAATGATGTTCATTAATTTTTTTACTTTTATTTAATTTAACATCAGATGAAAAGATTAGATTTTTTCGTTTAATTTCTTAATCTTGTATATATGGCAATTTTTTGTATAAACATTCTTCTGCCTTTTGCAGTTCCCGGCCTAAATATAGAGCATGATCGAATCTGGTTATTAAATCATTTCTTTCTTCAGTAATCATTATTCCAAGTTGTTTTGCACTAATACCTTTAAAAACTTCATTACTAACTCTTTTATTTTTAGAGTCGCATTTAATTGGTTCATTTGTTTCTGGGTCAAGCGCATATCCGTCATCATTAATATTATTTAGAAAGTGCTCTAAAATTATTTTATTTTCTTCTAAATCTACTTTGATAATAAAATAACCGTTTGGATCTAAGTCTATATATCGGTTGGACAGATTATTATCAATCTTTATTTTTTCATCTAAACTTTTGCTAGGATTCATTCTTAGAAGTTAATAAAAAGCTACATTACTAATATAATCATTGGTAAAGCTGAATAATTTTCTATTTAAAGGGTATAGATTTATTTTCGAAATCAATTTCCATCTCGGTTTGTTTATTCACTTCATTTAGCCAAGGACTAATTATACTTTCCATATTTTTGTCAAACCACTTATGCATGCTAACGGTGCTTTTTGCAAAAAAACCTCTCCGTCTTTTATGTTTACCACCCGCTCCAGGATCAAACAAATGGATACTATTTTTTATTGCCCATTCAATTGGCTGGTAATAACATAATTCAAAATGTAAATTAGATATTTCTTCTTGACTACCCCAATATCTACCCCATAAGTTGTTTTGATTTTTAACGCACATCGACATAGCAAAAATTTCATTTGAATCATGTTTTGATGCACTAAAAAGTAAAAGATTTTTTTTATTATCAACCAGTGTTTCGAAAAATGTAGATGTTAGATATTTACTTCCCCAAACTCCCCACCTCAAACAATGCTGTTCATAAAAATTATGCATTTTTTGGAGGATTTCATGGTTGATATCATCTTCATTAAAAATTTCTACTTTAATATCTTGTTTAATAATTGATTTCCTTTCTTTTTTTATATTTTTTCTCTGATTAGAGTTAAATCTATAAAGAAAATCATCAAATGTTTTTTCTCCATTACTCCTCCATTCACTGCTGGAATTTATCCATTCATAATATCCCAAAGATTTAAGATGGTTGCCCCAGCTTTCATCAATATATAAAAAATTACAACTTAGAATTTTGTTTGTAATCGCAAAGCTTTCGATATGGTTTATAAGTAAATTTGTAATTTCTTTCTTGTCTTTATTTTTTTTATAAAGAAATTGATATCCATTTACAGGACTATAAGGACTCATTCCAATTAATTTGGGGTAATAATTTAAATTCAGCTCTTGAGCTAATCTTGCAAATGATTGGTCAAAAATGAATTCTCCATAGCTATGATTTTTTAAAAAGAGTGGGGCAATTCCTAATATCTCTTCATTTTTAAACGCAACAAAATATAGTGGCTGCCAACCAGTTTCTCTTGAAACACTTTTTGATATCTCAAGGTTTTTAATCCAAGTCCATTCATAAAATGGATTATTAATTTCATTTGCTAATTCATTCCATATCTCCTTGGAGATTTCCTTAATTGACAATTTGACTTCAACTTTATGTATTCTTTGGTTCATTTATTATTGAATCTATTTTAAATTTTTTTGTAATGAATATGGATTTCATTGTTCATTAAATTTTTAATTGATTTTATTTCCCATAGTCTTTTGAGATTAAAAATCTCATTTGTTTGTTCTGGAGGAATCCACGTATATCTACCTCCAATAATTCGTGGAATTATTGTAATTTTTATATCTGTTATTAGATCCTCCTTTATAAATGAATTTATAAGTTTTGCACCTCCTAAAAGAGCTAAATCATTTATCCCTTGTTTTTTGAGTGAAATTAAAGTTTCTTTCCATGAATCTTCGAAAAAGAGTTCTTTCTCGAATTCATTATTAGACGAATTATAAACCTTACTTGAGCTTATTAGCCATCTTCTAATTGGTTGACGAAAGTATTTCCAATTACTGTTAAATTTTTTGCTATTTGAAGCAACTATGGAAATTGGTTGGCTTTTTGATATATTTACTTCGTCATTATCAGTGAGATTTTTAACTAAGAAAGTTGATTGATGAGCTATTAAAGTACCTAAACCAAAAATGGTTGCATCAACCATTGATAAGTTTTGATTTAATATTTTTTTATCTTCATCGCTTCCAAGATGCGATTCTCCACCTCCAGGAAATGCAATTCTCCCATCAAGACTTGATGCTATAACAATTATTACTCTTGGGATACTCAAGTTTGCGTGACTAAACTATTTTCAAATTTCAACTTCAATGAATTGGTTAACTTTTGATCAACATAAATTTCTGCAGCATTATTTGGACTCTCCTGGAGTCTTATTTTGTGTAATGTTGCACCAAGTTGATGTATTGGTTTTTTAAGAATATCAGAAATATATAAAGCTATATTTTCAGCAGTTGGAACACAATTATGGAAAAATTCGATGTCTTTATTAAGAAAAGTATGATCAAGTTGTTCAACAACTAAATCGTTAATTATCTCTTGGAGGGCAGATAAGTCGCAAACCATTCCTGTTCTTTTATCAATGTCTCCTTTTACAGTTATATCGACAAGATAGTTATGACCATGCCCATTAACCCTGGCACATTTCCCATAGATTTTTTTATTTTCATCAAAAGATATCTCTTCTTTTGCAAGTCTATGAGCGGCTGCAAAATGAGTTTGTACTGTTAAAAATGCTTCCATGTTTTTTCCAAAATAATCTGCCCATAAATTTGGGTTTTCATAAAGTCTTAGACTTGTAAGAGGTAAATCATCCTTCAGACGACTCCAAATGACTTTTACTAATGCTTCAGTTGTGGGGAGTATTCCCTCTTGATTATTAACATTAAATTCAGGCCAGACATCATTTAAAAAACGAAAATCTAATTGTCCAGTAACCTTATCTTTAATAGAGTGTTTTACATCAGAGAGATTAAGTACCATTCCATCAGAGTCTAGTTCTCCACCCATTGAAACAATAAGTTCATAATTATGACCATGACCTGGTGCAATACTGCACTTTCCAAAAAGAGATAAATTTTCTTTTGGGCTTTTTTCAGGAAGCCAATAACGGTGACTAGAACTAAAGCAGGCACGTCGAGTTATGACGCATTCACGTCCTTTTCCATGTAATGGTTTGGATTGTGTAGAAGTCATAGCTGTCTGCGATAATACTATCTTAAGGTTTTAAATACGCTTTTGTCTTTATGGAACAATCCATTATCGAAAAAACACTTCATACTATTAAGGGCAGAAGCATATTTTTAATAGGAATGATGGGTTCTGGTAAGTCACAAACTGGTTTGAAGCTGGCTGAATTATTGAATTATAAATACATTGATTTAGATTCATTAATAGAGAAGTTGGCAAAAAAATCTATCAATCAAATTTTTAATGATGAAGGAGAAGATAATTTCCGTGATTTAGAAGCAAACTGCCTTAAAGAAGCTATCAAAATTCCTTCATTAGTAATCTCAACTGGGGGGGGAATAGTTACCAAATCGGAAAACTGGGGAATCTTAAGACAGGGAATAATTGTTTGGATAGATCTCGACAAAGATATAGCAATTGAAAGATTGAAAAATGAAATTGAAAATAGGCCACTTCTTCAGGGAAAGAATCTAAATGATCTATATATGAGCATTTTTCAATCTAGAGAAAATTTGTATTCTCAAGCGGATTTAAGAATTCAAGTAAAAAAAGAAAATATTGAAGAAGTTGCTATGAAAATAATTAATGCAATTCATAAAGAAATAATTAGTTAATCTGGTTCAATTCTTATTGCAAACCATTTGATAACGTATCCTAATTTTATTTCCAATTCATAAGTGCTTTCCAATAATTCTTCAAAAAATTCCTGATCAGGATCTTCTATATTTTGATATATTGTTTGTGTTTCTGTCTTACTAAGCCAATTCTTCAACCATAAAATTGCTTCTTGCTTTGATACAATTTTTTCTTTTGAATCTGGCTCTAATAATACATAATGATCTGATGCTCTTATTAGTGGATTTGACATAATGAAAATTCTTCTTGGATTAATTCTTTGCTTGATTGTTCAAGGAATTTTTTTAGAAAATTCTTTTGCTCTAGTAGATTCTAACGTACGAGAGTTTTTGGAAAATCGTGTAAATCAATGGCCAGAATTATATCTGCCAAATTTTAAATTATCGGATACTTCTAAGGATTTAATCTATCCTAACTGGTTCGAGGGGAATTGGCTTGTTACTTCCCAAGATATAATCAATGATTCAGAAGAGCCAGTTATTTATAAAGTAAATTTCTTTAAGAATGATTCAGATTTAATTGTTGGTAATCGTGCAAAAAATTCTGAATCTATCGGAAAAGCAATATTTGGTGAAACCTTAATCAAAGTTGTAAATGATCCTCAATCTATTAATAATCAAATTACTTATTTAAAAGATGATTTTTATATCGATTCAAGAATTACAGGTAGAAATCAGATCCAAGATGATGATATTTTTTTCGCAGATGAGCTAGTTATACAAACAGCGCATAAGCCAGGTGCTTCAAGGATTAATCAGGTAGAGACCATTAGTAAATTCCAAAAATGTTCCGAAGAAATATTGGAAGTAAATAATTCAATCAAACCATCAATATGTGGAGTGCAATATATTGCTTCTTATGGTTCAAAAGTTGGTGATCCCTCTATTCATGCTATAAAAACAAATAAATATAAATTGACTTTTAAATTTATTGATAGTTAGCACTAAAAAGGTATTCTTCTAAGTTGTTCCTCCATATGAAAAGATTTTCTAAATAAGGGTTATTTATGTATTCTTGACTTCCTTCTCCTGAAAGAATTGGTCCTGCAGACTTTGGAAATTTAAGAAGGGATAATTGAGCAGCAATTGAAATATCTGCAATTGATAAACTGTCTCCAACTAAATATTTTTTGTTGATCAAGGATTTTGACAAAGCTTCTAGTAATTTTTGGAGTTCTAAATTATCTTTAGAAGACAAAACTACATTAGAAATTTTAGTAAGATTTTCAAAAGGTAATTTATCAACAATACTTTTAACTGAAGAAGGTATTTCATCTGGAAGTAATGCAGTTCTAAGCTGTGGATTTTCTATTGCAGATTTTATTAAAGCTTTTCTACAAGTCGTAGCCATTGTTGTATCAGCCCAGTCTTCAATTAGTTTGCATTGTGCAAATAATATTGGGTCCTCAGGAAAGAGTGGATTGTTATCATTTTTTTTATCTATATATTCGCAAATAGTAGAAGAGTCATTGATAACTTGATCATTACTATCGACTATTAATGGTACTTTTTTTTGCCCTGATAATTTAAAGATTTCAAATTGGCCTATTCCAGGTGTTACTTCTTCAACTCGATATTGTAGTTTTTTTGCATGAAGAGCCATTCTTGTTTTTAAACAAAAAGCACTATGCCTGAATTGATATAATGTAATCATGCTGTTTAATGTTTGTTAAAATTTAGCTAAAAAAGTAATCTCTTTGTGGAGCTGATGGGCGAATTTTTCTCTAATGTTGCAAGATACCCCAAGTATTTAATATCCATAATTATTGGGGGACTTGTTGCATTGCTTGAACCTTTATTCAAGAATAGATCAAATCCACTCACAATAGTAGGTTTGATATCTTCTGTCTTCAGTGCTTTCATAACTGTTTATTTTGTCTTGCAAGCGATGACAAACCCAATAAATTTACAACCATAATGCCAAATAATTACCGTCTTGCAAAAGTTTCTTCTCTTCTGAAGAAAGAAATAACCCTTATTTTGCAGAATGATTTAGAAAATGATCTTATTAGAGATCATTTTGTCAATATTTCTAAGATTGATTTATCAGGTGATTTGCAACACTGCAAAATTTACATAACTTCTACTGCTCAAGATAAAGTTAGGAAAGAAATTGTAGAAAATTTGAATACTGTTAAAAGCTCTATAAGACATAGTTTAGGAAAAAGAATAGAGATGAGAAGAGTTCCAGAGATAGTTTTTAAAGACGATGTTGTTATTGATAAAGGATTATCAGTCTTGAAACTTCTCGATGAATTAAAAAGTAAAAATCAAAATCATAAAGTTGAGGACAAGGATGCCAAAAGTTGATCTACCCCTTTATCAAAGAAATATAATTATTACTCGATCAAAAGAAGGGATATTGGATATAAAAAAGATATTCACAAGCAAGGGCGCTAATGTATTTGATTTACCTGCAATAAGTATTGGTGATCCTGATGATTTGAATCCTCTTGACGAGGCATTAAATCAAATAAATGATTTTCATTGGATTATTTTTTCCAGCAGTAATGGGATCAAATTTGTGGATAAAAGACTTAGATACTTTAATAGTTCATTAAAAGAATGTTCTAAAAAAACAAAAATCGCCGTAGTCGGAGAAAAAACCTCAAAAACTCTTGATGATTTTGGGATTAAGGCTGATTTCATACCTCCAGAATTTGTTGCTGAAAGTTTAATTGATAATTTCCCAGTATCTGGTTATGGACTTCGAGTTTTTGTGCCAAGAGTTCAAACAGGTGGTAGAGATTTAATTGCAGATCAATTTAGAAAGGCTGGTTCTCGTGTATTTGAGGTTGCTGCATATGAAACTAGATGTCCTGAATCAATTCCGGAAGAAACAATTGATATTATTTCTAATCGAAAAGTCGATGCAATTATTTTCTCAAGTGGTAAAACCGTATCAAATGCTGCTTCTTTACTAGAAAAAAAACTTGGTAAACAATGGTTAGTATATTTTGATCAAATTAAGTTATTAACTATTGGACCTCAGACAACAAAAATATGTAACAAGATTTTCGGAAGAGTTGATAGTCAGGCAAAAGAATATACTTTTGAAGGACTACTAGATGTAGCAATTAATATTTTTAATTAGAAAAATTTTTTGTATAGTTCTTTTCAACTAAATCTTTGAACCTATCAATATTGGCCTGTAATTCGTTTGTAACCATTTTGCCTAAAATATTTTCTTCCATAAAACGCGCAATCATTTTAGGTAGCTCATACGTTATGGCTAAATTGACCGTTGTAATTTGATCACTCTTACTTTCGAAAACTACTGATCCCTCAGTTGGTAAACCTCCTATAGATTTCCATTTTAGTTTACTTTTTTCGACCCTTTCTGTAATTTGAGCTTTCCATTTAAATCTAAAGCCATTTGCAGCCAAAGTCCATTCTGTTAAATCTGGTAATGTATTAGTCTCTTCATCAACTGTTTTTACAGATTCAATCCAGCTCATCCAAAGCGACATTGAGTCTAAATCGCTCCATGTATCCCAAACATTTTCAAGAGGAGCATTAACAACTGTTATTACGTCATGTTTGAGCCAAGTACCCATAAATTAACCTACTGCAAGATTCTTTGCTAATTCTGCTTTCTTCTCTAAAATTGAAGCAGCAGCCAAATGACCACTCATTGTAGCTCCTTCCATAGAATCTATGTAATCTTGTTTTGTATAACTACCAGCCATGAAGAAATTAGATATGGATGTTTTCTGATTAGGCCTGAAAGGTTCCATACCTGGAGCTTCTCTATAGAGTGATTGGGGGATTTGTACTACATTACTCCAAAGCAATTTAAGGTTTTTTGAGGATGGAAATAGACGGCGCACTTCTTTATCTATTTCTTTTGTAATTCTTTCTGTAGATCTTCCCATCCATCTATCGCCAGGAGTTAAAACACATTGGAGAAGTGATCCCATATCTTTTTTTCTATAATCTGTTGGACTTGTTAGTGCTAAATCAGCAAAACAACTGAAAGAGGCATCGGCAGAATAAAGAAGGTTATCTAGTCCACTCGGTTCGTTTCCAGTATTATCTTTTTGCAATTCAGTAACCCAACCGTCATATCTTAATTGGATTGTGGCAACAGCAACAGCTCTAAGTTTTTTTAAACCTTCAAATTCTTTAAATTGATACCATTCTTTTGGAATTATTTTTTTTATTCCAGGAACATCACAGGCAGCTAGAAATTTATCTGCAAACACTGCCTTAATTCCTTCAGGAGAAGATATTTTTAATTGATTAACTAAATAAGAGGAAGATTCCTTTTCATAAATGATTTCTTCTACCTTATGGTTGAGATGAATTTTTGCTCCTTTGTTTGTGATGTAGTCGACAATAGGTTGAGTTAGCCACTTATGTGGAGAACCTTTTAAAAGATTTAGTTTTGAGGCTTCTGTTTTTGAAGCAAACATCATGAAGATAGTTAGCATGCATCTTGCTGAAATATCTTTGCAATTAATAAAACCTAAAGCATATGCGATAGGATCCCACATTCTTTCTAAGCTTTTTTCACTTCCACCATGGTTTAAAAACCATTCTTTAAAACTAATTTTATCTAGATCTCTAATTATTTTCATTGCGCCTTCATAGTCTATCAATCCTCTAACTATTGGGCTTGTCCCTAAAGCTAAGGCATTTCTTAACTTATCCACCCAAGTAAGTTGTTCGGTGGTAAAAAAAGCTTTTAGTCCATTAAATGGAGCACCTAAAGGAAATCTGAAGTCTAAAGATTTTAAATTACCACCATTATTGATAAATAGATGAGTATGATCTTTAGGGAGTAAATTGTCCAAAGCTCCCACTTTTTTCATTAATTTAAAAAGATTTGCATAATTGTAAAAAAATACATGTAAACCCATTTCTATGTGATTACCATCTTTATCTTCCCAACTTCCGACTTTGCCTCCCCAAAATGACCTGCTCTCGTAGATTTCTACTTCGTGACCTTCATCAACTAAATTGACCGCTGCTGTAAGACCAGCTAATCCAGAACCAACTATTGCAATTTTCACTTTTTCTTAAAATTATAACAAATCAAGTTTGGATTTTGTTTGTTCTATGCATCCTATCGATTAAGTTTTTATATTATAAATAGTGGAAATCCTTTGTTTATGGAAAATTTAGAAGTTAAACAGGAAATTAAAAATTCTGATGATGGCAAAGGTATCTTAATAACGAATGACGCAATAGAACAAATTTCAAGTTTGTTGAAAGGCCAAAGTGATAAAAAAGTACTTAGGGTTGGAGTAAGATCAGGTGGTTGTAGTGGGATGAGTTATACAATGGACTTTATTGGAACTAATGAAATAAATCCCGATGATAAAGTTTATGATTATTCATTAAAAGCCGATCAAAACTTTAAAGTAGTTTGCGATCCCAAAAGCCTATTATATATATACGGAATGCAATTAGATTTTAGTAAGGAATTAATTGGGGGTGGCTTTAATTTTGTAAATCCCAATGCTTCTCAAACTTGCGGTTGTGGAAGCTCCTTTGCAGTTTAATAAATAATGAATAACGAAATTAATCCCATCGAAGAGGAATTTAGTGCAGCTCTATCAAGATATAAAGCAGGGCAAGATTTAATTCCAGTCGTTCAAGATTTTCAAAAAATTATACAGCAAATTCCAAATCATTTTGCTGCATGGACTTGTTTATCATGGCTTCAATTACTTTTGAAAAATAATGAAGAAGCTTTGGCAGCTGCCAGACAAGCTGTTCGATTAAATCAGCAAGATCCACAAGCAAGAATGAATTTGTCTTTAGCTCTTTTAGCTACTAACAATAAAGGTGTTAGAGATCATATTGAGTTAATAAAAAAAATGTCTATGATGATGCCAGATGTAAAAAGTGAGTTGAAAGAATCTGTTGAAGACGGATTAAGTAGATATCCAGATTGGCCTGAGTTAACCAAAGTAAAAAAATGGTTGGAATTTTAAATTGTTTAAAATTTTAATATTAAGTAATGGGCATGGAGAAGATCTATCTGGAAGTTTAATTGCTAAGCAACTAGTAAAAAGTGGTTATTCTGTTCATGCTTTGCCTATTGTTGGTATAGGAAACCATTACGAAAAAGAAAAAATTAAGATTATCGGTAAAACTAAAGAATTTAGTACTGGAGGAATTGGCTATAATTCTTTTAAGGGAAGACTCACTGAGATATTAGGTGGAGAAATATTTTATCTTTTAAAAAAATTATATTTAACTTTTAAAATAAAAAGAAAATATGATTATTTTTTTGTAGTTGGAGATATTGTGCCAGTTTTTTTTGCATGGGTTTGTAAGAAAGACTTTTTTACATATTTAGTTGCTTATTCCAGCCATTATGAAGGGAAGTTAAAGTTGCCATGGCCTTCTAAATTTTTCTTGCTCTCAGAAAAAGCGAAAAAAATATATACAAGAGATTTCCTTACGGCTACTGATTTAACTTTGCAATTAAAAAAGAAAGTGTCTTTTTTAGGTAACCCATTTATGGATAAGTTTTTTCCTAGAAAGAAAAAATTAGAGAAAGCTGAATTTAGTATTGGATTATTTCCAGGAAGTAGATTCCCTGAGACTTTAGATAATTTTGTTTTGATTTTAGAGGTATTAGAAGGATTGTCAGATTTAAGGTATTTTCAAAAAATTAAGTTTAATTTTGCGATAGTTAATTCTCTATCTTCATTAAAAATAAAGGAGATATTTCAAAAAAGAGGATGGTTAAAACTAGAAAAAATTAAAGATAATGATCTCTTGAAATTTCAACATAAATTTTTAGAAGTGAATATATGTTGGAATAATTTTGACCAAATATTGTTGAAAAGTAGATGCTGTATCAGCATGGCAGGAACAGCAGCAGAGCAAGCGATTGGATTAGGAAAACCGGTTATTCAGATTGAAGGTAAAGGTCCACAATTTACAAAAACTTTTGCAGAAGCGCAAAGACGTTTGCTTGGAAAATATGTTTTTTGTGCCAGTAATTATAAAGATAAGAATGATCAAATCAATCAGACAATAAAATTGATAATAAAAGTAATATATCTTATGCAGCTAAATAAGAAGTTTATGATCTCATGTAATGAAAATGCCAAAAAAAGACTGGGTGAAAACAAAGCTTGTCTTACAATGGTTGACGATATGAATATTGTTATAAAAAATGACTAAGGAGAATAATCAAAATAAGTTAAAACAAATTATCGATAATTTGTTACTAATAAATTTATTTACAGTCATTTTTTTTGCAATATTTTTTATTTTTGCAATCATCATGCAATTAAATGGCATATTTATTTTTATTAATTTTATTCAGATAGTTTGGAATCCTCTTGTAGTTCCATTGATAACAATTCTTATTATTGGTGCTTTAGTAAACGGTATTAATTCTTGGTGGAGGCGTAAATTGCTTTCTCAAGAAGAGGATATTTAAAAGTATAATTTTTGAGTTTACTGCTAATTACTTTTTGCCCTTCTAATACAACTTTTGCTCCATCTCCTAATAATATTTTTAAAACCGCTCCAGGAACTGGAAGTAAATTAGGTCTATTCAGACATTTGCCTAAAGTCTGAGAAAATTCTCTCATTAATACTGGATTTGGTGCAACAGCATTCAATACTCCCGAATACTTTTTATCAACTAATGCTTGAGTAATTAATGCACATAAATCAGTTCTATGAATCCAACTCATCCATTGCTTACCATCTCCAATTGGTCCACCTAAGCCAACTTTAAATATAGGGAGCATTTTCCCTAATGCTCCTCCGTCTGCCTCTAAAACTATTCCAATTCTAAAAATAATTAACCTTGTGAAAAATGGCTTTTCAGCAGCGACAGCTTCCCATTTTTTGCAAAGATTAGCTAAGAAGTCTTTTCCTCCAATACTATTTTCAGTGAATTCACAAGACAAACTTGTACCGTAATAACCTATCGCTGATCCATTTATAATGACTTTTGGGTTTATTTTTAAATTTTTAAGGGTCTTCATCATGAATTTCGTGGTGTTAATACGACTATTTTCAATCTCCTGTTTTTGTTCAAAAGTCCATTTTTTTTCTGCTATGGGTTCTCCCATCAAATTAATAATTCCATCTACCTCTCGTAAAATATTTAAAAGATTTTCGTTTTTCCAATTTCTTTCTTTTGATAAATCTATTTGAGAAAATTTAAACTTATTGGAATCCAAATTAACCTTTAATTTACTTATGGGTTTTCTACTTACGATATGTATATCGTGATTTTCATTGAGTAGTGTTGGTACTAATTCTTTACCAACAAATCCAGTGCAGCCAAGTAGTAAAAGACGCATATCTTATAGATGTTTTTCATTTAAGACTATTAAATTTTTTAGACGTTTGTAATTATTATTCCGGAATAAATTTTTTTCAATATTTTTCAAACAAGTTTTTGTATAATGAATCTCAAATAACCTTCTTGAATTTATTATGACAGATTCTATTCCAAAGAAACCTCTCAAGAAAGGAAGCTTAGTTTTTGTCGATAGAGAAAATTATATAAAAAGTATTGAAGCACTTGCCAGTGATAATGATCTTCCTAATTATGTCTTTGAAGGTCCTGGAGAGATTCTTTCACTAAAAGAAGATTATGCTCAGGTTCGATGGCGGAGACCTGTTCCAGATGTTTGGTTTAAATTAGATCAACTTAAAGAATATACTCAATAAAATTTACGTATCTAAAAGGTTTTAATTTTTTTGTCTGTAGACATCTTTGATTGGATTCTTTTTGCTTCTTTGATCATTTCTTTACCATCAAATAAGTAATTATCTACGTATCCTTGTGTATATCTATCAAATTCTGACAGCGCATCTTTAACTTGTGAAAAACAATGATAAAGATCGAGGCCTAAAGTTGAAATAGACTTTGGAACTATTTTTTTGTTATAAATTTTTTCAACTTTTTCTATTTTCTTTAGTGAAAGAATTATGTAACTGCAAAAATTTTCCATTAGTTGGTCATCATATGGATCCGCAGATAGTTCTTTTATTTCGTTATTCAAAGGTTTAATTATTTGACTAATTAATCTATTTATCGGACTATAAATTTCTTTAATCCATGTTTCAACTTCTTTGTCCTTAATTGAAGAATTATATTTTTTTGAATTAAACTTATCTTCCCAATTTTCATTTAATGAATCAAATGATGAACCGGAAGAGAGAAAACTACTATCGTATTGTTTCTTTTTGATAGGGTCATTTAGAGTTTCCCAAGCATTTTGTATTGCAAGAAATCGTTCTTTCTTGCCGCCTGTATCAGGATGATGTTGCTTAACTAAAGAGCGATAAGAAGATTTAATTTCACTTATGGTTGCACTTTTTGTGAGACCTAATTCTTCATATAGATTTTTTCCCATTTTTATAAATTATCCATTATAAATAACCATCTTTTCTGGCTTGAATTGATGTATTAGATTCAAACATTGCTGTTGATAAATATCTTTCTCCAAAACTTGGAAGAATAACTATCAATCTTTTATTCATTAGTTCTTTTCTTTTGCCGATTTTAATAGTTGCTGCTAAAGCTGCACCGCTGCTGATACCAGATAAAAGACCTTCCAATCGAGCTAATAAACGCCCATAATAAAATGCTTCATCGTCATCTATTTTTATGATTTCATCAATTAATTCAGTATTTAGTACTTTCGGTACGAAACCCGCTCCAATTCCTTGTATAGAATGAGATCCCGCTTTTTCACCTGAAATCACAGCACTTTTTTTGGGCTCTACGGCATAAATTTTGCAATTTGGATTAACTTTTTTCAAAAAACGTGCACAACCAGTAATTGTTCCTCCTGTACCTACTCCTGTAACTAGTCCATCTAAATTTTTATTGGATTGGGACCATATTTCTTGAGCCGTTGTTCTTTCATGAATATCTGGATTGGCAAAGTTTTCAAACTGATTAAATTGATAGCTATTTGCAATGGTTGAAGACAACTCATTAGCTAAATCTAATGCTCCTTTCATTCCTTCTTCCCCAGGTGTAAGCTGTAATTCAGCTCCATATGCTCTCAACATTGCCCTTCTTTCAATACTCATCGTATCCGGCATAGTTAATATCAATTTATAGCCTTTTGCGGCAGCAACCATTGCTAACGCGATTCCAGTATTCCCACTAGTTGCCTCAATTAACGTTGTTTTATCTGGTGTTATTAATCCTTCTTCTTCAGCTTTACATAACATTGAAAAAGCGATCCGATCCTTAACCGACGCTGATGGATTGAAACTTTCTAATTTGGCTATTATTTCTGGATAACAATCAAAATACTTTCTGATTCGATTTAATTTAACTAAAGGGGTATTTCCAACTAGAGAAGTTATATCATTTGCTATTTCCATGAAATGATTTTTTAAAATGCATACTAAAATTTCTTATATTTATAATAATTGTATTTAAAGATCTTTTAAATAATTTTTTCAAAAAAATTTAATTTAAATAACTTCTTACGGAAAAATATTTAGTAATATAATAAGTAGTTTTTATTATGATTATGTATTCGTTGGAACTAAGTATGAGATATTCACCTTTTCCACTTTCAATTCAGAAGAAAGAATTTGATGATATTAAACGAATGTATGATGAAATAAAAAGTTCTATGAATGAAACTTTAGAATCCTCAAACTTGATCGAATTAAAGTGTGATAAAGTGCAAGATAAATTAATTGCTGTAAGAGCTAAAGAAATCATTTCAGTTCAGATATATGAAAAATCGTCAGTAGCAGGAGGAGCTAAAAGACCAGGATTTTCTCTCAACATAGATTGATAGAATTAATGCGAGATTCCCTTGAAAATGAAATACCCCATATTAAATTCAAAGATGTTTCTTTTTCATATCCTGGAGAAAAAGAAAATTTAATTTTTAAATGTAACTTCTCAATAAAAAAACCTGGATTTTGGATGGTTGTAGGTAAAAACGGGAGCGGAAAAAGTACTCTTTTAAAATTAATTAATGGAATAATCAAACCCAAAAATGGAGTCATCTTTTGCAATGCAAATATTGGCATGGTTTTTCAAAACCCTGATCATCAAATATTGATGCCAAATTGTAGGAGTGAACTTCTGATCAATATTAATCAGAATATTAGTCAAAATGAAATTAATAAAAACATTGAATATGTTCTTGATCAGGTAGGAATGACTGGTTTTGAAAAAAGGCCAGTTCATACATTGAGCGGTGGACAAAAACAACGCTTAACTATTGCATGCGCTCTGATAAGTAATAGAAATTTTATTCTTTTAGATGAGCCTACAGCGTTACTTGATCAAACTAGTCAATTAAAAGTTTTACAAACTATTAAAAATCTTACAAGGGATCACAAAAAACCTCTATCAGCTTTGTGGATTACTCATCGTTATGAAGAATTAACTTATGCTGATGCAGTTGCAGAGTTGAAAAATGGTTTTTTATCTAGCTGGCAAGAACCATCAAAATTTCAATACAATTAAATCCTGCACTTGTCATAAGGTACTTTAAAGAGTTAAATTCATTCTATAATCCTCGGTAGCTCAGCGGTAGAGCGATCGACTGTTAATCGATTGGTCGCAGGTTCGAATCCCGCCCGGGGAGTTTATAAATTCCAAAAAGTTATTTAAAGTCACCCCGAAAAGGTGACTTTTTTATTTCTTTGACCTCTTTTTTGTGAAGTAGCAGTTAGTCGAAGATATAATCAAGTATATTTGATATAATATTAAGAACAGTAAATAGAACATAAATAAAAATCAAGTTATACACTATTACAATAGTTTAAGAATAAATAAATGGTTTTTAAGAACAGTAATTAGAACATTTAATAAATTCTCCACAAAATGAAAAAAAATAGGCTCTTTGATTAATTTTCATTTTTTAAAATTAAGACATGTTTTTGTTTATATCGTTTGAATTACTACAGCATTCAGGAAATTTTAGTCATCCCACATATCTTTTTTATCGTGATCCAAATTATTTCTTTCAAGTAATTCTATTCTTTGCTTTTGAGAATCTATTTCTGTTTCAATTACGTTTTTTTCGTCAATGTATTTTGTTTTTATTTCTAAAATAATTATTTCAAATTGTTCTCCAAAAAAATCTGACATTTCTCTCCATGCTTCCATTTCCTCTTCTTTCCCAATAGTGTCGTTTATCTGATGAGAAATAATTTCTAATACATATTGTTTAAGTTCTTGATGACTCATCGATTCAACTTTTTTTTGAATGTAAAGTTCTTTTAGAGTTTCTAGTTGTTTTTTTGATAAATCAGAATGGATAATAGACTTCTTTTTCATGAATAATTAAATTTTTTTCAATATAGGCAAAATTATTAGTTTAAACATTGTGGTGGAATTAAAAATTTTAAACCTAGTTAATTACTATTTGAAAACTGAAAATCTCAATTTGATTCAATTTTTCTAAATCTTAATATTGGTAATATGAATAAGGTTTTGTTTCAATTTAAACCATTATTTGTTTCTAATAATCCTCTAATTATTAAGAAAAAGTAAATAGAATCGAAAGAAATTCTAAAATTTCATTTTTTTTTAAAATTTGCAATTTCTGTCTTATCCTTTACTATCACTAAGTTATTTGATAAATCTAATTGATAAAATTGTTTACAGTAATTCAGCAATCTTTATAAATTCTTGAGAGAATCATAATACCAAAACTTAATTTTAATTTAATAGTTTATAGATATGAAAATTTCAATCCTTTTAATTGAAGATGATCGTGATATGCGTGATTTGGTGGCTAGGCATTTAGAACATTCTGGTTTCGATGTTCAAAAGGCTGAAGATGGAATTAGAGGACAAGCATTAGCTCTGCAATACTCACCAGATTTAATACTTTTAGATTTAATGCTGCCTAACGTTGATGGATTAACTTTATGCCAGCGACTCAGAAGAGACGAAAGAACTTCAAATATTCCAATTTTGATGATAACTGCATTGGGAGGGATAAAAGATAAAGTGACTGGGTTTAATTCAGGAGCAGATGACTATATCACTAAACCATTCGATTTAGAAGAATTACATGTTCGTATAAAAGCATTATTAAGAAGAACCAATAGAGCACAACTAAATTCAAGTAACCAACAAGAAATATTAAATTATGGTCCTTTAACTCTTGTTCCGGAAAGATTTGAAGCCATCTGGTTTGAATCCCCTGTTAGATTAACGCATCTCGAATTTGAATTGCTTCACTGTCTTCTTCAAAGGCATGGTCAAACTGTATCGCCATCATTAATCCTTAAAGAAGTTTGGGGATATGAACCAGATGATGACATTGAGACAATAAGAGTTCATATTAGACACTTGCGCACAAAATTAGAACCTGATCCACGTAAGCCTACATATATAAAAACTGTTTATGGTGCCGGATATTGTCTTGAGTTACCTGTTGGTTCTCAAGTTGAAACAGCCAGGGAAGAGTTTATTCAAGCAAGAAATTCTGATTTGATAAATTCTGCAGTAGCAGATTAGTTTTATATATCTTCCATCGAAATTTTTAAAAAAGCTATTTCCCATGAAAACCTAGGTTGAATTTTTTTTCTTAAGAGGTCCTTTAGATTTTCAAGTTTTTTAACTAACTCTATATTTTTTGTTTTTCTCCACCAAATTGTTTGAATTAAATTAACTAAAGCTATCTGTTGAAAAATCTCTAATTTTTCAGATATTAATTTAGATATTTCTAATATTTCCAGACTTTTTTTAATTGGAAAATCCAATTTGCTTAAAATTTCATCTGAAAAATCATTCCAAATTTCAATATTTTTCAATAATTGATTTGGAGATCCATTGGCAGAATTTATTAAATCTTCAAATTTTAATTTTGTATTTATCTTTAATTTAGAATTATCTAAATATTCTTTTAAAATTGACTTCATTTGTTTACTAGAAAAAGATCGAAATCTGACGATTTGGCATCTTGAGATGATCGTATCTAGGAGGAGGTTTAATTTAGATGTTAGTAAAATAAAAATGCCGTTACTAGGTTCTTCTAAGGTTTTTAAAAGGCAATTTGAGGCCGCTTCGTTTAAAAGGTGTGCATCAATAATTAAAACAATTTTTTTTTCTGAGTTTATTGATTTTTGACTAAGAAAAGTTTTGATATTACGTATTTGAGCAATTTTAATAATCTCAGATCCACTTTTTATTGTTTTTTCAATTTCGAAACTTCCTGAACTTTTTGTTGCCATAAGAGAATCAGGTTCAATAATTAAGAAATCAGGATGATTATTGTTTGTAATTCTCTCTTCAATATTTTCGCTTGGTGAAGACTCTTTGAAAATCTCTTTTATAAATTGAAGAGCAGTTTGCTTTTTGCCTAATCCTTCAGCACCATAAAATATATAACCATTAGCCAATGATTTTTTTTTAATTATGTTCTTAAGAAAGTTAATGACTTCCTCATTCAAGAAAAAATTATTTTTTTTAAACTCCATCATTTGTTATAGGAAAAATTATTTAGCAAAGTCTCTTTTATTTGATTAGAAATAGTTTTAATATTTTGTGAAGCAGATATTACTTTCCAGTTTTTTTGTTTGGCAATTAGTTTGAAGCCTTCATTTACTTTTTCTAAAAATCTAATCCCTTCTGATTCTATTCTGTCTGGAATTTCATTTTTTCTTCGGAATATGCTCTCTTCTGGAGAAATTTCTAAGAAGAAAGTAAGATCTGGAGATACTCCTTGACATACAATAGATTCAATATTTTTAATTACTTCTAGATTTATATTTCTCCCATAACCTTGATAAGCTAGTGTGGAATCGGAAAATCTATCACTTATTACCCAATCATCGTTATTTAAAGAAGGTGAAATAATTTTGGAAACGTGTTCAGCTCTATCTGCTGAATAAAGTAATAATTCTGCAAGAGATGAAGGCTTATTATTTTCATTATTATCAAGAATTAGTCCTCTAAGTTTTTTTCCTAAAAGACTGCCTCCGGGTTCTCTAGTTGTGATTAATTTAGATCCTTTCTTTATTAGACCACTATTAGGAAGCCATTTAGTTAGTTCATCTATTTGGGTAGTTTTACCACATCCATCAATACCCTCAATAACGATAAATTTTCCTTTCATTTAATCCAAAGACAAAGCATTAATTACAACTGTAATAGAGCTAATAGCCATTAATAATGCTGCTATAGAGGGAGTAAGAAGAATACCGTATTTAGGGAATAAAATTCCGCCGGCTAAAGGTATAGCTAGTAAGTTGTAACCAAAAGCCCATATTAGATTTTGCTTTATTTTTCTTATAGTTTTTTTTGCAAGATTTAAGGCGTAGGGTAATCCATTTAGTTGATCTCCCATTAGTACTACATCTGCATTTGCCTTAGCTATTTGGGTCCCTGATCCTACCGCAATTCCTAAGTCTGAGGATGCTAAGGCTGGGACATCATTAATTCCATCACCAATCATTGCCACTTTATTATTAATTTTTAAATTTTCTATAGTCTTTAACTTCATTTCAGGAAGAAGATCCCATTTTACTTCTGTTTCTTTACAACCAATTTTTTTTGCCAAAGCTAAAACTGTTTGTTTCCTATCGCCACTTAAAATATTGATCTTAAATTTGTTTTCTCTCAAATTTTGAACTGTTTTAATTGAATCATCTCTGAGTAAATCTCCGAGCAAAATAAAGCCAAATAACTTATCTTTGACACTTACTCCAATGATAGTGTTTGTTTTTGTTCCTTTATTTTCAATTACTTTTTTTGCATCACTATCAATAATTATTCCTTGGCTTAGTAGCCATTCAATATTTCCAATATTAATAAGTCCATCAATTGACTCAAGTTCTCCTGAAATACCTCGCCCTGAATGAGTGATAATTTTTTTTATTGGCAATAAACTTAAATTTTGCTTTTTTGCCTCTTGAATTAAGGCATCTGCGATTGGATGTCTGCTTTCCTTTTCTAAACTGGCCGCTATTTTTAATAAAAATGAATGATCATCATTATTTTTGTAATCAACAATGAAAAGCTTACCTTTTGTTAAAGTACCTGTTTTGTCAAAAATAATATGATTAATTTTTGAAGCCATCTCTATTTTATCTCCGCCTTTGAATAAAACCCCTTTTTTTGCTGCTTTACCCGATGCGACAGTGATTACAGTTGGGGTAGCTAAACCTAATGCACAAGGGCAAGCTATCACTAAAACGGCAATTGACAATTGAATTGCTAAACTTAGGAAATTCTCAGCATTACTGCCAAGCGAACTATGAAGTGTATGGCTTGAGTGAGTGATTAATTCATTATTGTGACTTAATAAATCAGGCCATATGTTTCTTGCCCCCTTCCACCAAAAGAAGAAGGTTAAAGTAGCAAAAATAAGTACAAAGTAGGTAAATTTTCCTGCAATTTCATCAGCAATGCTTTGAATGCGAGGTTTTCTAGAGTTTACAGATTCAATAAGATTTACTAGTTTTGCTAGAGAAGAATCTCCTCCTACCTTTTGTACTTTAAGTCTAAGAGTTGAATTAAGATTTAAAGACCCACTAGATAGATTTTCGCCTTCTTTAATTTCTATAGGTTTGGATTCTCCAGTAATATGTGAGACATCAACATATGAATTACCTTGGGTAACAATGCAGTCAGCAGGTACTCTATCTCCTGCTAAAACTTGAATCTCTTGATCAGGTCTTAAAGTGTTCACTCTTATTGACTTTATTTGATTGTCTTTTGTGAAGATATTTGCCATTTCAGGTTGAAGATCTAATAATTCTCCAATGGATGAACCAGTTTGATATCTTGCTCTTTCTTCTAAGTAACGCCCAATCAGTATGAAGCCTAACAGCATGACTGGCTCATTAAAAAAACAAGGAAAACCTATCGCAGGAAATATTAAGGATAGAAGACTTGTTGTATATGCGCTAATTACTCCAAGAGCTATTAAAGAATCCATATCGGGATGGTTCTTAATAAATGATTTAAATCCATTAATAATTATTTTTCTGCCAGGAAATAATAGAGCTAACGTTGCTAATGAAGCGTGAAAAAATATATTACCTAATATTGGAAAATTGATATATCTTCCTTCTGCCAGATGACCTAATCCTGAAAATAGTAAAAGTATTAGAGCAAAAGTTAGTTTTTTCCATTGTTTATTCCACTTCTTTTTTTTTTCTAATTCTGCTTTATTTATTTTTTTTGAATAATCATTTATGTAAATTTTTGATGGGAAACCATTATCTTTTAAGTTTGCGAGAACTGTTTCTAGTTCTATATGTTTCTGAGTAATTTCAAAATATGCACTTTCAGTGAGTAAATTAACAGAAACATTTTCAATGCCATCAGAATTACTTAATATTTTTTCAACAGTACTGACGCAACCTCCGCATTTCATGCCTGTAATGCTTAATTGAATACTTTCCATATTTTCGCGATAGAAGCAAGTTAATGCTTAACCTTTTTATTAATTATAATAATAAATGTATTAGAATTTTAGAATAGTTATTTTTTAAATTTCTATATTAAATTTATTAGTTTTAGAGCAGTGCCTAGCAACCAAAACAGAGACAATTTTATTGATAAAGCTTTTACTGTAATTGCTGAATCTATAGTAAAAATAATGCCTATAGCAGAGAAAGAAAAAAAAGCATATATCTATTATAGAGATGGACTAGCAGCACAAAATAATGGAGATTATTCGGAAGCTTTAGAGTATTACAAAGAGAGTTTACTGCTTGAAGAAAATAAAATTGATAGGGGTGAGACTTTAAAAAATATGGCAATAATTTACATGAGTAATGGGGAAGAGGATTTGTCTATTGAAACTTATGAAAAAGCATTAGTTGAAAATCCTAAACAGCCATCATGCCTCAAAAATATAGGTTTAATATATGAAAAAAGGGGAAGATATGCTGAGCAAAATGGTGATTTAGATCAAAGAGATATTTGGTTTGATAAAGCTGCTGAAGTTTGGTCTAAAGCAGTGAGACTATATCCAGGTGGTTATCTAGACATTGAGAATTGGTTGAAAAACTCAGGAAGAAGTTCAATCGATATGTACCTCTAATATTTTTTAACTTGATAAACAATAGTCAACTGCTTCTTTAATATTAGTTATCTCTTTAATATTAATTAAATTTTGAAAATTATTATTTAGATCCTCATCTAATTTTGGCACCACGATATTTTTAATACCTAGTCTTGCAGCCTCTTCTATCTTAGTTCGAAGATTATTAGATTTTCTAACCTGACCGCTCAAACCTAATTCCCCAATAAAAGAGCTACTCTCCAAGGGTGGGATATTTTTCAAACTTGATAAAATTGAAATTGCTACACCTAAGTCGGATGATGGATCATTAATTTCAAAACCACCCCCAGTGGCTACATAACAATCAAATTCCGAGAATTTTATACCTACGTGTTTTTCAATAACAGCTAGAATTTGATGTAGTCTATTCATACTTATTCCAGTTGTTGTTCGTCTTGGATTACTGTAAAAAGTTTTATTTACCAGAGCTTGTATATCAACTGCAAATGGTCGGGTTCCTTCATTTGTAATCGTAGTTGTTACACCAGAAATATTCTCTTTATTTGTGAAGATTGAACTTGGGTTTTTTATCTCTCGCAAGCCATCTTCAAGCATTTCAAAAATTCCAATTTCAAAGGTCGATCCAAATCGATTTTTTATACTTCTCAGTAATCTATGTGAGGAAATATTATCTCCTTCAAAGTTTATTACCACATCAACTAAATGTTCTAAAGTTTTTGGGCCAGCTAAAGCTCCATCTTTGGTAACATGACCAATTATTAGAAGCGCAATATTATTCTCTTTAGCTAGATTTTGCAATTCCGATGAACATGCTCTAACTTGAGAAACCGATCCTGGCGAACTTTCCATCTCTTGGTCATGGATAGCTTGAATACTATCAATAATTGCAAAACTTGGATTTACTCTTTTGATTTCTTCAATAATTTGGGATAAATTAGTTTCTGCGAAAATTTTCAAATCAATACTGTTTTGATTTAATCTTTCCCATCTAATTTTTACTTGTTCTAAGGATTCTTCTGCAGTGACGTATAAAACTTTCTCATTAAGAGATATTTTTCCAGCTGATTGTAGAACTATTGTGCTTTTACCTATACCTGGCTCGCCACCAAGTAACACAACAGATCCAGGGACTATTCCACCTCCAAGAACTCGATCAAATTCCTTAAATCCACTGGAAAACCTTGAAATTTTTTTAGATGAAATTTCATTAAAAGTTATCGCTTTCTTACTATTTTTCTTATTTTGATATATTGATCTTTTGCTTTTTATTTCTTCAACAATGGAATTCCATGAGTTGCAGTTAAGACATTTCCCAAAGTATTGGGAGGATTCAGTTCCGCAATTTTGACAAATAAAAGTCGATAATTTGCTAGACATGTAGTTTTCGAATAAGATTTTGGAACCCGAATGTTTGGGATATTGCCCCTCTACAAGTTAGATTAGGTTAATGATAAATTCTCTTACTGATTAGCTAATAGAAACAAATGGCTTTATCTAGTCAAACTAAAGAAACAATCCTTGTTGCAGATGACGAGGCAAGTATTAGAAGAATTCTGGAGACACGTCTCTCTATGATTGGCTACAAAGTTGTAACTGCAAGTGATGGTAAAGAAGCACTTAAGTTATTCAAAGATTATGAGCCAGATTTAGTAGTGCTTGACGTCATGATGCCAAAGTTAGATGGATATGGAGTTTGTCAAGAATTAAGAAAAGATTCTGATGTTCCAATTGTTATGTTAACTGCATTAGGAGATGTTGCAGATAGGATAACAGGTTTAGAATTAGGGGCTGATGATTACGTAGTTAAACCATTTAGTCCAAAAGAATTAGAAGCCAGAATAAGATGCGTTCTAAGAAGAATTGACAAAGAACAAATCCCTGGGATGCCTAACTCAGGATTAATTGTGGTTACTGATATAAAAATTGATACAAATAGAAGACAAGTTTTTAAAAGTGATGAGAGAATTAGATTAACTGGTATGGAATTTAGTCTCCTAGAGCTTTTAGTAAGTAGGTCTGGAGAGCCATTTAGTAGAGGAGAGATTTTGAAAGAGGTTTGGGGATATACCCCTGAAAGACATGTAGATACAAGAGTAGTCGATGTTCACATATCAAGATTAAGATCAAAACTCGAGGCAGATCCAGCAAATCCTGAATTGATACTAACAGCAAGAGGGACGGGATATCTTTTTCAACGTATTGTTGATATTTCTCCTTTTGATGGTAAATAAATGGGGAAAGAAACTCTAAATAAGATTAATAAACCTAGGGCTATCAGAAGATTAGTTATTTGGTATAAAAGAAACTCGGCTGTAACTTCAATAGTTGATACCGCTGCAAGTTCTGCAGTAACGGCAGGTAACGTAGCTGGTAATGTAGTTTCCAGTGCTGGATCTGTCGTAAGCACAGCTAGTAATGTTGCTAGTAACGTAGCTGGTAATGTAGTTTCAAGCGCAGAATCAGTCGTGAATACTGCTAGCAGTGTAGTATCAAGTGCTAGTTCATTAGCTAAGAATACATTGCAGCCATTAGTTTTTGATCCATTAAAAAGATTACAAAACAGTGATAATACTTTTGATAAGGAAAAAGACTCTCAATCTAATAGAATTTGGATTGCTGTTGATGGAATGGGTGGAGACTATGCTCCTGGGCCAATTCTCGAGGGTTGTCTTGAAGCGATAAGCAGATTTCCGATAAATATAAAGTTTGTTGGCAAGATTGAGAAAGTTAAAAACGCCGCGGAAAATATTGGTCTATCAGAGCTACTTGAAAAAGAAATAGAAAAAGATCGTATTGAATTAATTGATAGTGGAGATCCTATAGGTATGAATGAAGAAGCTACGGCAGTCAGAAAAAGGAAAAATGCAAGCATTAATGTAGCAATGGATTTAGTGAAAAAAAATAAAGCTCAAGCTGTATACTCAGCTGGTAATTCAGGGGCAATGATGGCTTCTGCAATATTCAGAGTTGGTAGATTAAAAGGGATTGATAGACCCGCCATAGGAGCATTATTTCCTACAAGAGATCAAACTCGTCCTGTATTAGTCTTAGATGTTGGGGCAAATACCGACTGTAAACCCTCTTATCTTCATCAGTTTGCTCTTTTAGGTAATATTTATGCAAAAGATGTATTGCAAGTAAAAAAGCCAAGAATTGGACTTTTAAATATAGGAGAAGAAGAGTGCAAGGGTAATGATTTATCTTTGAAAACATTTGAATTATTGTCTTCTGAAAAAAATTTTAATTTTGCAGGCAATTGTGAAGGGCGAGATGTACTATCAGGTAGTTTTGATGTAGTTGTCTGTGATGGGTTTACTGGAAATATATTATTGAAATTTCTCGAGTCAGTAGGAGGTGTTTTGTTGGATATATTAAGATCTGAGCTGCCAAGAGGTAGGCGAGGAAAAGTTGGTTCAGCTTTTCTAAAAAGTAATTTACTAAGAATAAAGAAGAGATTAGATCATGCCGAACATGGTGGAGCTCTATTACTTGGGGTAAACGGTATTTGTGTAATCGGGCATGGTAGCAGTAAGTCTTTATCAGTTGTTAGTGCTCTTCGTTTGGCTCATTCCGCTGTAAATCATAACGTGATGGAAAATTTAAATCAACTTCAAAAGCTTCAAGTTTTAAAATCTTAAAACATATTGCGTCAAATTTATGGTTGACTTATATAAGTAATTAAAAAATTCTTTTGGAAGGAATACAGTTTAATCAGATAGGAGTCTCATTTAAAGGAAGTGGAAGTTATGTGCCTGATCAAATACTGACCAATCAAAAAATTAGTCAAAAGGTAGATACAAGTCATGAATGGATAAAATCAAGAACGGGTATTTCTGAAAGGAGGATTTCTAGCTTAGGAGATAATGTCACTGAGATGGGTTATAAGGCGGCATTAAATGCGATTGAAATGGCTAATTGGGATATTAAAACGATCGATTTGATAGTATTAGCTACTTCTACTCCTAATGATTTATTTGGTTCGGCGCCTTCTATTCAGGCTAAATTGGGTGCCTGTAATGCTGTGGCTTTTGATTTAACTGCAGCTTGTAGTGGTTTTTTATTCGCCTTAATAACAGCCTCACAATTTTTAAAAGGGGGTAGTTTTAAAAGGGCAATTGTTATTGGAGCAGATCAATTATCAAGCTTTGTTGATTGGAATGATAGGAGAAGTTGTATTCTCTTTGGAGATGGCGCGGGTGCATTGGCAATTGAAGCCATAAATGAATTTGATAATTTTATAGGATTTGATATGAAAACAGATGGAGAAAGAGGTTCTTTTCTTAATCTTTCATCAAAAACTAATAAGGATTCAATTATTGATAATATTAATTTTTTAAGTGGGGGTTTTTCTTCAATTCAGATGAATGGTCAGGAAGTTTATAAATTTGCCGTTAGAGAAGTTCCAATAATTCTTGAAAAGTTGTTTATAAAAATGAACTATGTTTCTGATGACATTGATTGGCTAGTATTGCATCAGGCTAATCAAAGAATATTGGATTCTGTAGGAGATAGATTAAAAATTCCTAGAGAAAAAATTCTCAGCAATTTAGAAAAATATGGCAATACTTCAGCAGCAACTATTCCATTAATGATAGATGAGGCTATTAGAAATAATAGAATTAAACAAAATGATATTATTGCCACAAGTGGTTTTGGTGCTGGGCTAAGTTGGGGAGCAGCCCTTATTAAATGGGGTTAAAAACAAAATAGGAAAATTATGACAGTTGCATGGGTATTCCCTGGACAGGGTTCACAAAAGATCGGAATGGCGAAACAAATTGAGGACTTGCCAAATGCAAAGGAGAGGTTTAATTATGCTTCTGAGATATTTGACAGAAATTTATTTGAAATTTGTGAGTTAAGTTCCGAACCCCAAAATCCTCTCAATGATTTGAATAACACTAGAAATACGCAAATTTGCCTTTTTTTAGTTGAGTCGATTTTATTAGATGCGTTGAAGGAAAATAATTTCAAACCAAATTACGTTGCTGGGCATAGTCTTGGAGAAATAACAGCACTGTATTGTGCAGATGTTTTTTCGTTCGAAGATTGTGTATCACTTATAAAAGAAAGATCTAAATTAATGGTTAATGCTGGGGAAGGATCTATGGCAGCTGTAATTGGTTTTGATAGAAATCAACTAGATTTATTAGTACAAAAAATTGATGATATTGTTATTGCTAATGACAATAGCTCTTCCCAAGTTGTCTTATCAGGATCTAATAAAGCACTAGAAAATTTATCTCAAGAAATTTCTTGTAAAAGATTCTTGAAATTAAATGTTTCAGGTGCATTTCATTCACCATTTATGAATGAACCATCAGCAAAATTTTCTCAGTATTTAAAACAGATAAAATTTAAGGATCCTTCTTTTCCAGTTATAAGTAATTATCAACCTTCACTTTGCAGCGATCCAAATGAGCTTAAAATTAGATTAGAGAAGCAAATGTGCAATGGAGTGAGATGGCGAGAAACTATGGACTTAATGGCAAAAGATAATGATCTTCATATTGTTGAAATTGGCCCTTCAAGTGTACTTAGCGGTTTAGGAAAAAGACATCTTAAAGATGTCAGAATTTCTCAAGTTTCTTCTTCTGAAGAACTATCTTATTAAATCGTATGAAAAATGATATTATTCAAAAATTAATCTATCAATTAGTTAGTAAACTTTTTGTATTTCCTATTTATAAATTTATATTTAAAGGTCAGTTAATAGGTAGAGATAATATTCCGGAAAAAGAATCCTTTATAATGGTTTCTAATCATGGATCTTTACTTGATCCTCCTTTGTTAGGTCATGCACTTGGACGAAATATATCTTTTATGGCCAAGGCAGAACTTTTCGAAATACCCTTCCTTGGATTTGTTATCAAAGCTTGTGGAGCATATCCCGTAAGGAGAGGAATTGCCGATAAAAATACCATTAAAATAGCATGTAAAAAATTATCGAATAATAATTGTATTGGAATTTTTATTGATGGTACTCGACAAAAGAATGGCCGAGTTAATAAGCCAAAACAAGGAGCTGCATTGTTAGCATTTAAAAATCAAAAATTATTATTGCCTGTTGCAATAGTTAATTCACACAGACTCATAAGATTTAGATTCTTTTTTCCTTTCTTCTCAAAAATAGTTATTAAAATTGGAAAACCTGTTCAACCTCCACAAAGTTCATCAAGAGATGATCTACATTCTGTAACGATGCATCTTCAAGATCAAATTAATAATTTGATTTCATAAATCTTTCAATTAGTTAATAGGAGAAATAGGGTAAAGTGGCAAAACTTTTTGCCATGAATTTAAATTCTCATTTAAGAAATCTTTATTTGATAAATTTAATAATTCTTTCAAATCCTCTTCGTCCTCGTAATTTGCTTCAAAAAAAAGTTCTTGACTTCTCAACTCTTTAATAACTTTTGGCACCACAATTTCTCGAGTAACAAGATCAGCATTTTTTTGGTTTTTATCACAAATTTCATATTTACCTGCGATGTAACCTTCTCGTTTTAATTTTTTGTAAATCCAGAATGATTGTTTGTCAGTAAGTATATTATTTTTGTGTGCAATTCTTTTGGCCATTATTTCGAATGAACTAAAACTATCTAAAGGACAATTTATTTGTTGCGAGATGGTTCTTGCTAAAACTACTATAAGCCGAGAAGCATTAAAATTTGCTGGCCCTATGTTGACAGATATCTTTTTAACTTTTTGCAAACTTTCTTTAGAAATAAATTTGTTAAAGTCATTAATTAAGGTATTACATAAGTCATTATCAAAATTTTTTATAAATAATTTATCAGATTCCAGGTTATTATTTTTTCTATATCCAAAGCCAAAGGAATTGTCTGTGCTATGAATAACTAATGTAGGGTACTTTTGACTTTGTTTACAATTATTCGTCATCAGTAAACTTTAAACAGGCAATTCAGCGCCTGGATTACATTTAGACCACTTACCAAATTCATTTACAAAACTTTCACAAGATTGAACATCCCAATCGGATCTATAATCTCCATTATTATCTTTAGCTATATTGACATGAATTAATGGGTTTTTTGCTTTAAAATCAGGAACATCACAAATATTATCAACACCATGATTATTCTCAACATCATGATAAGTGATGCATCTATCAACCCATTTACAGTTGATGCAAATGCACATAATAACTATCCAGTGAAATGAAAAATAATATACAAACAGATCATACAACAATAATAAATAAATTAGAAAAAAGTATTAAATTTCATAATTGGAATTGCATTTTACCTTTTTTACCTGAAGGATCATATTTGGTTGGTGGTTACATAAGGGATCTTATTCTGGGAAGAATTTCAAAAGAGGTAGATGTTGATATTGTGGTTCCTTTAAATGCAATTGAAATTGGGAAAGAAATTTCAGATAATATTGAATCTAAATTAATAATCTTAGATAAAAAAAGAGAAGTAGTAAGAATAATATTCAAAAATATTTATATTGATATTGCTAATCAGGTTTCATCTACCATTGAAGGAGATTTGAGGTCTAGAGACTTTTCAGTTAATTCAATTGCTTTTTTATTTGATAAAAAATGTTTGTATGATCCATTGAATGGCCTAAAAGATCTTGAATTTTCATTTCTAAGAACGCATTCAGAAATTAATTTACTGAATGATCCTTTGCGAATATTAAGATGTTTTCGGTTTGTCTCAGAGTTGAATTTCAGAATTGATTTCAACTTAATTACTTTTATAAAAAAAAATAAAGAGAAACTACGTCTGGTTGCTAAAGAAAGGGTTAATTATGAAATACAGAAAATAGTAAATGGAAAAAATGCCATTGATGCTTTAATTTTGATCAAGAAATTTAACATATTTGGTTCAGATACCCTCTACGAAGATTCTTTTTTTTTGGATTTAAAAAAAATTAATTATTCAGAATTAAATCATGAAGAACAGGAACAATTCTTACCATTATTTTTTATTGCCCAAATTTTAGATGTGTTATCTCTTGAAAAACTTAAATTTAGTAAAGCTCAAATTGCGAAAACTAAGTTATTGCGAAAATGGCACTTTTTTTTAAAGAACAAAAATATCAACCAGTTAAACGAATTAGAGAGATTTAAATTACATCAAGAATTAGAGAAATTTCTCCCATCTTTTATTTTTTATTTACCTCAAAATTTGCGCTTCGATTGGCTAAATAGATGGCGTGACAAGGAAGATAAATTATTCCATCCCTCCAATTTACTTAATGGTGATGTAATTAAAAAAAATTTAAAAATATCTGATGGCCCTGTTTTAGGTGAGCTTTTACAATATCTTTCAAAGGAGCTTGCATATAAAAGATTGAATAATTTTGATGAAGCAATTTATGAAGCAAAGAGATGGATTAAACAAAATGCGCCAAAATGTGATTAAATACACATAGCTTAGTTTTGTTTAGAAGTTCAGACTTCAAAATCATTTTTAAAAATTTATGAGCATTCGCATTTACATTGGCAACTTACCACAAGGATTTAATCCACAAGAATTTGATACCCTTTTAAAATCATTTTCTGAATCGATTAGATTTAAAGCAGTTTTAGATAAGGAGACTAAGGAAAGCAGAGGGTTTGGTTTCGCAACAACTAACAATGAAGAGAATGCTAATTTATTAATTCATAAACTAAATGGTTTTGAATTTAATGGATCTAAATTAAGAGTAGAGTTATCAGAAAAGAAAGATTCTGCTAATAAAAAGAATGGTGGAAACCTAAACAAGAACAGGAAGAGGAAAGAATTCAAGAAAATTGTGCATAGTGACGCTCCTAATCTTGAAGCGCCTGATCCAAGATGGGCTGGAGAACTATCCAAATTAAAAGATTTGTTGGCGAACCAGAAGACCCCTGCTTAGTTATTTAATTCGAGAAATTAAGAAAGATATTGGAATTTCAAAAGCTTTCACTGAATTCTTTACAAAGGCTCTATTATTAAATACATCATAATCTAATTTTTCAATAGAATCTAATATCCCCCTATAAAGACGTAAAGACGTCCAAACAGGCCATCTAGCATCAGATGATAACCATTTAATCCCATCCTCTGACTTTTGAAACCAATCACGAGCTCTTGATAATTGAAAGTTCATTAGAGCTTTCCACTGCTGATTTATTTCTCCCTTTAAAAGTTCTTCTTCAGAGTAATTAAATTTTTCAATATCCGATTGTGGAAGATAAATCCTTCCCCTTTCTCTATCTTCTCCGACATCTCTCAATATATTTGTTAATTGATTCGCAATTCCTAGGGCTATAGCTGCCTCTGAGGGGTCAGGTTTAGCGCTCCATGGCGCAGATGTATAGGCACTATCAATCCCCATGACATTCTGGGTCATTAAACCAACAGTCCCTGCGACCCTATAACAATATAGTTTTAATTCATCAAAATCTTTGTATCTAAATTTATTAAGATCCATTCGCTGACCATCTATCATGTCAAGGTAGGGTTGGATATTTTGTGGATATTTTTTGATAGTATCTAATAAAACTGCATCTAATTTGGATTTAATATTTCCTCTAAATACATTTTTTGTATTTTCTTCCCATGCATCTAGATTGTCAGAAAGTTCAGCCTGTGATTTAGTTGAGGCTTCTAAACTATCCATTATTTCATCTGTCCTTCTGCACCATACATAAATAGCCCAAATAGCTTTTCTTTTTTCTACAGGCAATAAAAGAGTCCCCAAGTAAAAGGTTTTAGCCCACTGTTGAGTTTCTTTACGGCATATTTCATATGCTTGATCTAGTTGAGAAAATGAATTTTTCAAAAAGTTTTAGCTGAATTTAGAGTTTGATTATGTTATTAAATAACATTTTGAATAGTTTTGGAATTCTCGTTGTTAATTGATTCCGCGCATAATTTACCACTTAAAACTGCACCTTCCATAGATGCTAAATATTTTTGCATTGTATAATCACCAGCTAAGAAGAAGTTATTGATGGGGGATTTCTGATTAGGTCTGAACTCCTGACATCCAGGAACAGCTTTATAGACAGATCTTGGAGTTTTGACTACTTTGAATTTTCTTAATTTTGTTTTATTGTCACCTACAAAATGTGATGGGAATAATTTTTTTAGTTCTTCCATAGTTGCATCAACTATGTCTTGATCACTCTTATTGATCCAATCTTTTGCTGGCGCGAAAACTAATTCAAGCATTGATCTATCAGGATCTTCATATTCTTTACAAGTAATACTCATATCTGCATAAACACTGAGTAGTGGGGATCTGCTAAAAAGTAAATGGTCAATATCTGTTAATTTCTTATCAAACCACAAGTGAATATTGATAACAGGTACACCATTTAAACCATCTAATTTAGAAAAAGCATCAAGTCCCTTCCACTGTTTAGGGATAATTAATTTAAAAAGATCTACAGGCATTGCACTTACATAAGCATCAGCAGTTAAATCTTTTTTTTCATTTTTATCTAATGTGGCAATTGTGAAACTTTTAACAGTACTATCTTCATTAAGATTGATTTGCCTTAATGGGCTATTCATATGCACTTCACCACCACGAGCAGTGATATAGTCAACAATTGGTTGGCAAAGTCTTTCTGGAGGAGCTCCATCAAGGAAAGCCATCTTCGAACCATTTTTTTCCTGTAAAAACCTGTTTAGTGCGGTTAATAAAACTGTTGATGATATTTCATCTGGTCCAATAAAGTTTAAAGCTTTACTCATAGCTATAAAAACTTCATCGTTAACTCTTTCTGGAATATTATGTTCTTTTAGCCAATCTGTCCATGATTTGCTATCACATTTTTCCAAGTATTTTTGGCCTCTCAACATTGCAGGGACTAAGCCTAATCCAAAAAGAATTTTTTCATTCCATGAAAGCATATCATTATTGCTAAGTATGGCTGAAACTCCATTCACAGGAGCTGGTATATCTGGGAAGTCAAATCTACTGTAAGTTCCTGGCTCTGATGGCTGATTAAAGATCATTGAATGGCTTTTCCATTGGAGCCTATCTTCAATATCTAATTCCTTGAAAAGTTGCAACATATTGGGGTAAGCCCCAAAAAATATGTGCAATCCAGTTTCATACCAATCTCCATCTTCATCTTTCCATGCAGCAACTTTACCACCTAAAACATCTCTGGCTTCCAGTACTATTGGGATGTGACCATGATCAACTAAATATTTAGCGCAAGATAAACCCGCTAAACCTGCTCCAGCAATTACAACACGCATTATTAAATCAAGAAATAAAAAAACACTTAATTATAAGTTACATTAAAGTTAGAACATATTAGTTTTTTTCGTTGGTTATTTCGTAAAATTATGGAAAAAATGCTTTTAAAATCCACAACCCGACACGTAAGGATTTTTACAGCTGAAGTTGTTGAAGAAGAATTAAAATTTCATCCCAACAAACTTACTCTCGATTTAGATCCTGATAATGAGTTTATTTGGAATGAAGAATCTTTAAACAAAATAAATCAGAAATTTAATGAGTTAATAAGTGAAAGAGCAGGTAAGAATTTAGATGATTATGAACTCCGAAAAATAGGATCAGAAATTGAAGGCTTAATTAAATATTTGCTTCAGATTGGCAAATTAAGCTATAACCCAGATTGTAGGGTGATGAATTATTCAATGGGACTACCTAAGACAAAAGAAGTATTGTGAAAAAACCATTCTCTAACAGAAGGCCTAGGAGAGACTCAAATAGAAGTTATTATCCTTCTAATTCAAGAGATATTGATCCTTATCCACAAAGAAATAATAGATTACCTACTTCTTCTGATCAAAAAATTAATTTCAATACAGGAACAATAGCTGTTCTTGCTGGAGTCTTAATTCTAGGAGTTGGAATTGGTAGCGCAATTACTAGTACAACAGATGGAGGACAAGGCAATATAGCTAGTCAACAACAATTAGATATGGCTGTTCCAGATCCTGAATTTTGTAGACAGTGGGGAGCAAGCGCTTTTGTAATTGATGTTGAAATGTATACCACTCTGAATCCATCAACTAGTTTTGTTACACAACCAGCCCTTCAACCTGGTTGCGTAATAAGAAGGGAGAATTGGACAGTTTTACAAAAACAAGGAGCCATCAGCAATGAAGATGTAAGAGAATGTAAGCAAAGGATGAATACCTTTGCATATATTGGATCCATAAGAGATAAACCAATCGTTAAGTGTGTTTATCAGACTGATGTAAATGAAAATAAATTCATAATAAAAGGAGATGGACAAGCCGAAGATGGGGGAGTAGGAATCAATAGAGAAGCAATTCAGTTCTGAAAACTCTACAATTTCCTTAATGGGCTCTCTAAACTTGCAAATTGTGGCAAAATATTTTTCTTAAACTCTTCAGATGCTCTTGAGGTGTATCTTGAGGGATTTGTAATTAGCTTGAGTTCTCTTTTAACCTCTAAGTCAGCAACGAATGCTTTGTGGATTGTCCCAGCTTCTAATTCTCTTTCAATTGAAACGACAGGTAAAAAAGAAGCTCCAAGACCTGACTGAACCGCATTTTTGATCGCTTCAAGAGAGTTAAGTTCCATCTCAATTTTTAATCTATGAATATCAAGTCCAGAATCTTGAAGAAGTTTGTCTACAACTTTTCTTGTTGTTGATTGAGAATCTAACGTTACAAAATTGAGCTTATATAAATCTTCTTTTAGAAGTTCTTTTTTGTTAGAAAGAACATGTTTAGATGGCAAGACTAGTGCTAATTCATCTGAAGCGTATGGAATTATTTGAAGTAAGTTTTCTAAGTCGCTAGGTAATTGTCCTCCAATAATTGCTAAGTCAATTTGTCCATTTGCAACGCTCCATCCGGTTCTTCGAGTACTGTGAACTTGAAGTTGAACAGATACCTCAGGGTATTTTTGTCTAAATAGTCCTATCATTCTAGGCATTAAATAAGTTCCTGTTGTTTGACTGGCTCCGACAACAAGCGTCCCACCTTTTAAACTATTTAAATCTTCAATAGCTTTGCAAGCTTCATCGCATTGATTCAAGATTCGTTCGCAATATTCAAGTAGTAGTCTCCCTGCTTCAGTTAAGAGAGCTTTTCTACCTCCTCTATCGAAAATAGTTATTTCAAGTTGTTTTTCTAAGTTTTGTATTTGTAAACTTACAGCAGGTTGGGTTACATACAACAAATCAGCAGCTTTTTTAAAACTTCCTTGAGCTGCTATAGCTTTTAATATTCTTAATTGGTCTAGAGTAAAAGGTAATTCTGGCATCTATTGTGCCTACAGTTATTTATAATTCTAGTACTAATAAGCTTTCTTGTTAAGGATTAATTTATTTGAATAATCTTAGTTTATGGAGATTCACGAAACTTCTATTGTCATCCTTTTATTGATTTTGATTTTTGCAATAATTCATAGTGGTGGAGCCGCTTTGAGAGTTAAGGCAGAATCTATGATGGGGCCAAGGTTATGGCGTTTATGTTTTGTTTCTGTAAGTTTGCCATCTGCAATTATCTTGATTAGCTATTTTTTAGCTCACAGATATGACGGAATTAGATTGTGGAATTTTCAAGGAAGTAATTTCATATTCGTAGTAGTTTGGATTTTAACTGCAATAAGTTTTTTATTTTTATATCCCGCCACATATAATTTGTTGGAAATTCCTTCAGTATTAAAACCTAAAGTCCGAATTTACGGCACTGGAATAATGAGAATTACTAGACATCCACAAGCATTTGGTCAGATAATTTGGTGTATTGCCCATACTTTATGGATTGGCACTTCATTTACATTAGTGACCTCTATTGGCTTAATTTTGCATCATCTTTTTGCTATTTGGCATGGGGATAAGAGACTAGAAAAAAGATTTGGAGAAGAATTTGAAAAGTTCAAGCAAAATACTTCCATAGTCCCATTTGTAGCAATACTTGAAGGAAGGCAAAAAATTAAAATAAATGAATTTTTTAAGCTATCTCAACTTGGAATATTGATTGCAGTTGGATTCCTTTGGTGGTCGCATCAGTATATAAATATTGCTGTTAAAACATTTAATTCATCATTTTTGTCGGAATTTCTCAATTGACAGTTTAAAATCTAATTATAAATTCTTTAAAAAATGCCTCAAGCTTCAGAAATTGCCTGGTTAATTCCTGTTTTTCCGCTTATTGGAGCGGTTCTTTCTGGTTTAGGACTTATTAGCATTAACAAAAAAATTAATAATTCTAGAGAAATTGTTTCTATAGGTCTCATTTCTTTCGTTGGTATTTCTGCAGTAATCAGTTATAAAGCTCTGATTGAACAAATTAACGGTTTTCAATCTGTAGAGAAATTATTTGTATGGGCAAATGCTGGAGATTTTACAATTCCAATGGGCTTTATCCTTGATCCTTTGGGTAGTGTAATGCTTGCTTTAGTCACTACCATTACATTGCTTGTGATGATTTACTCTCATGGTTATATGGCGCATGATAAGGGTTATGTCAGATTTTTTACATATTTAGCCTTATTCAGTAGTTCAATGATGGGATTAATAATTAGTCCAAATTTGTTAGAGATTTACGTTTTTTGGGAATTAGTTGGAATGTGCTCTTATCTATTGGTTGGTTTTTGGTACGACAGAGAAGGAGCTGCCCACGCTGCACAGAAAGCATTTGTAGTGAACAGAGTAGGTGATTTTGGATTATTACTTGGTATTCTTGGTCTATTTTGGGCAACTAATAGTTTTGATTTTAATGAAATTGCTACGGGAATATCTCAGTCATTATCCGATAATTCAATACCCATTTGGGCTGCTTTACTCCTTTGTTTTTTAGTTTTTTTAGGACCAATGGCAAAATCTGCTCAGTTTCCTCTTCACGTATGGTTACCTGATGCGATGGAGGGACCCACTCCTATTTCTGCACTTATTCATGCAGCAACAATGGTTGCAGCAGGTATATTTTTAGTGGCTAGATTACAACCTCTTTATGTATTATTTCCCTCTATTCAGTTCATTATTGCTTTAGTTGGAACCATTACTTGTTTTTTAGGCGCTTCTATTGCTTTGACTCAAATGGATCTTAAAAAAGGTTTAGCTTATAGCACTGTTTCTCAGCTTGGTTATATGATGCTTGCGATGGGTTGTGGAGCTCCCGTAGCAGGAATTTTTCATTTGATTACTCATGCTTGCTTTAAAGCGATGCTATTTTTGGGATCTGGTTCTGTAATACATGCTATGGAAGAGGTTGTTGGACATCAGCCTGTATTGGCTCAAGACATGAGATTGATGGGTGGTTTAAGAAAAAAAATGCCTTATACATCATCAACATTTTTTATTGGCTGTGTAGCAATTAGTGGTATTCCTCCTTTAGCAGGTTTTTGGAGTAAAGACGAGATACTCGGAAATGCATTTATATCATTTCCAGCTTTTTGGTTTGTAGGGTTTTTAACAGCTGGTATGACTGCTTTTTACATGTTTAGACTTTATTTCTTGACGTTTGAAGGAGATTTCAGGGGGGAGAATAAAGAATTACAAAAAGAGATTTTAATTGCTTCTCAATCAAATCTTGATGAGGATAATCAAGAAGAGCACGAAAAGCATCAAGAGCAAGGCTCTATACATGAGTCTCCTTGGTCCATGACATTCCCCTTGGTATTTTTAGCTGTGCCCTCAGTAATAATAGGTTTAATGGGATTTCCATGGGATAGTAAGATTGCAACTTTACTAGATCCTGAAGAGGCAGAAACTGCTGCAAAAGCTTTCGAATTAAAAGAATTTTTGCCTTTAGCGATAGCGTCAGTAATTATTGCATCTACTGGAATTATTATTGCTTATCAGGCATATTTTGTGAAAAGAATTAATTTGTCAGTTTTATTTGCTAAAAAGTTTCCTAATATAAATCAATTTTTAAGAAATAAATGGTACTTAGATGATTTGAACGATAAACTTTTTGTTAGGGGAAGTAGAAAGCTTGCTAAAGAAGTTTTAGAAGTTGATTCTAAGGTTGTTGATGGCGTTGTCAATCTTACTGGGCTTTTAACTTTAGGTAGTGGGGAAGGCTTAAAATATTTTGAGACTGGCAGGGCGCAATTTTATGCTCTTATTGTATTTGGAGGGGTAATTCTATTAGTTGCTATATTTGGTTTTTAATCTCCACAAGTAACTTAATTACAATTGTGTGTCTTCACTGTTCATTGGGGTGAAAAAATACAGATAATTTCTAGACTTTGTTTAAGATAAATTTCTTATTAAATTGAGTACTTATTTTTTTACACATTTTGGGACACAAATGATGGGAACTTTGGGAGCAGGGTTGTCTAATTTCCCTTGGCTATCTGCATCAATTTTGTTTCCAATTGGTAGTGCGTTTGTAATACCTTTTTTCCCAGATAAAGGAGAAGGGAAAGAGGTCAGATGGTTTGCACTGACTATTGCATTAATAACTTTTTTAATAACTGTAGGTTCGTATATAAATGGCTTTGATATTAATAATGAAAATGTTCAATTAAAAGAAAATATTAGTTGGCTTCCTAATTTAGGTCTCACTTGGTCTGTTGGTGCTGATGGTATTTCAATGCCGCTTATATTATTGACTAGTTTTATAACTGCTTTAGCAGTTCTAGCTGCATGGCCAGTCAAGTTCAAATCAAAGTTATTTTTCTTTTTGATTTTGGTAATGGATGGAGGGCAAATAGCCGTATTTGCAGTTCAAGATATGCTTTTATTTTTCTTAACTTGGGAACTTGAGTTAATTCCCGTATATTTATTATTGGCTATATGGGGTGGTAAAAATAGACAATATGCAGCAACTAAATTCATTATTTACACAGCTGGCAGTTCTATATTTATTCTCTTAGCAGCCTTGGCCATGGGTTTCTATGGGACAGCAATTCCTAACTTTGAGTTTTCTCACTTGGCAGCTCAAGACTTTAATCAAAAATTCCAAATTTTCTGTTACGTCGGTCTTCTAATTGCATTTGGAGTAAAACTTCCAATTGTTCCACTTCATACGTGGCTTCCAGACGCTCATGGAGAGGCTACGGCTCCCGTTCATATGCTTTTAGCTGGAATTTTATTAAAAATGGGAGGGTATGCACTTTTGAGATTCAATGCTCAATTATTACCCGTTGCTCATGCTCAATTTGCACCATTATTAATTGTTTTGGGAGTAGTGAATATAATTTATGCTGCATTAACCTCTTTTGCCCAAAGAAATCTCAAAAGAAAAATTGCATATAGTTCTATTAGTCATATGGGTTTTGTTCTTATTGGAATAGGAAGTTTTAGTAGCTTGGGAACAAGCGGAGCAATGTTACAAATGGTTAGTCATGGATTAATTGGAGCTAGCTTATTTTTTCTTGTTGGAGCGACCTATGACAGAACTAAGACTCTTAAACTTGATGAAATGAGTGGTGTAGGACAAAAAATGAGAATCATGTTTGCCCTATGGACTGCCTGCTCCCTTGCCTCACTTGCTCTGCCAGGCATGAGTGGATTTGTGTCTGAATTAATGGTTTTTACAGGATTCGTTACTGACGAAGTTTATACACTCCCTTTTAGGGTAGTTATGGCCTCATTAGCCGCCATAGGGGTAATACTTACTCCTATTTATCTCCTCTCAATGTTACGCGAAATTTTCTTTGGTAAAGAAAATCCTAAATTAGCTGAGGAACGAAAACTTATTGATGCTGAACCGAGGGAAGTTTATATTATTGCTTGTTTACTTCTACCAATAATTGGGATAGGTTTATATCCAAGATTAGTTACTGAAAGTTATCTTGCATCCATCAATAACTTAGTTGATAGGGATTTAACTGCTGTTGAAAGTGCTGTGAAAACAAATATTTTTTCAGGAACTAAAAAAGGTGACATTCTAAAAGCTCCAACAATATAATTTTTAAATAAATGCAATATTCTTTGGCATTAAATCATTAAAAAGTTATCTTAAGGGTAGATATCTATAACTTTAAAAATACCTCCTTTAAATTCCATTGATAGGCCACAATTAGGTCCTAGATTATTGATTAAGTTCCTTCAAGATGCTGCAGGGAAAGGTGATCTTGATCCATGGGATATTGATGTAATAAGTGTAATAGATAGTTTTTTAGAACAATATTCACAAACTATTGAAAAAAAATCAAATTTTCAAAATTCATATCAAAAGGATTTATCTGAGACTAGTGAGGCTTTTTTTGCTGCTTCCGTACTTGTTAATCTAAAGGCTCAAGTTTTGGAATCTGATGTTTTTAAAGAAAATACTTCAGATTTTGAAGATGATTTTGAAGTGGATGATCAAGATTGGATTGACCAAGAATTTGATATTCCCAAATACCCTGAAAAATATCTAAGGAGAAGATCGATAGCACAACCGATACTTAAACGGACTACAACTTTGGGAGAACTGGTAAGTCAGTTGGAATCTATTGCTGAAGTTATAGAAACTCAAGATCTTCTGCTAATGAAGAGAAAAAGAAATAAAAAATATTCTGATAAAGCTTTAATTTCGCAAGTAAAATCATTAGCGCATCGAGAGAAACTGCCAGAAACTACTAAAGCATTAGGAAAATTTATTGAAGGGTGGGAAAAAGCATTACAGTGGACAGATTTTGAGTATTTAGTTGAGAAATGGCAAACAGTTGTAAAACATGATTTAGATAAAGATCGTCTTGGTGTCTTTTGGGCTTTGTTATTTTTGTCATCTGAAAACAAAATTGAAATTAAACAAATTAATTCACTATATGGCCCAATTAAAATTAAAAGAATTATTCCTAATGGAGGTTTAGCTCAATTACCCATAGAAAATCTTGATTTAACCAATAACTATCCTTCTGCTGTCTAGAAGCTTAATAGTCATAACGTATAATCTTTAAAAAGGGGTTTTGAATTCATGAAGGCAATGATACTTGCGGCAGGTAAAGGTACACGTGTTCAGCCCATAACTCATATTATTCCAAAACCAATGATACCGATTCTACAAAAACCTGTAATGGAGTTTCTTCTAGAATTGTTAAAAGAGCATGGCTTTAAAGAAATTATGGTTAATGTTTCTCACCTCGCCGAAGAAATTGAAAATTACTTTCGTGATGGTCAAAGGTTCGGTGTGGAGATAGCGTATAGCTTTGAAGGTAGAATTGAAGATGGAGAATTAATTGGAGATGCTTTAGGTTCAGCAGGAGGATTAAAGAAAATTCAAGATTTTCAAAAATTCTTTGATGAAACTTTTGTTGTGCTATGTGGGGATGCCTTAGTTGATTTAGATTTAACTGAAGCAGTTAAAAAACATAAAGAGAAGGGTGCAATTGCAAGTTTAATAACTAAAAAAGTAACTAAAGATCAAGTATCAAGTTATGGAGTAGTCGTTTCTGATAGTAATTGTCGAATAAAGGCTTTTCAAGAAAAGCCATCTGTAGATGAAGCTTTAGGTGACTCTATAAATACGGGTATTTACCTTTTTGAACCTGAAATTTTTAAATACATACCATCAGGTGAAAAATTTGATATTGGTGCTGATCTCTTCCCTAAACTTGTTGAAATGGATTTACCATTTTTTGCACTGCCTATGGATTTCGAATGGGTGGATATTGGCAAAGTTCCCGATTATTGGAGCGCTATTCGCAATGTATTAAAAGGTAAGGTGAGACAAGTTGAGATACCCGGTAAAGAAATTAAACCTGGAGTTTTTACAGGATTAAATGTTGCTGCAAATTGGGATACAGTTAATATCACTGGGCCAGTATATATTGGTGGGATGACAAGAATTGAAGATGGTGCGACAATTATTGGACCTGCGATGATTGGGCCAAGTTGTTGTATTTGCGAAGGTGCAACAATTGATAATTCAATTATTTTTGATTATTCCAAAATTGGGAAGGGTGTTCGACTAGTGGATAAATTAGTATTTGGTCGTTACTGTGTGGATAAAAATGGAGATCACTTCGATCTGCAAGATGCATCTTTGGATTGGTTGATAACAGATTCTAGAAGATCTGATATGACTGAGCCATCCCCTCAACAGAAAGCAATGGCAGAATTGTTAGGAACTGATTTGATTAATATTCCAGATTAAGATTAGCTCTTTTTAGAATCTCAGGGATTAAATGTTCAGCCTTAACTGCCATTAGATGAATTCCATTGGCCTTGTTAAAAAACTCTTGAGCTTGTTCAGCTGCAATTTGAATACCTTCTTCTAAGGGGTTTTTGGCATCTTTAAGGCGATTTAATATATTTTCAGGGATGTTTGCACCTGGGACATATTTGTTTATAAAAAGAGCATTTTTGTAAGACTTTAAAAGAAATACACCAGCAATTACAGGAATCTCTAAAGGTTTGGCTATGTTTTCGCAAAATTCTATTAAATTTTCTTTTTCCATAACCATTTGGGTTTGAATGAATTGAGCGCCAGCCTCTTTTTTCTTTTTTATTCTATTTTTTAAACTTTTTTGATTTCTGCAACTTGGATCTGCTGCTGCCCCCGGATATATAAATGTTTTTTTATCGGGAAGTTCCCCAAAAGTAGGATCTATTCCATTATTAAAGGCCTGAATTTGTTGAAGTAATCTTACTGATTCAAACTGGTGAACTGCTTTAGCATCTTGTTGATCCCCAGCTTTTACTGAATCACCTGTAATACATAAGATATTTTTAATACCTAAAGCATTTGCTCCAAGAATGTCAGATTGTAAAGCAATTTTATTACGATCTCTACAAGATATTTGCATTATTGGTTCTATCCCATTTTCCAGTAATAGTTTGGACATTGCCAAGCTGCACATTCTCATTACAGCCCTGCTTCCGTCGGTAATGTTAACAGCATGTACCTTATCTTTCAAAAGTTGTGCTATCTTAAGAGATCTTATGGGGTCTCCACCTCTAGGCGGCATTAACTCTGCTGTTATTACCTTAGAATTTTTTTCTAAAGTTTGCTGAAGTTTTGATTTCAATTGCTTTTGTTTCCTATTAGGTTAAAAAGTGCAGTGAGATTGCTAAACTCAATTAATATAAAAAAGGAACTGTTTAAATGCAAATGGTTGAAGAAGAAGTAAACAACATTGATATGATGGGTCTCTCAACAAGAGAGATGGAAATCATTGATCTCGTAGCTGATGGGCTTACAAATCAAGAAATTGCGGTAAAACTTACTATTAGTAAAAGAACTGTTGATAATCATGTAAGTAATATGTTTACAAAAACAGGTTCAAAGAATAGAGTAGCACTTTTAAATTGGGCAATGGATAATGGAAAGATTTGCAGAGACGGATTTAATTGTTGCTCCCTTCCAGAAACTGATCAAGATTAGTACCTTTAACTTTTTTTTGTATGGTTAGTTAGATCAATTAGACAATAATTAGCAGAACTTAATTCAAAGAGTTCAGCATATGCAATGCATGCATCTTTGTCTGGATCTACAAATCTCAATATTCCTTCCTTGTCGTAAAGACCATACATATGAAGAAATCAAAATCTATTAATAAATATAAAGAAAATATAAAGGATGAATGGTTCCTTTGACTAGTTATTTTTGAGAGTTGTCAAATACATCTAATTCCATTCTGAAAAGGGTTTGTTACTGAGACTGAAATTAGAGTAATGTGTCAATCCAGTTATTTCTTTTGATATAAATGAAGGAAGAATTAAATCTTCTCCTTCGTTGGTTAGTTCAATTTCAGCAATTTTAAGTGGATAATTTTTTTCTTTAAAGCAATCGATAATCCAAGGCTTTTTTTCAACTTCTAGAAAAAATCTTTCTTTTTTTATTATATTTGAGAGATTTGACATTATTTTTTCACCATCTTTTCTTGGAATAGTGTACTCAAATTCAAAGTTGGTAAAGCTTTTGATATGTTTCTTAAGTGCAATTTTAAAATCTTTGCCTGTAAACCTTATCCTAATAATCCAATCATCTAAACTTCTTGATAAGTATCCTTGTTCAATAGACATTTTTTTACTTATGAATTCTTTCCAATTATCATTTTTGATGAGAAATCGTCTTTCTATTTCTAACGCCATTTAACTTTTCTGATTTTTTTTAGATAGATCACCTTTCCAATCTAATTTTTTTATTAATGTGTTGTAGTAATTAGTACTTTGTTTAAACTTTATTATTTTGCAGGGTGATTCACTTTTTTTGATCTGGCAATAATAAGTTTCCTTAATTGTCATACATTTAGAACCGTCTCTCCATAATTTAATTTCTCCATTACTTTGTTTTACTGGTTTAATTATTAACTTGCTTTTATTAGGTATAACAATTGGTCTACTAGCTAAACTCATTGGGCATATAGGGTTAATTATCATTGCATCTATACTAGGATGCACAATTGGACCACCTGCAGCCATTGAGTATGCTGTTGAACCTGTAGTTGTAGATATAATTAATCCATCACCTTTATATTCATTCACCTTCTCGTTATCTATTTCAACTTGTATTTGGTTAGTAGGAGAAATATCCTCTTCCACAGATTTAAAATAAAAATCATTCAAGGCGTCATAGCTTTTTATAATTTTTTTATCACGACTTGTTCCACTAATGCAAACTTTACAATTTAATCTATTTCGAAAGTCAATTGTGTAGTCTTCTTTTTCAAGGATCTCAATAAAAGTCTTGTCAAATAAAAAATCTTTTTCTTGAGTAAGAAATCCCAAATTACCTCCGATATTAATGCTCAATAAAGGGATATCATAGTCTGCTAGTGTATTCGCGCATTTTAGGAAGGTGCCATCCCCACCAAGGACTATGCCAATATCTGGTTGTAAATCTGGATTACAAAGATATTTTTCTATATCGTTTCTACGAAAATCACTTCCAATCCTGTTTGCTTTTATATTTTTGACCTTGAGAACTTCTTCACAGAATTTTGAAGCCTCTTGAGCTATAGAACTATCTGAACGATATACAATAAGCACTAATGATAGTTTCATTTAGTGGTTTTACCATTTTAATAAATTAAAACTTTCCATATCTACGGTCACTCTATTCCTATAAAGAGATAATAAGATAGCTAATCCAACTGCTGCTTCTGCGGCAGCAACAGTAATCACAAAAATTGTAAAAACTTGTCCTTGAATTAAATTATTATCAACATAGGAAGAAAAAGCCATTAAGTTTATATTTACCGCATTGAGCATTAATTCAATGCTCATAAGAACTCTTACTGCATTTCTGCTATTTAATAATCCCCAAATTCCAATGCAGAATAGAGCTGAAGATACTATTAAAAATGCTTGAATAGGAATTGATTCTAAATGCATAATAAGAAAGGTGAAAAGTTAGTTTTTATTTGTAAGTAATGGTTCTGCTTTTTTTTCAATTAATTCTTGGTCAACAGGTAATCCAGTGGAAATATCTTTGCTCATTACATCTCTTCTAGCTAAAACAATAGCTCCAATCATTGCCATTAAAAGTAAAACTGAAGCTACTTCAAATGGGAGTAAATAATCACTAAATAGATGTTCACCAATTCTGATAGTTGATTCTTCTCCTATAGAGTTTTGAGGACTCGATAGGCTCCATACATTAGTCAAGTCAACTCTTATTAAAAGGCTCAGCAGGGTTAAACATATTGTTGTTGATATGATTCTTCTTGATTTAATGTCATTTATGGGCTTTAAATCTTCTTTTTTATTGACTAGCATTATTGCAAAAATTATTAATACATTAACTGCACCTACATAAACTAAAACTTGTGCTGCAGCAACAAAACTTGCATTCAAAAGAAGATATAATCCTGCCACGCTCATGAAAACTCCTCCAAGAAGAAATGCTGAGTAAACAATACTTTCAAGCAATACAACACCAAGTGCTCCAATAAGGATAACTAGAGATAAAACTGTAAAACAAATAAATTGAGTTGTTATTGCAATGGACATAAATTAATGGAAATTAATTGTTTGGATTAGAAACTATATCTTTATTTTCATTGGATTCGGGTTTCATCCAATCATAGACTTCTTCAGGTAATTTACCAACTCTAGTATCTGAAGCTGGAATTTCATGAGGGTCCATGACACCTTTAGGAAGATAGGCAAGTTCTCTTAGAGGTTTAACTGAAGGATCTGTTGTGACATTTGTGGGTAGTCTCCCAAGTGCAACATTATCAAAATTCAGATTATGTCTGTCAAAAGTAGCTAATTCGTATTCTTCGGTCATTGATAAACAATTGGTTGGACAATATTCAACACAATTTCCGCAAAATATACAAACTCCAAAGTCTATAGAATAGTTTCTAAGTTCTTTTTTTTTGGTTTCTTTATTCATCACCCAATCAACTACTGGTAGATTGATGGGACATACTCTCACGCAAACTTCACAAGCTATGCATTTATCAAATTCATAATGTATTCTTCCTCTATATCTTTCAGAAGGTATTAATTTTTCATATGGATATTGGACAGTAACAGGTCTTCTTCGCAGATGATCAAAAGTTACTGATAAGCCATTATATAAATATTTGCCAGCATTAAATGCTTCTTTGATATAGCTATTTATTTGTTGAAGAAAATTGTTCATTTTGAAAAATTTACTTAGTTAGTTTATTTTAGTGGATTAATTTTAAATTTAAGTATTTTTACTTAAATTTAACCACCAAAGAATTGCGGAAATGCAAGTTTTAATCCCGCAGTTATCAAAAGATTAGCAAGAGAAATTGGAAGAAGAAACTTCCATCCTAAATCTAAAAGTTGATCGATTCTTACTCTAGGAGTTGTCCAACGTAATAGTATTGCAATAAAAACTAAAAGATATGCTTTTAATACAGTCATAACAATTCCTATTGATGCAGTGAAAACTTGTATGAAGGGTGCATTGATGGGCAAATTTAGAAACTTAGCTATCAATTCAACTGGAATAGGAAAACCCCATCCGCCTAAGTAAAGTATTGATACCAATAAAGCTGAAAGTATTAAATTAATGTAACTACCAAGATAGAACAATGCGAATTTCATCCCTGCATATTCAGTTTGATATCCTGCAACTAATTCTTCTTCAGCTTCTGGTAAGTCAAATGGAAGTCTCTCACATTCTGCAAGAGCACAAATCCAAAAGACTATAAAACCAACTGGTTGTCTCCATATATTCCAACTTAGGATTCCAGCTCCACTTTGTTGGTTGACAATGTCAATAGTACTTAGAGAATTTGTCATTAGTACTATAGCCAGTACAGATAAAGCTAAAGGAATTTCATAACTTATTGATTGAGCTGCTGCCCTTAAACCTCCTAATAAAGAATACTTATTATTTGATGCATATCCACTCATAAGAAGGCCAATTGGCTGAATACTGCTTAAAGCGATCCAAAGGAAAATTCCAATACCAACGTTACTTATTAAAAGGTTTTGTCCAAAAGGAACAATTAGCCATGAAAGAATCACAGGGACAAGAACTAATATAGGTCCTGCAGTAAATAGTATTCCATCTGCTTTAGCAGGAATAATGTCCTCTTTAACAAGTAACTTGAGACCATCTGCAATTGGTTGGAGGACACCAAGCGCTCCTGCATATTCGGGCCCTATTCTTTGTTGAGCGGCAGCAGATATTTTTCTTTCAAGCCAAACTGTTACTAAAACGCCAACAACTGCCGCTACCAAAACCAAAAGCATAGGTAGAGGTAACCAAATTATATGTGCGATTTCGCTGGAGAGGCCAAAACCTTTTAAGAATTCATTAAAACTATATTCGAGATCTAATCCGTATTCCAAAATTTTTTTGTTATTTACTTAATAGATTAACTCTTCACAAACAATATGTGTGTTTTTTTTTGAAAAGCCGCAAATATTATTCTCTATTTTCTAGGCTGATCCAATTTCTTGGTGCTGAGCCTGTATAGATTTGTGATGGTCTGAAAATTCTATTTGCTCCAAGTTGCTCTCTCCAATGAGCTAACCAACCAGCTACTCTTGATATGGCAAAAATTGGAGTAAACAAATCACGAGGAATACCAAGTTTTCTATAAACAAGACCAGAATAAAAATCCACGTTAGGGAATATACCCTTAGGTCCAAGTCTTGGGATTGCCTCTGCCTCAAGTGATTTAGCAACTTCATACATTTCATCTGCTCCAAATCTAATAAAAAGCTCTTCTGCAAGTTTTTGAAGAATTATTGCTCTTGGATCTTTGACTTTATATTCTCTGTGGCCGAAGCCCATTACCTTACTTTTATTTTTTATTGCATTATCCAAAAAAGAACCAGCATTCTCTGGGCTTTTAATCTCTTCTAACATTGCAATCACATCCTCATTTGCTCCACCATGCAGTGGTCCAGCTAGAGTTCCTACTGCAGAGGCGATGACAGCATATGGGTCTGTAAGAGTACTTGCAGTAACTCTAGCGCTAAATGTACTTGCGTTTAAACTATGTTCGGCATGTAGAATTAAACACCTATCAAAAACTTTTGCAGCTATGGGATCTTGTTCTTTTTCAGTCAACATGTAAAGAAAATTTGATGAGTAAGTTAAATCATCTCTAGGTTGAATTGGGTCTTGTCCTTTTCTAATAAGCTGGAACGCAGCAATCATTGTGGGAATTTTTGCTATTAGTCTTATTACCGCGTTGTAGATGTAATTAGGGTCATCTATTGCTCTACGTGAATAGAATAATCCTAAAGAAGCTGCACTAGATTGAAGAGCATCCATGGGATGACCCGTTGCAGGGAAACATTTCATCATATCTCTGACTCTAAAACTTAACCTTCGATGCATCTGAACTTCTTGTTCAAAATCTCTAAGTTGAATAGCGGTAGGCAATTCACCCCAAATCAATAGGTAAGCAGTTTCTAAAAAACTGCTTTTTTTGGATAGTTCCTCAATGGAGTACCCTCTGTACAATAATTTACCTTTGTTGCCATCAATATCACAGATAGATGAATTAGTAACTGGGACACCCTCTAATCCTGGTTTTAAAATTAGTTTTTTATTGTCCAATTGCTTAATTCAATATCAAGTACTTATAGATTAAAGATAGTCAAATAATTTTTAATTAACCATAACTTATTAACTTCACAAAAATTTCAAATGATTGTCTTTGAGGCTTATTTGAATAACCTTGTTAAGGTATTTTTAAACTTGTTTGTGTATAAAGAATTGGATTTTTATCTGGAAAAGATTGACTTATGATTTCTAGATATTCTTCATTTGATATTTTTAAAACATTTTTAATAAGAAAATTAAGATCTTCCAAATCAGGTAAATATCTAATTTTATTGGAATTCTCATCTTTGATATCAACTTTTGCATAAAGAAAAGTAGATTTATCTTTATAACTTTTTAGGTTGAAAAATTTTTCTGAGATTGCTTCTAGTTTTTTACTATCTATTAAAAAATTGCTTATGAATTGCAAACCTCCTGATTCTATTGAATAGATATTTTCAAAAGTTATTTGTTTTATTGCATCGTTTTTTTCTTCAAGAATATCTCTGGAATATATTGAGTAAATATCTTCATTTTGTTTCAAAGTATATTTATTAAAATCTTTTAGTTTTTTTAAAGCACTTAAATCAAATTGATTTTCATTATTTTTTTCAAATGTAAAAAGCCAATCTTTTTTTGAATTGAGAATCAAGATGTTTTTATTTGTATTTTGGTTAAATTCTTCAAAAAAACTTAGTTCAAAATTATTTATTAAAGGTTTTAGATATTTTTTAAAATTTTTTATTTCAGTAAAAATTGAAAATTGAGGATTATCTTTATTCGTATATTCTTTATTTATAAACTTATCATAAGCAAGAATATCAATATTTTTTTTATTATTTAATAAATATGATTTTAAAATTAAATGTTTATTCTTTAAGTCAAATGTTGTAGCTACAATATCCTCATTTTTATCAGTAAAAAATTCTTTATCAAAAAATATACTTCCCCCAAATTTCTTTGTGAGTAATATATTTTTTTGATCTTTGAGTCCAAAAAGTTCTCCCTCATATTGAAATTTTTTTTCTTTAAAATTACTATTAGAGCTAATACTATTTTTGATCAATTTTTTATCTGATGAGGCAATTATATAATTATCTTCGGTCCGGTATATAAAGTTAAGGAAATTTATTTTGTTTTCTCTATTAATAGTAATTATCTCATCAATCTGATCAATTTTATTAGGCAAATTTAATAAATCGTCTATTGTTTTTTCTGGCTTAATTTTAAAAACAATCAAAATATCATCGTTAAGCTTTTTATTATTTTCAAAAGTTGAGATTATAAGCTCGTTATTATAGATATCTTCTAATTGATTGTTGCCTAGATCTATACCTAAGTAATCTAATATAGAGTCTTTTATTAAAGCAAAGTTATCTTGATTTGTTGGATTTTTATCTTTTTTATTATTATTTACAATATTAAAATTATCTAAATTTGAAATAAATAATAATTTATTGTTTTCAGGTACATAATTTAGGATATTTAGTTGTTCAATATTTGTACTTTGATCCTTATTTTTATTAGAAGAAACTATTTTAAAACCAAAAAAAAGTAATAAGGATAATAATAGTACTATTGCTAATACTCTAAGTTTCATTATCAATGTTTATTTTTATTTTTAACAATAAACTTCTTACTGCAACTTAATTTATTAAATTGTAAATAACACGTAATTTATACTATAAATTGGGAAGTTATCCAAAATCTATAAATGCTTCTAGTCTCAATGATTGGTTTAATTCTGAGAAAGAAGATCCAGTTTTGATTGATGTAAGAGAACAGTCAGAGCTTGAACTTGCTCGTTTCTCAAAAGAATTTTTACATATACCAATTAGTAAAGTCACATCTGAATACGTTGAAGAAATATTTGCTGGTTTATTAGACAGAGAGATTGTAGTTACCTGTCATGCAGGAATAAGAAGTTATAATTTTTCTCAATGGTGCTTGGATAATAATTTTGTGAGAGAAATATGGAATTTGGAGGAAGGTATTGATGGATGGAGCAGATATATTGACCCATCAATTCCAAGGTATTGATTAAATATCTAATGATGATGCAACAGTATTAACATCTTTGTCGCCTCTACCAGAGCAATTAATGACTATATGAGTATCTTTTTCGAGAGTAGGACATAATTTATCTAACCAAGCAAAGGCATGGGAAGTTTCAAGTGCAGGTATAATCCCTTCTAGTTCACTAACAAGTCTCAATGCATCTAAAGCTTCTTGATCTGTGACTGATCCATATTCTGCTCTACCTATATCTTTCAAATGGCTATGTTCAGGTCCTACTCCAGGGTAATCTAACCCTGCACTTATTGAGTGAGCTTCTTGTACTTGACCATTATCATCTTGTAAGAGGAGACTCATTGATCCATGCAAAATTCCAACTGACCCTTTAGTGATAGTTGCAGCATGTTTGTCAGTATCAACTCCGCTTCCTGCGGCTTCAACTCCAATGAGACGCACAGAAGTTTCTTTGACAAAAGGATGGAAAAGCCCCATTGCATTTGATCCCCCACCTACACAAGCAAGCAAAATATCGGGAAAAGATCCAAATGATTCCAAACATTGTTTTTTAGTTTCTTCACCTATAACTGCATGAAAATCTCGCACAATCTTTGGAAAAGGGTGTGGGCCGGCAACAGATCCTAAAATATAGTGTGTGGTTTCGACATTAGAAACCCAATCTCTAATGGCTTCACTAGTAGCATCCTTAAGTGTGGCAGTTCCGGAGTTTACAACTTTAACTTCAGCTCCTAGAAGTTTCATTCTGAAAACGTTAAGGGATTGCCTTTTTATGTCTTCAGCACCCATGTAGATAATACATTTCAAGCCAAATCTCGCACAAACAGTAGCAGTAGCTACTCCATGCTGACCTGCTCCAGTTTCTGCAATTATTCTTTTTTTACCCATTCTAATTGCCAATAAAGCTTGTCCAAGGGCATTATTAATTTTGTGAGCACCAGTATGATTTAAATCTTCTCTTTTAAGCCATATTCTAGGAGTTGCCTTTTTAGTTTCGTAATGCTCAGTAAGTCTTTTTGCTTCATAAAGTGGTGTCTCTCTTCCTACATAAGTCTTAAGTAGATGGTTTAATTCTTCTACAAAAAGATTATCTTTCCATGCATTAGATGCAGCTGTTTCAAGTTCAAAAAGAGCAGGCATTAGCGTTTCAGGAACATATTGGCCACCATATTTTCCAAATCTCCCCTCTTTGGAGGGTTGATTTAAATCGTCATTTTTATAGGTCTGATCTTTGCGAGAAAATGTACTTACCACTTTTTTTATAGAATAAGTATTAACTAACTATAGATTATATTTAAAATAATGGGAAAAAAGAATTGGATTGAATTTGATAATCAAGAAAAAAAATCTGAAGAAACAGCTAAGGTAGATACTTTTACTAAAAGATCAAAAATAAATATTTCAAAACAAAAAAAAGGTAAAAAGGGCAAGACCATAACTTTAATTAGAGGTTTAGGTAATGAGGATGAAATTTTATTAAAAGAATTACTAAAAAAAATTAAAGTTTTTTGTGGTACTGGAGGAATATTAATTGATGGAAATATCCAATTACAGGGTGATATGGTATCGAAAGCTATTGAGTTTCTTCGTAAAGAGGGATTTCATAATTTATGAAGCAAAGGTTAGGATAGGTTTTTAATCTTGATGATGCAAAAAATGAAAGAACAAGATCAAACAAAGTCAACAAATATAAAGTGGCACAATTTAACTATTGATAGAGAAAAGTTAGAGAAAATGAGAGGTCATAAAGGTATGGTTATCTGGTTTACAGGTTTATCTGGTTCTGGTAAAAGTACTTTGGCCAACGCTTTAAATGAAGTTTTACACTTAGATGGTTTTTCGACTTATGTATTGGATGGAGATAATATTAGACACGGTTTATGCAAAGATCTTGGTTTTTCGGATGAAGATAGGGAAGAAAATATAAGAAGAATTGGAGAAGTTGCGAATTTATTTATGAATGCTGGGATAATAACTATTACAGCATTCGTTTCGCCATTTATTAGCGATAGAGATAAGGTGAGAAAAATTATTGGATCTAAGGATTTTATTGAAGTTTATTGTGCTGCTGATATTGCAGTTTGCGAAAATAGGGATACTAAAGGTCTATATAAGAAAGCTCGTTTGGGTGAAATTAAGGAATTTACAGGGATTTCTAGTCCATATGAAGCTCCTCATAATCCAGAAATTGTTGTTGATACAGGTTCGTTAGATTTAAATGTTTCCGTTGAAAAAGTTGTTAACTACCTGAAAAAAGAAAACTTTCTTAAAAAGGCCTAATAGAAAATATTAGTTCATTATTATTGAAGATATTTGTCAGGTCCAATAGTTGATAACTTACTATTTTTTGTTCTTACCTGTGTATGAAGATTTTCTCTGAATTCTTTTAAATTTTTCTTTATGGATTCATCAAATAAACTGATCATCTCTATTGCCAACAATCCAGCATTCTGACCTCCATTAATTGCAACTGTTGCTACTGGAATCCCAGCGGGCATTTGAACAATTGATAAAAGAGAGTCAATACCCTTAAGTGTCTTACTCTCTACTGGTACTCCAATTACAGGAATGCAAGTTATGGATGCCAGCATTCCTGGAAGATGAGCAGCACCACCAGCACCGGCAATTATTACTTTTATATTTTCTGATTCTGCATTTTTTGCATATTCAATCATTTCAATAGGTGTTCGATGGGCAGAGAGTATACAAACTTCAGTTTTTATTCCAAATTCTCTTAAAACGTCAATGGCAGGTTTCAATGTAATTAGATCTGAATCACTGCCCATTACGACGGCGATTTTATAAATATCTTTAGAATTCAATTCTGACAAAATAACAAATCAATTCTTTCCTATAATGGCGTGCAATTAATTTGGTGCCAGTTAGTTAATATAAAAAGAAGAAATTTTCTTATAAATATTATGATGACAAATAAGATTATCGAAAAAAGTGAAGTTCGCGAATATTTTAATGGTACTGGCTTTGAAAGATGGAATAAAATTTACAGCAAATCTGATGAAATTAATACAGTTCAGAAAAATATTAGGAAAGGACATCAAAAAACTGTAGATGATGTAGTCTCATATATTAAAAATTATCCTGAACTGACAAAAAAAAGTTATTGTGATGCAGGTTGTGGTGTTGGTAGTCTGTCGATCCCATTACTTAGACTAGGTATAAAAGAATTACAGGTAAGCGATATTTCTTCTGAAATGATTAAAGAAACAAAGAAACGCATCAATGAATTAGGTTTGAATCAAGGTAAGATCAAATATGAAGTCTGTGATTTGGAAAAATTAAAAGGTTTATTTGATGTTGTAGTTTGTTTAGATGTGTTTATTCATTATCCTCAACCAGTTGCAGAGGAAATGGTCCAACATCTGTGTGACTTAAGCAAAGAAAAACTTATCGTAAGCTTTGCTCCATATACTCCAGTTCTTGCTGTTCTAAAAAATATTGGAAAATTATTTCCTGGGCCAAGTAAAACTACAAGAGCCTATACATTGAAAGAGAAGGGAATTATTAATGCTGCTAAAGAAAAAGGATTTAATGTGGTTCAAAAGAAATTAAATCAAGCCCCTTTTTATTTTTCAAAACTAATTGAATTCGAAAGAATCAAATAATCTACTTTACTAAATGATTTTCAAGTGCATAACGGACTAATTCGGTTCGGCTAGATGTACCTGTCTTGATGAAAAGTCTACTTACATATTTTTCCACATTTCTAATAGATGTTTCAAGCTGTCTTGCAATTTCCTTGTTCATTAGTCCTTCTGCTACCAGTTGAAGTACACTTGCTTCTCTTGGAGTAAAACTAGGAAGATTTATCTTGCTTTCGGAATTAGTCGGATTTTGGTCTGTGAGCATAGATTTTATTTCAGTTATTTGCTTCGCCATTTTGCTTACATCAATATCTGCGAATCGTGCTGCTTCTTTGAGCATACGTTCTTGTCTATTGATTACATTTTTGACTCTTGCAGCCAATTCATCGGGGTCGAAAGGTTTGGAAATATAATCATCAACTCCTGCAAGATAACCTTCAGTTCTGTCTAGGGTCATTCCTTTTGCAGTTAGAAAAATAACTGGGGTACCTCCTAATTTTTCATCCTCCCTAATTTTTTCTAATAAAGCATAACCGTTAGCTCGTGGCATCATAATGTCGCTAATTATCAAATCGGGAAAAATTGTTTGAGCTTTTTCCCAACCATCCTCTCCATCAACTGCAATAAATATTTCAAAGCCTTCATCTTCTAGAAATGTTTTAACAGCTGTTCTTAAACCAGGCTCATCATCAACTAATAAAATTCTTGATTTTCTTACTGGTTCATTATTTATTTGATTAATTTCATTCATTTTTTAAATTCTTAAATTTGATTTTCTAGTAATAATGAGAATTTTATATACTAAATACAATGCTATCAACTCCTATACTACTAGACTATCAATCTTCAACTCCTTGCTCTAAAGATGTTGTTGATTCTATGAAACCGTTTTGGAGTGAGATATTCTCTAATCCCTCAAGTAAATCTAATTTGGCGGGTATCAACGCAAACGCTATATTGGAAGCCTCAAGAGAAAACATAGAACAAAATTTATTTCTTAGTAATAAAAAGATTATTTTTACCAGTGGGGCAACAGAATCTAATAATCTAGCTTTATTAGGTTTTGCAAGAAATTACCACAAAAAAACAGGGAATTATGGACATATTATTACCTTAAAAACGGAGCATAAAGCTGTACTTGAGCCCCTAAACCAACTCAAAAAAGAGGGATTTAAAGTTACAGAAATTACTCCGGAAAGAGATGGCATAATTTCAGAATCACAGTTTAAAAAGAATATTAGAGAAGATACGTTTATGGTAAGTGTCATGATGGCAAATAACGAAATAGGAGTTATTCAACCTATAGAGAATATTTCAAGGATTTGTAAATTGAGAGGAATAACTTTTCACTCTGATTTTGCACAATGTTTAGGTTATGTCGAGTTAGATAATCTTCTATCAGATGTAAATATGATAACTATGAGTTCTCATAAAATTTATGGTCCCAAGGGGATAGGACTTCTTTTGATTGATCAAGATATTACTCTTGAGCCTTTAATTGTTGGAGGAGGGCAGGAATATGGTCTCAGATCTGGTACCTTACCTCTCCCTTTAGTAGTTGGCTTTGCTAAAGCAATAGAGATGGCAGTTTTTAATCAGAAAAATAACGCTGAGAAATTACTTTTGTATAGAAATAACCTTTTAAAGGGTTTGTTAGAAAATAATTCTGGTTTATTAATTAATGGCTCGATTAATCAAAGATTACCTCACAACTTAAATCTGACTGTATTAGATGTAAACGGAGCAAAATTTCATAAACTTTTAAAATCCAAAATAATTTGTTCTAGTGGATCGGCGTGCAGTAATGGTGAGCCATCTCATGTTTTACTTGCCTTAGGTAGATCTTTTAAAGAAGCAGAATCTTCAATAAGACTAAGTATTGGATTAAGCACTAATTCAAAAGATATAGAACAAGCAATTCATACTCTTACAAATACGATCAAATCATTACGTTAGAAATTATTTGCTCTTTAACATATATTGTCTCCTTAATTTAATTGAGCAATTCGTAATTTTCCACTTCTAGCTCTTTTATTTTGTTCGACTTCTTGTTCGGAGGGAATTATTGGTTTTTTTGTCAGGTTTTTTAGTCTATTATCATTCTTAAAAGAACTTTTAACTAATCTATCCTCCAGGGAATGAAAACTTATAATAGAAATAATACCCCCTGGCAAAAGCCATTCAGGAACAACTTGTAAAAATTTTTCTAATACTTCAATTTCTTTATTAACAGCAATTCTTAGTGCTTGAAATGTTCTTGTTGCTGGGTGTATTTTTTTATGTCTTTGTTTTGGTGGGAAGCAGCCTGCAATAGAATAAGCTAACTCTTTTGTCCCAGAATATTTCCCATTTTCCTTTAAATCCATTTTTATTTTCCTAGCAATCTTTCTTGATAATCTCTCGTCTCCATATTGATAAATTAGATTAGCAAGATCTTTTTCATTTAAAGCCTCAATTAATTTCTCTGCATCAACCTCAAGAAGAGGATTCATGCGCATATCAAGTGGACCGTCTTTTTGGAAACTAAATCCTCTTTTAGGGTCATCAATTTGGTTACTATTTACTCCAAGATCTGCGATCACAAAAGAAACTTTTTCTTTTGGTACAAAATCAGCAAAATTTGAAGCCCTTATATCAATCCTATTTTTAAATTCATCAAGTTTTTTTGATGCTGATATTCTTGCGAATGGATCTTGATCAAGTCCAATTATATTTAAATCCGAATATTTTCTCAATAAATGATAAGAGTGCCCTCCTCCGCCTAAAGTTGCGTCTATTCCTTTAAGTTGGTTGTTATTTATTAATGGATAATGCTCTAAAGAGGCCATTATCTCATCTGTCATAACTGATTTATGATTGAAAAAAGATGAATCAGATAGGTCAGTTTGCATAACTTTCGACTAAGATTTGTTTAGAAGTTAAATTTCGAATGGCTCAGCTAGAGACTAGAACAGAACCAATGGTGGTCAATTTTGGCCCTCACCATCCCTCAATGCATGGAGTTTTAAGGTTAGTTGTTACTCTTGATGGTGAGAATGTCATTGATTGTGAGCCAGTAATTGGATATTTACATAGAGGAATGGAGAAAATAGCTGAAAATAGGACAAATGTAATGTATGTCCCTTATGTAAGCAGAATGGACTACGCAGCAGGAATGTTTTATGAAGCTATTGTAGTAAATGCTCCTGAAAGATTAGCTAACATCCCAGTTCCTAAAAGAGCAAGTTACATCAGAGTTCTTATGTTGGAACTTAATCGTATTGCTAATCATCTTTTATGGCTTGGTCCCTTTTTGGCAGACGTAGGAGCTCAAACTCCATTTTTCTATATATTTAGAGAAAGAGAAATGATTTATGATCTTTGGGAAGCTGCTACTGGACAAAGGCTAATAAATAACAATTTCTTTAGGATAGGTGGTGTAGCATGTGATCTTCCATATGGATGGTTAGAAAAATGTTTAGATTTTTGTGATTGGTTCGGTCCTAAGATAGATGAATACGAAAAATTAATCACAAATAATCCAATTTTTAGAAAAAGAATTGAAGGTCTCGGAACAATACAAAGAGATCAGGCAATTAATTGGTCTTTGTCTGGGCCAATGCTTAGAGCTTCTGGAGTTTCCTGGGATTTAAGGAAAGTCGATAGTTACGAATGTTATGATGATTTTGATTGGCAGATTGCTTCAGAAAAAGAAGGAGATTGTTATGCGAGATATCGAGTAAGAGTTGAAGAGATGAGACAATCACTAAGCATCATTCGCCAAGCATGCAAAATGATTCCAGGTGGTCCAACAGAAAATTTAGAAGCTCAAAGAATGGCGACTGAAGATAAGAAAAGTGAAATATTTGGTATTGACTATCAATATGTAGCTAAGAAGGTTGCTCCAACTTTTAAAATTCCAAACGGAGAATTATATACAAGATTAGAGTCCGGCAAAGGAGAAATAGGTGTATTTATTCAAGGAAATAATGAAGTTACCCCATGGAGATTTAAAATCAGAGCAGCTGATTTAAATAATTTGCAAATATTGCCCCATATTCTTAAAGGTGCCAAAATTGCCGATATCATGGCAATCCTTGGTTCAATAGATGTCATTATGGGATCTGTTGATAGATAAGTTCTTTTAATGAAACCCGCTGATTGGTTGATATTGCAGAAGAAGGTAAGATTTGGTGATTGCGATTCTGCAGGTGTAATTCATTTTCATAACTTATTAAAATGGTCTCATGAAGCATGGGAAGAAAGTATTGAAATTTATGGGATTCCTTATCAAGATATTTTTCCAGATTTTTCTATACGTAAGAGTCAAATTATTTTTCCCATAGTAAATTGCGAAGCAAACTTTCTTGCTCCTATAAAAATTGGAGATATCTTAAAAGTAAAAATTGCCCCTCATAAAATTAATACCCATTTGTTCCAAGTAAATAGCTTTTTTATAAAAAATGGAAATAAAGTAGCAGAAGGGAAAATAATACATTGTTCTCTAGATGTTGATTCAAGAAACAAAATAGACATTCCCGATCAGTTAGAAAGATGGATAGAGGCTTCAAATGTAAGTACAAATTTAAAAGAATGCTAAATTATTATTTTTTAAATTTATAGTTTATTATTTCTGTATTGGTATTTTTGTTTTTAATAATCCATTCTTCAGGTTTTTCATGTTTAGGCCAACTTTGAGAAAATTTTTTTAATAAATTTAATGAATTTTCAACTTTTTTATTATTTGTAAGTTCTCTAAATTCAACAATTATTTTAATTTTATTTCCCCATAATTTGTCGGATACTTTTGAAATATTGAATTTATTAATTGGGATATTTTCTTTAATGATGAAATCATTTAATCGAGATTCAATTACTTCTGGGAAAACGATTTCTCCTCCTGAATTAAAAGCGTTATCACTTCTTCCAAGAAAATTTAAATATAAAGAATTATTGATTTGATTAATTTCACCTAAATCAGCGGTTTGCCACCACCCATTTTTATTTTTAAAATTTTCAGTTTTTGAAGAGTCTATTATTTCTATTCCAATTCTGGCTGATTTTATCTCGATTAATCCTTGTGCGTTAATTCTGATTTTTGTATCAGGTAGTATTTCTCCAACATTTTTAAAACCCATTAAGAATTCTTTTGGTTTTAAACTCGTAACCATTGCTGCTGTTTCAGTTGAGCCATAACAAGGTGCTAATTTTATCTTTTCTTTTATACATTTTTCTGCAATTTCCCTTGAAATTGAAGCTCCACCTATCCAAATTAGATCAAAAATTTTTAGCCAACTAATACCATCTTTTTGAGCTAAAAGTCTTTGTAATTGGGTAGGTACTAATGATGTAATCAAGTGTTTTTTGTTTTTTTTAGATTTAATTGTAAAAAGTAAAAGTTCTCGAGTTTTTTTTATTAAATTCGGAGAAATATTAATACAATCACATCCCCAAGTTTGACTTCTGAAAATTGGCATTAATCCACTAATATGGTTCAGAGGTAAAGTATTTAAAATTAGGCATTTTTGTAATTCAAATCCTTGCTCCATTAGCCATTTTCCTGATGTAATAGCAGATAATTGAAGATTATCTAAATGGTGAAAACATTGTCTTGGTTTTCCAGAACTCCCACTACTGTTTAAGATAATTGCTGGCCCATTTTCATTAATTGAATCTAATACATCTTCATCTTCATAAAATTTGTTTTTTACATAAATAATTTTATCCTCTCTAATTTTTTCAGTAATTTTCTCTACAGATTGAGTTTCATTATTTTCAACTTCAATAGTATAAATTTTATTTTTCATAGTTGATCCCATATCTTTTTTGCTTCATTTAAAAATAGAAACGAATTAGGGAATTTATTCATCGCTAAACCAGGAACTTTTGGAGTTGGTCCTTGTAATTGTAGAGAAGATAAATGATAAAGCCATCTCTTCCCTATTCCAGTTTCAAATGAGGAACTTATAGATATTAAAGCTTTTTTATTTTCTAATTCTCTTAAAAGCTTTACTGGATTATTTTCTTGAGAAGGCCTTCGAATTTGCCAACCCTTCCACTCATCAATCAAATTTGGAAATTTTAAAAGTGATTCGTCTAAGGCTATTGGAATTTTTTTGTTGAGTTGTGTCAGCCCTTCAATATCATCAACGCAGAGAGGTTGTTCTAACCAATCTATATTTTTGTTATCTTTCAAAATATCAGCCCATCTATTAGCTATCTTTCTCCCCCAAGAGCCATTAGCATCTATTCTTAACTTAATATTATTGCCTATTTTGCTTAAAATTTCTTCTAAGTTTGCTTCTTCCTCATGGTTATTTTTTAATGCTACTTTCCATTTTAGAGTTACTGATTTCCCAATACTAGATTGTCTTTTTTTAATTTCATTTAATTCTGAAATTACATTTTCAGAATTTAAAAGTATGGCTGTTTTATCAATTTCATCAAAGTAATAGTTTTCTTTAAAAATTATTTTTCCATTTATCTCAGCTAATGCAGAATTTATTGCAGATTGAATGCATGGGTGAAAAATATTTATTTGCTCAGATAAATTAAATACTTCTACATTCTCAGGGATCATATTTAGTTGTTTTGCACATTTTTTAAAGTCTTCTTCTTGAAGTGGTGAAACTTCTCCAAACCCAATTTTTTTATCATTATTTGATAATTTAATTATCCAACCCAATTTTGTAAGGTAAGTGGTTTTAGAGTTTTCTACTTTTCTGGATAACTTAAAGCTATAAGATTTTTTTTTAAATATTAAGTTCATTTATTAAGCAAGTAATTAAATATTAATCCTGTAATTAAGCCAATACCATTAAGAGTTTGAAATTTTATTGCGATGAATTTGGAATTTTTTATTGCAGAAGGTTTTTTATATGAAGATCTTAATAAATTTATAAGTCTTAAAGCTTGCGGAAAACTAATCAAATAAAGGATGCAAAACACTGGAATAAATCCAGTAACTATAGTGAAAAGTTGAAAAATATAGATTATGGAAATTATCCAAGGTACAAATTGAGAACCTTTTTTTGCTCCTAGGCGAACTAAAGGTGAATTTTTACCATGCTTTTTATCTTCAGAAATTTGATGAAAATGAGAACAAAATAAGACAAGCGTTGTTGCCAAGGAAGGTCCTGAACCAATTAATAAAGAAACTTTCCAGGGAATATCTTCGAAGTAAATATTATACGGATTTAACGCAATTAAGACTGCAGAGTAAGCAAAAGGTCCAAATGCAAGCCAGCATAATGGTTCTCCTAAACCTTGATAGCCAAATCTAAAAGGAGGACCTTGATATAAATATCCTAATAAGCAGCAAGATGCCACCAAAATCAAAATGTTTATACTTGTTGATACCGAAATAATTGAAATTATTAATAAACCAATAACTAAAGATGAATATGCAATAAATGAAATTATTTTTTTATTTTTTACAAGATTTACAATTGAATGGAATTTAAATTCATCGATTCCGGTTTCTGCATCGAATAAATCATTAGTTAGGTTTTCCCAAAGTAATATAAAAATTGCGGCTAAAGTAAATGCAATCAAATTATAAATTTTTACCTTTTCATATTGATTGAGTATAAAAGCCCCTGTTATTAAAACCGGAAGTATGGCAACAGAATAAAGAGGCCATTTTATTGCTTGTTTCCATAATTGTTTTTTATCTTCGTCCATTTAAATTAACACTCAAAATTCGATCATTATTAAATGTAGTTTATAATTTGAGTTACATTTTTTACTTTATTGCATGATTTTTAGTTATTTTCAATAAGTAATGAAAAATGATTTAAACTTAACAGATTTTTTAAAAGATGTATTTTCTTCTTTCGACAAGAAAGTGGAGAATTCTGGATTAGTAAGTATTTGTGTTGAGATACCTTGTATTGATTTATTACAAGTATATGAATTATTTATAAATAAATATTCGTTTTCTTCCTTTTGGGAGGAATCTGATGGTATTTCATATATTGCTTTCGAGAAATGTAAATATGTAACCTTGGATGGTCCAAAAAGATTTGAGGTAGCAAAAGAGTTTAATTGTGAGAATTTTAAAAATTTAATTAACTTAACAAATGAATCACATAATTCTGCACTTTCAAAAATAATTTATTTATTTTCTTTTTCTGAAAACTTGAATAATAAAAATTTATCTCCTGATGTCCCTAGTTTGGAAGCGATCTTACCAAAAATATTAATTATTAAAAGCGATAATAATTGCTGGTTAAGAATTAATGGTCATGTTGAAAGTAAATCATCATTAAGAACATTAATCGAAGAAATATGGACAATTAGAAATCAAGTTATTAATTCTGACTCGGAATTAATAAAATCATCCTGCTTAAAAACTAGTTTTGATCCCCCTTTTATTGATGATTTCTTGCACTCCTTAGAAACTTCTAATGCAAATTTGAAAAAAGTAATAAATAGAGGAATTCAATTAGTAGAAAAAGGAATTCTTGAAAAGATAGTTTTAGCGAATAGGATTAAAATAGAATTTAAAAATAAATTAGATTTAGTAGAAATTTTAAAAAGATTAAAAAAGAATCATCCAAATACATGCAGATACGCTTGGAAAAGGAATAGTAAGGATATTTTATTTGGAGCATCTCCAGAAAAATTATTTTCATTTAATAAACCTAATTTAACTTTGGAGGCTCTTGCTGGAACTATCTCTACTAATTCAAATTTTAAGAAACTCCTAGAAAGTAATAAAGACTTAAAGGAACATAATTATGTAACACAATATTTGATTAAATGTTTAGTAGTTTCAAAAATAAAAAACTTTAAAAAAAGTGATATCAAGGTAAATTCATTTGGAGATATTTCTCATTTACAAACATTCATTTTCTCTAAAGTTGAAAATATATGTCCTTTTGAATTGCTTAAAAACTTACATCCGTCTCCGGCTGTTTGTGGATACCCAAAAAATGTGGCATTGGATTGGATAAACACTCTTGAGTCTTTTCCTAGGGGAAATTATGCTTCTCCAATGGGTTGGGTTGATGCATCAGGAAATGCATCATTTCTTTTAGCAATTAGAGGCGCAAGATATATTGAAGAAAATATTGAATTTACTGCTGGTTCAGGTATAGTTTCCGGTTCTATTTTAGAGAGAGAAATAGACGAAATTAAATTAAAATTTGAATCTATAGTAAAACAAATATTTCCCGCTAAAAATCCTAGATAATTTTCAATAATTTTTCAATAACTTCCTCTGAAACATTCTTATTGGATAAATTTTCTATTTCTCTTAAACCTGTTGGACTAGTAACATTAATCTCGCTAAGCATTCCATTTATTACATCGATACCCACAAAAAATAAACCTTCATCTTTAAAGTGTTGAGATAATTCTGAACAGATACTTTTTTCTTTTTCTGTTAATAGTGTTGGTTCAGCCTTGCCGCCCATTGCTAAATTACTCCTAAAATCCCCTCCTTGAGGAATTCTATTTATAGATCCAATTGCTTCACCATTTACGATAATTATTCTTTTATCACCCTCTATGACTTCAGGAATGAATTTTTGCATCATAACTGGTAATTCTTCTTGGGAAGTGATTAATTCAATGATTGATTTAATACCCGGTGAATTTTTATTTATCCTTATAACACCTTGACCACCTTTTCCTCCAAGGGGTTTTATGACCACTTCATTATTTATATTTGCAAAATTAATAAGATCTTTTACCTTACTCGCCACTATTGTAGGTGCCATTAAGTGACTATATCTCAAAGCACCTAGCTTTTCATTCCATGCTCTTAACGATGAAGGTTTGTTAACTACTTTTACTCCTTTTCTTTCGGCAACTTCTAAAAGATGGGTTGCATACAAATAAGCCTCATTTACAGGAGGATCTTTTCTCATCCAAATGCAATTAAATTCGGCGAGAGGGATGCAATCATTCTCTTTGAAAGAAATCCACGGATTGACTTCAACTTTTACAGAAGATGCCCATACTTCATCACCTCTAGCTTCAAGGTCTTGAGGAGTGCAACTCCAGATTTCAATATTTTTTTTGGATGATGCTTGCATTAAAGCAGCAGATGAATCTTTATGAGGATTTATATTTTTTATTGGATCTATTACAAATAGAAATTTCATAAGATCTAATTTAATAATGCGTCTAATTTATTTTCATTTTCTAATGTGTAGAGATCATCGCAGCCTCCGATTCCCTCATTATCTATAAATATTTGTGGTAGTGTTCTCCTACCATCAGCTCTTTCAGTCATCAATGCTCTTGCATCTTCATCGCCATCAATCTTATACTCTGTAAAATTTATGTTTTTTTTCTTGAGTAGAGATTTTGCTCGAATACAGAATGGGCAATATTGCCAAGTATAAATTTCAACTTTGGACATTTTTTTAAAATAATACTTAGTTTATACTATTAAACAAAAGTGGCTGTTAGATTATAAATAACGATTAAATTCTATTTTGATAGATATTACAGATTTCAAAAAAGATCTTTCGGAACTAACAGAGCGCCTGGGTAATGCTCAGGATTGTCTTTGACGTTCCAAGATTAAAAGCCAAAAAGAGAGAATTAGAGCAAATTTCTGCTCAGCCTGAATTTTGGGAGAATCAAGAAGAAGCGAAAAAACAAATGTTGATTCTTGACGATGTTAAGGCACAACTAGAATTGTTGGATAAATGGAAAAATTTTATTTCTGATGCTAATGCTTGTCTTGAGCTTTATTCTTTGGAACCAGAAGATGAAATGATTTTGGAATCTCAGCAGGGCTTAATGAGTTTAAGAGAGAATTTAGATAAATGGGAATTTGAGAGATTGTTATGTGGTGAATACGATAAGGAAGGAGCAGTAGTTTCTATTAACGCTGGTGCTGGTGGAACAGATGCACAGGATTGGGTAGAGATCTTATTGAGAATGTATTCAAGATGGGCCGATAATAATCAAATGAGTCTAATTATCAATGAATTATCTCAAGGAGAAGAAGCAGGTATTAAAAGTGTAACTTTTGAAATTGATGGAAAATATGCATACGGATATTTACAACATGAAAAAGGAACTCATAGATTAGTAAGGATTTCTCCTTTCAATGCTAATGGTAAAAGACAAACCAGCTTTGCTGGGGTAGAGGTCATGCCAAAATTAGATGATAATATTTCACTTGATATACCTGAAAAAGATTTAGAAATTACAACAAGTAGATCCGGTGGGGCTGGAGGACAAAATGTTAATAAAGTAGAAACAGCAGTAAGAATTGTTCATTTGCCTTCAGGGATTTCAGTGAGATGTACCCAAGAAAGATCTCAATTACAAAATAAAGAAAAAGCTATGTTACTTCTTAAGTCTAAACTACTAGTGATTGCTAAAGAACAACGTGCTGCAGAAGTCGCTGATATAAAAGGTGATATTGTGGAAGCTGCATGGGGCAATCAAATAAGAAATTATGTTTTCCATCCCTATCAAATGGTAAAAGATCTCAGGACCATGTATGAGACTAACGACTTAGATAGTGTTTTAGATGGTGGACTTGAACCATTTATTCATCAATTATTACGCATGAATATTTCTACTAACGAATCAATTGAATAACTAATGAAAAATAAAAACGAAAATATAGAAAAGAAAGTTGCTCCTCCAAGCTTTATAAAGCTTGCTATGAGAAATATGGTAAGGAAGGGTTCAAAAAGTATTTCTCATTTTTCAATAACCTTTCTAGTTTTAATTGGGATATTAATACTTGTAGCCACAATAGGTAAGCCCAATATTCCTGTATAAGAATGTATGACAGAGAATATTATTTCTGAAATAAATTTAGATTTGGTTTTTAAATGTAATCAATTTTCCCATTTTCCAAATAAGTTAAAAGATACTAAAGATAAGCTTATTTTTGAAGATATCTTTTGGGATAAAGTTTTTTTATCTTGGATAAAAATAATATTAAAAAAAGATGATTATAAATTGCCAAATTCCATTTTTGAAAAAAAATCTTTTTCATTAGGCTTACAGATAATATCTAATCAAGAAATTGCTTTTATCAACAAGAAGTGGATGCAAAAAAATGGACCAACTGATGTTCTATCTTTTCCAATCATTTCTGATGAATATCTAAATAATTTAGAACATATAGAGTTGGGAGATATATTTATTTCATTAGAGATGGCAATTGAGCAATCTTTTGAATATAAACATTCAATCTATAGAGAAATGCTTTGGTTGGCTAGTCATGGATTTTTACATCTTTTGGGATGGGAACATAATAATGATTTAGATTTAGAAAATATGTTAAATTTTCAGGAATATTTAATTAAACAATTAGATTAAAAATCTATGGGAAAAAAAATAAACTCTTTAAAAAATAGAATAGAATCATACAAAACTTCTAGTAATGTATTTAAAAGTTTTAAGTATGCTTTTAGTGGAATTAGTTACGTATTAAAAACTTCAAGAAATTTTAAAATTCAATTAATTTTTGCAGTTTCAAGTTTAATGATTGGTTTTTTACTGCAAATTAGTCTAAGTAACTATGTAATTTTGATTGCCACAATTATCTCTGTTTTAATATTAGAAATATTAAACACATCTATTGAATCGATGGTTGATTTAGTAGTGAATAAAGAATTTAGTAATTTGGCTAAAATTACCAAAGATACTTCTGCAGGAGCAGTTTTATTAGCTTCCATTAATTCTGTTATTATTGCTGTATATATCTTTCTTCCTAAAATAAAGTTGTTTTTTGAATCCATATAAATATGTTTCTTGTTATTGATAATTACGATAGTTTTACATATAACCTTGTTCAATATTTAGGAGAACTTTCAGTTGAGCATGAAATAACTAAAGAAATAATAGTTAAAAGAAATGATGAAATTACTTTAGAAGAAATTATCAAACTAAATCCTAGTGGCATTCTATTATCTCCAGGCCCTGGTAATCCAGATCAATCTGGAGTTTGTCTGCCAATATTAAAGAAATTATCTAAAAATATTCCGACATTAGGCGTTTGTTTAGGTCATCAAGCTTTGGCCCAAGCTTTTGGAGGTAAAGTTGTAGTTGGCAAAGAACTTATGCATGGTAAGACATCCAAAATATTTCATAATCAAAAAGGTTTGTTTAAAGATATCGAGACTCCATTTGTGGCGACAAGATACCATAGTCTTATAGTTGATTCAAGTTCATTACCATCTTGTTTCGAGATAACTGCCACTTTAGAAGACTCAACTATTATGGCTATTTCTCATAAAGAATATAAAAATTTACATGGGGTACAGTTTCATCCTGAAAGTGTTTTGACACAATTTGGCCATAAATTAATTAGTAATTTTCTAAAAATGTCTGAATAAAAGTAAAATATAAAAAAAATAATATTATGAATTCTCAAATAAAAAACATTATCTTTTTTATATTATTTAGCTCTTTTTTACCTACCCCATTATTGGCAAGGAATTTATTAATAAAAAGTCTGGGACATAGTAGTTTTTTAATTAATAGTGCAGAAAATTCGATTCTTATAAATCCCTTTAAAGCAATAGGTTGTGCAAGTAATTTAAAGGAGCCAAAAAAAGTCAATGCAGACTTTATTTTGGCTAGTTCTAGGCTTCCAGATGAAGGATATAATCCTTATGATCAATTAATGTTTGTTGAGCCAGGAATCTATCAATTTGAGGATATTTTATTAAATGGAATTTCTGTACCTCATGACAGAGTAGATGGAAGAAGATTTGGAATGGCAACTGTTTGGAGTTGGGAGCAAAATGATCTTAAAATTGTTCATATGGGAGGTGCTGCTGGTGATATTGATATTAATAGTCAAATTATTTTGTCTCGCCCTGATATCTTATTTATTTCAATTGGAGGAGGAATAAAATCTTATGATGGGAAAGAGGCTTCAAAAATTGTTAAGCTTCTAAAACCTAATGTAGTTATTCCTGTTCACTTTGATCGCGGCAAAAAAATAAATAAGGAATGTGATTTCTCAAATGCTGATTTATTTATCGAAAATATGAAAGATTTTAAAGTAAAATATGTTGGAAAAGATTTTCAAATAAAACCTAAAAGAATCGATCAAAATACAATTTATATTTTTCGTAATTAATTTATTAAATCTAAGACATTGTAGTTATCCCAGAAAAAAATCATTTGTTCTTTAGTTCCTATACTAACTCTTATTGATTTACCAATATCTTTTTTGTTTTCCATACTTCTGATGAGGATACCTTTTTCTCTCATCTGATGTATTAAAACTTTAGGATCTTTTTTGGGCCAAATTAAGAAATAATTACCACCACTAAAGTGAGTCCTAATTTTTGTTGATTTAAATTTATTTAAAATCCATTCCCTTGCTTTTTTTACTTCTAAAACATAATTATCAATATATGATTTGTCTTTAAGTGCTGCTAATGCTGCCTTTATAGCAAAGCTATTTACATCATATGGTCCTGTAACTTTGTTAATGTACTGAATTAAATTTTTATTACCAAAAGTAAAACCTATTCTTAAACCAGCTAAACCTGCTGTTTTTGAAAGAGATTGGATTATTAGTAAATTGTTATTTTTTTCAAAATCTATCGATTCAAGAAGACTATCTCCATTAAATTTTTCATATAGTTCGTCAACAATTATCAATGAATCTTTTTTGATATTAGCTAAGTTAATTATCTCTTGAGAACTTAAAACTGTTCCTGTAGGATTATTTGGATTACAAATAAATATTAACTTAGGGTTATATTTTATAATTTTCTTACTGAATTCTTCGATGGGGAATAGAAAATTTTTTCCAATGTAAGAACAAGTTATTTTCTTCATTCCTCGCATTTCTGAACAAGGAGAATAGTAACCAAAAGTTGGATTCGTCGTCAGAAATATTTGATTTTTTTCTCCAAAGCAATTGAAAATTGCATTTATTGCTGCGTCTGCTCCATTGAAAATTCCTATTTCATCATTTTTAAATTTTCTTGAATCAAGATATTTATTACATAAAAAATTTTTTAATAAATTATATTCTGGATAAATTGAAATCTCATCTAATTTTATCGCTCGTAATGCCTCGAAAACCTTAGGACTTGGACCTAAAGTATTTTCATTAAAGTCTAAGCGGAGTAAATTTCTTCTATTTTCTAAAGGTGCAGAATAAGACTGCATATTTATTATTTCTTCTCTTGGTTTTGGGAAAAGATTATTAAATGGATCAAAATCATTCATTACATTCTTTCTAAACTTTCAATTCCTAGAAGCTCTAAACTTAATTTTAGCGTTTTTGCAGTTAGGTCACATAAATTAAGTCTAGAAATTTTTATATATTTTTCTTCTTTGAGTATTGGAACTTGATCATAAAATCTATTAAAAGTCTGACAGAGCTCAAACAGATAATTGCATAGTCTATTTGGCATAAGGTCTTTTTCAATAGAGATTATGACTTCATCGAACTTAAGTAATTTTCTGATAAGTTTCCACTCAGATTTATGTTCATAACTTATATATTGAAAATCTTTAGAGTCATAAACAAAATCATTTTTTCTTTTAATTCCTAAAATTCTTACAAGTGTATATAACAAATAAGGAGCCGTATTACCGTTCAGGGAAAGCATTTTATCAAAACTAAATTGATAATTAGTAATTCTATTTTGGCTTAAATCTGCATACTTAACAGCTCCTAATCCAATTATTCTTGAAGTATTTGCTATAAAATCCTCTGTCTCGTAACGATTTTCATCTTCTAATCTTTTCAATAAATCTTCTTTTGCTCTTATAACTGCTTCTTTTAATAAATCTTTTAAACGTATTGTTTCCCCCTCCCTTGTCTTTAGTTTTTTGCCATCTATTCCTTGAACTAAACCAAAAGGTACATGGTCTACTTGACACTTGTCTGGGATCCATTTTGCTTTTTTTGCAACTTGAAAAACTCCAGCAAAATGATTTGCTTGTCCATGATCAGTTACATAAATAATTCTCGATGCGTCATCCCCATTAGGAGCCTTATTGAATCTATATCTTATGGCAGCAAGATCCGTCGTGGCATAATTAAAACCACCATCTTTTTTTTGAATAATTAGTGGTAAAGGCTTGCCTTCTTTATTAGTCATCCCATCTAAAAATACACATTTTGCTCCTTGATCCTCTACTAATATTTTTTTTAAATTCAAATCTTCAATAACTGATTTTAAGAAGGGATTGTAAAAAGATTCTCCTCTTTCTATTATTTTTATTTTTAAATTTTTATAGATTTCATTAAATTCCTTTCTCGATTGATCACATAATAGTTTCCAAGCTTTAATCGATTTACAATCTCCACTTTGCAACTTAACTACTTCCTCTCTAGATCTTTTTTGGAATTCAGATTCATTATCAAATCTTTTTTTTGATGATTTATAAAATTCAACTAAATCACTTATCTTTATCTTTCCTATTTCTTCTAAATCATTTGAATATAAATCTTTAAGCTGAGTAATAAGCATTCCAAATTGTGTTCCCCAATCACCAACATGATTTAGTCTTAGCACTTCATAACCTCTTAACTCGAAAATTCTGGATATTGAGTCCCCTATTATTGTTGATCTTAAATGCCCTACATGCATTTCTTTAGCAATATTAGGACTAGAAAAATCTACGATCACTTTATTTGATAAGCCATTATCTAAATCTTTTTTAATTTGAGGTACTCCAGCCCTTTGGCATTGAATACTTGATTTAATTTTATTTATGAGAACTTCATCTTTTAATTTTATATTTATAAATCCAGGTCCAGCTATTTCTAGACTCTCGCATAATTTTGATATGCTTTCATTTTGATTTAAAAGGTTAATAAAATCATTAGAAATCTCTCTAGGATTCTTTTTATATATTTTTGATAAACTTAAACATACATTACATTGATAATCACCAAATTCCTCTTTTGATGATTGTGTAATTAAATTTTTTTTAAGATTTTCGAACTCTCTTTCTTTATCATTTTTTTTAAGACTAACCAAAAGAGATTCTTCAAAGGTATTTGTTAATTCTTTAAAAATGATTAGCATTATTTATTAAATTTTTTATCTATATGATTAATTAATATAACGCATACTTAAATCAATCCAATCACTTTTGGTAATTGAAGAACTTGTTGAAATCAAATCAATACCTTTTATTAGATATTTACTAATTTCTTTAGGGTTTATTCCAGAAACTTCTATTATCAAATTTTTATTGGCTTCTTTTTTTAAGATATTTATTGATAAATCTCTTAATTCTTGAATGTTTTTTTTGATTGTTTCAGGACTAATTTCATCTAATAAGACACTATCTGCTCCTGCTAATACTGCTTCTTTTGCCTGTTCGATATTCTCAGCTTCAATTATGATATGAGTAGTAAAAGGCGAATTTAGTCGAATTTTTTGAACTGCATTCTTAAGATTATCTGTCCATGCAATATGATTTTCTTTTATCATTGCTGCATCGTATAATCCCATTCTATGATTCACTCCACCTCCGCATTTGAATGCATATTTTTCAAATATTCTTAATCCAGGAGTAGTTTTTCTAGTATCTGCTAATTTTATATTTGTGCCTTTTAACTTATTTACAAGATTCTTTGTATGTGTTGATATTCCAGATAAATGCATTGCTATGTTTAAGCTTATCCTTTCACTAGCTAGTAAACTTTTTGAAGGTCCATATATTTCTAAGAGTTTTTGACCTTTAAGAAATTTATCTCCATCAGAGATATTAAATTTTGTAGTGATTTTTAAATCAATTTTTTTAAAAATTTCTTTTACAATCTCAACCCCACAAAATATACCCTCCTCTTTTGCAATCCAATATGCATTACCTTTCTTTTCTGTAATAGAGGAACTTGTTAGATCTCCCCTGCCTATATCTTCATCGATCCAATTATCAATGATCCTACTTATTGTTGGAGTATTCAAATCCACTAAACTAAAAAAATAATTAAAAAATTCAACTGAAGTTAGAGAATTAACTATAAATCACTTTGTATTTTAACTCAAATTTATTTACCAATACAAAACTTAGAAAAAATATTATCTAGAAGTTCCTCTGTTAATTCTTGACCAGTTATTTTTGATAAGTTTTGAATACCATCTCTGAGTTCTATTGATAACAAATCAAATGGCAATCTATTTTTAACTATTTCATCAGTATCATTTAAGTTTGATAGGCAATCAGATAAATTCGTTAGATGTCTTTCGTTTAAAAAAATATTGATATTTTCTAATTGTCTTAATCCGCATTTTTTTATGATTCTGTCGATTAATAGTCTTTCACCATCATTATTCTTAATGCTCATAAAAATTGTATTTTTGAACTCATTTGAGTTAATATTTTTGGAATCAATTAAATCTTTTTTATTTCCAACAATAGTAATTAATTTTTCTTTAGGGATTTCTTTTATTATTTTTTTGTCTTCTTCATTAAATCCTTTTTCAAGACTATAAATATAAATTATAAAATCTGACTCTTTAATTTTCCCAAAACTTTTTTTAATTCCAATACTTTCAATTTGTTCATTAGTTTTTCTTATTCCAGCAGTATCAATTATTTTCATTGGAGTGTCATTAATAGTTAAATTAACTTCAATAACATCTCTTGTTGTTCCAGGAATATTAGTTACGATTGCTTTATCTTTTTTTGCAAGCAAATTTAGTAAAGAACTTTTACCAACATTCGTTTTACCTATAAGCGCAATGGATATCCCATTATGAATATAAGAAGTTCTTTTTGAATTTTCTATAAGTAACTCTATTTTTTCTTTTACTTTTTTAATGTTTTTTAGATATTTGGTGTAATCAAAATCTGCGAAGTCTTCTTCAAAATCAACTCTCGCTTCTATCTCGCAAAGTTCATTTATAAGATCATTTTTAATATCATCAATTTTTTTCTTTATTTCTCCTTGAACCCCGCTAAAAGCTAACTCTGCAGATCTGATATTGTTTGCGTTAATTAATTGATTAATTGACTCGGCTTGAGTAAGGTCTATTTTCCCATTCAGAAAAGCTCTTTGACTAAATTCCCCTGGATTTGCAAGTCTAACTCTAGAATCACTTGATAATAATATCTTAAGAACTTTATTTACTAGGATAATTCCTCCGTGGCAATGTAGTTCAACAACATCCTCTCCTGTGAAGCTATTTGGTGATTTCATCACTAAAATTAAAACCTCATCTATAAATTTATTTTGTTTACTGTCTTGAATAAAACCGTGAAAAACTCTATGAGATTTCCATGCATATTTAGATTTAGTTTGAACAATCTTTTTGCAAGAATTTATTGCGTCTTTTCCTGATACTCTTATTATCGCAACTCCCCCTTTTCCTATACTTATAGCTGAGGCAATTGCAGCTATGGTATCTTCTGTAGTAATTATCGGATCCATCTCTCGCTTTGTTTTAGATAATTAAGTAAAATTATCAAGAATTTAATTTTGAATTTTTCTTTCTGAATGAGATCTAAAAAAGATATTAACTATAAGAAAATTCTATCATTATTTAGGAATCAGAATGGAAGTCCTTTCTTTAATGCAAAAGGTTTAGCAATAGGGGTATTTAGTGGCTGTTTTCCTTTTTTTGGATTTCAGACTTTAATAGGGGTATTTTTTGCAAAACTAGCTAAGGGAAATATTGTTTTAGCTGCAATTGGTACCTGGATCAGCAATCCCTTTACTTATGTTCCACTTTATTATTTTAACTATAAAGTTGGTTCGATTTTCTTAAATTCTTCTTCAAATAAAGTTTTTGAAAAAAGTTTGGTTATTGATGACTTATGGAAACAAGGTAGAATTTTTTCCCTAAAATTACTCTTAGGTTCCTCTTGTGTTGGACTTTTATTAGCTTTGATTTCTGGCATTATTATTTTCTTTATCTATAAGATAAAAATTAAAAGATAGATTGTTATAATTTAAAATTAACTTTGTCCAACTCTGGCTATATCTAAAACATCTGCCATTGATTTAATTTGGTCGATTGTTTTGTGAAGTTGATTATAACTTTCTAAACCTACGCAAAGATTTATAATAGCTGGTTTGCCATGAGCAGTTTTAACATTGGCATCACTAACATTTATACCTTTATCAGATAACCGCATAAGAATATCTTTAAGGACCCCTACTCTATCAATTACTTCTATTCGAAGCTGAATTGGGAACTTATTATCGCAAGTCTTATTATTATGATTCCAACCAACAGGTAATCTTCTCTCTATTGGAATTGGCATTACATTTTCACAATCTGCCCTATGTATGGTTATACCGTGGTTGCCGAGCGATACAGTTCCGATAATTTCCTCTCCTGGAAGTGGTGTACAGCATTTCCCTATTCTGTAATCAAGACCTTCTATCCCAGAAATTGGCGATTTATTCGTTATATAAGGCTTATTCGTGGATAAATTACTATTACTTTTAAGAGATTTAGCGATTTCAGAATCAGAATCATTTTTAATATCCTCTGTCTGTAATTTTATTTCTTCTCTTAGTCTGTTTAAGACTTGATGTAAAGTTAAACCACCAAAACCAAGTGATGCAAGAAGGTCTTCAGTATTTTTTAAATTGCATCGATTCGCAACTTTTTTCATGGCATCACTAGAAAGTAATGTTTCAAAACCATTTCGACCTACTTCTTTTTCAAGTAAATCTCTACCTCTTTTAATCGTCTCATCCCTATGGCTTTTCTTATACCATTGGCGAATTCTATTCTTAGCAGTTGGCGTAACAACAAAGTTTAGCCAATCCAAGCTTGGAGTAGCATTATTATTTGTCAAAATTTCTATGAAGTCACCATTTTGAAGTGCTGTAGATAATGGAGAAAGCTTTTCATTAATTCTTATTCCATTACAGTGATTTCCAACTTCAGAATGAATTCTGTATGCGAAATCTATTGCGGTAGATCCTTTTCTTAAACCAACTACGTCTCCTTTAGGCGTAATTACAAATACTTCTTCATCAAATAAATCTTCTTTAATTGAAGCTAAATAATCATTATGATCACCTTCATTACCTTCTTGTTGCCATTCGACTAGTTGTCTAAGCCAATTAAATCTTTCAGCATTGCTTTTAGCAGGAGAACCACCCTCTTTATATTGCCAATGAGCAGCAATTCCATATTCTGCAATTTGATGCATAGAAGTAGTTCTGATTTGAACTTCAATAGGTCGATGTCTCCCAATTACTGAAGTATGTAAGGACTGATATCCATTGGGTTTTGGTAATCCTATATAGTCTTTAAATCTGCCTGGAATTGGTTTGAAAGTATCATGTACAACCGCTAAAGCTCTATAACAACTATCTGAATTGTCAACGATAATTCTTAAAGCAGCAACATCATAAATTTCATGAAACTGTTTTTGCTGTCTTTCCATTTTGCTCCAGATGCCATAAAGATGTTTTGGTCTTCCAGTTATTTCAAAGTTTTTTAAACCTGCTGAGACTAGGTTTTCTTTCATAAGATTAAGGGTTACTTTTAATCTTTTTTCTCTATCACTCCTTTTGACAGAGATTTGATCTTTTAGATCTTGATATTCTTTAGGCTCCAGAAATTTAAACGCTAAATCTTCTAATTCCCATTTAAATCTATTTATTCCTAATCGATTAGCTAAAGGTGCATAAATCTCTCTTGTTTCTCTGGCTATTCTTCTTTTTCTCTCATCATTTAGCCATTCAATTGTTCTCATGTTATGAAGTCGATCTGCCAGTTTTACTAAAACAACTCTAATATCACTAGCCATAGCCATAAACATTTTTCTAAGATTTTCAGCTTGTGCTTCAGTCCTGTTATTAAAGTGAATTCCTCCTAATTTTGTTACACCCTCCACAAGTATTTTTACTTCTAATCCAAAATTTGTTTCTATTTCGGATAAATCAACGCCAGTATCTTCAACAACATCATGTAAAAGTCCTGCAGCAATAACAGATGAACTAGCACCTATTTCTTTGAGGAGATTTGCTACAGCAACTGGGTGAATAATATATGGCTCGCCACTGGCACGGAATTGTCCATCATGAGCTTTATAAGCAAGTTTAAAAGCCTTTACTATGAGGTTTTGATTATCATCATTTTGTTTATTTGATTTTTCAAAATTATTAATATCGTTTAAAAGCCAATCGGGTATTTTTATTTGATAATTCAAAGATTCACTTTCATATTTTTTATTTTCAGGCAAAATAGTTTTGGAAACTTCAATGTCGTTTTTTTCTTTTGAATTTGCAGCTGCCTCAGACATTTTATATTGCTTTAGATGTATTTTATTTAGGTCTAGAAAAATTTGCTATAAAATCATGGAAATAAAAAAAGAAAAAATTCTTGTAGTTAAAAATCTTACTGTTAAATATGGTTTAAAACAGCAACCTATCATCAAAAATTTTAATCTTGAAATAGATAGAGGAGATCATTTGGCAATAATAGGACCCTCTGGATGTGGAAAGACTACTTTTGCAAAAACATTAGTGAATATGTTGCCTGAAAAGGCCTCTTCTATGGGGTATTTAACGATTTCTAATGTTGATCCTAGGAAAATAAATAACAAAGAGGCACAATTATTTAGAAGAAAGAATTTTGGATTTATATATCAAGATTCTATAAAAAAACTTAATCCACTTATGAGAGTTGGGGATCACTTATATGAATTGTTTAAGACTCATGATCAAACTAAATCATCCTTACTTATTAAAAAATTAGTGAAAGAAGTTTTTCAGAAAGTAGGAATTGAAGAAAGTAGACTTGATTCATTCCCTCATCAATTTAGCGGTGGAATGAGACAGAGAGTTTCTATAGCAATGGCTCTCGCTTTAAAACCTAAATTATTAATAGCTGATGAACCTACAACAAGCTTAGATACCAGAACAAGTTTTGAAATTATGCAAGAAATAATTCATTTATGTAATGAATTCGATACTACCCTAATTTTAATTAGTCACGATATTAATCTCGCAGCAAAGTGGTGCAAAAAAGTTGCAATAATTGAAAAAGGATCAATTGTTGAAGAAGGAAATATATTAGATATTTTTCAATCACCAAAATCAGACATTGGAATAAAGTTAGTAAATGCTTCAAAAATAGTATTAGAACCAAATACTAAAAATAATTTTCGAGATGAGGTCGTTTTAGAGGTAAATAACTTAAGACATTGGTATAAATTAAATTCTTCAATTTTTATGAATAAATGGAATAAGGCATTAAATGAAGTTAGTTTCAAGTTATATAAGAATGAGACTCTTGGAATAGTTGGTTCTTCAGGAAGCGGTAAAAGTACATTATGTAGGGCTTTAATTGGACTTCTGAAAGTAAGAGGAGGCGAAATAAAAATTTATGATAAAAATCATGCATCGAAAAAAAATAAATCTTTTAAAAATTACAATAATATTCAAATTATTTTTCAAGATCCTTTTTCAAGTTTAAATCCGAAAATGACAATTAAAAATATTTTGGAAGATATATTTTTTATTCAAAAAATTTCAGATAAAAGAGAAATTGAAAAGGAAATAAAATTAATGTTTAAAAATTTAAATCTTCCCTTAAAAAAGGATTTTTTTAATTCTTATCCTAGTCAATTATCTGGTGGTCAATTGCAAAGAATTTCAATAGCGAGGGCACTATTATTGAAACCAAAAATTCTGATTTGTGATGAAAGCGTAAATATGTTAGATGCTTCAGTAAAAATAGAGATACTTGAATTACTTAGAGTCTTGCAAGAAAAAATGAATTTAACGATTATCTTTATCACTCATGATTTAGGAATTGCCAAAAGATTTTGTGATAGGTTGCTAGTTATGAATCACGGAAAGATAGTTGATGAAGGAGAAAGTTCTACAATATTCTCTAAAACTCAAAACAAATATACAAAATCTCTTATCAATTCTTCTTTAAATCTTATTTAACTTTAAGAACACTCAGTAATTTTTGAAAATCTAGAGGCAATTCTGCTTCAAATATCATTTCTTTACCATTTATTGGATGTATAAGTCCAAGCTTGATAGCGTGTAAAGCTTGGCCCTCTAATTTACATGGTAGTTTTTTACATCTTCCATACAACGGATCACCCACAATTGGATGATTAATGTGAGCGCAATGAACTCTTATTTGATGCGTTCGCCCCGTATCTAGTTTGAAACTCATTAATGAGTAACTGCCTAATCTTTCTTCTAATTTCCAATAGGTACTGGCATACCTTCCTGAAGTTTCTTCAACGACTTTATATTTTAATCTATTAAATTTATCCCTGCCAATATGTCCCACTATTTGGCCTTCTTCCGAATTAGGTGCTCCATGAATTACTGCAATATATTCGCGTGATGCTATTTTTTCTTTGATTTGTTTCTGGAGATTTACCAATGCCTCTTGGCTTTTTGCTACCACCATACATCCGGAGGTGTCTTTATCTAATCTGTGAACAATTCCAGGTCTTAGCTTCCCATTAATTCCAGGTAGATCATTACAGTGAAAAAGTAATCCATTAACTAAAGTTCCAGATTTGTGTCCAGGAGCTGGATGAACAATTAGTCCTGCTTGTTTATTAATTACTATAATATGCTCGTCTTCAAAAAGGATTTTTAAATCCATTTTTTCAGGTTTCAAATAAACGAGAGGTTCCGGAGGAGGCATCCAGATTTGAATATTGTCGCCATTTTTGAGTGGAGTCTTTGCTTTTGCAGTTTTATAGTTTACTAGTACTAAACCTGAATTGATAAAATATTGAATTCTTGCCCTACTTTGCTCTGGTCGTTTACTTACTAACCATCTATCTAGTCTCATGGGAAGAGGAAGCTCATAAATAATTTCTATAAGTTCACCCTCACCGATGCCGAAAGAGTTTTGATTATTTAATTTCATTGTGGGACTTCTAAAGAAATCTTCCCGAGCATTTGATTTCTATAATCTTCCAACAATTTATGAGACATTCTTCGTGTGTCACCTGAAGTGTGTTTAGAGGCTGCTTCATTGATCCAATCAGAAGGACATTCAAAGCCTTTTTTAATATCAACTCCGTATCTATTTGATATTTGTTTTACTGAGATATTCGCATTCTTGTCATTGTTTAGAGTGGATATAATCTTGATAAATTCAATTGCGACACTTTCTATTTCATAAGCTGCTTCTCCTATATCGTCACATAACGCAAGATGAAGTGCTGCTTTTTGATCCTCTAAATTGGGAGGTATAACACCTGGAGCATCTAGAAGATCTATGCCACTTTCTAATTTTATCCATCTTAAATTGCGGGTTACGCCTGCTTTTCTAGCACTATCTACAACTCTTTTTTTTGCGATTCTATTAATTAATGCTGATTTGCCTACGTTTGGAAAACCTAGAGTTAGGGCTCTAATGGGCCTAATTCGCATCCCCCTAGAAATTCTTCTATTGTCAATTGAAAACCTAGATTCTTTTGCTGACTGACAAATTTCATTAATACCGACACCTCTTTTAGCATCACACCAAAGGGGATATTGATTTTTGGAATAAAACCATTTATTCCAACTTGTGATGGTCTTAGGTGAGATCATATCTGATCTATTAATAACAAGAATATGTTTTTTATTATTGATCCATTTGTCTAAATGTGGATGCCCTGTCGACAAAGGGATTCGTGCATCTCTAACTTCTATAACTAAATCTACTCTATTAATAACTTCAGATAATTTTTTTTCTGCTTTCGCGATATGGCCTGGATACCATTGTATTTTGGGTATGTCCACTTCAATAAATCAAATAAAATTTTGTGTTTTTTTAATTGTTATAGGTTTTAAAAGTATTTACTTCTAAATTTTAGTACAAATTTAATAACTAAAAATATTTATGGTATTTAATTCTTAAAATTTATTAAGGCATGGGTAACAGTTACTACTTTTTAACCCAATAAGCCCAAATAAACGTTAGGGTCTTGAGATTAAAAGTTATCTTATTTAATGTCAAAATTATCTCTTTCCAGTCTTGACAAGACACATTTAGAAGGAAAAAAAGTTCTTGTCAGAGTAGATTTTAATGTTCCATTAAATGAAGATGGTCTAATAACCGATGATACGCGTATTAGAGCAGCGATCCCAACTATTGATTACCTTATTAATAACTCTGCAAAAGTTATCTTAGCTGCGCATTTTGGAAGACCAAAGGGTCAGGTAAATGAAAAAATGAGATTAACTCCAGTAGCAGCAAGATTAAGTGAATTGTTGGGTAAAAATGTTTCTCTCACTAATAGTTGTATAGGTGATGAATCGATTGCAGAATCAAATAGCTTAAATAATGGAGATGTTCTTTTACTTGAAAATGTTCGTTTTTTTGGCGAAGAAGAAAAGAATGATCTTGATTTTGCTAAAAATTTAGCATCACATGCAGATATGTATGTAAATGATGCTTTTGGTGCTGCTCATAGAGCTCATGCTTCAACTCAGGGAGTTACTAATTATTTAAGTCCATCTGTAGCTGGATTCCTTTTAGAAAAAGAATTGAAATACTTACAAGGAGCAATTGATGACCCAAAGCGACCATTGGCAGCAATCGTTGGAGGATCCAAGGTTAGTAGCAAAATAGGTGTACTTGATTCTTTACTTGATAAATGTGACAAAATTATGATCGGTGGAGGAATGATTTTTACTTTTTATAAAGCTAGAGGTCTAGATGTTGGAAAGAGTCTTGTAGAAGAAGATAAATTGGAGCTCGCAAAAAATTTAGAAGAAAAAGCAAAAGCAAAAGGAGTAGAATTATTATTACCTACTGACGTTGTTTTAGCTAATGAATTTTCCCCTGAAGCAGATAGTAAACTATCCCAAATTGACTCAATTAGTGGCAATTGGATGGGTCTAGATATAGGTCCAGATTCCATTAAGGTTTTTCAAAATGCTCTTGCAGAATGTAAGACAATAATTTGGAATGGTCCAATGGGAGTTTTCGAATTTGATAAATTTGCCGAAGGCACGAATGCAATAGCTACTACTCTTGCGGACTTAAGCGCTTTTTCAGAAGTTTGTACAATAATTGGTGGTGGAGATTCAGTTGCAGCAGTGGAGAAAGCAGGATTAGCTGAGAAAATGTCTCATATATCTACGGGAGGCGGAGCTAGTTTGGAACTACTAGAAGGTAAAACTTTACCTGGTGTAGCTGCTTTAAACGATGCTTAGGCTATATCTTATCAACAATATCAATACTCTTTGTAAAAGTAATCATTCCTTCTGGGTGAGCTATAACTCCTGACCAAATTTGTATCCCTGGTTCTGAAGGGGCTCTAGTAATTTTAAAAATCCCTCCAGACGCTAATGGCTCTAATAATATTTCTTGTTCAAATAATGAATTTACTTGATGAGGTTTTATGGATCCAGCAATAAATACCTCTTCAAGAGGCTTATTAAGAATAATATCGATATCATATTTAGAACCGGTAAGAACTCTATCAGGCATTTTAAAGGTAATATCTACTTTCCTATTATCATTTCTTATCGTTGTGAATAAATTTTTGATAATCCCTTCATCTATTTTCCCATTTATGATTGAGAATAAATAATTAAAATTGGAATCAAGTATATATTTTTCTCCATTCATTATTTTTTTGCCAGAAACTTTTATTCCCAAAATATCTCTATTTGGGACTTTAGATTTTAATCTTTTGATCTTCCATTTGCTGTCAGGGAAATCATTAATAATCTTTGAAAATTGTTTTATTATATTTTGGCTTTCATCACTTCTGAAATTTTCGCTAATAAACTCTAAATCGCCTTCATTTAATGAGTTTTCAAGATTTCTAACAAAATCAACTTTTAAAGTTTGTGTTATTGCTGAATCGGGAATAATGAGATAAATAAATAAGTAGAGAGGAACTCCTATATTTTTGAATAAGTTTAAATTAAACATATTTATCATTTATTACTTTCATTCTACTAATTTAAGTTTTTATGTCTAAAAAGAATAATTTATTAGTTGCAGCTAGTGGAACAGGAGGGCATATTTTCCCGGCTCTAGCAGTTTCTAAAGAGTTAGAAGATGAATGGAATATTCATTGGTTGGGAGTTCATCAAAGACTCGATGCAAATTTAATTCCTCAAAAATATAATTTGAGGACTTTAAATATAAAGACACCAAGAAAAAATTTTTTTTTGTTTTATCAATATGTAGAAATTTTAATGTCAACTTTCCGAATAATTGGGATCTTAAAAGAAAAAAAAATTAACTTAGTTTTTACAACAGGAGGTTATATATCAGCACCTACTATTCTTGCTTCAAAAATTCTTAAGATACCTGTCATTATTCATGAATCAAATTTAATTCCAGGGATGGTAACGAAATATTTTGGTTTTTTATGTAACTATGTTCTTTTAGGATTTAAGAAAACAAATTCTTATTTAAAAAATTGTAAAACCATTGTCACTGGTACTCCTTTAAGAGAGCAATTTTATAAATCTAATCTCTTGCCAGATTGGGTTCCAAAAGGGGAAGGCCCCCTTCTCATTGTTATGGGAGGTAGTCAAGGAGCAAAAGCAATAAATCAAATTCTTTATGAATCTCTAGGATTTTTAATAAAAAAAAAGTTTCGGATAGTTCATATTATTGGAGAATTCAATAAAAAGTCCTTTCATGTAAAAATTTCAAAAAATTATGTTCAAAAAAAATTTACTAATGAAATCGCTGCTTTAATTCAAAACTGTGATCTTGTAATATCGAGATCAGGTGCAGTAACAATTAATGAATTAATAGAGACTGAAAAACCTTCAATTTTAATTCCATATCCTGATTCAAAAAATAATCACCAAGAGAAAAATGCATCTATTCTAGCTGAGAATGGAGGCTCAATTTTAATTAATCAAAATAAAATTTCTAAAAAAGTTTTTGAAGAAACTTTAGAAAGAATTTTTAAAATAAAGTATAAAAATGGAAAAAATCGATATGAAATATTAGATCTCATGAAGAAGAATATGGAAAATAAAAATAAATTTAAATCTCAAATTGAGATTAAAAAATTAATTAATTATTTTTTAAAGGAATTTTGAATTTCTTTACATAAAAAACTATTATTTTTACTGCTCTGCAAGCTTATTCTTGCCCACTTATCGTCTAGAAATCTAAATGAAGTGCATTCTCTAAGTAATATCCCTTTATTTTCTAAGTATTCTATATTAGGCGATAAAGATGATTTACTTTCTATTAAAAAAAAGTTGGTTGAAGAGTTATGTACTTTCAGATTATCTATTTTTTTTAGTTTTTCATATACTTTCTCTCTTTCAATATTGATCCAGCTGTGAATCTTCCTTGTCCATTGTTCATAGAATTTCTTATTACTTAGTAGGTCAATGCCCGCTTTAATAGCGAAGGAATTTAATGGCCAAGGATCTCTAAGGGTTTTCCATTTCTTAAGTTTTTTTGATGAACCTATAACGTAACCTAATCTAAGACCAGGAATATTGAAGATTTTGGTCAAACTTCTTAAGACTAGTAAATTATCATATTTTTTTGTTAATGGTATTAATGATTCTTTATCTCCGTTAGGTGTTATCGATAAAAAGGCTTCATCACAGATAACTAATTTAAATTTTTTTATAATTTCCTCTAATGAATTTTTTTCCCATAATTGGCCGGTGGGGTTATGTGGATTTGTTATCCAAATAACATCACCTTTCGAGTGAAGTGGAAATGATTGAGGAAAAATATTATCCCATTTTTTTGGTAATTCGCAATGAATGAAATTGCTATTCCAACAATTTAATGATCTTTCATAATCAACAAAGCATGGAGAAGGAATATAACTAATTCCAGATTTTGATGCTTCATAACCTGCCCAGGTTATTAGTTCAGAGGCTCCATTCCCAGGTAATATATTTTCTGGATTTATCCCATGAAATTTTCCGATTATTTCTTTCAAATCACCCAAGTTTCTTTCAGGGTAATATCTAAATCCTAGATTCTTAATTTCCTTATTTAGTGAATTTATCAGTATTGGAGGGGGATCAAAGGGTACTAGTGATGCACTTGCGTCAATAATTTCGGAAGGTGATAAATTTAATTTTTTCGCAGTTGCATATACATTTCCACCGTGCTTCAAGTTTGATCCTTGGATGGCTAACGTTGAGTAATCATGAGGTTCATTATTCATTCTCTAATTTATTCAACCCATTTTAAATCTGATCCAATTGCATCTTTTATACTAGATAATTGATGGTTATTGAGTTGCTTTATAATTCCCTCAAGTATATCTGGTACTAATTGTGGACCCTTATATATCCATCCTGTATAAAGTTGAATTAATGATGCTCCAGAACAAATTCTTTCCCAAGCTGATTCAGGACTATCTATTCCACCAACGCCAATTAAAATAATCTTCTTATCAATATTATGTATATGTTTTATAATTTGATTCGCTTTTTTTTGGAGAGGCCTTCCACTTAATCCTCCATTCTCTTGAGAGAGTAATAATCCAGTTTGCCTGATCTTTCTATTTTCAAGACCTAATCTATCAATGCTGGTGTTTGTAGCAATTATCCCATCGATGTTTTCCTCAATAATTAATTGGCAAATATCTTCAATATCTTTAAGGCCTAAATCTGGCGCAATTTTTACAAATAATGGTGGACAATTAGGTAAGTTTTTAATTTCCCTAAGAAGTTCTTTTAAAAGAATTGGATCTTGTAATTTTCTTAGTCCTTCAGTATTTGGAGAACTAACATTTATTGCTGCGTAATCACAATATGGAATTAATAATTTTAGAGAAGTTAAATAATCATCTTTTGCTTGAGATAAACCTGTAATTTTTGACTTCCCGAAATTTATCCCTAAACAAATGTTCTCCCTGTTTTGTTTAAACTCAATACCTTGTTCGACAAAGTTTTTAACTAGATTTTCAGCACCATTATTATTGAAACCCATTCTATTTAATGCTGCTTCTTCTTCTGCTAATCTAAATAACCTTGGTTTGGGATTTCCATTCTGAGCAAATTTAGTTACTGTACCAAGCTCAGCAAATCCAAAACCAAAATCTTTCCATATATTTGCGGCATTTCCATTTTTGTCAAAACCCGCAGCTAAACCAATTGGATTACAAAAATTTATTCCACATATGTTTTGAGTTAACCTTTTATCAACTACAGAAAATTCTTCATTTAGATTTTTTAAGATAGAAGATACTATAGGCCAATTATATTTTCTTGAACTGAATGATAGGAGACTAAGAGATAAATTTGTTAAGTATTCTGCATCAATTCCAGAGTCTTTTTTTAATACAGGGGTAATCAAGTTTTTATAAAGATTTTTAAATCCCCCCTTCTGTTCATTCATAAAAAATTAGGCTTCTTTTTTTTCTATTATCCAATATTTTTTATCTTTAGGAATCAATCTCCAATTACGCCATTCAAAAAGTGAATATTGTTTTATCTTTAAGTGGTTTTCATCACCTAATAAGGTGTCTAGTTCAGGTGAACTTAAGAGGTACTTTTTTTCTGCAAATTTTTGAATTAATTCATTGCGGGAAAATAATTCCTGAATTTCTGCAGGTGCATTTTTTTCAAAAAAATCAACTGAGGATTCTACTTTTTTTAAGTTACTTTCTATAGATATACCTTTGCTGTAATTAGTTGCAATTTTATCAACCCTATCATTTTGTTTATCCCCGCTATGACCTTTAACATATTCCATTATTAGGCCATTAATTCTTAATTGATCAATTTTTTGCCATAGATCAAGATTTTGAACTGGTTTTCCTGAACTTGTTTTCCATCCATTTTTCTTCCAATTAATAATCCATTTTGTATAACCTTCTATGACATATTTACTATCAGTTCTTAGTTTAAAGTTCTCTTTTAATTTGTAGGTTTTTAATTTCTCAAGAGTTTTTATAGCCGCAGTGAGTTCCATTCTATTATTAGTAGTATTTTGCTCGGAACCACCTATTTCTAATTCACTGTTATCCTCAAAAATTATTAAACCGCCCCAACCACCTGGGCCTGGATTACCACTGCAAGCTCCATCTGTTGCGGCTTCAATCGCAATACTATCACTATTCATAATTTTTGAAGCCGATACTAAGATTATCGGCTTGAAAAAATGTACTCTTACTTAAGTGTAACTTTACCGCCAGCTTCTTCAATCTCTTTCTTTAAAGATTCAGCATCTGCTTTGGCAATTCCTTCTTTTACTGTTTTTGGTGCAGATTCAACAAGTGCTTTTGCATCGCCAAGACCTAGACCAGTTGCATTTCTTACAACCTTAAGTACTTTGATTTTTGCAGCTGCGTCAAAGCTTTCGAGAACTACATCAAATTCAGTTTTTTCTTCAGCAACGCCACCATCTGCGTCACCGCCAGCTGCTCCTGGAGCTGCCATTACTACACCTGCAGAAGCTGCAGCAGATACACCAAAAGCCTCTTCAATTTGCTTTACAAGCTCAGATGCTTCTAAAAGTGATAAAGATTTTAATGATTCAAGAATTTCTTCAGTTTTTGCGGACATTTTCTTAAAAGTTAATTAGGGTTTTGATTTAAGATTCTGATTTTTCAGAATGTTGTTTAAGTGATCTAGCAAGTCCAGAAGGCACTTCATTGATAGAGATCGCAATTTTTGTTGCTATGCCATTAATAGCGCCAGCAATTTTTGCCATCAATACTTCTTTAGATGGAAGACTTGCAATTTCTTTTATTTCAGAATTGCTAAGGAGTCTGCCTTCAAATAAAGCTCCTTTGGTCTCGGATTTTTTGGTGTCTTTTTGAAAAGATTGGATTGCTTTTACAGCACCGCCAACATCTTCTTTAATTAACACAAAAGCATTTGTTCCGGTCAGTAAAGATTCAAGATCGTTCCAATTACTATCTCCATCAATAGCTTTTCGCATTAATGAATTTTTAGTAACTTTGCATATGCCGTTAGTTGTTCGCAATCTAGATCGCAAATCTGACATCTCTTTGATAGTTAAACCTTTGTAGTCAAGAACTACAGCCATTTCCGAGTCGTCTAAAAGAGATTTAATCTCAGTAACGATTTTTTGCTTATTCTCTAGTGTTCGGCCCATTGATGTTTTTTGGATCGTAATTTAGGGAGAGCAGGAAATGCGGCAAAGTTCTTTTGAAGAGGCCGCTTTTATTAGATCCAAAAAGAAATAATTTAAGACGAGTCCTCGGTAGGAATTAAAAATTTAGAATAACTAAATCAACCTACTTTCTTTGGCCGTATTATTGCAATTTAAATTATACTACAAAGCGTTAACCTTCAGGTTGGTAATCTTGTACAGCATTTATGTCTAATTGAACTGAAGGCCCCATTGTTGAAGTTACATAAAAAGTTTTCCAGTACTTTCCTTTAGCTCCACTTGGTTTATTTTTATCAATTGATTCTTGTAAGGTTTTTAAGTTGTCAAATAGGGCCTCTTTTGTGAAACTTGCTTTTCCAAAGCGGACATGAACGATTCCGGCCTTATCTGCTCTAAATTCGAGCTTACCAGCTTTGAATTCTTTTATTGCATTAGCAATGTCATTAGTTACTGTCCCAGCTTTAGGATTAGGCATTAAACCTCTAGGTCCTAAAACTCGTCCTAATTTTGCAACCTTTGGCATCATATCTGGCGTTGCAATAAGAAGGTCAAATTCCATATTTCCTTTGTTGATGCTTTCTACAAGATCTTCTTCTCCAAATAAATCTGCACCAGCAGACTTAGCTTTAGATACATTCTCACCGCTTGTAATTACTGCTATTTTGATACTTTGGCCAGTACCATGTGGTAAAGCGACTGTGGTTCTTAATTGTTGATCAGTATATTTTGGATCAATACCTAAACGTATATGCGCTTCAATAGTTTCATCAAATTTAGCATTGGCATTTTCCTTGATAATGCTTAGAGCTTCCAGTGGAGCGTAAATGCGATCTTCTATCTTTGTTGATAGAGCCGCCATTCTTTTTGATAGTTTTTTCATAGTAATTTTGGGTACAAACGGTTATTTAAAACCTCCCCTAAATAGTAAGTAAATTTGTATTGAGCTTAATCAGAAATAGAGACGCCCATATTACGAGCAGTACCCTCAATAACTTTCATTGCTGATTCAACACTAGAACAGTTTAGATCAGGAAGCTTGGTTTTGGCTATTTCTTCTAATTGAGCTTTACTTATATTCCCAACAGAACCTTTAGCAGAATCTCCTGATCCTTTTTCTATTCCGGCTGCTTTTGTTATTAAAACGGAAGCAGGAGGTGTTTTTGTGATAAAAGTAAAGCTTCTATCTTCAAAAACAGAAATTTCAACTGGAATTACAAAACCTGCTTTATCTTGTGTCTTTGCATTGTATTCTTTACAAAATGCCATGATATTGACACCATGTTGTCCTAAAGCTGGTCCTACAGGAGGAGCAGGATTTGCCTTGCCTGCTTGTAAAGCAAGCTTAATAACTGCAACAATTTTTTTTGCCATTAGATTAGAAAAGTAAAGCTTAGGTTGAAAATCATCATTTTACTAGATGAACAAGAACAATTAGAAATTAATTTTGTTTATTAATTTGGGAGAATTCTAATTCTACAGGAGTCTCGCGACCAAATATTGAAAGTAATGCTTTTAATTTATTTCTTTCCCCAGAAACTTCTATAACTTCTCCTTGGAAATCCTTGAATGGACCACTAGTTACTATAATTCTGTCTTTTTCTTCAATATCTAGTTTGATGACAGCTTTTTTCTCTGATGCGCGCTTGAAGATTCTATTAACTTCTTGTCTCGATAATGGTCTAGGTTTGATATGACCTCGTGATCTTCCGCTACCTCTGCCATCTTCAGCACCCACAAAGTTAATTACATTTGGAGTACTTTTTACTGCCATCATTGTATCTTCATCCAAAATCATTCTTACAAGTACATAACCCGGGAAAACTTTTTCTTCAGTAGTTTGTCTACTTCCATCTTTTTTTAATTTAATTCCAGGAGTTTGGGGAATTTCAATTTCAATTATTCGATTATTAACTCCTAAAGTTACTGATCTCTGTTCGAGAGTCGCTTTTACTTTTTTTTCACAGCTTGATGCTACTTGAACTGCATACCATCTTGCGATGCTAGTATTTGCTTTTGAAGAAGCAAGGTTTGTAGTTAATTCATTACTCATTTTTTTCTGAAGACTTAATTAAGATTTTTATATAATTGGATAAAAAGGGATAATTTAACCAAAAATTTGCGAGGCTGCCCATCCATAAAACCTACTTACAGATGCTATTGCTGCCGCAGAAAAAGATACCATAATTATAACCGCTACCGATTCGCTAAAAAGTTGTTGTTTGTTTGGCCACACGACAAGTTTAAGCTCATCATAGGTAGATTTAAAAAAATTATTCTTTTTTTTAGGCTCTTCAATTGCAGGAGAATCCTGTTTAAGAGGTTCTTTATTAGTGGTAGGACTTGTCACAAGAATTTTTGGAATTAAGCTGAACGCTTTATATTTTATTTTAGCTTATTGATTTACTACTCAGCTAGGTCTGAAAATAATCTCATCTTTTTTAGCGGGATTAAGTTTAATTGTTATATTTTTTTTGTTTTTGAAGTTATCTTCTAAAAGTTTTACAGCCAAGGGATTTTCTATCTGTCTTCTAAGTTCCCTGCTAAGTGGCCTAGCGCCATATTCAGGTTCATAAGAATCGTTTGCAATTTTATTTATAACTTTTTTGTCTATTACAACATTTATTTTTTGTTCAAGAAGCAGGTTTTTTAAATCTTCTATTTGTAGAATTATTATTTCTTGAAGTTCATCAATAGATAATGGATCAAACTTCACTATTTCATCAATTCTATTTAAAAATTCTGGTCTAAAAATTGAAGACAACGTATTTCTAACAGAATCATCTAGTGTTTGCTCATCTCTTTCTAACTTTTCCTCACTTTTTAATTTTTTTTGTGAATAATCAAGTATTAATTTCCCAGCCAGGTTACTTGTCATAATGATCACAGTATTTTTGAAGTCTACGGTCCTTCCTTGAGAGTCCGTTAATCTTCCTTCATCTAATACTTGTAAAAGAATATTAAAAACTTCTGTATGTGCTTTTTCTATCTCGTCAAGAAGTATGACTGAATAGGGTTTGCGTCTTACGGCTTCAGTTAATTGACCGCCCTCTTCATAACCAACATAACCGGGAGGAGCTCCCAAAAGTCTTGCTACGGCGTTCTTCTCCATATATTCACTCATGTCTAATCTTAAAAGTGCGTCTTCTTCATCAAATAAAGATGTTGCGAGAGATTTTGCTAATTCTGTTTTGCCAACGCCTGTGGGGCCCATAAATAAAAATGATCCTATAGGTCTTTTAGGACTTTTCATGCCAACACGAGCTCTTCTAATTGCGGCAGAAACAGCTTTTATAGCTTTTTCTTGTCCAATAACTTTTTCACTTAGTTCGGTTTCTAGGTTGACTAATTTCTTACGCTCATTTGAAACTACTTTAGAAATTGGAATGCCTGTGATTTTTGAGATAACATCAGCAATATCATCAGGCTCAACTTGATATTTAAAAGGAAAATTTTTATTTTTCTTTATTTTTTTAAAGTTCTCTTGAACTTTTTGTATTTCACCCTCTATTTCACTTAGCTCCTCTTCAAGTTTTTCTAAAAAATCTTGATCATTTGCAAAATCCACATTAGATTTATTTTTAATTTTTTTGTTGAGCTTATCCTCTTCTTTCATCAAAATAGATAAATGCTTCATTTCTTCGCGCAAATTATTCCAATTATCGAAAAGAACGTTCAATTTTTCTTCTGATTGTTGCCTCATATTCAAAAGCTTTTCTTGAGCTTCGATATCTTCTCCTTGCACATTATTCAGTTTTTCATCAATGTTATAGAGTTTGTTTTCTAGTTGGAGAATTAATTGAGGCTTACTATATGACTCGATTTTTAATTGTGCAGCTGCTTCATCAATTAAATCTATTGCTTTATCAGGAAGACATTTATCGCTGATGTATCTGTCGGCTAATTTTGCAGAGTAATTTACAGCCTCTTCAGAAATTTTGATGCCATGATGAGTTTCATATTTCTTTTTGATACCCTGCAGTATTTTTGCGCTTAATTCTACTGAAGGCTCATTTACAGCTATCTTTTGAAAGCAATTATTCAAAGCCTGATCTTTTTCAATAGTTTCACGAAATTTCTCAGGTGTTGTAGTACCAATACATCTAAGTTCTCCCTCCGCTAGTAGAGGTTTTAAGATATTACTAATGTCAGTAGTAGATCTGTCAGAACTTAATATTGAGTGAATTTCATCAATAAATAGAATCATTCCTTGACTTGGATCGTTTAATTCCTGCAGTATTAAGCTTAGTCGTTCCTCTAATTGGCCTCTAAATTTTGTCCCAGAAACTAAAGCACCTAAGTCAAGTGAAATAATTTTAAAGTCTTTTAAAGAATCAGGAACTTTTTTGTCTACGATTAATTGTGCAAGTAATTTTGCTATAGAAGTTTTTCCAACTCCAGGATTGCCGATAAGTATAGGATTATTTTTGTTTCTTCTGCAAAGTACCCTCATTAAGTTATTGATCTCATTTTCTCTTCCTATAACTGGATCAAGTAAGCCTTTTTTTGCAGACTCTGTTAGATCTTTTCCATAAATTGAAAGAGCATTTTCATTTTCAACTTGTTTTTGGG
>QCBW01000003.1 GCA_003281485.1 Prochlorococcus sp. AG-347-J20 | reverse complement strand
TATCAGTAATAATTCTTGGAATATGTTCAATCAAATCAAATGCTGAAACATAATCAAAGTTATTACTTGGGTATGGTAATTTTTCAAGAATTAAATTTGCTTTTTTAATTTCAAATCCTAAAGATAAATCATCCCTTAAATCTACTCCATATAAGTATTTTGCATCAAAAGGATTTTTCGGTTTTAATCCACAGCCAATATCTAATGATTTTGTGTCGACTCTATTTTTAAATGTATATCTTTTAGTTATTTGATCAAGAAAAAAAATCCTTTTATATTTTTTTTTAAATTTTAAAAAAAAACTTAATCTTAAATAGTTCTTTAAATTATATAGAAATATTCTCATTGATTTTTATTCTTAAATTTATTTTAGTTTATTATTTAAACTGCAGCAATATTTTAATATTATTTATAGTTATTATAAAAGCTATATATTTCAAATCAAGTTATTTATAATTTTAAAAAATATATTTATTTATCTAAAGAGATGCCTTTTTCCCTTTGATTTTAGATGAAACTTTATTACCTTTTTTAAAAGCTTCTAATTAATTATTAAATAAAAATTTTTAAATATTATATTAGATTTTGTTGTGCTAAATTGGTTCTTAAATCTCAAGATGAAATTTGTCTATTCTCCTTTTGAAATTAAAAAAAAAGATAAGAAATATTCCATTTATTTATGGTTTGTTTAAAGGAGCTAAATTTTTAAAAAATCAACTATTTATTAATCATCCAAAAATGTTGATTAGTGAGAGGAAAATCTTTAGAAAGATAGTTCCATACCTTTCAACTATTTTTGATGTAGGAGCTAGATACGATACTGACTATATAGATATTTCTCAAGGTAGATCAATTAATTATCATCTTTTTGAAATAAATCCTAAATTTTTTAAATTACTAAGAAAAAATATATCAAAATTTAAAAAAGAAAAGATCTTTTTGAATAATTTTGGAGTAGGTAATGAAGAGAAAGAAGTTTCATATTATTTAAATTCTGAATCGGTTTTAAATAATTTTTCTAATAAATTTGAATCATTATTTACAAAAAAACTTATTATTAAGACATTAAAAAAATATATTAGCGAAAACTCTATTTCTCAAGTTGATTTTTTAAAAACAGATATTGAGGGTTTTGATTATTTTGCACTTCTTGGTCTGGGCGATCACCTTTTAAATATAAATTTTGTTCAGTTTGAATTAGGAATTGGTGCTCCTTTGAAAAATAAATTTGTTAAGGGAGAAGATTATCTTGCATTATTTGAAGAAAAATTTTCTTTTTATTTAATCTGTGATGAATTAAATCCTATATTCAATACAATTAAAGATAAAGTTGATTTGATATCATTTGGGAAAGAGGATATCAAACATATCACTAAAATTCAATCTACTGGAATTGGATTTAATGTATTAGCCATTAAAAATGATTTTAATATCTCAAATATAGATTTTTCTATAGATAAATATAATGCTGATTTATATGATAGGGAACTAATTAATAATATTTATTTAGTATGATTTTATTATCTAAAGTTAAATAATATATTTAATTTTTATAATTAAAATATTTATAAAATCCTAGATGATAATATTAACAATATTTATATATATTTTCTATTATGCATGAGTCATCATATTTGAGAATGCAATGGTTTAAGGAGAATTTTTTAGATAAGCAAAAAAAATATAAAGTCTTAGATGTTGGAAGTTATGGAGTAAATGGAACTTATAAAAATATATTTAAAGGGGATAGTTTTTCTTATTTAGGTCTAGATATTGAAGAAGGACCAAATGTGGATATAATTCCAAAAAATTTATATGACTGGAGTGAAATTAATGATGATACATTCGATATAGTTATTTCTGGCCAAGCTTTTGAACATATAGAGTTTTTCTGGATAACAATGCAGGAAATAGCTAGGATTACTAAGAAAAACGGCCTAATATGTATAATATCTCCTAATAAGCAGAACGAGCATAGATATCCTGTTGATTGTTGGAGATTCTTTTCTGATGGTATGGTTGCTCTTGCGAGATGGACTAATCTTAAAGTACTTCATGCTCACACAAATAGTGCTCCAAGTTATAGAAATCATTCTTGGTTTGGATCCAAGATTTCTGATTCAATGCTGATAGCAAAAAAAGAATATTCAGGTATGCCTAGCTTCAAAAGTGATAATTATATTTGTATTCCATTGAGTGAATATGAAAAGTCTCAGGAATTGATAACTCCAGAAAAATATTATAAAAATTTAAAGTGCATAATTATACAATCGATGATTTGGCTATATCAGATTCCCATTAGGATAGTTAGAAAAATTGCTTGGAAACTGAGATAGAGTTTAGTTTGATTTTAAAGTTTACTTTAAAAAAAGTATTTTTTAAATTTACCAATAATCTTAACTTTGAAAAATGCATTTAATCTTCTAAATAATCTAAATATATAAGGCTGTTTTTCTAAAGAATACCACAAATCGTCATACAAAAATTCTGGATAATTTATATATTTTTCGTCTAATTCAAGTTTGTATATCAAATCCTCTCTAACAAAAATCATATTTCCAGTATGGCAAACTAATTTGTAGCCTTTATTACTAGCAACTCCTAGAGTGGCAGAAAAACTATTTCCATTAGAGTTTTTATAACTATTTGAGTGCCACTTGATAATTCCAGGCGGATATGAGCTATTAATTTCAATAATAACTATTTTAGGCATATATAAATTGAATGATTCCCAAACTTCTAAGTCAAAAGAATCTATATCAATTGAAAGAATTTCAAAATCTCTAGGTATTTTTGTCTTACTTAGAATATTATCTAAGCTATTTAGGGATTTTCTTTCTTTAGATACGAATTTGTTTATAGATACTATTTTTGGATAATTACTTTTTGTCTTTTCTAAGTCCTTGTATTTTTCTTTATCACCTTCAATATAAATACAATTCCATCCCTCTTTGACTAGTTTAAATGTATTACTTAAATAAATCCCATCCCATGCACCAAATTCTACACACCATTTTGAATCACTTTTGGTATCTAAATCTAATCTTTTATTAATTTCTTCAATAACGCCATCCTCTCCATTTTGTGAGTATAAGTTATATTTGTAATCTTTAAGGTTAGAAAATTCAATCTTTTTAGGAATCATTTTAAGGTTGTATATAAGTATTTTTTAGTTTATAAAAATCTAACATCAAACTAATGGATCTTTCTCTTAATATATTAAATTTGAATTATAGATTTATATAAATTACCTATATCTATTAAAGGATTAATTCTAAAAATAATACCAGTTTGATTATAAAATTTATTAATGTCTATTTTGAAGTACCTCCTCTTACTATCAAGAATTTCATAATCAAGTTTCCGGTTTGTTATTGTGCTTATTACATTTATTATCTCTTGAAGACTAATACTATTTTCTGAACCGATATTAAAAATTCCTTCTAAATCTAAATCTATTGAGTTTCTTAAAGCGATTGAAACATTATCAAAAGAAATAAAGTTTATTAGCGAATCTGGGGAATTATATAATTGCAAATTATTTTGATTTATTGCGTAGTGAAGCCATTTATTAATTACTCCCTGATCTGAAAATCTTGGATCAAAACCAAAAGCGGAAGATACTCTTAAAATAGTGAATTTAATACCTTCTGATTCTGAAAATTGTTTTATGGTTTTTTCTGCATTTAGCTTTTCTTGGCCATATTTATTTTGGGCTGATGTTTTATCAGACTCTTTAAATTTATAATTTTTACTTTCAGGATATACTGAACCCGCGCTGGATATGAAAATTATTTTTTTTGCTTTTATTATTTTACTTAATTCTAAGAAATTTTTTAATATGTTTCTATTAACATTAGTATTATCTTTATCGTATTTCCTAGGCCCTCCAGACCATGAAAATAAAATAAATATTTTATAAGAGTTGCATGAGATCCTAGTTATCCTTGAGCCGATTTCATTTAATTCCTCTGTTTGTAGATTTTCTCCTAAATTACAAATTACATCATTTGGAGATTTATGTTTACGAGATATATAAATAATATTATTAATTGATTTATCAATATTACTATCAAAATTTGTTGCTATTACTGATGTCTTTCCAAAAATAATAATATCTTTTTCCATATTTTATATTATATTTTTGAATTCTTTATTCCTATTCTTTGATCGGCAAAGATATTTTTAGATTGTATTTTTTTAATCCAATTATTATTTTTTAAATACCATTCTATTGTCGCATCTAAGGCATCATCAAATTGATATGAAGGTTCCCAATTTATTTCTCTTTTAATTAAGCTTGAATCTATAGCATATCTTCTATCATGGCCAGGTCTATCTTCTACAAACTTGATGAGATTTTTATGTGAAGATTTACCGTAAAAATCATCTAATTTATCGCAAATCTTTGTCACGATCTCAATATTAGTTTTTTCATTATTTCCCCCAATACAGTAGTTATGGCCAATAATTCCCTTATTTATTACTAATAATAAAGCTTCTATATGATCCTCAACATAAAGCCAGTCTCTAATATTTTTACCATCTCCATAAATTGGGATTTCTTTATTTTGTAAAGCTTTATTTATTACTAATGGTATTAACTTCTCTGGGAATTGGTATGGCCCAAAATTGTTAGAGCAATTAGTTCTTATAACTGGGAAATTATATGTATGAAACCATGCATTTGTTAAGTGATCGCTGCATGCTTTGCTCGCAGAGTAAGGGGAACGAGGGTCATAGGCTGTATTTTCATTAAATCTTCCTTTTTTACCAAGAGAGCCAAAAACTTCATCAGTACTAACATGGAGAAATCTAAATTTTTCTCTTCTTTCTTTATTTAAACTTAGCCAGTGATCTTTTGCTATTTCCAGAATATTGTATGTACCTACGATGTTACTCTCTATAAATGGTGTTGAATCATCTATAGATCTATCTACGTGACTTTCAGCTGCAAGATGGAAAATAATATCAGGATTACTTATTCCCATTGCAGTTTTTAATTCTTTTTTATTTTTTAGATCTACTTTTAATAAATGGTGATTAGAAATATTTGCACTATTATTTATCAAAGTTAAGTCACTTGCATATGAAAGCTTATCTAAATTAAAAATCTTTGAGGATGTAGTATCAAGTAATTTCTTTATAAGCCAACTACCTATGAAACCAGCACCTCCTGTAACTAATATTCTTAGCTTTTCCTTTTCAATGTTTGGATTCAATTTGCCATAATATTTTTAATATAATAAACTTTTATGGTGTAAAAAAGTAAGAAATTATTGTTTTGACAAATCATTCTTCTTAAATAGTTTATAGTGGAGTAAATATTTTAAATTTAAAAATAAAATCTAAATGCAATATTCGGAAGAGAATTTTAGTGTTTTACTTCCTATTTTGGAAAGGGTTGATATTATTAAAAAATTACCTTCAGCATTAAAAAGTATTTTTGCAAATTCTATTCAACCAGATCAAGTTGTAGTAACTGTTGATGGAAAGGTAAGTAATAATTTTGAGAAATTTATCAAAGAACTTGAAAGTATTTATCCAATAGAAATAGTTTGGATAAATAAAAAAGTTGGATTAGATAGGGCTCTTAATATTGGAATATTAAAGTGCAGAAATGAATTTATATTCAGAGCTGATGGAGATGATATTAACTTAAATGATAGATTCGAAACTCAGCTTCCATTTTTAATAAATGGATATGATGTAATTGGTTCAAATATTGATGAATATGATGAGAAAGGTGAGTTTTTATGTACTAAAAAAGTACCTATAACAATGCATGCAATCAATAAAACCATTCCCTTTCGAAATCCACTAAATCATATGACAGTAGCTTATAAAAAAAGTGCGGTAATTAGTGTAAATGGTTATCCTGAGTTGTTTCTTAAAGGTGACTATGGTTTGTGGATAAAATTAAATGAAAAAGGTTTTAAGTTCAAAAATATTGATAGATCTTTAGTCAAGGCTACCACTGGATTAAGAATGATTAAAGACAGGGGTGGAATAAAATATGTCATATCAGAATTTAAATTACAAAGCTTTTTACTATCTCATAATCAAACAAATTTCTTAATTTCAATTTTTATTTTCTTGTTTAGATCTTTAGTTTTTATTCTACCAATAAAATATAGAAATTATTTTTATCTAAAATTTTTGAGAAATTAAAATTCCTTAAAGTTACATCAAGTTTGACTTTAGAATTTTGTAATATATTTTCCCAATTTTAATAATAATTTTCTGGAGAATTTTTTCCATAAATCTATTTTCTTTTGATATTTTAATAGCGCATTCTTTTTTTATTATTTCGACCTCCTCTTGTGTTAATTTTTTCCTCATTTTCGGATTAATTTCTAAATTTGAAGTCCAGATAGTCTCTAAACTTCTTTCCAAGAAATGCGATTCGCAAGAATATTGAGAATGACTTAAGAACAACTTCAAATTTTGATAAAAACTTTTAGGCCTTAATAAAATATTTTCTTTTTTTAATAAATAATTTCCGCCTGGGGAAAATTTTAAAAAAGTGGGTATTTCTGTACTATTGAAAATATATTTATAAAAATCATTATAATTGGCAAAAAATAAACGATCATAATTATATTTATACCAGCTTGAATTAATCTCAGAAAATCCTTGATCAGATACATTCAAGGAAACAAAGTTATTATTTCCATATGAGTCTTCCTGTAAAGAAGTAAAAATATTTCTTTTAATTAATTTTGTAAATGAATACTTATTTAAATGCCTATCAAAGATATTATTTTTGCAAAAAATAATTGAATCTGGCAAATTATTATAATTTTTTATTATGTATTCTAGGTATGAAAACAAATTATAACCTACATTTTTTATTCTTATATTTTTAATTTCTTTTGGCAAATCTTCATCACCTTTATTATAAACAATATATTTTGAAGGATCTAATTTGTAAATCCACTCAAAGTCACCTTTAAAATAAGAAATACAAAAAAAATGTTTACTTTGATTTAAATTTCTTAAAAAATAGTTGTTTATATTTCTTTCCATTTAATAATTTTTTAAATTATCCCATATTGAATCTATCATAATTTGATTTATTTGAAATTCTATTTTTAGAAGATTCTAGGCAAAATAAAACCTAAAATATTTTTTATAATTTTCTTTTGTTTTTTTGTGAGAAAGTTTAAAAATCCTGTTTTTGGAATATCTTTTTTATTAACTAATATATTGTAATTTTTCGAATAATAATTAGATGTATTTAGAGCTATTTTTAAACATTCACTATATGTTTTAAGTTTATAGTTCTTGTCTTGGTATATCCAATCTTTATAAATGTTTGCTGGAGATATCCATCGGCCATTATTTACAATTGGTCTAGCCCAGTACATGGGTGCAATTATTTTCTTTTTTAATCCTGTAGTACAAGGAAAATAAGAGAATGTTGAATTTGAAACAATAATATTCGAACAATTAAAAATTGTTGCATAACATTTTTGTATATCTCCATGAATAATTTCTAAATTAGGGAATAAAGACTTAGCATATTTAAAATCATCAGTAACAATAAGAAAATCATTTACTGATGATATATTTTTGAAATTATTCATAGCATTTTCCCAGTACTTTTTTCTTAACATAAATTTTTTATGTCTTTTATATTCACCGCCCCTTATGTTTAATATGCAAATTTTTTTATCGATGTTAGTAGAGTTTATTATTTTCGGATCAAGAATAATATGTTTTTTTAGCTTAGCTAAATCTCCAAAAAAATATTTCTCAGATTGATATAAACCTTCTAATTTTGTATTTTTACTTATATTTAAAACATTCTGATCAAAGTCCGAAATAACATATTTTAGCTCATAGTCATAATAAAGCTTTTCATTAAAAATTGTATATTCTTTTTTATCTTGAATTTCATCCCATATACTATCAAATTCTATTTTTAAAAATTTCTTTCCTTTAAAGAGGTGATAGTTTTGAATCACTAACTCAAAATTTAGTTTATCTGCGATACTTTTTGCAGAAGAATAATACCATAATTGGTTGCCTAAACCTTGGCCTTCTTTAAATTCAATTATTATCATTAATTTTTTTCTATTTTATTAATAGTGCCTTCTGAAATTTTAATTAATCTGTCATAACTTGAAATTGTAGATAGCCTATGAGAAATAGAAATAATAGTAATTTTTCTATGATAATTTTTTAAGTTTTGAACTATCTCGTTTTCAGTTTTTATATCAAGTGCACTAGTAGCCTCATCTAAAATTAAAATCTGAGTATTTTTATAAAGAGCTCTTGCTATTGCAATTCTTTGCACTTGGCCTCCACTTAGATTTATTCCTCTTTCTCCGACTAATGTATACATTTTTTTTTCAGTGGTATTTATGAATTTATTAATAGATGCAGCCTTACAACAATCTATAGCTTTCTCAAAATCTATTTCTTCAATTTTTTCTCCATAAGCAATGTTTTCAATAATCGTTGCATTAATTAAAAATGGTTCTTGAGGTACATGAGATATACTTTTTCTCCATTTTATAAGTGTATCTTCGTTAATAGACTTGGAAATATCTTTTTCATTAACAAGAACTTCTCCATCTTGTGGCTTTATAAATCCCATAATTAAATCAATTAGAGTTGATTTTCCGGAGCCAGTTTCCCCAATTATCCCTATGGTATCCCCCTTTGATATTTTTAGACTTGCATTTTTTAAAACTTTATTATTTGATCCAGGATAAAAATAACTAATATTCCTTAAAACTATTTGTTTAAAATCAAGTACCTCAAAATTTGAATTTTTAAAATTCCTTATGTCTTGTGGTGTATTTTGAATCAACTTTATTATATTATCACTAATTTTAAATCTGTATTTTAATCCAACATATGAGGAGTAAATTAGAAATGAAGCTGGAAGAAGTTTTTGTAATCCAAGTGCAATACTACTTAACTGAGGAAGTGGATCAATGTTAAAATTTACCTTTAAAAAATAAGCTATTATTCCTAGAATTATTATAAAGGATCCCTCCACAATGAATTTAGGGCTTTGTAAAGCAGTATCTATTTTTTTTTCAGAAAATTCAGCTTGAGTAGTTATATCTGAAAATTTCTTAAGAAATATACTTTGATTATTCATTAGTAAAATATCTTTCTTTGAACCTAATGTTTCCTGTATTATTTCAGTCTGTTCCCTCCTAGTTCTTGAAAGTATCGTCCCCTCCATTTTTATTATTTTATTTTTTATCAATGCTATTGCAGAATAAATAGAACTTACCAAAGCTATTAAGATTAAAGTTATTTCTTTATTTATAAAGAAAAGAGTAATTAAAATGGAAGAAAATGTAAAAAGACCAGTTACTCCATCCAAAAATAAACTAATACTTTCTACACACCTCCTTATCGATTCAAGAAAATCTGCAATTATTTTGCTACTAGAAGTGCTCATATAGAATTCATAAGAACTATATATGATTTTTTTGTAGGCTAGTATGCTTAGCTGATTCCCTAAGGAGGCTTTAATCTTGTTATTAATATTTATTGTGTAAACTGACAAAATAGTGTTTAATGAGACTACTAAAATGAAAATAATCAAAGAGGGTAAGAAAAGATTATTGGCATCATAAATACCAAAATAAGAACTAAAAGATTTAATTATTTCAGATTTCCATAATTCTTCAGGATTGCTAATTGTTCTAACGAAAGGTATTACAAGTATCAAAGGGAGAGTAGAAGATATACTTGTTAAAAATAATAAAAAAGATAACTTTATTAGCTGATAAATATTTCCTTTGCTACCAAGCTTACATAAGGAAATACCATGATTTATTAAATAAAAATATCTTTTAAAATTTCTTTTTATAAACTCGTAAACCACTTAGAGATATTAAGAATTAAAATATATTTAATTATAACTTATATTGAACTTCACAAAAATATATATTAATTTAGTGATTGTATTAACTAAAGATACATGAAATTCAGATTTCCATGGCTTAATACTAGAAAAAAACTATTACTGATTTGTGCTTTTGAAATATTTTTAATTTTTTTAATAAATTTTAATCTGCCGGAGAAAAATCCATTTTTTATACAAGGTAAATTAATTTTTTCTATAGTATTTTTACCTTTTTGGTTTCTCTTTAGCTACATAATCGGAAGATATTCCTTTTATGAGAATATTTATAAAAATAAAAAATTAATTTTACTTTTAAAATTAATTATTAGAACTTTCATTGTCTCAATTTTATCCACTTTATTTGTATTAATTATCCAAAGGAATATCAATCTAAACAATTATAATCATTATGATCAAATATTTTTAATATATTCATTCTTAATTGCTGTTTCTATTAATTTGGTACAATTGCCATTAATAAATTTTTTTATAAAAAAAACATTAAATGAGGAGGTTTGGATTTTTGTAGGCTCCAAGGATATCTTTGAATTTTTAAATTATGAGATCAAATGGAGTAGAAAAAAGATAAAAATAATTTATAAAGATATAAATTTCGATTTTAATTCTCTGAGCCAAAGTTCAACTGAAGGTATTATTTTTAATGGCTCTTCAATAAAAGATAATACCTTTCAAACAAATATTTATGATTATCGTAAATTTGATTTAAAAGTTATTAGTTTAGAAAAATGGTGTGAGACTAATTTGCAAAGGTTACCATCTCAAATAATTAATAATGAATATCTTTTGAGTGAAAATTTCGTTTATCCAAATAAATCTATACAATCAAGAACTAAAAGAATTGGGGATATTCTTTTAAGTTTATTTCTTTTGATAATTACATCACCTATTATTTTTATTTCAATAGTTTTAATTTTTTTAGAAGATAAAAAAGGTTTTTTATATAAGCAAGAGAGAGTTGGGTTGAATCAGAATATTTATACAATTTATAAATTAAGAACAATGAAAATTAATGCGGAAAATGGAAAACCTCAATGGTCTTCAAAAGCTGATCCTAGAATAACAAAAGTTGGAAAGTTCCTAAGAAAAATGAGATTAGATGAATTACCACAATTGTTTAATGTTATTAAAGGAGATATGAGTTTAATAGGTCCAAGACCAGAAAGAAAAGTGTTTGACATTAAATTGGAAAAATCGATTGAATACTATAATCTGAGATATTTGGTCAAACCAGGACTAAGTGGATGGGCGCAAGTAAACTATAATTATGGTTCTTCTATTGAAGATGCAAAGAAAAAATTTAGTTATGATATTTATTATTTAAAAAATTTTTCAGTATGGTTTGATATTTTTATTATGTTTAAGACAATAAGGCTCGTTTTCTTAGGTAGAGGTTCATCACCAATTAATTAATAAAGATATCCAAAAATAAAATCTTTAATCAAACGATTATTATGAAAATAAATTTAATTAGAAATAATGTATTTGGAAAATTTAATAATTTATTAGGTTTAAGTTTAATTTCTACTGTAATCTTTTTTATTATTTTTTGTTCATCATCCTTTAATCCTGATTACTATTCCTATGAAAAGCTATTTTATAATGCTGATAATTATTTAAAGAATATTGGACAGTTATTTTTTATCTTTAATGTATTTAGCTTATTAAATGATTATGTAAATTATGATTTTTTTAGAATCATATTAGCAGTATTTCAGGTCGGAATTTATATTTTAATTTTTAAGAAATTAGATTTTAAATTTAAAAATATAACTTTTTTTACATGTCTTCCTTTAGTATCCTTTTTAATATTAAAAGTACACGTACAAATAAGAGAATCAATAGCTTTGATTGGATATTTTTATGTGATTCTTGATTTATGTAAAAATAAAAATATTTCATTAAAAAATATAGGATTTTTTATTTTTAGTATATTTATACATAGCGGAACCATTTTAATTTGGATACCTTCAATAATTTATAGATTTGGTGATTTCCTTGGTAAAAATAAAAAATTGATTATCTCTTTATTTTTCTTATCAGGTTCAGTTTTTGCTTGTTCTACTTTTTTAAGGTTTTCTTTAAATGGCCAATTAGAAGCTTTGCATTCTATGAATTTAAATCTTGAAGAATATAGAATGTACTTTACAACTACTTTAAGTAAAGGGAAAATAATTTATCGTCTAAGTTATTTTATATTGTTTTCTTTGATTTACTATGAGGAATTACTTCTAAAATCTCTAGCATTAAAAAATAATTTTGTTAATAAGCCCTATTATATATTGGGATATGTAAGCTTGAATGGACTAATAATTTTCTTACCATCAGTTTTTATTCTTAGTCTATTCATCAATATAAATGGTACTGACTATAATTTAATATATAGGACAGTTTCTATTTTATTTATTTTCTTATCTTTTTATAGAAGTATAATTTATCCAAAAAGATATCTAACTTTAATTTTAAATTTCCTTATTGTAATAGATATTTTTAGATTATTTTTCATATGATAATTTTTCAAAAAATATTTTATTACTTTATATGATATTCTTATTATTGATTTTTATTTAAAATTCAATTTAATAATGCAATTAGGTTTAAAAATATATCAATCATATTTTTTATAATGATTCTCTTTATCTTAAATAAATATTTTTTTAAGTTACCTTCTAAAACATCTATTATTATTTTAAGTGGTGGTATAGGTAATCAATTATTTCAATATTTTTTGGGTCAGGAATTAAAACATTTTCATAATAGAAAAGTTGTTTTTTATGATTTCAGGAATTTATATAAAACAGATCATAAGGTTTATATTGAGAATATCTTTAAAATTGACTTGAAAAAATTAAATTGCAATAAAATAAATTTTTTTTTAAATTTATTTCTTTCTCCATTAGTTTTAAAAATATTTAGGTTTATAAATAAAAACTCAAAACTTAAATTTATTCCTAATTTATATTTTGATAATGATGTGAGTTTGAATAAGAATAACTCAATTTACGATTTCGATATTTATTTTGGAACATGGCATACGTTAATAAATTATCTTAATTTTCCTAAAAAGGAAATTAATTTGGAATTTAAGAATAAAATAAAGAAGTTATCAAGTTTTAATATCGCTCAAGACTATATAGTATTGCATGTTAGAAGAGGAGATTATGTTAATTCTAAAAGTACATCAAGGTTTCACGGAAATCTTAATAATAACTATTTTTTAGATGGAGTTAATTTTATAAGAAAAAAATATGGAAACTTGCCTGTTTTATTATTTTCAGATGATTATAAATGGCTTGATGATAATTTAAGAAAAACCATTCCTAATTCTATAGTAATTTCTTCGGATCAAAGTTCTCCAGAACGTGATTTATTTTTTATGTCCCAAGGAAAGTATTTTGTATTATCAAATAGTACATTTTCATGGTGGTCAGCCTTTCTCTCAAAAAAAAGAGGTAAATTTATAATCGTCCCCAAATTTTGGTTTAATAATATTGAGATAAGTAAGGAATATATATTTAAAGATTGGAAATATAAAATAATTTAATTTAATCTTATAGATAAGATACATAACTTGTATGCAAAAGGTCCTCACTGTATTAATACCGGCATTTAATAATAATAATTTATTGGAAAAAGTTATTAAATCTTATATTAGTGATTCAAGAGTTAAAATAATTGTCTCTGATGATAGTAATAATATTTCTGAGAGAAAATTAATTAAATCAACATGTTCAAATTTTAATTTAGAGTATTTTGAAGGACCTAGAGAAAATCCTATAAAGAATTGGAATTACCTTTTAACAAAAATAGACACACCTTTTTTTGTGGTCAATCATCATGATGATTTTCCAGATAATCTTTTTTTCTTGGATGAATTAGATTGTAAAAATATTGGCCTAATAATTTTTCCTTGTTCTTCGAGATTAATTAATAATAAAATTCATCATATGGAATCTTGGCAACAAAGAGTATTTTCTAAGATTTGTTTGTCAATACCAAATTCTTCCTTCAATATGATACTTGCTCCTACAGCAGCAGTAGTAGTTAATAGTAAATTAAGAGAATTTGTATTTGATAAAAATCTTAAATGGTTTGTGGATGCAGAATGGTATATGAAACTATTTCTATTTATAAAAACATCAAAATTAAAAGTAAAATATTTTAAACATACAAGAATTATTTCTTATCAAGTAAAAACAAGTATTACAAGTACTTTAAAAAATAAAATAAAAAAGCAAATAAAAATAGAAAAAAGATACCTTAAATCTAAAGGTTTTTATCCAGGTCACTTTATTAATGCAATACAATATTTTTTCTTGGCTCTTATTTTACTTAAAACAAAGTTAAAGCAACTAATTTTTAATAGTTAAGTTTTTTAATTCAAGGAGTACTTTTTTTAATGCTTCTCTCCAATAAATTGGTTTAATTGATAGTTTGTCAAAGGATTCGAAAGAATTTAAAACTGAATAATTTGGCCTTTTGGCGGCTGATTTATATTCTTTTGTTTCAATTGGAATAATGATATTTGTTTCATCTAACAAGTTTAATTCTTTTCCAATCTCATCAATAGATATTGCAATATCATACCAACTTGCCGCTCCAGAATTAGTAAAGTGCATTATGGGCGGAAGTTTTTCTCCTTTATTTTTTAATATTATTGTCTTCCAACATGCATACGCTAATGTATTTGCTGTCGTAGGAGATCCTAATTGGTCATATATTATTTTTAATTTATTATGTGATTTTAATTTTTGGATCATTTTTAATGCAAAATTATTTCCATATGAACTCATAAGCCAACTTGTCCTAATAATATTCCCTTTATCTAATCCAGATAATGTTTCATAAATAAAATCTTCTCCTTTAGCTTTTGTAAATCCGTAGCTACAAATTGGAGATTTATTTTCACTTGGATTATAGGGAGTATTTTTTTTCCCATCAAAAACATAATCTGTACTTATATGCAACAAGTCTCCACCATAATTTTTTATAGCTTCAGACAAGAATTTTGGGGCTAATGAATTTACTTTATATGCCAATTCTTTTTCTTCCTCGGCTTTATCGACATTCGTATAAGCGGCACAATTTATTATCCAATCAGGCCTATTATCCCTAATAACTTTAAAACAAGATTCCCTAGATAGAAGATCTAACTCTAATTTATCTTTACAGATAATTTTTATATCTTTTGGCTTTGAAGAGATTATTGCTTTTCCAAGTTGCCCTGAAAATCCAGTAAGTAATATATTCATCAAAGCACCTCGCAATTATTTAAAGCTTTTTCAAAACTTATTGCATTATTATCTTTATTTGATAGAAAAGGCCTTGATAAATTAAGAATGTTTAAGGGCCAATTTATAGCTAATTTTTTATCATCCCATTTTAAACATCTCTCTAGATTTTTATTCCAAAAATTTGTAGTTTTGTATGATACTTCAGCGCTTTCACTAATAGTTAAAAAACCATGGGCAAAACCCTCAGGAACCCAAAATTGTTTTTTATTATTTTCATCTAAATAAACTCCTACCCATTCAGAAAAAGTCTTAGAATCCTTTCTCAAATCTACGGCGACGTCATAAATTTGACCTTTAAGACAACTAACCAGTTTTCCTTGTGGAAGAGGATTTAATTGATAATGTAATCCCCTTAAAACTCCTTTTTTAGAAAATGATTTATTATCTTGCACAAAATCTGCGTGCTTGCCAATCATTTCTTGAAACTTTTTTCTATTCCAACTTTCATAAAAATATCCTCTCTCATCTTTAAAGATATCTGGGGTAGTCAAATATAAATCAGGAATGTAATTACCTTTATTTGATTTTATAAATTGTGAATTCATTTTTTAAAAATTTTTAGAATTATCTTTCAAAGGATCATTAAGAATCTCTAATAAATATTTTCCGTATCCACTTTTTATCATTGTTTTGGCAAGTTTTTCAAGTTCTTTATCTTTTATCCAACCTTTTCTCCAAGCTACTTCTTCTGGGCAACCCACTTTTAATCCTTGTCTTCTTTCAAGAACTCTTATATAGCTTCCTGCTTGATGTAAAGAGTCAAAGGTTCCTGTATCAAGCCAAGCAATACCCCTCCCCATTATTTCTACATTAAGGTTATTTTCCTTTAAATATAAGTTATTTAATGATGTTATTTCCAATTCCCCTCTTTGAGAAGGTTTAATGGTTTTTGCTTTCTCGACTGCTGTATTATCATAAAAATATAATCCCGTAACGGCATAACGACTTTTAGGTTTTTTAGGTTTTTCAAATAAATTTATTACTTTATTATTTTTAAATTCTGCTACGCCGTATCTCTCAGGATCACTTACAGGATATACAAAAATTGTTGAATTATTTATATCCTTATTGGCTTTTTTTAATTGAGGTCCTAAATCATTACCATGATATAAGTTGTCACCTAGAATCAAAGCTGATGGAGAATTATTTAAAAAATCTTCACCTATTAAGAATGCTTGTGCAAGCCCTTCAGGTTTGGGTTGAACAGCATATTTTATCGAGATACCTAAGGAACTTCCATCACCAAGAAGATTTTTAAATGACTCGAGATTAGATTCGTTTACAATAATTAAGAATTCTCTTATCCCTGCAATCATTAAAGTACTCAATGGATAATAAATCATGGGTTTATCATAAACTGGCATAAGTTGCTTGCTTATTGAAAAAGTTATTGGAAAAAGTCTTGTAGCACTACCACCCGCAAGAATTATGCCCTTTCTATTGATGCTCATCAATATTGCGTTATATTAATGATCTTAACTATAAAATTATGATGATTTATTGGTTAATTTTTTTTGAAAATTTTAATATAATTTATCTATCTTTTATTAGAATTTAAAATTACTTGTAAATGTATTTCTCAATAATTTTTTTCTTTTTAAGAAGAAAATTTGGGAAGCTTTTTTTTATATCTACTTTTTCGAATTCTCTATTAAGAAAAAAAATATCTTTATTTTTCTCTATTACTTTTTCAAATTTTCTAAATCTAATTAAATCTAGGAACTTAGCTATTTGTGCTCTACGCCCCTGATATGGATGTGCATTAAGCTTTTCTCTAATAGCTTGAAAGCCCCCTAGATAACTAAAATGCCAACCTCCATTTTTAATAATATTTCCTGGAACATTTTTTTCATCTGAAGAAGCATATCTTATAGTATTAAGAGATCTATTTTTTAGATTTTTAAATTTTAATAGTACTGTACCAAACCAAGGACTTGATATTTTATTGTTCATCCAATACAAGTACCATTCCATTTTAAAGTAAGAAATTTCTTCCTCTTCTCTTAAGATTGCTTGTTGAATTGCTAGTGGGTTGGGAATTTCATCTAGGTCACTAAGTAAAATGAAGTCATTTGGCTCGGCTATATCTATAAAACCTAAAATTGCAGAATCTCTATGCTGTACTTCTCTTTTTAAAGTTTTATGTAAGTGTTTATATGATTTACCATTATTCTGATAACTTACAACACCGTTAAAGTCAGAAAGGTAATCAAGAAATTTATCTTTTTTTAAATCTTCAATTTTATCCTTTGAGACGAAATTATAAATAATTTTGTCTGAATATTTTTCATATCTTTTCTTTTCTTTCTCAAACAATGAAGATTTACTGTTTCCTGAGAATGTCTCAAATAATTCTGTTATGACAAAATAGTCAACAACTTCATAGAGAGTTTCTAGTCTTAACTCAAGCAAGTCAAGTTCGTTAAAAAATAAGAAAACATCAAATATTTTGGCCTCTTTCATAAATTCTATAAGCTGCCTAATTAAATAATAAATCTCTAAAGCAGATTAGATTACTTTATCTATAATCTATAATAATTTTTTTAATTACTTAAACTTAAATAATTCTTAGAAAATATACTTTTCGTTGTAATATTAGAGAATAATTTTTTATTAAAAAATTTATTAGTTTTAAATTCAGTAATGAAGAATATATTAGTAACTGGAGGATGTGGTTATATCGGCAGCCATACAGTTCTTTCTCTTTTAGAAAATGGATATTTTGTATATGTTTTAGATTCAAATGTAAATAGTAGTCCATTGGTAATAAAAAGATTAATTGAGATAATAAGTCAAAAAGATAAAGGTAAAATTAATAATTTACAATTTCTTGAGGGAGATATTAGGCGATTAGAGAACATAGAAAGTATTTTTAAAACTGCATCAGATAATAATAAAAAGATTAATGGAGTGATACATTTTTCTGGACTAAAGTCCATAAAAGAATCTATCAATTACCCTTTAAAATATTGGGAAAATAATGTAGTTGGATCTATAAATTTGTTGAAGATGATGGATAAATATGAATGTAAGACAATTATTTTTAGTAGCAGTGCTACAATCTACAATAATTTTGGGAAGGAAAAAATAAAAGAAAATTGTTCAATAAAACCTATCAACCCCTATGGAAGAAATAAATCAACTATTGAGTTATTTTTAAATGATATTTATGAAAGTGACCCTATTAACTGGAAAATAATTAATTTAAGATACTTTAATCCTATTGGCGCTCATTGCAGCGGAAAATTAGGAGAAAACCCAATTGGATTAGTTAATAATATATTTCCTTTAATTTTAAAAGTAGCATCAAAAAATATAAACCAATTAAAAATTTTTGGAAATGATTGGGATACTAGAGATGGTACTTGCATAAGAGATTATATTCACATAATGGATTTGGCTAATGGTCATATTGAAGCTTTAAAATTTTTACAAGGTAATAATCCGCAGATTTTAAATTTAAATATTGGAACCGGCTCAGGAATTACAGTGTTGGAGTTGATAAAAACTTTTGAAAGGGTCAATAATTTGAAGATACCATATTCATTTGTTGGAAGAAGGAAGGGAGATATGGAAAATGTTGTGGCGGATAATTCAAAGATTTTAGAAATTTTAAATTGGGTACCAAAGTATTCATTGGAAGATATGTGCAGAGATGGTTGGAATTGGCATTTAACAAATCCAAATGGTTATTAATTTCTAACAATTATTTATTAAAATTTATTAGGTTTTCTCTAAATGGGTTGCTTGAAAGTCTCTAATGGTTGATGCTATCCCATCATTTAAGTCTATTCTTGGGCTCCAGCCAAGACTTTTTAATTTTTCGACGTTAAGTTGCTTTTTTGGAGTCCCGTCAGGTTTACTCTGATCCCAAATAACCTTGCCTTGATAACCAACTTCCATCGAAATAATTTCAGAAAGACGTAATATAGATATATCTTCACCTGTTCCTACGTTTAGAAAATATAAAGGATTTCCTGCTTGATCCTTTGGTGCATTACTTTTATTGGGATTCCATTTTTCTAAACAGAAAATAACTGCTTCTGACAAGTCATCTACATGCATAAATTCTCTCTCGGGTTTACCAGAACCCCAACAAGTTACTGTTGGTTGCTTATATAATTCTGCCTCACAAAATTTTCTAACTAAAGACGCCATTACATGACTATTTTGTTGATGGTAGTTATCGTGTGGACCATATAAATTTGTTGGCATCAGTGAAATTGCATCAAAACCATATTGCTTTCTTAACGATTCGCAGAGTTTGATTCCAGATATTTTTGCTATTGCATATGGTTCATTCGTGTTTTCTAATTCTCCTGTTAGAAGCGATTCTTCAACAATAGGTTGTTTTGCAAATTTAGGGTAAATACAACTACTTCCAAGAAAAACAAATCTCTTTACATCATTGAGCCAAGCAGCTTCAATAACATTATTTTGAATTTTTATATTCTCGAATATGAAATCAAATGGATAGGAAGAATTGGCTATTATTCCGCCAACTTTTGCGGCAGCTAAAATAACTACGGATGGCTTATGTAGTTCGAACCAATTTTTGACTTCCACTAAATCTAATAAATTTAATTCATTTCTATTTGGAGCTAAAATTTCTCCCCCATAATCTTTATTCCCATAACCTTTTTCTTTTAGCTTCCTAATTATGGAACTTCCAACCATCCCAGTCGATCCTGCTATAAAGAACTTTTCTTCGTGAGTAATTTCCTTATTCATTAATTTGTTAAATTTTTAATTTTTCTTAATTCGTATTCCTCTTTTGCTTCTTTAAGATCTACCGAAATCATTTCTTTAATAAGTTGATCTAGATTTATTTTGGGTTTCCAATTTAGTTCCTTTAATGCTTTACTTGAATCTCCAATTAAAATATCAACCTCAGTAGGCCTAAAGTATTTTTTGTCGATTCTTATAACGATTTCATTTGTATCACATCTTCTACCCACTTCGTTAGTTCCTTCTCCCTCCCAGATAATTGCTGGCTCATCTTTAGATAAATTCCAATTCAGTTCTTTTGCACTTTTTTCTATGAATTTTCTCACGGTTTCAGATGTGCCTGTTGCAATAACGAAATCCTCAGGTATTTTTTGCTGTAACATCAACCATTGCATCTCAACATAATCTTTTGCATGACCCCAATCTCTCTTTGCATCAATGTTCCCTAAAAAAAGACATTCTTCAAGACCTAAGGCAATCCTTGCTAATCCTCGAGTAATTTTTCTCGTAACGAATGTTTCCCCTCTACGAGAACTTTCATGATTAAAAAGAATGCCATTACATGCATAAATACCATAAGCTTCTCTATAATTTACTGTAATCCAATAGGCATATAATTTTGATACTGCATAGGGACTTCTTGGATAAAAAGGAGTCATTTCATTTTGGGGAATTTCTCTAACCTTTCCATATAGTTCGCTAGTACTCGCTTGATAAAATTTTGTTTTTTTTGCAAGATTTAACATTCTTATTGCTTCTAGAATTCTTAAAGTTCCAATGGCATCGCAATTTGCCGTATATTCTGGGCTTTCGAAACTAACAGCCACATGACTTTGAGCTCCAAGATTATAAATTTCATCAGGTTGAATTTCTTCAATAATTCTTATCAAATTACTACTATCTGTTAGATCCCCATAATGTAAGATAAATTTTCTATTTTCTACATGAGGGTCTTCGTAAAGATGGTCAATTCTTTCTGTATTAAAACTACTAGACCGTCTTTTTATTCCATGTACTTCATATCCTTTATCTAAAAGAAATTCAGCTAGATAACTCCCATCTTGTCCCGTAATACCTGTTATTAAAGCTCTTTTCATTAGTTCAATTCTGATAATTTAATAATAAATTAAAAATTAAAATTATCAAAATTTTTTCTTTAAAACCTCTTTATTTTATGAAATAAATGATGATTAAAAATTTTTTGAAATGGTAATAAAGTAATATTAAAATTATTTCTAGTTTGTATTGAATGCCAAAAAATATATTAGTTACTGGAGCTGCAGGTTTTATTGGAGCAGCAATATCTAAAAGATTAATTGAAAGAGGAGAAAACGTTATTGGGATTGATAATTTTAGTGAATATTATGATATAAATTTAAAAAAAGCAAGAATTAAACGAATTAATAATTCAGCTTTAAAATCGAGTGGAAAATGGAACTTTTTTAATATCTCAATTGAAGATAAAAGTAGATTAAATGATATTACAGATATCTTTTCACCTGATATTATTATCAATTTAGCTGCTCAAGCAGGGGTTCGTTATTCTCTTGATCATCCAGATCAATACTTAAATACAAATTTAGTGGGATTTGGGAATATTCTTGAAATATGCAAAAAACATTGCGTTGAAAATTTTATTTATGCTTCAAGTAGTTCAGTATATGGAGGTAATAAAAAATTACCTTTTAAGGAGAGCGATTCAGTTGATCATCCAATTAGCCTTTATGCAGCAACAAAAAAAGCTAATGAAGTAATGGCACATTCGTATAGCCATCTCTTTAAGATTCCATCAATAGGCTTAAGATTTTTTACCGTATATGGTCCCTGGGGGAGGCCAGATATGGCTCCTATGATTTTTGCTAAATCAATTCTTCAAAAATTACCAATCAAAGTATTTAATAATGGGAATATGTTTAGAGACTATACATATATTGATGATGTTATAGATGCAATTGAGTCTTGCTGTTATAAACCAGCTATCAAGAATTCAAATTTTAATTTTCTTGACCCAAGTCCTGAAAGCTCCTTTGCACCTCATATGATTTTTAATGTTGGAAGTAATCGTCCAATTTCACTTTTGAAATTTATAGAAGTTCTTGAAAGTGAATTAGGAGTTGTTGCAAAAAAAGAATTTGAAGCTATTCAGCCTGGTGACGTTGAAAGGACTTGGGCTAATATCGAAAATTTAAATTCTTGGATAAACTATAAACCAAAAATTGAATTTAATAAAGGCATTAGAAATTTTGCAAAGTGGTATAAGTCTTATTTTCATTATCCTCAGTAACTTTACATTTTAGGCCAGATAAAAGTAGCCAGAAAGCAATACTTATTCTCAAGTCAAAGTATTGAACGTCAAACATTTGCGAAAATAATAGAATCACAAAAGAAGTCCACCAAGCTCTTTCAAAATAATTTATTGAATAACTCTTTATCTTAAATAAGAAAATTCTTTTAAAGGATTCAAAACATATAAAAAAAATAGCTACAAATATTAGTAAGGAAATTAATAATCCATAATTAAAAGCAAGGTCAATTATTAGATTATGGGCATGCCCTTTATAAACATCGTATCTTAAACCATAATGTACAGGAAATGATGAAGCACCATAACCAAAAACTGGATTTTTTAAAATCATGCCAATGGCAAATGAAATTATAGTAATTCTTTTATCTTCAATATTTGAATAACCAAATTGAGGTTGATTATTTTTTAATTGTGAAATTAAATTAAAATTATGAGAAATGTAATTTTCGATTGAAAAATTAATGTTTTCTGGAAAAAAATTTGACAAATATAAAATACAAATTATTCCAAGAAAAATTATTAAATATAAAAATAATTTATAAGAAGATTTTCCAATGATAATTGGTAGAGTAAGAAATAATCCGAATATTGCATTTCTAGAAGATGTTAAAAAAGAGCTTAATGCAATTGAAAGTAAGAAAACTATAGATACTCCTTTTTTATAAAAAACATTTGATCTTTCTAGAAAGATGGCCAAAACAAATGGCCAAACAATATTCAACCAACAACCAGTATAGTTTTGATTGCTAAACAATCCTGAAAGATGTTGGTTTGGTTTTTGAAACCAAATAATTAAGCCATTTAATGCACTTAATTCTCCATGCCAATTAAAAAAATATTGACCAAATCCCGAAATTAATACAGGAACTGTTCCTGCTACAAATATTTTCATTATTAATTTTCTTTCTTGAATTGAATTTAAATAATTTTGAAAGAAAAAAAAACAAAACAATAGTGGTATCCAATTTGAAATCCCTATCAAAGATGAATAAGGACTTGTTTTGAGCGTATATAAGATTTCTTTGGACTCTGCAATATCCCATTTTCTAAAGTTAAAAATTAAGGGCTCTATTGTAAAAAAATGCATTAGTGATATTATCAACATTCCTGCAATTGCGAACATAAAAAGACGATTATATTTATCATGAAAAATTATAAATTTTTGCTTATTTTTAAAAGAAGCAATTACTGTAGTTAAAAAAAATAAAGCGAAAAGAATAGGGGCAGATGGTAAGAAAAATATTCCTAATCTGAAAAATAATTTTTCCTCAAATTTATAATTGCTTAAAATATTCATATTTATAGTTTTACCAATTTTTTAGATTAAAGCAAAAAATTGAATTTGGTTAATCTATTAAATAGTTCTGATACTTAAAATAATTTATTATGTATAATTATTAAAGGTTTTTTAGTCATCATTCTTTCAATAAAAAAAATATGTTGCATAGGAGCTGGTTATGTTGGTGGACCAACTATGTCAGTGATAGCTGAATACTGTCCTGAAATTAAAGTTACTGTAGTCGATGTTAATAAAGATAAAATTAATTCTTGGAATAATATGGATTGTTCAAAATTACCAGTCTATGAAAAAGGACTTGACCTTCTTATAAAAAAGAATAGAAATAAAAATTTATTTTTTACAACTGATATTAAAAAATCAATTTCTGAAGCAGATATCGTATTCATATCAGTGAATACTCCGACAAAGAAAAGAGGACTTGGTGCTGGTTATGCAAGTGACTTAAAATGGATAGAATCAAGCGCTAGGATGGTTTCAGAGTTTGCTTGTGGACATACTATAGTTGTTGAAAAAAGTACTGTACCAGTTAGAACAGCGGAATTAATAAAAAAGATACTTACCAATTCAATCAATAATGATTCCAATAAAACATTTTCTGTTTTATCAAGTCCTGAATTTTTAGCTGAAGGCACAGCAATAAAAGATTTAGAAAATCCAGATAGGGTTTTAATTGGTGGAGAAGATCAAAGTGCGATAAAGCAATTAAGCTTTCTTTATCAAAAATGGATTCCAAAAGAGAAAATATTTGTTACAAATCTCTGGAGTAGTGAGCTTTCAAAATTAACTGCTAATGCATTTTTAGCTCAAAGGATTAGCTCTATTAATGCTATTTCTTCATTATGCGAACCAACTGGAGCCGATATTAAAGAAGTTGCCAAAGCTATTGGGGCTGATAAAAGAATAGGGGAAAAATTCCTTAATGCTGGCCCTGGTTTTGGAGGAAGTTGTTTTCAGAAGGATTTATTGAATATTATTTATTTATGTAGATATTATGGATTAGAAGAGGTCGCTAATTATTGGGAACAAGTCGTTCTTCTAAACGAATGGCAAAAAAAAAGGATATCAAAACTAATCATAGAATCTTTCTTTGGAACAGTTGCTTTTAAAAAATTAGTTATTTTAGGTTTTGCATTTAAATCAAACACTAATGATACAAGGGAGTCTCCAGCTATCGCAATTTCTAAAGAACTTATTGAAAATGGGGCTAATTTATATATCCATGATCCTCAGGTAAGTGAAGTTCAATTAAATGATATATTGAATGAAGAAAATTTTATTTCCAATAGAGATAACTGCGAAGGTTCTTGGACTTATACTAATGATCTTGATAGGGCATTTCGAAATGCGGATGCAATAATTATCATTACAGAATGGAGTGAATATTTGAATATAAATTGGTCAGAAATGTCAAAAAATATGAGACAACCTGCTTGGGTTTTTGATACGAGGGGAATTATTAATGAGTCAGATTTATTTGGTACAAATATAAATTTTTGGAAAGTCGGTAAAGGATTTTTGGAGAGTAGTTAGGAATCTTTTTATTAGTTAAATTATTATTTTCTTCCATATAAATCATCAAATCTAATTATGTCATCTTCTCCAAGATAATCACCAATTTGAACTTCAACTATTATGAGATTTTCATCACCATGATTTGAAAGCCTATGCTTTGTTCCTTTTGAAACAAAAATACTCTCATTAATATTTATGGTAGAAATTTTATTATCTATTTCCACATTAGCAATACCTTTCACAACAACCCAATGTTCAGATCTTTTTTTATGTTTTTGTAAAGATATGCTCTCTCCAGGCTTTATTTCAATTCTTTTGACTTGCCAGGTATTACTCTCAACCAAAGAAACATAATTTCCCCAAGGGCGATAAGTTTTTTTATTTAGTTTACTTTCAGGAAAATTTTCATTAGATAAATCGTTAACAACTTGTTTAATTTTTTGAGAGGATTTTTTATTAGCAACTAGTATTGCATCTCTTGTTTCAATAATTACTAAATCATTTAAGTCAACTCCAACTATTAGTCTGTTTTCACTTCTTAAAAGGCAATTATTTACATTTTTTAAATAAGTTTTACCTTCAAAACTATTTCCATGAATGTCTTTTTTTGAAATTTCCCATAGTGAATTCCAATTACCAATATCACTCCAACCGACGTCTAAATTTAAAACTGTTCCTAAATTTGTTTTTTCCATAACAGCAACATCTAATGAGATATTTGGACATTTAGCGAAATCCTCATTATTTATTCTTTTGAAATCAAGGTCTTTTTCTGAATTTAATAGAGCAGTGTTGCAGGTTTCAAAGATATCTTTCGAAAAATTTTTAATTTCATTAATTAGGATATTTGCTTTAAAAGCAAATATTCCACTATTCCAAAGAAATCGTTTATCTTCCAAGAACTTTTTGGCATTATCAATATCAGGCTTTTCTATGAATTCATCAATTTTAATACCTTCAATTTGTTTTGTTTTAAATGGCATTGCAGATTTGATGTATCCATAACCGGTTTCTGGTTTGGTTGGTGAAACTCCAAAAGTTACTAATCTATCTTTTTTGGCATAATCAATACCATTTTTTATTACTTTCTCAAAGTTAGCCTCATCTTCAATATAGTGGTCTGAAGATAATACTAGTAGTATTGGATCTTCCTCATTTTTAATAGCTGTAATTGCTGCCAGTGTTATTGCTGGCGCAGTATTCTTCCCAAATGGTTCAAGTAAGATTGATTGCGGAATAATATCAATTTGTCGCATTTGTTCTGCAGCAATAAATCTATGCTCCTCATTACAAACTAAAATAGGATCTTTTAGTTCAGGAATATTTGAAATCCTTTTGAAAGTCCTTTGCAACAATGTTAAGTTATCTTCGGAGTTTATTTTAAGGTATTGTTTTGGGTAACTTTCCCTTGATATTGGCCATAATCTTGAGCCAGTCCCTCCACAAAGTATTATTGGTATAACAGGATATCTTGACATTATTAACCTTCCTAATAAGAATAAATTAAAAATTATTTATTTTGAACGCTTCCTGCAGGATTCGAACCTGCGGCCCACTGCTTAGAAGGCAGTTGCTCTATCCAGCTGAGCTAAGGAAGCATTAATTTATTATATCTGAAAGCTGCTTAAGCCCTAGAAATAATAATATTTTCTTTAAAAAAATGTATTAGCAAAAAGAAAATTTTTACTATTTATGGTTAAATAAAATTATCTTATAAATTTAAGAAATATAATATTATTTTGGCTAAAAGAATTTCAGAAAAAGAAAAAATAACTATGATTAGCTGTTTTAAGGATGGTAAAACAGTGGATGAATTAATCGAAATATTTAATTGTTCAAGATTAACCATTGTAAGAAATTTAAAAAAACATCTTGGTGAAGAAAAGTATAAAAAAATGATATCAATAAGTAAAAAATCAAATCTGAAGACAAAATCATATGAATTAAAAAATCCCTTAAATGACTCAAAAGAGTTTTCGAAAGAAAATTCTAACAATCCTAAGTTAGGAAATAATTCTAATGAATTATCTAGTATTTCTCAATTCACAGAAATAACACCTTTAGATTATGACATTGAAAATTCTATTCAGAAAGATTTATCATCTGTGCCTATTTCAGATGTAGATCTTCCAAATACTGTTTATATGATTGTTGATAAAAAAATTGAGTTAGAAATCAAATACTTACGAGATTATCCAGATTGGCAATTTCTTTCTAAAGAAGAATTGGATAGAAAAACAATTGAAATTTTCTTTGACATAAAGCTGGCAAAGAGATTTTGTAATAAAGATCAAAAAGTGATCAAAGTTCCTAATCCAGACGTATTTAAGATTGTTGCTCCATTATTATTAAACAAAGGTATTTCTAGAATTGTTACTGCTGATAAATTGATATCTTTATAAGAATCTATTTTCTTAATCATTAGAATTTGCTTTTAAAATGCTTCCCACCAGTGAACCACTAATAAAACTTATTCCAACAATAAAACTTATCGGAAGGCTAACTGTTTGATTAATTAAAAAATTAACTTTTCTTTTGGTTGAACTATTTTGGATCCCAATCATAAGAATTAAAAAAAAAGTTAAATTTAAAGTAAATGTAAAGATTACTTTTCTAATAGCCATCGTATACTCATATTTAATACTTTCATTTTAATACAAATTATAAATGAGACTTTTAGTGAGATTATTTTTTTTTGCTAAATATTTAGATGCTTGCGGCAGAGATAAGCCTGCACTAATTAATCCTTTAAGTTCTTTTTTTAATTCAAACTCATTAATTTCGATATTTTTATAATTCTTTTCTATACCTTTTATTACGATGGTAATTTCTCCCATAACATCTTTGTCTTTAAAGTGATTAATAATTTCGTTTATATTCTCTCCAATATGTTCTTCAAATTTCTTTGTTAATTCCCGAGATATATGTACCTTTCTTTCTCCTCCCAAATATTCTTTTAATTCACCTAATAAGTTTTTGAGACGATTAGGTGATTCAAATAAAATTGTCGTTTTATTGTTTTTACTTATTTCCAAAAGAATATTTTCTCTTTCGGATTTCTTTTTTGGAAGGAATCCTTCAAAAGTAAATCTAGAAGAAGGCAAACCACTAGATACTAGTGCGGTTAATGCTGCACATGGTCCTGGTACACAAATGATATTAATACTATTAGCTCTTGCATGGCTAACAAGATTTTCTCCAGGATCACATATACTTGGCATGCCGGCGTCACTTACGAGTGCAACAGATTTCCCAGAGCTTAGAAGATTAATTAAACCAGGTGTTTTTTTAAAAGAATTATGTTTATTGAAGCTTGTTAGATTATTAGTAAATTTATATGTATTCATTATTTTTTTTGTCTGTCGGGTATCTTCGCAAGCAACTAAAGAAACATTCTTAAGAACATTTAAAGCTCTTGGAGAAAGATCGCTCAAATTTCCTATGGGGGTGCCAACAATATATAAAACACCACTTTCAGGTTCTTTGTTTTTGTGAGATGATGAAGAATTAATATTCATTGAGTGATTAAATTACCTGCTGGTGTAGATATAGAGGAGCTAATAAATGATTTGAGGACTTTTAGTTGGGAAGCTTCTGAAACCTTACTTAATTATGCCCAAATAATAAAATTTTCAAATAATAAAACCAAAATTCTAAAAAATAATAACAGCCAAGATCCCGTAACACTTGCAGATTTAAAGGTAAATCAGTTAATAATTAAAAGGATTAACGAGAAATACAAGGGTATTAATTGGGAAATATTAAGTGAGGAAAATGCAAAGCTTCCTAATTTAACCTGCAATAATGATGCTGAATGGATCTGGATCCTTGACCCACTTGATGGAACTAAGGACTTTATTCAAGGGACTTCTAATTATGCCATGCATTTAGGCTTGAATTATAAAAAGAAACCCTATCTAGGGATTGTTTTAGTTCCTGAAAAAGAAGAATTATGGATTTCTAACGGTGAAAAGGTTTGGTGTGAAAAAAAAGATGGATCAAAATCATCTCCAAATTTATCAAGAAATAATAGTCTCAAAGATATGGTTTTAGTTACGAGCAAAAACCATCGAAATCAGTCTTTAAAAGATTTAATCAAAAAAATTGAATTTAAGGAAGTAATTGTTATGGGAAGTATAGGTTGCAAAATTGCATCTATCGTAAGAGGAGAAAGTGATATTTATATATGTTTAAGCCTCCCAGGTAGAGGATCACCTAAAGATTGGGATTTTGCAGCTCCTGAGGCAATTCTAAGAGCTGCTGGAGGTAAAATTACAAATTTAGATAATGAAGATCTGATTTATGGTGATTTAAATTTTGAGCAGGGAGGAATAATAGTCGCTTCAAATGATGCAAACCTGCACAAGATAAGATGTTTAGAAATTAAAGAAATAATTAAGAAATTTGGGCTTTATCCTATCTAATTGAGCGGAGCGACTGGAGTAGGAGTTGGTTCAGGATAAGACATTCCGCCGTTCTGAGCAACTCCTCTGAGCGTTAGATTTATTCTTCCCCTACTATCTATTTCTCTTACTCTTACAGTTACTTCATCTCCCTGCCTAACAACATCTTCAACTCTTTCTACTCTGGCTTCAGACAATTGGGATATGTGAACCATACCTTCTTTCCCAGGAAGAATTTCTACAAAGGCTCCAATTGGAATGATTCTTGTAACAACTCCAGAGAAAATTTCTCCTTCATGAACTTTTCTGGTAAGCCCTTCAATAATTTTCTGCGCCTCCTCTGCGGCAGCACCATCATGGGAAGCAATTGTAACTATTCCCCCATCTTCAATATCTATTTTTGTATTTGTTCTTTCCGTAATGCCCTTGATAGTTCTTCCTCCAGGTCCAATAACTGTACCTATTAATTCAGGATCAATCCTAAAGCTTAATAGTCTTGGAGCATGAGGAGACAAGGATTCTTGAGGTTTATCTATTGCCTCTTGCATCTTTTCTAAGATATGTATTCTTGCTGGACGAGCCTTTTTGATTGCATCAGAAATAACAGAGACAGGTAAACCAGTGATTTTCATATCCATTTGTAATGCTGTTATTCCTTTTTCAGTCCCGGCAACTTTGAAATCCATATCACCAAGAAAGTCCTCTATACCTTGAATATCTGTAAGTATGCGAACTTCCTTTCCTTCTTTAATTAATCCCATAGCAGTTCCACTAACGAGAGCCTTTAAAGGAACACCCGCATCTAATAATGAAAGTGTGCTACCACAAACCGAACCCATTGAAGTTGATCCATTCGAACTTAAGACTTCACTAACAACTCTTAAAACATAAGGGAATGTCTCTTTACCAGGCAGCACAGGGATTATTGCTCTTTCTGCTAATGCTCCATGACCAATCTCCCTTCTGCCTGGAGTTCTCATTGGTCTCGTTTCACCTACTGAATAAGGTGGAAAATTATAATGATGTAAATATGTTTTTTCGGTGCTTGGATTAAGATCATCCATTTCTTGCGCATCACTTGGAGTTCCTAATGTTGTCGTAGATAAAACTTGGGTTAAACCTCTTTGGAATAATGCAGAACCATGAACTCTTTTTGGAAGAATTCCAGCAGATGCTGTGATTTTTCTGACTTCATCTAAATCACGACCATCAACTCTTTTCCCATCATTAATGATTTGGGATCTCATTAATTTTTTTGTTAGTTTTTTAAAATCAGAACTCATTAACTTCTCATTTTCTGATATTAGAACCTTTACTTGGTTGTCATCTTTCAATGATTCAATTTTTTCTTGAGTATCAATTTTTATTTTTTCAAGTTCAAGATCTCTTTCTTCTTTTGATTGATCAAATTTCTTTAGAACAAGATCAATAGCTTTTGAACAGTTTTTTTCCAAATATGTAGGTAATGTTTTATCCTCATCAGGCTCAGAAATCTTTACTTGTTTTATTCCTAAATCTTTGAGTAAATCTTCCTGAGATTTTATAAGCTCGGTAACTGCCTCATAACCAAAATCTATCGCTTCAATGGTATCTTGCTCTGATAGTTGGTTGGCACCTGCCTCAATCATGACAATGCCGTCAGGTGATCCAGCAACAACAATGTCTAAATCTCCTTTTTCTATCTCTCTATAGCTAGGATTTAAAATGAAATCATCCCCTATTAGTCCGACTCTTACTGCAGCCATTGGACCGTAAAATGGTATTTCTCCAAGTAGAGTTGCTATTGAAGCCCCTGTTACCGCTAAAACATCTGCTGGAACCCTTTCATCTAAAGAAAGGCAAGAGGCAACAATTTGAATCTCATCTCTCATCCATGAAGGGAAAAGCGGCCTCATTGGCCTATCAATCAATCTAGAAATTAAAGTTGCTCTTTCTGGAGGACGACCTTCTCTCCTCATAAAACCACCAGGAATTCTTCCGGCAGCATATAGTTTCTCCTCGTAATCACATATTAGAGGTAAAAAGTCTGATGATTCTTTTTTTGTTGTTTTTGTTGCTGTAACTAATAAAGAGGTGTCTCCACACTCAATCATTACTGATCCATTTGCTTGAGGAGCATATAGTCCTGTAGTTAGTCGTATCTCTCGTCCGTCAAACGTGATCGACTTATTTTGTCCTTCCACTTTTTAAATTATAAATCTATACATAATTTATTCTTACATTTTATAGGGACATATTGAGTAAATTATTTAGATAAACTGTAATTTTTAAAAAATGTCCCAACTAATTGATGTGAATTGATTCAAATATCATTCCCGAAAAAAAAATTAGTAAATAAAATGATATTTAATTTACCAACTTGATTTAACTACTCCAGGAAGTTCACCATTATGAGCTCTTTGCCTCAATTGATTCCTGCAAAGACCGAAGTCCCTATAAACCCCTCTTGGTTTACCAGTAGCCCAACATCTATTTCTGACTCTATTGGGTGCAGAATTTCTAGGAAGGCCTTGGATTTTTCTATGGATTTCTAATCTTTCCATAGGGTCTTTAGCAGCGTTGAACTCTTCTAATAACGATTTTCTTTTTGCAGCATATTTTTTTACAAGTTTCTTGCGTTTAACTTCTCTCGCAATCATGGACTTTTTCGCCATTGACAATTTTTTTATTACTTAATCTATTTTAACAGCTAGATGAACAAATATCGAAATTTAATTATTGATTTAGTAATCTTTGTACGACTAAAAGTTGACTTGTATCTCTAATAATCAGAAGAACACTTAGTCCAACTAAAAGAAAAAAACTTGATTGAGTAACTGCCATTTGTAATTTAACTGGGACAGGCTTCCCTCTAAAACCTTCAATTAGAGTGAAAAGAAGTTGGCCTCCATCTAAAAGAGGTAAAGGCAGAGAATTAAGCACTGCCAGATTTATAGAAATTAAAGCGGCAAATAATAATATCCCCGTGCCTCCTTGTTCAGAAAGTTGAGCGCCAATTTCAACAATCTTTACAGGTCCACTTAATTGTTGTGCCGTTGAGGAAAAATTCGTTATTAATCCTTTGTAACCTTGAATTGTTTTGACTAAAAGCGATAGAAACTCTTTGTTAGAGTATTTAAAAAGCTCATAGATATTTTTTGTTTTTTTAGTTTCTTGCCTTATGTTCGGTTGTAATTGAGCGCCTATGGTACCTTTACCGTCAATCTTTTTGGGTATCAAAGATATTTCTTTAAAAACTCCGTCTCTCTCTATTTCTATTGAAATTGACTTGTCTGAGGAGTTTTGAATCTCTTTTACCAGTCTTGAGACAGCTTGATCACCTATTCCTAATGTAGAATTTTCAATTTTTATGATTTTATCTCCTGCCTCTAATCCCGCTAGATAAGCAGCTTTATCAGGCTGAGTTGCTAAAACAAGAATTCCTGGTTCTGGATCAAACGGAATTCCAACCGTAGTTACATTTAAGATTAAGATACTATAAGCAAGTATTAGATTTGCAAATACACCAGCAGAAATAACTATAACTCTTTGGATTATTGGCCTATTTTTTAAGAGGTTAGGATCCTTAGGATCTATATTATTTAATTCTTCATCAGGGAAGGAAACAAATCCTCCTAGAGGGAAAGCTCTAAATGAATATGTTATGTCTTTATATTTTTTCTTAATTATTGAAGGTCCAAATCCAATAGAGAATCCATCAACATAAATACCTTGTAAAATAGCAGCTAGGAAATGTCCCATTTCATGAAAAAAAATAAGAAATCCTAGGACAGTTATTGAAGTTAATACATTCATTTATTTATACTAAGGAGTTTTTATAAAATTTGACCCAAAATATGGAACTAAAGCATCTGGAATTTTAACGCTTCCATCACTTTGTTGACCATTTTCAAGAATTGCAGCCATCGTTCTTCCAATTGCTAGACCGCTGCCATTTAGGGTGTGAATGTATTGATTTTTTTTATCAATTTTTGTTCTTATTGACGATCTACGTGCTTGAAAGTCTAAGCAGTTGCTACAACTTGAAATCTCTCTGTAAGATTTACTGCTCGGTAGCCAGACTTCAAGATCAAAAGTTCTACTTGAGGAGAAACCAAGGTCTCCAGTACAAATATCTACTAATCTGAAAGGAAGGTTAAGCTTTTTTAAAATGCTTTCCGCATCAGAAGTAATACTTTTATGAGCCTCTAAGGATTTACTTGGATTACTAAACCAATATAATTCGACTTTATTAAATTGATGAAGTCTTATTAATCCTCTCGTATCTCTTCCATAACTTCCTGCTTCTCTTCTAAAACAAGGGCTATAAGCAACGTATTTAATTGGTAAAAGACTTGGATCAATTATCTCATTTTTATTAAAGGCTGTAATGGGAACTTCAGCTGTTGGAGAAAGCCATAAATCATCATTTGAACATTTGAAACTTTCATTTGAAAATTTAGGTAATTGCCCAGAACCTTGAAGACTTTCTGAATTGACTAAGGCTGGAGGCATTAACTCTAAATAACCATTATTTGAATGTATATCGAGCATGAAATTAATTAATGCCCTTTCTAATTTGGCTCCATTACCGATAAGAGTAATAAAACGACTTTTTGAGATTTTTGTTGTTTTTGAAGAGTCAAATAGATTAAGACTTTCCCCTATTTCCCAGTGAGATTTAAGATGATCTTTTTTCAAAGGATCTCCCCAAGTTTTTATTTGGACATTATCACTTTCGTCTTTTCCAGTAGGTGCATCTTTACTAGGGAAGTTGGGTAGGCTTGAGATCTCTTTATGGATTTGATTATCTAATTTTCTTTTTTTTTCTTCTAACTCAGAAATTTTCATTCTGTATTCGTTACCCTCTTTTTTTAAATTATTTAGTTCTGCAGAATTATTATTTAAGGATTTGCCTATTTCAAGACCAATTAATTTACTTAACTTTTTACTCTCAGATTGTAGATTTGATATTTCTATATCAATTGCTTTTTTCTCAATTGTTAATTTGTGTATTGGGAAAACATTAAAATCTTTTCCTCTAAGGGATAAACTTTTTTCAACTGATGTTGGATTTTCTCTTATTAATTTTTGATCTAACACTCTTTTTTTTTTAATACTTTAATAAGATAAATAATCTAAATTAATTATTAGGGATTTTTGATTAAAAATTAACTAAATTAATGATTCCTAACCTATATAGCTATTTCATGTCAAAATTTTAGTTATGAGGCAGAACGAGCTCTACCTGATGAAGACCATTTTTTTAATAAATCAATTTGCTCTTTAGCTGTTCTTGATAAAGGAACTAATTCTGAAACCGCCTTTATCAAATCTTTCTCCATTAGCTCTCGATTTTCAGAAAAAGAAATGTGCATAGCTTCTATAACAGCTTGTTCGAGTTCTGCGCCTGAAAATCCATCAGTTCTGTCAATAATGCTAGATAGAGGGAAATTATAACTTGGTCTTCTTTTTTTTAAGTGCAAATCAAGAATACTTAATCTTTCTTCTGAATTTGGCAGGTCAAGAAAAAATATCTCATCAAACCTACCTTTCCTTAATAATTCAGCAGGAAGTTTATCTATAGCATTAGCTGTAGCAATTACGAATACAGCTGAATCTTTCTCAGCCATCCAAGTTAACAAACTTGCTAGAACCCTTTGACTAGTTCCTCCATCACTTCTAGCATCGCCACCAAAGCCTTTATCAATTTCATCAATCCAAAGGATGCAAGGAGACATAGCTTCAGCCCTAGATATTGTTTCTCTTGTTCTAGCCTCGCTGGAACCAACGAGGCTAGAGAATAGTCTTCCTACATCTAATCTTAGAAGCGGCATTGACCAACTCTTAGAAATTGATTTTGCCGTGAGCGATTTTCCTGTACCCTGAGCTCCAACGAGTAAAACACCCTTTGGAATAGGTAGTCCATAGTCTCTAGCTTCTTTAGAAAAGGCTCTATATCTTTGTTTAAGCCAAACTTTTAAAACATTTAAGCCACCAATGTCATCTTGACTTGATTTGGCTTCAAAAAATTCTAATATTTCACTTCTAGAGATAACTTGTTTTTTCTCTTCAAGGATATCTTTAATATCTTCTTTACTTATTTTACCTCTTTGTGCAAGTGCTTTTGCAGTAACTTGCTTTACTTTTATTTCGGTTAATCCACTTGAAGCTATAGAAAGATCGTTTAAGTCTTGTTCATTAAGATTGGAATTGGTATTAACAGCAATTTTTTTTATTAGATTTTTCAATTCTTTTTGATCGGGCAAGGGCAAATTAACAATTGCCATTAATTCATCAATTTCTTCAGATGATGGGAAAAGATGAGAACTTATTATTAGATTGTGACTAGTTTCCTTAAGCTCAGAAGATAGTCCTTTAATAGTTCTATTTATGGATGGATCATCATAATATTTATGAAAATCTTTAACTAATAATATTGTTGATACTTCCGAATTTTGTTCCTTAAGCCAATTAAGAACTCCTAATGGATTGTTAGAAAATTTTCCTTCTTCATTTATTAATCCTCTAATGCCGTTAACACAATCCCAGCTTGCATATCTTTTTATGTTTAATCTTTCACAAGATAAATTAAGTATTTTTTCTAGTCTTTCCTCCTCTTTAGTCCTAATCCAGATTAATGAAGTTCTTGATTTAATAAGCAATTCTAAATTCTTAATCCACGACTTCATTATTTAAGATAAGGATTATTTATTACTATTTGGTTCGAAAGGTAGCCTTTTTTCTGAGACTGTTGAAGCTGTGGTTGTGAGGGCTTCATTTTTACCCAATAGTTGTTGATCTAAAATCTTTTGAAGATTCTCGGGTAAAGCTTCTTTGTTAAGAAGAAAAGTTTGAAATGCCTGGAATATATTGGCAACAACCATATAAAGTAGTACTCCTGCGGGAAGAGGGAAAAACAGAAACATACCAGTAATCATTACTGGTGTAATTTTGTTAGCCGTTGATTGTTGCGGGTTTGCAGGCATTCCCTGACTAGATAAAACTTGAGAGAGAAGTAGGGTTAATCCAAAAGCACCAACAAGTGCTGCGATGTCCCAATTTATTGACCCATCTACATAAAAGCCAACTTGACCAAGAGCTTTAATAAAAAGAAAACCACTTTTAGCTGCTAAACCAGGAATTTTAGCTTCAATAGTTGCATCTCCAGGTTTAATTGCTGTAACCGTACCGTCTTGGGAAACTTTTATATTTTCTGATCCTTTTGAGACTTTCCAAGTAGGAAGGAATTTGGAACCATTATCATAATTGGTTAAAATTTCTGAATAACTATTTCCATTAGTTGTTTGAAGATTTATTTTTATTGAATCTTCAGTACCTAATTTTGTCCCATTAGGAATAGTGGCTATCACTGGGAAATGAGATTTTTCTGTAATAAATATAGAATGTCTTGGGGATTTATAAGGTTTTGGGTCAATTGCCGCAATCTGATCTTGGGGAACAATCTTCAGGTTAATACTGTAAGGAACATCAGCAAAAGGTGAGCCTCTTAGGGTGGCAAATAATGCAAATAACACAGGCATTTGCACAATTAATGGTAGACAACCGGCAAGAGGGCTGCCAAATTCATTCATGAGTTTTCCTAGTTCTTCTTGCTGTCTCTTTGGATCTCCTGAAAACTTTGATTTAATCTCAGCTTGTCTTTTTTGCATTACTGGTTGGGCAATCTTCATCCTTCTGGCGCTTCTAATGGATCCAGCGCTTAAAGGGAAAAGTGCAATTCTGATTACTACTGTTAACGCTACAATCGCTAGGCCATAACTAGGCACTAAACCGTAGAAAAAATCTAGAATCGGGATAAGTAATTTTTCTGAAATAAACCCTATCACGATATTAAAGAGAATGAAGTTTTATTAGACATTTTATTTTACAGGAAAAAAAGGATTTTGTAATTAATTTTTTTAGGATTTAGTAGCAAATCCCTCTACCTCTTTAAGGTTTGAGGGTTGTGATCTCTTAATTATATTTTCTTCAATAAATTTTTGCTTTTCTCTGAATATTGGTAATGATTTCATCTCGACCTTTGATCCGTCGTTAAGAATGAGAACCATATCACCATATGATCCAAATCCTCTAGGGATTGATCTTATTTCTTCAATATTATTTAGTGAAACTTGTGTTTTGTTTTTGCCAAACCAACCTCCATCAATAGTAATTCTCTTGTTTGTAATTTTATATCTCAACCATAAAGCCCTAACTATTGCAGCAAAGGTAAATGGCAAACCAAGAATAGTAAATGCTGCCAATAGATTTATTATTAAATCACTTTTCGCAGGACCACCTTCATAAAAAATTTCTTCATTCATGTTGATCATTTGATTAGACGAGATTTTAACATTAAGTTTTGAAATTCCTCCAAAAGTCTTTTTTTATCATTGCAGAAATCTCCAATTTTAAGGTTAACAAGTAACCAATAAGGTTTGTGGCTATTAATTTTTTGAATGTTTGTTAATAACCATTCTTGCAGAATTCTTCTAGTTCTATTTCTATCTACAGCTTTTTTTGAAACTTTTTTACTAATGGCAATTGCAACTCTTAGGTTGTTTGAAGTATTTTTCAGTTTATGGGATGAAAGAATTTCAGGATTTGATTCTGCTACTTTAAAGGTCATTAATCTCCCATGGTATTTAATGGAATTTTTATGAACGTAAGTAAAAGTCCTATGACCATTTAAACGCATATCTTTGGGTAAGCCCATTGTAATTTAGAGTTAGACAGCTATTCTTTCTCTACCTTTTTGCCTTCTACTTTTAATAACTCTTCTCCCAGTATGAGAACGCATTCTTACTCTAAAACCAGATACACGTTTTCTTTTTCTTGAAGTTCCGCCAAAAGTTCTTTTAGTCATTTTTTTAATTACCCATTAATAATTTATCATTTAATCGATCACTATAGTCCAGCTTCCAATATATGTTGAAATCGTTTTCCCTTTAGGTTGTCCAAATGAATGGAATTGATAAAGTCCTGATCTAATTGGGTTATTGGCTTTTATAACGATTGCATAACTTTCTTTACTATATGGAATTGGGCTATATGGGTAAATGTTTAATTTACGTAGAGATGATTCATCCTTATTAATTTCAAAATCAGCGGGAATATCTTCTAGGCATTTTGTTCTATTTTCAAAGCCCCCGATTAAAACTTTGCAAAAACTTATCTTTTTATCATCTAAATCTACTTTATAATTTTTGGGAATATTAATACTTAATTTTAGAAGATCACTTCTTCTATCATTTGGTCTCAAGAAAAAATAAATTGTATTTTTAAATTTTCTTTTATTTTCTTTTTGAAACCACTTTAATCTTCTGTAACCAGAGTCTTGGTCCCATTGAAACTCCAATCCTGCTTTAGCTTCTTGGATGTTGTTGAAGAATGGTGTTAAAAATAAGATTGGAGAAATAAGAAAAAATCTTAAGATTTTAAAATTTAAAGCAAGGTCTTTTGATTTTTTTAACATTGATTAAGTGAATTTTTGAATGGATAATCAGGAATATCCAAATTTAGGATGGGAAATTGTTTTTATAGGTTAACATCTATCAGGTCTTAGTTTTGAAGCTCCTCTTAGATAAGGATGTTTTACCGCAATATTCACCGGCAATAAAACTTGAGCCATCAATCTTATACAAAAATCAACATCATTAGTGACGTCCATTTGTTGACAGTCTAAAAATGCTACTGAATCAAGGCCAATACATTTTCTTGCAACTGAAGCAGGGAAACATGCATCTAAATCTTTTGTTGCGGTAAAGGTAATTGATAATAAATTCGTCTTTATCAGATTGTTACGTGAAATTAATTCATCTATTAATTCCACTACTGCATCTTCTATTTCTCTAATAGAATTTCCGGACGCTGTCGTGGCTCCTCGAATAAATGTAATTTTATATTCATCCTTCATTTTTTCGGACATATTAATTTAAGGCTTATATAACCAAAGTACTTTATTAGATGAGTCAAATTCAAAGAAGATATTATTGATGACTTTTTCAATTAATCTACTTCCAGGAATTAGACCCAGTATTTTCTTTTTTTTCTTCCCAAATGTTAAGGGCTGAATTTTTGGATCAATATCAACCATTTTTGCAGCAAGTTCCCTTGCAACAAATTCATCTCCGACTTCATCAACAAGACCTAGTTCTTTTGCCTGAGTTCCAGTGAAAATTCTTCCATCGGCAAATTTTCTTACTTCTTCAACAGGTAAATTTCTTCCTTCAGCAACAGCTTCAGTAAATTGTTTATAGCTTTCATCTATCAGCCCTTGAAGTAGTCCTCTGCCTTCCACACTAAGAGGTTTATCTGGAGAAAGTATATCTTTAAATACTCCGCTCTTGACAGTCTCAAATTTAATGCCGATTTTATCTAATAATTCAGATAAATTATTTCCTCTTATAATCACACCAATAGATCCTGTAATTGTTCCTGGATTAGCAACTATTTTGTCAGATGCAACACCAATGTAAACCCCTCCCGATGCTGAAATGTTCCCAAAACTAGCAATGACTTTACATCCTTTATCCCTTAATCTCTTAATAGCAGAGTATATTTCTTGGCTATCCCCAACAGTACCCCCTGGAGAATCAATTCTCACGATTAAAGCGGGAAATTCCCTATCCTCAATTTGTTTAAGAGCTTTAAGGACAGAAACTCTTGTTGAACTTGTAATAGGCTCATCAATTACTACACGAGCCATTCTTTTTTTCGACTTTCGTCTAAAAGGCCAAATCATTCTTTTAAGGTAAATACATAAAACTACTTTAAAAAGATTATCAGCAGACCTAATGAATTCAATCCTAAATTGGTTTTTAATGATACTCCCTTTCGCGCTTTGGGGGACTTCAATGGCAGCTATGACTCCATTAGTATCTAGTGCTGGACCCGAGTTTGTGGCTTCTCTAAGGTTACTCCCTGCAGGGATTCTTGTTCTAATTACAACATATTTATTCAAAAGAGATTTGAAAATTTATAAGTGCGATTTGAAATGGTTTTTTGTTTTTACCGTTGTAGACGCTACTTTTTTTCAGTTGTTTTTAACTTATGGCATTGAAAAAACAGGGGCTGGTCTTGGCTCAGTCCTAATTGATTCTCAGCCCCTTTTAGTAGCTATCTTAGCAAGAGCAATTTTTGGAAATTTAATTAATCCAATAGGATGGTTAGGGTTACTTTTTGGTTTGGGAGGAATAGTATTTTTAGGAGTTCCTCAAGAATTTCTAGAGAATTGGTGGTTAATGTCTAATACGTCTATGACCAGTGAAGCTTTTAACTTTGGAGAACTTTGGATGCTTGCAGCTTCGCTTGCTATGGCACTAGGAACAATTCTAATTAGATTTACCTGCACTAAAAGTGATCCAGTTGCAGTTACAGGTTGGCATATGGTTATAGGGAGCGTCCCCTTAATAATTACGCATTCTGTAAAATCAAATTTTCAAATTATCCCAGATTGGTCAATATTTGATTGGGGACTTATGTCATTTGCAAGTATTTTTGGAGGGGCAATTGCTTATGGATTATTTTTTTATTTTGCTAATAATAAAGAAATCACTGGATTTAGTACTCTTGCATTTTTAACCCCTGTATTCGCTCTTCTTAGTGGAGGTCTATGGTTAGATGAAAGACTTTCTGTTGTTCAATGGATTGGAGTAGTTTTTGTTCTTATCTCGGTATTTTTTGTAAGCCAGAGAAGATTTTTATGGGAAAATAAGTTTACTGATAATACTATTTAAAAAGTTACTTGGTTTAAAAAGTCTAAATAATGCGAATTGTTTTGATTAGTACTCCAATTGGTTTCTTGGGGAGCGGCAGAGGTGGAGGAGTTGAATTGACATTGAATTCCTTAGTTTCTGGTTTGCTTTCTTTAGGTCACTCGGTGGATGTAATAGCTCCTAAAAATTCTAAATTATGTAGGAGTAATGAAAAAGCAAAATTACATTGTGTAGAGGGTGAAGCTCAAATTAGTTGGCAGCATCAAAATTATAATGCTCATGTGAGTATCCCAGATAATTCACTTCTGGCAGGAATGCTAGAAAACGGATTAGAGATTGCAAAAAAAGCGGATGTGTTATTGAACATGTCTTATGATTGGCTGCCTATTTGGATGACTCTTAATGTAGAGAGACCTATTGCCCATATTATTAGTATGGGTTCTGAAAGCTCAGTAATTAGCAATTTAATCTCAAGAGTATATGCTAAACATCCTCTTAATTTTGCTTTTCATTCAAAAACGCAAGCAAATGATTATCCATTCATAAAAAAACCAACAATTATTGGAAATGGTTTTGAAATAGATAACTATAATTTTCAAGATTCAGTAAATGGTGCCTTGGCATGGGTTGGGAGAGTAGCGCCGGAGAAAGGTTTAGAGGATGCTGTTTATGTTGCAAATGAACTTGGTGAAAAACTGAGAGTTTGGGGAGTTAAAGAAGATGAGGCCTATGCCTCAAAGATAGAGCAATCTTTCCCTCAAGGAACTATAGATTGGATGGGTTTTGTTTCAACCAACGAATTACAAAAAGAACTTGGTAAATGTAGAGTGTTACTAAATACTCCAAAATGGAATGAGGCATATGGAAACGTAGTTGTTGAAGCTTTAGCTTGTGGGGTTCCAGTCATAGCTTATAAAAGGGGAGGACCTAGTGAAATTATTCAACATGGGCAAACAGGGTATCTTGTTGTTCCTGATGATAAAAAAAGTATGATTTCCTATGTAGAGATTATTGAAAAAATAAAGAGGAAGAAATGTAGAGAATGGGTAGAAAAAAATGCCTCTACAGATATATTTGCTAAGAAGGTTGTGAACTGGCTTAATAAGGTAATGAACGAATATAAATAGAATAAATAATATTAGATGATTCTTCTTAACTCAAAAAAAAGGCTTGTAACCTTATTTATAGTTTTTCTTTGTGGAATCATTATATTTATCATAGGTTTAGGGGGTACTGGACTGGTTGATGAAACTCCTCCTTTATTTGCTTCTGCAGCTCGTGCAATGAGCGAATCTGGTGATTGGTTAACTCCAAAAGTCAATGGAATGTTTCGTTTTGATAAGCCTCCATTAATATATTGGCTAATGGGTTTTTTTTACTCATTACCTAAAAACGAAATTTGGGATAGTTACGGGACATTATCAGCAAGACTCCCTTCAGCTTTGGGATCATTATCTTTAATGTTGATGATTGGAGATACGTTGTTTTGTTGGCCGCAGAAAGGTGATAAGCAATTTCTAACGCCATTAGTCGCATCATTAGGCTTTGCTCTCTCTCCATTAATAATTATTTGGAGTAGAGCTGCTGTGAGTGATGCTCTCTTAACAGGAACCTTGGGGATCAGTCTTCTTTTGTTTTGGAGAAGAATGGCTAGCGAACAGGATGGTCAATGTCTCACAGCTTGGGTATTTTTAGGATTTGCAATTTTAACTAAGGGACCTGTTGCATTTGTTTTGGCAGCATTGACTATTACCTCTTTTTTATTTAGTCAGAGGGATTGGAAAAGTTTGCTTCAGAAGATAAACCTTAAAAAAGGATTATTAATAACTGTCGTTATAAGTCTTCCATGGTACGTTTTGGAGCTTCTAAAAGAAGGAAAGCCTTTTTGGGATAACTTTTTTGGATATCATAATTTTCAAAGGTATACATCGGTTGTAAATAATCACACAGAACCCTTATGGTTTTATCTTTACATAATGGTATTAGCTTCATTACCATTCACTCCTTTTTTGTATCATGGAATATTTAAAGCCTTTAAGGATTTCTTGAAAAGTTACAAAGGAAATTGCAAAACCTCTGAAACCCTTAATACATTTTCTCTTTGTTGGTTAACCTCAGTTTTAATCTTCTTCAGCATTTCTGCTACGAAACTACCAAGCTATTGGTTGCCAGCAATTCCCGCAGCGGCAATTTTAATTAGTAATAGCTTTATCAACTTGGAAAATTCAAATAAAATCTATTCATGTTTGTGGATTTTTAATATCTTAATCTTGTTTGGTTTTTCAATGGCATTTTTTTTCTCGAACATTTGGTTGGGTTTGATAAACGATCCTGAAATGCCTAATCTTGTATCTGAACTAATAAGTTCTGGGATAATTTTTAGAGCTAAATTATTCTTCTCTTTATTTACGCTTCTTTCGATAATTTTATTCTGTATTAAATCCAATAGAATCTTGGTTTATTCACAAATCTTACTTTTAATAGGACAATCTTTTTTGATGTCGCCAATTAGAAAATTAGCAGATACCTCTAGACAGTTACCTTTGAGAAATATCTCAAAATTAATTTTAGATGTTCGTGAAGGACAGGAAACTTTAGCAATGATTGGAATAAGAAAACCTTCTTTACATTATTATTCGAGACAAATCGTTTTTTATGAACCAAATACTAAAGAAGGATTAATTAATCTTTCAGAAAGGCTAAATACTGATAGGAGAGAAAATTATGAAGACCAACCTGATTATGAATTCAACTCCTTGTTGGTCGTGATAGATGAATATTCTTCACGTGCTCAGCACTGGTCAAATATTAATCATCAAAAATTAGGAGAATACGGGATTTATAATTTATGGCGAATTCAGAAAAATGATTTGAATAAGTATTCGGAATTTTTATTTAATAGCGGTTATAAATCTGACTGGAAAGAAAGAAAAGTTGAAAAATTTTAACAAAGCTTCTTTTTGAGAAGAGCGTTTTTAAGATCATTAAGACTGCATTGATTTGGTATTTCAATCTCATTCAGATCTTCTAGTAATTCAAGATCCACGACAGAATCTTCGGCCAAAAAACTAAAAACTTCATTAATGCTTATTCCCATATCTTGAGCCATTTCTGCGATTAGCCTTAGAGTATCCCTTCTCACAGAAATCCTGAGATCTAAAGGGATATATTCATTTTCAGGGTTTGCTGACTTCATAATCTAAATCTTAAGACATTATGTACTTTTCAGGATATTTTCTTTACAATTATCATTAATCATGCTGTTTGCAAATGTTTTCAGTTAGCTCCATTTATTAGAATTTTTAAGATAGGAATCGTAAATATTGAAATTATAGTTGTGGTAAAAAGGATTTTTGAAGCAATTTTTTGTTTAACGTCATAAGCCTCTGCCATTAATATTGTAGATATTGCCGTAGGGGTTCCTGCTTGAAGTATTACAGCCGATGATTGGTAGAATTCAAAATTTAATAATTTGCATATTAAAAAAACAATAAAAGGTAAAATGAATAACTTTAATAAAATTGAGAATTTAATTTCTTCACTGAGATCAAAAATTTTGCCCCTTTGATTTGTTATTATTCCCAGTCTTGTTCCCACAATTATTATCGCAAGAGCTATAACAATTCTTGCGGGTATCCAAAGGTAATTGCCTAATATTTCATCTAGATGGAAAAGATATGCCAAAAGTACACCAATTATCCCTCTTGATGCTGGGCTATTTATCAATGCATTTAATAACCCTTTGAAATTCAGGATGTTCTTTTTTTGTAGTTTTTCTTGAAGAAAAATTGGTCCAAATATCCAAGCAAATAGTGTTGTGCCCAAGTCAAATCCAATAGTGAAGTTAATAGTTGTTGAGGGTAAAAGAGCAATTGCAATTGGGATCCCAAGAAAAGATGTATTACCTATTAGGCCAGCCAGCTGCAAAGTATAATTTGGAAGCTTATTTTTAAATATTTGGAATGTATTTATCAGAATTATTGAAAATCCAATAAGTGAGAATGCTAAAAATGCGCTTTTAATAAGGTTTATATCTATACCCTCTTTCAATAAAAGACCCATTACACTTAAAGGGATACCAAATCTTATGAGAGGTCTTGCAATATATTTAGAAATTTTTGGATTATTTTTTCCGAGTAAAAACCCAAAAATTAATAAAGGGATAATATTTATAAAAAGAGAGTTGATGGTATTAATTTAATATTTAATAAAGCAATATTAACTCGCCGTCGTACAGTCAAAAAGTTTTTTTAACCCATGGGATAAATTAAATTATTTTCCATATTGCATTATCAGGAATTAAAGGAGATTTATATAAATCTTCAGGTTCTTTAGTCAAAATTCTCCAATTTGGAACTCTACAAGTGACATAAGCAGGACTTTCTATTAAAACCCCTGGTTTCTCATCAAAAGTGCAAGTAAATCCCTCTTTCCAAAAACCACCATTGTTAAGGCTACCTTTAAACCAAACCCAGCATTTTGAAGTTTTCAAGATCAGCAAAAATTTAGTTTTATGATAAATAATATTTAAGTAATATCTATAAATTATTGCAATAAAGGTAATTATTATTGACTAAAAATTTTTGAAAAATATAATTTTGAGGCTAATATTAAGAGATTTAAAATTAGGGTAATTAAGTTAGCAATCAATATTGGTGTGGAAGAAATTTTATAACCGTAAATAATCCAGGACAAAACTCCAATAATGAACATTATTAAAGTTGTTAAAGAAACATCATCCGCCTTTTTTGTTTTTAAAGTCTTTATCAATTGAGGAAGAAATGCAGCTGTTGTTAAAATCGCGGCGAGATATCCAAATATGTCTACATTCATAAAAGATTTTAAAACTATTCTTTGATTAAATCAGATAAAAATCCTAAAGGATCTCTCATGTTTGATGAATATCCGAGAACATCACTTGAAAAAAACTTATAAATAAATTGATTTTTATCATTTAATAAAAAAGAAGCGCTTCTTTGGGGAAGATATTTTTCATGAATTATGTAATCACCCCAATTTTGGATTATTTCATTCATGTTATTTAATCTAAATGTGGCTAATTCAAATGGTCTCAAATAACCATCTCCGAAAACTTTCTTAAAAGAATTACCCGAAAAGTTCAGAAATTTTAAAATATCAATGTTGTCATATTCTGAATAGATTTGCATTGCTTTACGGTCTCCCGTATAACCTCTTATAACTTCCTTGATCGTTTTTAAAGAATTTATTCCCGAGATCATTAAAAGCATGTTGATCCAACCTCCTAAACCTATATCTAAACCTTTAGAAACTTTTAGATTATTGTGAATTTGGTTATCAGAGACAACTCTTAAATTTTCTTCAGGAAAGCCAGTAAAGTTACAGAATTTTCTTTTCCCATTTTGATTTCCAATCGCAATTACAAAAATATCTAGGTTTTTATCTTGATGATTAGAGATAAAATTTTTCAAGTTTATTGCATATTCAAAGCTATCAAAATCTCCTAATAAACCTAATAAAATAATTAACTTAAAAGGTTTACTCCCTTTAAAGTTAAATTCTTCGACAAGATTATTGATATTTTCTTGAAATTTTTCAGTCACGATTTATTAAATTTAATTTAAAAAAATTTTCTTACTTTAATTAGTATAAAATTTTACATGAAAAAGTTTTTAATGAAATCAATTTAAAGTTTACAGATTTTATTATTCTAAAGTAAACATTTTGAAGTTATGACTGTAGGAATTTATTACGCAACTACAACTGGAAAAACTGAAGACGTAGCAGATCGTCTTCACAACTTTATTTCTTCAGCAGAAGCACCTAAAGATGTATCTGATGTGGATGACCTTTCAGAATTTGAAGGACTTGATGGGATTATCTGTGGGATACCTACTTGGAACACCGGAGCAGATGAAGAAAGATCTGGAACTGCATGGGATTCAATCCTTGAGGATATTGGTGAACTAAGTTTATCAGGAAAAAAAGTTGCAATTTTTGGTTTAGGAGATTCCTCTACCTATACAGAGAATTATTGCGATGCCATGGAAGAACTTCATAGCTACTTCACGAAAGCAGGTGCCGAAATGGTTGGTTACGTGGATAAATCTTCTTATACATTTGATGAGTCTAAAAGCGTCATTGGCGAAAGTTTTTGTGGATTGCCTCTCGATGAAGATAGTGAGTCTGATTTGACTGATTCGCGTCTTGAGAAATGGGCTTCTCAGCTTAAGGGAGAAATCCCTTCATTGGCATAAGCTTTCAAAAATATTACTTTCCTGATTTGTAACATTTGTTCTTTCGAAATATGTTTTTTTTACATAAGTAATTAAATCTGTAAAGAACGTGTAAAAACAATAACGATTAGCAATATGCTCAATTTGCTGTTTACTTAAATCAAGTGTTACAAACTTACGGAAAATCTGATGTCACCTACGACTGGTATGCAGGGAATTCTGGTGTTGTTGGCCGTTCAGGTAAATTCATAGCTGCTCATGCTGCTCATGCAGGCTTAATGATGTTCTGGGCAGGAGCTTTTGGATTATTTGAATTAGCTCGTTACGACGCCAGTATTCCAATGGGGGTACAGAAAGCAATTGTTTTGCCTCACCTAGCAGGTATTGGAATTGGTGGCGTTGAAAATGGTGTTATTACAGAACCATATGGAATTGTTGTAATTTGCACATTACATCTAATTTTCTCAGCAGTATTGGGTGCTGGAGGATTACTACATTCCAACAAATTTGCAGGTGATCTTGGAGATTATCCAGAAAATAGTAAGCCACAAAAATTCGATTTCGAATGGGATGACCCAGATAAATTAACTTTTATTCTTGGACATCACCTAATCTTTCTTGGGCTTGGAGCAATTATGTTCGTTGAATGGGCTCGTATTCATGGAATTTACGACCCAGCAATAGGATCTACAAGACAAGTAATTTACAATTTAGATATTGCCGCTATCTGGAACCATCAATTTGATTTTTTAAAAATAGATAGTCTTGAAGACGTTATGGGAGGCCACGCGTTCTTAGCTTTCCTAGAAATAATTGGAGGCGTTTTCCATATTTGTACTAAACAATTTGGAGAATACACAGAATTTAAAGGGAAAGGATTACTTGGCGCTGAGGCAATTTTGTCATACTCAGTTGTTGGTGTTTCTTATATGGCTTTTGTTGCTGCTTTTTGGTGTGCTTCAAATACTACCATATATCCAGTTGATCTATATGGAGAACCCTTGAAGCTTCAATTTGAATTCGCTCCTTATTTTACTGATACAGTAGATTTAGGTTCAGGAGTATATAGTTCAAGAGCTTGGCTTGCTAATGCTCATTTTTATCTGGGGTTCTTTTTCTTACAAGGTCATCTCTGGCACGCACTAAGAGCAATGGGATTTGACTTTAAGAAAATTGGTCAAGCTTTTGACAATATTGAAAATACAAAAATCACTCAAAACTAGTTTTAATCTAATAAAAAAACCTCTCTTCTAACAGGGAGGTTTTTTTTTGTAGAATCGTTCCACTTATTCAAAAAATTAATGGATAATCTAAAAGAAATTAATTGTAAGGAGATTTTCAAAAAAGCTTATGAAAATCGTTACACCTGGAAGAATGATTTTCATGGTTACCAAGGTAAATGTGTTTTCTTGATTAATAATAATATTCATAAAGGTGAATTCGTATTAGGAAAAGACTTTAAACCTAATATTCGAAAAATAGAAGATGAGAAGGTTGTTAAAAGTATTGCCTCTCAGTTATTTGAAGTATGTATACATAGGGTAAAAAGAGAATTTGAATCAGTACACGCAGAAAATAATTTTAATTTTCTTAAAAATTCTGAAAGAGGAATTGAAATGAGTGTTTCCGGAAGAAGTGAAGGAGACAAGTATAGAGTAAAAGATGCTTGTATCAATATGGTTTATAGAAAAATCCATGGAACAATTGTTGAGATTTTTGTTGAGGAATTTTTGGATACAGGAGTTGGTTTTCTTAGTAAAAAATATACCAGTCAGCAATTTGATCCAGAAACTCTACTGCCAACTTCTCAAAAATTGGAATATGAGGATGAATTTATGAAGCTAGAGACGAATAATAATTGGATATTAAATTCAAGAACAATAAAGCTCCATGACCAAAATCAAGAAGAAGAAATACAAAAGTTTGTTTTCGAGGATTTAAGTTTATTGAAATAAGATTCTTTTCTATTCAACCAATCTAAATCCTTTATCAAGCAGTTTTTGATAAAGGAGCCTGGCTCTGAATGCTAAAATTTGTTCTTCCTTTTCATTACTGATTACATGAAAATAATTATTATCTAATTTATTTTTGCTGAAACACACATTTGCCTCCCCTAATCTTAAAGTCCAATTCTCTTCTTTTGCTAAATTCTGATTAGGACCAAGATCCCAAGGGCATTTTTCAGGATATTTTTCTCTTTTAGAACCCATATTATAAATTTTAACTATCCAAATAGTAGTAAAAAATTAAAATTATGGCTATGGATTTTTATTGATACCTTAGTCTGAAATGTAGCAAAAGTATTATTTACTCTTTAGTTGCAATTACGCAATAAAAAGGGTCTTTATTAAGGAAATTAAAGATATTAATGGATTTTTGATTGAATTTTTTAATAATCTTTGGTTCATTAAATCCGTTTGTGATTAATACTTTTCTTACATATTTGACTCTTTCTTCCTCAGTGGAGTTTGTCCATATATTTGGAGCCTTATGCCAAAATGCTCTATTTGAAAAAGCTATTATAAACTTTCCCTGATTACTCAAAATTCTTAAGATTTCTCTAGTTAAGTTTTCTGGATATTGTAAATATTGCCAAGCTGCGACCATTAAACAATAATCAACACTTTCATTATCTAAAGGAATTTCTTGATTGATATTGAAATTTTGTATCCAATAAGTATCAAAAATTTTGTTTTTCTCAAGTTCTTGTTTATTTAATCCATGCCCAATAACCTTTTGAAATTTTTTCTCTCGAGGCAAATAACTATCCCAACTGGACATTAAATCTAGGACCGTTGCATTATCTGAAATTTCATTCCTATAAATATTTGAAAGATAATTCCTAAAGTTGGAATCTAAGTGATAAACAAATTTTGGCTCGGAATAAAATTCTTCATCATTGCTCTCATCAAGTTTTTTTCTTTGATATCTATTTAAAACTTCCAAAACGATATATATAAGTTGTCCTATAAATTTAATAAATAGATATTCATATTGCGTTTTTGGAATGTATTTTTTATTTAATTGATTAAAGATTTCACAAAAACCTAGACATCTATTCAAAAAAAGTTAAATTATTAATTATTTAGTTAAAAATGATTGAATTTAAAAGGGGCAAAAAAAGTAGATCAAAAAATGCCCTTTTCAATCCATATAAAAACGGAATAAGTCAATACGATATGGCATATCTTTCATCAAAAAAAGTTTTAAAAAATAAGACTTTTATTCTAAAAAATGCTTTTCAAAGAGATAACTTCGCTGCATAAATATGCCTTATATTAACGTTTCAACTTCAGCAAAAATAGATGATAAAAAAAAGTTACTTGAAGAAATTTCAATTTTAGTTTCGTCTTTAACGAATAAATCAAAAAGATTTGTTATGGCTAAACTAGATGATAATTCTGAAATGTATTTCGATGATGGAAGCCCTTGTTGTTTTTTAGAGGTAAAATCAATAGGATCTTTAAAACCTTCAGAAATGGCAGAGCCAATATCAAATTTTGTTTATGAGAAAATTGGAATCCCAATAAATAAAATTTATATTTCTTTCGAGGATGTACCTGCTTCAATGTGGGCTTGGAATGGAAAAACCTTTGGTTAAAATTATTTTTAAAAATTAATTTAATGGAAATAAATGAGTTAGTTGATTTAAACAGTCTTAGAACTGCTCCCAAACTAAGTGATATTCAATTAAACAAACTATTAAAAGAACTAGAAGCAAATATTTTAAAAGCCGATTGGATAACAATAGGTATAATGGCACCGAGTGATACAAAGGCTATTGAGGCATTGCAATCAATTTCTGAGAAATTTTCCAAAATTAAATTTGAGAATTTAGATTCCCTTAATGCTGATGGGAGTGTTTTTTTAAAAGGTAATCAAAAAACTGGAAATGTTTTTGTTAGATCTGAAAATGGTCTTGGAGAAGGAATTTTATTAACTTGCCAGTATGATGATGACACTATAGAATCATCTACCTTTGGTCCATTGCCTTTAGATTTTTTTAGATAATTAATTTCAGATTTATTACTTTATAAAGGATTTAATTTTTTCACTTTTATCAGATAATACTTCTAAAGAGCTTAGGCTTAAGATATTTTTTGATTTAAGCTTTGTTATTATATTTAATGGAATTAATCTAAATTTATTCACCTTTCTGAATTTGATGTTTTTTCAGGATATAATTAAAAATTTAAATAATTTTTGGTCTGAACAAGGTTGTTTAATTATGCAGCCCTACGATACTGAAAAGGGTGCTGGGACAATGAGTCCTCATACTTTTTTGAGAGCTATTGGACCAGAACCTTGGTCGGTTGCATATGCTGAGCCATGTAGAAGACCCACCGATGGAAGATTTGGTGAAAACCCGAATCGTGCTCAACATTACTTTCAATATCAAGTCTTAATTAAACCTTCTCCAGAGGGAATCCAAGAAAAATATTTGAAATCTTTAGAATCTCTTGGAATAAATCCCGAAAATCACGATATTAGATTTGTTGAAGATAATTGGGAATCTCCTACTCTTGGGGCTTGGGGAGTAGGTTGGGAAGTATGGCTGGATGGTATGGAAGTTACTCAATTTACCTATTTTCAACAATGCGGGGGTTTTGATTGTAAGCCAATACCAATTGAAATTACATATGGTCTAGAAAGAATAGCAATGTTCCTGCAAGATAAGGAAAGTATTTGGGACTTAAATTGGAACTATAATCTGAAATACTCTGATATTTGGCTCCAATTTGAAAAAGGTCATTGTAGATATAATTTCACTGAGTCGAATCATGAAAATCTCAGGAAATTATTTGAAATTTATAAAGATGAAGCGAATTTATTAGTTGAAAAGAGGCTAACCTACCCTGCTCTTGATTATGTCTTGAAATGTAGTCATACTTTTAATTTGCTCGATGCGAGGGGAGTGATTTCAGTGACAGATCGTGCTCAATATATTGAAAAAATTAGAAAATTGGCTAGGGAGGTAGCATCATCATGGATTGAAGAAAGACAATTATTGGATTATCAATTAATGAATAATACAGTTAAAAATTTACCCTGATAAAGAGTCTATCTGTATCAAAATATACATTGATTTGATACGAATTTTTCTTTCCTTTTTTGTTGCTCTAGATACAGTATAGGTACCCAATTTCTATTGGGTTTATTAAGTGTGAGGCAAAATGAAACTCTTCCAAAAAATGTTGATTGCTAGTACTACTGTGGGTTTAATTACTCCTTTAGCTACTCAAGCGTCTGATGCAGTTAATCTTGAAGAATTGAATAGCTATTCACGTAGCACTTCAAAAGTTCAAAGGTTGAATAATAAAACTTTCATCAATGAAGTTAGCAATGATATATCAAGTCTTAAAAGTTATGATGATGGACTAGAACTAAAAACCCAGCAAAATAAATTTGATGCTGGTTTTTTTTCTGAAACCACATCAATGGATGGGAAAGCTATTTTTACTTTAGGAGCAGTTGAATATCACGATTCAACCAATACAGATTCAGAAGCTGTTCAAGCATATTACAGCTATACAATGAATCTTAATTCGAGCTTCACTGGTGACGATAATCTTTATGTAAGAATTAAGACTGGTAACAGTTCTGACTGGACAACAAGCAAAACCTACGGAACTTATTTAAGTTCTTCAAAAGGTAATTCTGATGCACTTAAAGTAGATAAGATTTGGTATCAATTCCCGATAGGCGAAAATAACACGGTTTGGGTAGGCCCAAAAATTGAGAACTACTATATGCATGGAACTACTCCATCTATTTATAAGCCAGTCACTAAGCAGTTTACTTTAGGTGGTAATGGAAATGCTTATGGTGCAAGTACAGATACCGGTGTTGGTTGGGCCTACCAAGCAGATAATGGTTTTGCAATTAGTTCAAATGTAGGTACTAAATCTCATACATCTCAGAAAGTAGGTAATAATTACGTGCCGACTGGTATTTTGACTGACGCAACTAAAACTAGTTGGGCAACTCAGGTTGGTTATACAAAGCCTCAATACTCTGTCTCGGCAATTATGAATGTTAAATCCAACGGCTGGAGTGATAGTTATTACAAAGCTGGAGATATCAATGGTGATGCAGTGGACACTTCTCAGTACACAGCTGTCGGTTTAAGGGGGTGGTGGAGACCAGAAAGTACTGGTACAGCAACTCCTTCAATATCTCTAGGGTATGATACTACTGAATATGATGCTTCATCTGATCAATCTAAGGCAGATGCATGGTTCCTTGGATTGAATTGGCAAGATATCTTTAGAGCTGATGATAGGATTGGTGTTGCTTTTGGTCAGCCTACTACAAACGAAAGTTTAGATGTAAGTCCATTGGCGTACGAACTATATTATTCATTTAAGCCTAATGATTCTGTAACTATGACTCCAGCTATATTTGGTGGATCTGACAGAAATGGAACAGTAGATGGAGATATATTTGGTGCAGTTTTTGAGACTACATTCAAATTTTAATTTGATTTAGCTTAATAAAAAACGCCTTTTAATTAGGGCGTTTTTTTATTGCTTTCTAAGTAATTACCAGCAGTTTTCACCTTCTCCAATAGGAATACAAGCACTTGATTTCGCAGCTTGGTCAGCAATCTTTTGAGCATCTTCATCTAAGATAAAATCTGCATCTAGAGCCATATCAGTATTCCATTCTTTTAATCCTCCGAGGTCATTTTCTTCTGAAATGACGGGGTTAGTATTTACTGTTGAAAAAGTTAGTGCGCTCGTTGCTGCAATAAAAATTGAAATTGAACTTTTTTTTGGCATTAGACAAACTTATTTTTTATATATTAATCATTTTCAGACTTATATTCTTTTTGTTGTATAAAATGATTCATTCATTTAGTCGCCCATAACTCTTAAGAGATTTGAATAGGATTTAAAAATAAGATCTAGCTCGTCAGATCTACCATACTTTGCTAGTAAACTCTTTGCCCCCGTGTCTAAATCAAAAAAATACTCTCTTTCTTCGATACTTTTGATATAGCTTTCGATCCATCCTACACTTACAATTCTCTCCCCAGCTATTATCTCTTTAACTTCATGTAAAAATGTACTTGGATAAATTATAATTTCTCCTCTTTTAAGTTTAAATTTATATTCTGAATTCAGATTTTCAATCGATAGTTCCCCACCTTCGTATTGGCTTTTTTCTGAAAGAAAGATGGTAAAGGACAAGTCAGCCCTGCCTGATGACATATATGCATTGTCGATATGGCGTCCATAACTCATGCCTTTAGTCGATTTAGTGAACATGATTCCATGAATATGTTTTGGTAAAGTAAAACTTTTTATTAAATCATTATTTAAGATTTTTTGTTTAACTAACAATGATAATTTTTTAGAAATATCAGATTTCCTATTTAATTGCAAATTATTTTTTACTTTAGAGGCGTGACTTCCTGCAGTATTTTTACCATCTTCCCAATATTGATTTTCTTTTTCTAGTAATTTATTTATTAAATCGGTTTCTTTAGCATTTAGTAACTGATGAGTTAAATAATTCATATTCAATATAAAAAATGATACATCTTTATGTATCGAAGATCGCTTTTAGAATCTCTACATTATTCATAGGTATAAAGTAACCATAGATACTAATTTGAAAAAGTGCAAAAACTTAAAAAACTTTTATATTCAGCAATAACTTTTACGTTTTTACTAAATGTGAATATGCCCGTGAACTCAACCGATAGAGAAGTCAAAGTTTATTCAGGGAGACATTACAATACAGATAGAGAAGTTTATAAAAATTTTGCAGAAGAAACAGGAATTAAAGTTAGGCTTATCGAAGCTTCAGGAATATCTTTAATCGAGAGATTGAAAAGAGAGGGAAAAAATTCTCAGGCAGATTTAGTGCTACTAGTTGATGCAGCAAGAATTACTAATGCTGCAAAGGCTGGTCTACTCCAAAGTATAGAATCTAAATCTCTAGAAAATAACATTCCAATTGGGCTAAAAGATAAAAAAAAGGAATGGTATGCATTAACGAGAAGAGTAAGAGTCCTTGTGGCCAATCCAAAGGTGGTAGATATAAATAAGATTAAGGACTATAAAGATTTAGCTGATCCATCTTTGAAAGGCAAAGTATGTTTAAGAAATAGAAAAAGTCCATATAATCAATCTTTAGTTGCTAATCAAATAGTTAATAAGGGTGAATCCCAAACTAAGGCTTGGCTAAGTGGAATGATTTCGAACGTTTCTCAACCTTTCTTCCCCGGCGATATTTCCATAATTAGAGCAGTTTCTAAGAAAAAATGTGGAGTAGGAATTGTTAATCATTATTATGTTGCAAGAATGTTGGCGGGAGTTAATGGAAGAAGAGATGCTTTATATGCGAAAAAAACATCTGTCATTACTCCAAATCCTGCTCATGTGAACATTACTGCCGGAGGTGTTGCAAAATATGCAACAAATAAAAATGAAGCTATCAAGCTCCTTGAATATCTTGCATCTCCAAAGGGAAGTAAAGGACTAGCTGCTCCAACGTTTGAACATCCATTGAAAGAACTTAATCAAAATCCTATTGTTAAAGGCTTTGGAAAATTTACTCCTGATTTGGTAACAGTTGAAGATCTTGGTGAATATAATTCTCTTGCTCTAAAGCTTATGAAAGATGCAAATTGGAATTGAAAATTAAAAAAAGAGGTAGATTTTTTAATTTATATTTATGTTAATCATAATTAATAAGAGGGAGAGGTGGCTGAGTGGTCGAAAGCGAACGACTCGAAATCGTTTAATAGGTAACTATTCGTGGGTTCGAATCCCACCCTCTCCGGATTTTTTTAGTGTCTGACAGTGTCAGAGGCATTCTGTTAAAGTCAAAAATTTTGTAAATTCCCGCTATGGCAATAATTATTGTATTTTCTTATTAAAAACAGTGTCGGATAATGTCAGGTTAATTCAGAGATGATCAACCCTTTAATATCTAAAAGTGTTGGGGGAAGTGTTGGGGGAATTTTGAAAGTGTTGGGGGAATGGGTTCGACTTTTAAAATGAATTTTTTGATTGATATTAAAAATATTTTAGGAAATAATTTCCAGAGCAGAATCAACTAATTTTTTCCTATATTTACTCAATTCTAAAGTGGAGACTGAAAGTAATTCATAATTAACTTTATCGATCACTAATCTTTTAGTTGTATTCGTCAATATCAGATTACAAATCTCTTTGGAAGGCATATTATCTAAAACAATTTTAAATTGACTTTTATAGTCTTTGAATCCAATACGCTCATCATGATTCTTAATATTGGGATTCATAACCAACATTGTTTTTATGATTTGAAATGCTTTTAATTCTTCAGCAGTTGTATAGATTCCAGTTGATGATTTTTCACCCTCAAGAACCTTGATCTTTTCTATTGAGTTTTGTAATGAAACAGAATTTATCAGGTTAGATATTTTGTTAGAGATTTTTTCAGTAATTCTCTTTCCATTCATCTTTTGAAAGACAAGTTTTATCAAATCATCTCCCACTGGATAGAGTGTCTGAGTTAATGCATTATTAAAATCATCTAAAAAATATTTTTCCTCAGATATTTTGAGAATTTCTGTAGGATTAAAAACCTGTATATGGAAATTTGCAATATCTTCAAGATCCGCTCTTGTGAAATCTCTTAAGTCAAAAATCATAAAAGGATAATTACTAAGTTTCTTCGGTTCATTCCACATTACTGAATAAAACTCATAGACAATTCCGTTAGTTAAAATTCCTACTTTCGACTCTTTATGATTATGAAAATACTCTGCTAATTGTTGTCTATTCCTATCTGTTAAATTTGAGGTTGATCTTTTACATTCAATCAACATTATTGGTGTTCTTCGATTTAAGGATATAACCATATCAACTTTTTTTACACTTCCTTTATCAAATTTCAGACTGAATTCATGCGAATAGTGTTCCATTTTGTTGTAACCAAGCAGGTTAAAAAATGGTTCAATTAAATAATCTCTAGTCTGAGACTCGTTTTCGCTAAGTTTAATTGCTTTGTTATAGTCCCACTTTGAGAATGATTTATCTAATAAGTTCCCAATTTGTTTAATTGTTGCCAACTTTTCCCTTTGTTTATTTAATAATATTTTGCCAAAATAATTATTCTCCAACTTTTTTATGTTTCGAACTTCTCAAGTTTTTATTTGATTTTCTTCTCAAACTCTTTAAATGAAGATTGCATTTGCCCTTTATTTTCTACTGGATCATCCTTGTCTAAACATCTAATCTTTCTCCATCTGGAATACATATATCCAAGATAGATACCTTGCATAAAATTCTTTGCACCATGCTCTAATAGATTCTTGGAAAATTTATCGTTAAATCTTTCACTTTCAATAAGTTCTTTTTGCCAGTTTATTTTTTCTTTCATTGCTGTTGCTGTTCTTCCTGTTTTTTCTTAAGTCTTTCGTATTCAACATGCAGAACACCTAATCGCCAAGCATCTTTCAAACCTTTTACACCTCCCATTAAGAGTTTTGCATCTGAAGGAGAATGAGATTTCATGTTCAAGAATTCATTCTGCCAAGAATTATCATCCCACTTAGTCATACCGTTACTCTTTCTCCTAATTTTAGATATCTTGTCAATGACAAAAAAGTGTTGGGGGAAGTGTTGGGGGAATTTTAATGATTTACAAAAATGCTAGTGCCAGTATGTTTCTGAGAGTGTCTCATGGATTCATCTCAACTAACACCCTCTCCGGATTATTTTTGTGTCTGATAATGGCAAAAGCATTCTATTAGAGTCAGAATCTCAGCAAATTCCTGCTATAACAATAATTATTGTATTTTCTTCTTAAAAACAGTTTCTGAGAACGTCAGGTTAATTCAGACAAGATCAAACCTTTTTTACAGAAAAGTGTTGGTGGAAATGTTGGTGAAATTTAAACGAATTGCAAACTATTAGTGTTAAAAATCCTCTTGGCAAAGTATGTCTGGCAAATTCATCTCAACAAGAATCTTTCGGTTTTATAAATTTTAATTATTAGAGAGTTCCACAAACTGTCACATGTGACAGTTTTTTAACATATCATTTAGTTCATCCACGAAAATAGCTTTTATGTCATAAGTTAATAATGTGTGAAGGAGTGGATTTACTAAATCAATGGGAACAAGGAAACATTGTTTTTAGTAAAACCAAAAAGATCTCTATTTTAGAGGTCTTTTTTTTTGTAATTATTCTTTTTGACTTAGTTACAGAGCTCCCCTTTAAAGCCCAAATGTAATGCAGAAAAAAATTTTTTAATATTTAAATTCTAGTTGCATCATTCCCTTATTATTAATAAAAATAATTTCACTAATTTCTCCTTATTTATGTAAGAGCGTTAAATTATAAATATTAAATTTATAATCTTAACCAAAGAAATTTACATACATATATATATTTTTTTTTCTAAAAATTGTTAATGATTAATAAATTATTTTTAAGTCAAATATTTATTAATTGCTTGAATTATCCTCATAGATTCCACTTTTTCTTAAGATAGGTAATAAGGCTTTTATACCTTAGGATAGGTTGAAGTTCCTCAGCAATATATTGATATTGTTATAAATCGAATTTTAAATTCTTTGAATTACTAATGAACATCATCCAAAAAATTAGAAAGAAAAGAGACTTTTCAAATAATTTTGGATTTAGCCTCGCCGAAATAATCGTTGTTTTAATGTTAATTAGTATTTTGACAGTAATTGCGATTCCAAAATTAGAAATTCCTGTAAAAAAGTCTTTTAAAACCTTAAAAAATTATTCTCAAATTGGATTAAATTCATTGAAAAACTCTGGATATTTAGCAAAAGAATTTAGATTGTTACAAGTAAAAATATCTATAAGATCATATCTATTGGCGGCAAAAAATATATTTATGAGTGAATCTTACGTTCCATCAACGGCGGCAGATTTGAATCGTTTTACCCCAGTTAATGGATGTCATTTAACCAAAAAGGAAAATATTATGAATACTTCCAAAGTTTGTGTCCCTCTATTAAATAAATTAAATATCTCTAGTTGGGAATCAAAAAATAGATTATTTAAAATAAATATGATATCTAGTGAATCTCAATTAAATATCCTGGCAATACCCTACATAAAGGATGATAAAGGGATATTTGGTTGTTATGATAGCAAAACTGGAAGAACTAAAATAAATATCATTGAGAGTAAAAATTTAAATGAAAAGCTTTTAAATTGCTGAAAATATATGATCTTTTTTCAAAATGGATGTTAACTTAAATCAAGAATTAAAAACATTGATTTATTTTAATTTTCTTTAGATCTTAAAAAGATTTCTTGACGTTTTACCAGTACGGATCGGTAGTGTAAGTTACTTTAAGAGGGGGTCCAATTTGATTTTTAATATTAGAAATACATGGCCTAATTGTATCTCCATTTACGTCTATTTCACATGCACCACAGCTTCCGGTTAAACAGCCAGTGGGAATTTCCATCCCTGCTTTTTTTGCAGCAGAAAACCAATCATCCCCCTCTGAAACGTAGGTCTCATTGTTATTAGGCCATATAATTTTAATATTTGTTTTTTTCAATTTAAAAATGATGTGAGATTTAAATTTTTAGCGAATTCATTCGCGAGATTTTCTATAATCAACTCTCGCTTCTTTTTATAAGATATTGATTTTCCACTTAATATCGGTAGCTTTTTACTTTTCCTTATTAAATTAATATATTGTTCTCTCCAACAATCATTTTCAAATATTCCATGAATATATGTTCCGGCAATGGTTCCACCTCTCTTATTTTCTTTGTACCAACCTAGACATGAATCTTTGAAAATAGGATTAATTTGTAATGAACTTTGCATATTTTCAATTTCAGTTTGGCCATTATGAATTTCAAATCCATTTATTTTTGAATGGCATGGCCATGAGGATTCAGAGTTAATTTGACGCGTTAATTTTTTTTCAAAAAAAGTAGTTTTTAATGGTAGTAATCCAATTCCATTAATTCTTTTTTCAGAGGATTCATTAGAACCTTCTTTAAAATATGGGTCTTCGAGTGTTGTTCCTAACATTTGTAAACCTCCACAAATTCCAATAATATTCCCTTTATTTTCTGAATATTCCCTTATGTCCTGAGATAAACCAGTATTTTCAAGAAATATTTGGTCTCTAATAGTCTGTTTACTACCAGGCAATATAATAAGGTCATAATTGCTTAAGTTCTTAGATTCTCTTATCCATTCAATTAATATTGATTCTTCATTTTCTAATGGATCAAAATCTGAAAAGTTACTTATTGATGGTAATTTAATTATCCCCACTTTGATTTCAGGATTAGAAAAATGAGATTTTTTTTCTAATAAATCTAGAGAGTCTTCTGGAGGAAATGTATCGTTTAACCACGGAATAATCCCTATAACAGGAACCTTAGTTTTTCTCTCTATCCATTTTTTCCCTTCTTCAAATAATGAAAGATCTCCCCGGAATCTATTTATAATTATCCCTTTTATAAGTTTTTTTTCTTCAGGTTTCATTAGTGTAAGGGTTCCTATTATTTGTGCAAATACTCCCCCCCTTTCTATATCGGTAACTAAAATGCAATTTGCGTTTAAATACTTTGCAACTTTTAAATTTGTGAGATCTCTATGAATTAGATTCATTTCTACTGGACTCCCAGCCCCTTCGACAATTAAACGGCAATTTGGGCTTTTTTTATAAATAGAACTAAGACTTTTTTTTATTACTTCCCAACCTGGAATAAACCAATCTTGGTAGTAACTTTTAGCAGTTGTTATTCCTATACTTTTACCAAGGTGAATCACCTCACTTATTGAATTGCCCTGTGGTTTTAATAAAATGGGATTCATCTCTGATGAGGGATTAATACCACAAGCAAAAGCTTGAAGTGCTTGTGAATATGCCATCTCTCCACCTTCCCAGTCAACCCAAGCGTTGTTACTCATGTTTTGCCCTTTAAAAGGTATTGGTTCTTCTCCTGAATTTTTAAGAATCCTGCAAATAGCAGTAACAGTTAACGATTTCCCTGCCCCACTGGAAGTTCCTAGTACCATTATTGGTCTCTTTATTTCATGTAATTTTGCTTCAAACTCCATTAGTAATTTATATTAATTATAAAATTTATTAATTAGTAAATTGAATTATAATTTGGTAAAAAGTTGTGTTAATTCTAGCCTCTGCTTCCCAATCTAGAAAGAAATTACTTGAAAATTGTCAAATTAAATTTATCCAGATATCGAGTAACTTTGATGAAACAACTATTCAAGAAAAGAATATATTTAATTTGGCTTTAGAACTATCTTTTCAAAAAGCTAATAGTTTATCTGAAAACATTAAAAACATTTCATTACCAGAAGAATTTAATTGCGATCATATGGAAATACTTGGGTGCGATTCCATTTTTGAATTTAAAGGAGAAGCTTATGGAAAACCATCTAATAAAGAGGAGGCATTTATTAGATGGAAAAAAATGTCTGGAGAATTTGGATTTTTACATACTGGTCATACTTTAATAATTGGGAGTTTTGATTCAACTTCCAAAATTTTTAAAATCACTGAAATAAGAAAAAAAACAGTAAGTTCAAGAGTTTATTTTTCTAACTTGGAAGATTGGGAAATCAAGAGTTATGTAGATACAAATGAACCTTTATATTGCGCAGGAGGATTTGCTTTGGAAGGTATAGGTGGTAAGTATATTGAAAAAATAGAGGGTTGTTTCAGTAATGTAATGGGTTTAAGTTTGCCATGGCTCAGAGAAAATTTACATAGATAATATTATTGAACAAAAAAAAACCCTATCCTTAGATAGGGTTTTTTTAGATGAAATAGAAATTAATCTAAATCAGGCATTTCTAGAGCTGGTTCACTCTTTCTGTCGATTCCCTTTTCGAAACCAGCAGCGGCTGCTCTAGCACGTCCAGCATGCCAAAGGTGACCTATGAATGTAAACCAACCTAGGAAGAATTGAGCTGCAGCTAACCATTGTCTCAAATTAACGAAGTTAACAGCATTAGGCTCTGTAATAATTCCACCAACAGAGTTGATAGAAGCGTTAGGAGCATGAGTCATATATTCAGCAGCTCTTCTTACTTGCCAAGGCTGAATATCATTTTGAATTTTCTCAAGGCTCAATCCGTTAGGTCCTCTTAAAGGCTCTAACCATGGACCTCTGAAATCCCAAAATCTCATTGTTTCACCACCAAATATAATTTCACCAGTAGGAGATCTCATGAGATACTTACCTAGACCTGTTGGTCCCATTGTTGAACCTACGTTAGCTCCAATTCTTTGATCTCTCACTAGGAAAGTAAAGCTTTGAGCCTGTGAAGCTTCAGCATTTGTTGGGCCATAGAATTCTGAAGGGTAAGCAGTATTGTTAAACCAGATGAATGTTGATGCAATAAAACTTGCTACACAAATTCCACCTAGAGCATAACTAAGTAGACCTTCACCATTCCATATGAATGCTCTTCTTGCCCATCCAAATGGTTTGGTAAAGATATGGAAAAGACCACCAATTATCGCGGTAATTCCAACATATACGTGACCACCAACAATATCTTCTATTGAGTTAACACCAATTATTGAACCAGCGCCACCCCAAGGAGATCTGAATAAGTAACCAAGTATTACTCTTGGATCTAATGTAGGACTGACTAGCCTAACTTCTCCACCACCAGGTGCCCATGTGTCATAAGCGCCTCCGATGAACATCCAATCAAAAACGAAAAATAATGCACCAACTCCTAATACTATTAGGTGATAACCCAAGATATTAGTCATTTGATTCTTATCTCTCCAATCTGTTGAAAAGAAAGGAAAATCTTGCTCAAGTTTTTCAGGACCTGCTAAAGAATGATAGATACCACCAAATCCTAAGACTGCAGAAGAAATTAAATGCATCACACCAGCCACAAAGAATGGGTATACATCAGTAACTTCTCCACCAGGACCTATTCCAAATCCAAACATTGCAACGTGAGGCATACAAATTAAGCCTTGTTCCCACATTGGTTTATCAAATGTGAAATGACTTACTTCGAATAACATCATTGCACCGGCCCAGAAAACAATAAGACCAGTGTGTGCAATATGAGCACCAAGTAAACGGCCAGATAAATTAATTAATCTGGCGTTACCTACATACCAAGCATAACCAGTTTCTTCAATGCTCTGGTTAGGGGCTCTAAGTAAACTATTAAAGGGCGTTTCCACGTGGTAGAACCTCCTCAGGGAATACAAAGTTTTCGTGTGGTTGATCCACAGAAGACATCCATGCTCGCATACCTTCGTTCAAAAGTATATTTTTTGTATAGAAAGTTTCAAATTCTGGATCTTCTGCTGCACGAATTTCTTGGCTTACGAAATCATAAGCTCTTAAATTTAGTGCTAAGCCAACAATACCAATTGAAGATGTCCACATACCCATAACAGGTACAAATAGCATCAAGAAATGCAAGAAACGCTTGTTTGAGAAAGCAATACCGAAGATTTGACTCCAGAATCTATTCGCTGTAATCATTGAATAAGTTTCTTCTTCTTGGGTTGGATCGAAAGCTCTAAATGTTGAACTTTGAACCTTACCATCTGTATAAATACTTGTATCTTCATACAAAGTGTTTTGTACTGTAGCTCCATGGATAGCGCAAAGTAGAGCACCACCAAGAATTCCAGCAACCCCCATCATGTGGAATGGATTTAAAGTAATATTATGAAAACCTTGAATGAACAGAATGTAACGGAAGATTGCTGCAACACCGAATGACGGTGCAAAGAACCAACTATGCTGTCCTAAAGGATAAATAAGGAAAATACTTGTGAAAACTGCAATTACTGCTGAGAAAGCTAGTGCGTTGTATGGTCTAATGCCAACAAGGCCAGCAATTTCAAACTGACGAAGCATAAAACCAATTAGGCCAAATACTCCATGTAATGCAACGAAGTTCCAAAGGCCACCAAGTTGTAGCCATCTTACGAAACTACCTTGGGCTTCAGGACCCCATAAAAATAGAAGACTGTGTCCCATGGCATCACCAGGGGTACTTACAGCTGCTGTTAAAAAGTTACAACCTTCAAGGTATGAGCTTGCAACTCCGTGTGTGTACCAAGAGGTAACAAATGTTGTTCCAACGAACCAACCACCTATAGCAAGATATGCACAAGGAAGTAAAAGTAGTCCGGACCAACCAATAAATACAAAGCGGTCGCGCTTCAACCAATCATCGAGGATATCAAACCATCCTCTTTGTGGGGCGCTACCAACTGCGATCGTCATGAGAAATCGTTTTTTAGCTTCGGGATACGCAGTGACTGTAACAAAGATTGAGAGTAATGTGGGGAAATATTTGTATATCTGAAATGCCTTGTAAAGCTTTCCTGACTTTTTTATTAAAAATTAGGTAAGAATACTCCCTTAGTTTGTTAAATTATCAGAATTAGGCTCTAAAAAAAGATAAAAATGAATTCAGACCTCACGTCTTTCGATAAAATCGAACAAAAAATTGGTGGATCAAGAAAAATTTCAAATTATATTATTGGAGGAATGCTAACAATAGGAGGTATTGGCTTTCTTTTGGCCTCTATATCCAGCTACACAGGAAAGGATTTATTACCTTTAGGGAACCCTTCAACTTTATTGTTTATCCCTCAAGGAATAATTATGGGAGCTTACGGTGTAATAGCCAATTTATTAAATTTTTACTTATGGTATTTGGTTTACATAAACTTTGGTTCGGGAAGTAACTATTTTGATAAATCATCAAAATCTGTGGAAATAAAAAGAAAAGGATTATTTAAAGATATTGAAGTTAAATTGAATTTCGATGAAATTAAATCTGTAAAGTTGGATATTAGTGAAGGGTTTAATCCCAGAAGACGAATTGCTTTAGTACTAAAAGGTAGAAAAAAACCTCTCCCTTTAAGCGGTGCAGGTGAACTTAAACCATTGCTTCAAGTTGAAGAAGAAGGAGCTCGTCTTGCTAAATTTTTAGATGTTAATTTGGAGGGCTTAAAATAAAAAAAAAATATTTTTTAAAAACGTTATCTTTAATACAAGTTTTGTTTTTGGTGCAAGCTTGTGGTTATAGAAATAAAATTGATTCAAATTATTACTGCCAAAAACTTAAATTTACTTGTATTCAGATTAATAAAATAGTTAATTTTAAAACTACAAAAGGCGATTTTGAGGTTAAATTATTTGGTAAAGATTACCCAGTAACAGTATCAAATTTTATAGAAAACATAGAAAATAATATTTACGTAAATCAAAAATTTTATAAAATAATCAATTTAGCCCAAATAAAGTTTATACATAGTGGTGTTAAACCAGAAAATAAACTTTATGTTGAACCAAAACAAGACTTGTATAAAGCAAGTCTATCAATACCTTTAGAAATAAAATTCAAAGAAGAAATTAAACCAAGATATAACTATCAAATAAAAAATCCTAGTGAAACTAAAAATTTAGTTAATACCTTTGAGAGTGGTTCAATCGCTATGGTTAAGAGTGGTAAGAATAAGTCTTCATCTACTGAATTCTTTTTTGTAACTAGTAAGATCCCAGAACTCGATGGAAGATATACGATTTTTGGAAAGATTATTAAAGGATTAGATGTACTCAAAAAAATAAATAAAGAAGACTATATCAAGGCAGTCCAGATATCTAATTAAATTTCTAGAGAATATTTGTTTATTTTCAACATTTCTGTATTAACACCTGAAGAGCGTTTAAGAGCTACCTTGCCAGTCCTCGCTATTTCAAGGATGCCGTATGGCTCGAGTAATTTCTCTAAAGCAACTAACTTCCCAGGATCTCCAACAACTTCAAGTGTTAAAGCAATATCTGATACATCAACAACTTTTGCACGGAAAATCTGCACTATATCAAGGATATTACTCCTGGTGTCTTCTTTCGATGAAACTTTTAGTAACATCAATTCCCTCTCAACAGCCGCGAGATTAGTAAAATCTACAACTCCCAGAACATTAAACAATTTATTAAGTTGCTTAGTCATTTGTTGAAGAGTTTCATCATCACCTTCTACTACCATTGTTAACCTTGAAATGCCTTTGGACTCTGCAGGCCCTACTGCAAGGCTATCAATATTGAATCCCCTCCTTGCGAAGAGACCTGAGATTCTACTCAAGGCTCCAGATTCGTCTTCTACAAGGACTGATAATGTATGTTTCATATTTTTAAAAAGTTTTTAAATTTCTAATCCAGTCATAAGAGATTCTATTGAATACTGAAGGATCTTCATCATGGATACAATGTCCTGAATTGGATACTATTTTTAATTTTACCCATCTATGGAAATTTGCAATCTTTTTACCAACAAACAAAGGTATGAAATTATCTTTTTCTCCCCATATCAATAAAAAAGGAACTTTTCTTGAGGCGCTAAGTTTTCTCAAAAGGTAAGAAGCCTGAAATTTTTCATCTCTTGAAGACATTCCAATACACATTGCTCGTAACGATCTAGCTGAAGTTCTCCTTAAAACTGGTTTTGTCACCAAATCTATTAGTTCGCGATCAATGTGGTCTTTTTTAAAATAGGCAGAATTTAGTCCCAGTTTTATTACCCCTAATTTGGTTATCAAAAATAAAATGATCTCCAAAGGGAAAAAAATAAAAAATATTGTTATGAAGCTATCTTGAAATTTCTTAAATAATGATTTTTTTGTTTTGAACTTTTTATATTCTTGAATTTGATCTGGCAGTGGCGATGCAATGACTGTTGCAATCTGATCCTCTAATGAAACAGCACATGTTAAAGCCACTAGAGATCCAAGGGAATTGCCAATAAGAATTACTTTCCCAGAATTCTTTGGTCTTATCACCTGAGTAATAAAGTCTTTCACTTGATTAAACCAAATCTCATTATTTAGTTTTCCAATTTGTCTTATCCCAGGTTGATCTGAATCTCCAAATCCTATTAAATCTATGGAATATGAAGCACAATTTCTTTTTGCGAAATATTCTAAATTGTTCCTCCAATGTTTTCGACTGGCGCCAAATCCATGGAGAAATATAATTGGAATTTCATTGTCTTCGCCTAAAACACTCCAACAAACTTTAAAACCGTTCCAATTCCAATATTTAGGAAGATTAATATTCTTTTCTTTAAAATTTATATTCATATATTCAAAATTTTCAAGATATTTGCATTATCTACTTTTTTAACAAATAAATGTATACTCAATGTAAATTATAGTAATGATTAAATTTTACTATGGCTAAAGAAATTTTTAGTATTGCGGCAGTTTTTTGGATACTGATACCAATAGGATTGGTTGGGGGCGCATTATTGTTAAAGTTTCAGGGAGATTGATTCTCGCGAACACATCACAAATTGAGTTATTGTCTACAAGTTAAGTAAATCTCAAAATATGAAGATTCTTTTAGTAGGAGCAACAGGGACACTTGGGAGGCAAGTAGCTAAGCGAGCTATAGAAGATGGTCACGAAGTCAGATGCTTTGTAAGAAACCCAAGAAAAGCTTCCTTCCTACAAGAATGGGGTTGTGAATTAACAAAAGGTAACTTGTTGAATTCTTCTGATATTGAATATGCATTACAAGATATTGAAGTTGTTATTGATGCTGCTACTAGTAAACCAGATGATCCTAAAAGTATTTATGAAATAGATTGGGATGGAAAACTAAATTTATTTAATGCTTGTGAATCTTTAAATGTAAAAAGAGTCATATTCCTTTCAATCCTTTTAACAGATAAATTTAGAAATGTTCCATTAATGGACATTAAATTTTGTACTGAAAAACTTCTTGAGAAATCTGCTCTAGATTATACAATCTTTAAATGTGCAGCTTTTATGCAAGGAGTTATAGGTCAATTTGCTATCCCAATTTTAGATAGTCAAGCAGTTTGGATGAGTGGAACTCCAACTAAAATTGCATACATGAATACTCAAGACATGGCAAAAGTTATAGTCGCCGCAGTTAATAATCCAAAAACATATAGGACATCATTGCCATTGGTTGGTCCTAAAGCATGGGATTCAAACGAAGTCATATCTCTATGTGAAAAATTTAGCGAAAAGAAAGCTAAAATTTTTAGAGTTTCCCCATTTCTAATTAGTGTCACTCAGAAAGTAGTTTCCTTTTTTCAAGATTCTTTAAATGTTGCTGAAAGATTGGCTTTTGCTGAAGTAACTAGTAGTGGTGAATCATTAGATGCTGACATGAGCAAAACTTACGAAATATTAGAACTTAAAAAAGAAGATATGACATCACTAGAGAATTATTTAAAGGAATACTACCAACAAATTCTTAAGAGATTAAGGGAAATGGAAGCCGATCTAAATATTGAAGAAAAAAAGAGATTACCTTTTTAATATTGCAATTATGAACTTATATAGTATATTTGTACTATGTAATTAATATCAAACTATGTCCTTTTCTAAGTCTAAAAATCTTGAACGAAAACTAGATAATTTTGCAAAAGAAGCAAAAAATGAATTGAATAATGTTTGCGGATCTTCATTATGGGAAAGCCTTGGCTTTGTTTTTTTTGATCAATTAGAAGATTCTGAAAAAATTGCAAAAGCTAATTTTTACTATGGTCAACTTCAAATAATTAATGAAATTAAATTTTCAATTTGAATTGAATTTCATATTTTTACGGATGTAATTTTTCTTAAATCAATTTTGGCCAATCTTTTTCTGATAATATGAACTTAGTAAAAGATTAATTAATGATTGAAACTTCAGGTGTAATAGAAAAAGAGCAGGGAAATGGATTTTATTTAGTCACCTTAGAACAGCCTGAAGGACATCAATGTTTATGTAGAGCTGCTGGTAAATTGACTAAATTTAGAATTAAATTATTAGCTGGAGACAAAGTGTTAGTTGAGATAAGTCCTTATGATCTTTCAAGAGGAAGGATAACTTATAGAGAAAGAAATGCAGGCGGCGCTAGACCTACAACTAATAAAAATAACCCCAAGAGGAATAATAAGTAAACAGTTATTTTAGATAAGATTTTTTATCGCTTCTTTAAACTCACTTCTTTGTTTAACACCTTGCCATTGTTTTTTTAATAATTTTTCTTTAAAAAGTTGAACTGTTGGTGTGCCATTAATACCAGCTTGTTTTGCAATATTTTGATCCTTATCAATATCTATTTCAACTCCAAGCACCGCACCATCAAGTTCTTTAATTACCCTTTTTAATTGAGGTTTTAGCACATGACATGGGCCGCAGCTTGGAGAACTAAAAATTACTAAGATAGGTTTTTTACTCTCGTGATAAAGTTTCCTTAATGCATAACTGCCTTTTTGCCATTCGGAATTTGAATCGAAGGTATCTTCATTAACTTCTTCTTCATTAAAGTCTGATGAATTAAGTTTTTTTTCTGGTTCGGGTGTTTCTCTGACTATAGTTTTTGCTAAGTTTTTCTCTGCTAGCCACCTTTCGGTAGCTAATGCCGCCATGCATCCAGTCCCTGCCGCTGTAACTCCTTGTCTCCACTCAGAATCAACAACATCACCTGCTGCAAAAATGCCTTCAATAGATGTTTCTGGTCTTCCTGATTTGCAAGCAATGTATCCTTTATTATCTAAATCAATTTTTTTGCCTAAGAACTTCGTATTTGGTGTGTGTCCTATCGCATAAAAAAGACCTTTTACATTAATTTCCCCTTTACCTTCTTGAGAGTGAATAGTTTCTATTTTCTCAAGCCATTCAGAACCATCAGCTTTATCAACTTTTGTGTTCCAATGGATTTCTATCTTTGGATTAGCTTTTACTCTATCAACCATTGCTGCGCTAGCCCTTAATTTTTCTGATCTAACAATTAAATGCACCTTACTGCCATACTTTGTAAGGTATGCTGCTTCTTCACATGCAGAGTCTCCTCCTCCTATAACAGCTAATTCTTCATTTCTAAATTGTGGAGTTGCTCCATCACAGATTGCACAAGCACTTATTCCTTTACTCCAGAATTTATCTTCATTTACTACCCCTAATCTATTTGCACTTGCTCCAGTTGCAATAATAATTGAGTTAGTTTTTATAGTTCCTTCTAAAGTTTTTAATTCAAAGGGATGTGAATCAGTATTTATTGAGACAACATCACTTTCGTACAAATTAGTACCCCATCTTTCGGCTTGAGCCTTCATTAGATCCATCAATTCAGGACCTAGTACTCCATCTGGGAAACCTGGATAATTTTCAACAAATGTTGTGGTCATTAATTGGCCACCAGGGATTCCACCAGAATTAAATCCTGTTACTAGTAAAGGTTGAAGATTAGCTCTTGCTGCATATATTGCAGCTGTATAACCTGCAGGTCCTGAGCCTATAATGACAACATTTTCTACGTTTGAAGTGTTCTCTTTATTCTCCATTTATTTTCTAATTTCAATATTAATAATAATAAACGAACCCAAATAATGTAGGGCGGGTTTCACTCGATCGATTTGTTATTTAATCTTTGATTTTTTGGTCTAATAAATTTTTTAATTCCTTTGGGAAGTTTAAAACAGAATCTTTTAAATTTTCGTTCTTTTCGCCAATATGTAATATCCACTCTCTAAATTCTTCTGCAATTGCATAACTGTCTTCATATCTTTCTAGAGTATCCATTGCAGAAATTCTATTGGTAGCCCAACAAGTTGCAATGTCGATCCTTTTTCTAATGAAATTGTCCATTGAATCTTAAAAGTTGTATATACCTAAACACACCGAACAGCTTATGTATTGTCTAATAAGTTACAACTTTGTACTTCCAAACAATAATTTAATCTTTAATTTATATTTGAGCAGATTTTTGCAATAAATATAAAGAAAATATAAAGAATTAGGGTTAAACTGCCTCGCTATGGTTTGCAAGTAGTCTTTCAACTTCCTCAAAGCCCTCTTTAGCTGAATTTATTGCAAGTTCCTCACTAACTTTTTCTTCTGATATTAATTTTGCAGATATTTTCTTTAAAAGAGTTTCTTTCTTTTCTCTTAGTGAACTAACAATTTCCTCTTCAATAATAGATTTTATTGCCTTAGAAATTATTTTTTTGTCATTTGCCTCCTCAAATGTGCCCTGGACCAATTCCTGAATAAATAACCGATGCACCTCACTACTCCTTAGGAAGCTTTCAGTGGCATTTATTATTCCTTCAACAAGAGTTTCATCAGGTTCAGAATCATTTTCTGCCAACTTAAATTCCCAATCTAAATGTCTTCTTTGCCAACCTGCTGAATGTAGACTTGGCATTACTGTCTGTGAATAAGTATCAACTGACATTTCATAAATTCTCTCGGCTAATTTTTCGCACCAGTCTTTACCATGCTTTTCTAGATTTTTCTGCATAGCTTGCCTTGGCACAGCGTGACCGCCATGATGACTGTGACACACTCCATCAGGGCATTCGATTGCTTTTATACTCATTGGATTATTAAATACCTATATCTTTTAGATAGCTATTTTTTATAAAAAAGAAAATATATTTTTAACAAAACTCCAAGACTTTTGACTTTCTTCAATTTATATTTAGTATGTTAAAAAAATAAATAAATTGACAAAGATACTTATTCCTTCCGAAACAAGCTCTGGTGAAAGGAGAGTTTCAGCAACACCAGAAGCAGTAAAAAAATTAAAAAGTCTCGGATGTGATGTTTATATTGAAAGTTCAGCAGGAAAATTATCAGGATTTAGTGACTTAACATATGAGGAATCGGGAGGTAAAATAATAAGTAACCTAGATCAAAAAATTTGGGGTGAAGCGGACTTAATATTTTGTGTTCAAACTCCATCAGAGGATAACTTAAATAAATTAAAGAAAGGCGCTATTCTTCTTGGTCTTCTTAATCCATACGGCAATAAGGAGCTTCAAAAGATTATTAATAGTAATAAGATTTCAGCTTTATCACTAGAGTTGCTTCCTAGAATTAGTAGAGCTCAATCCTCTGATGTTCTTTCTTCACAGGCCAATATCGCTGGATACAAAGCAGTTCTTCTGGCTGCAAGTGAGTTAGATAGGTACTTCCCTATGCTTATGACTGCAGCAGGGACAGTTCAACCTGCCAAAGTAGTGGTTCTTGGTGGAGGAGTTGCAGGATTGCAGGCAGTTGCGACAGCAAAAAGACTTGGTGCAATAGTATTTGTATCTGATATTAGACCTGCTGTTAAAGAACAAGTAGAGTCCCTTGGAGCAAGATTCATAGAACTTCCTGAAGTGGATGAAAAACCAGGGGAGACTGGAGGTTATGCAAAAGCAGTAACACCCGAATTCCTTTCAAAACAGAAGGCTACGTTAACTAAATATTTATCTGAAGCTGATGTTGCTATATGTACTGCACAAGTTCTAGGTAAGAAGGCTCCTGTTCTAATAGACTCCCTTATGATTGAAAAAATGAGGCCTGGTGCAGTAGTTATTGATTTGGCAGTTTCTCAGGGAGGTAATTGTGAAGGAACAAAATCAAATAAAACTATTATCAAAGATGGGGTAAAACTTATTGGAGCGGGGGAATTACCGTCATCAGTCCCTAATGATGCAAGTTCGCTTTATGCGAAGAACTTAACATCTTTGATTACACCTTTTATAAAAGATGGTCTAATTAAATTAGATAAAGAGGATGAACTCATTTCTGGATGTTTATTAAGCGATGCAGGAGTTATTCTTCAAAAAAAAGTTTTTGAAAATTGAGGTTTTAAATTTATGTCTTTTATAAGTCTTCTTTGGGTTCTTTTACTTGGTAGTTTATTAGGCCTCGAATTAATTGGAAAAGTTCCTCCTACGCTTCACACTCCTCTAATGAGTGGAGCAAATGCAATTTCAGGAATAACAATGCTTGCAGCCTTGACTTTAATTGTAAAAGCAGAAGGTAACTTACCACTTTTAATGATTGGTTCAGTTTCTCTTGGATTTGCTCTTTTCAACGTTGTAGGGGGTTTCTTTGTAACTGATCGAATGCTCGCGATGTTTAGTCGTAAACCATCAAATAAGAAGTAATTATTAAATGAATCTACCTGTAATCATTAAATTCGTTATTGACCTTCTAGCGGTACTTTTATTGGCTTTAGGAATAAAAGGATTGTCAAAAGTAAAATCAGCAAGGGATGCCAATAGATTAGCTGCATTTGCAATGTCGCTATCAGTAGTAGGATTGCTTTCTTATTATTTAGGTACTTCGGGAATTGCTATTCAGGCATGGATTTGGATAATAATTGGATCAATCATAGGTAGTTTGTTCGGAGCAATACTTGCAAAAAAAGTTCCTATGACCTCCATGCCTGAGACAGTGGCATTGTTCAACGGTTGTGGAGGAATGTCATCACTTTTAGTGGCCTTAGGAGTAGCTATTTTTCCCATATCTGGTGGCCAAGAAAATTTTGATTTTTTTAAGTCACTGATTAACGAAGTTTCAATATCCGTCTCTATATTTGTTGGTGCCATAACTTTTACAGGTTCAATTGTGGCAATGGCAAAGTTACAGGGTTGGTTGTCAACTCCAGGATGGACTCAGAGCAAAGCAAGACATTTTGTAAATATTGTTTTTGCAGTTGCTTCCTTGATAGCCTTTGTTGATTTGATAAACGGCAATACAGGTTCTATTTGGCTTTTAGTTTTTGTCTCTTCTTTATTAGGGATTGGAGTTACTTTGCCAATTGGTGGAGCTGATATGCCAGTCGTTATATCTTTATTAAACAGCTATTCAGGGATTGCAGCGGCAGCAGCAGGTTTCGTTGTAGATAGTCAGCTTTTGATAGTAGCAGGCGCAATGGTAGGAGCGGCAGGTCTAATACTTACTCAAGTAATGTGCAAGGGTATGAATAGATCATTGGTCTCAGTTCTTTTTGGAGGATCTTTATCTTCACAAAGTACAGCCTCTTCTGGTTCGGGAGAATATACAAATATAACTTCTTGCAGTGTTGAAGAATGTGCATTGACTTTAGAGGCAGCCAACAAGGTAATTATTGTTCCTGGTTATGGTCTAGCAGTAGCTCAAGCCCAACATACTTTAAGGGAAGTGACAAAAAAACTAGAGCAAAATGGAATTGAAGTTGTTTACGCAATACATCCTGTAGCAGGGAGGATGCCTGGACATATGAATGTACTTTTAGCAGAAGCAGATGTTCCTTACGAACAACTTAAAGAGATGGACGTTGTAAATCCTGATTTTCCAGCAACGGATGTTGTTTTAGTTTTAGGAGCAAATGATGTAGTTAATCCTCAAGCTAAAAATGATAGCTCTTCTCCTTTATATGGCATGCCAGTTCTTGATGTGCAGGAAGCAAGAACGGTATTTGTAATTAAACGAGGTATGAGTGCAGGTTACTCAGGAATAAAAAATGATTTATTTGATCTGCCAAATACCTCCATGGTCTTTGGGGATGCAAAAAAGGTACTCAATGATTTGATTGGAGAATTAAAGGATCTTGGAGTTGGGGAGAAATAATAGTAAATCTTTTAGTTTTTCAGATTACTTAAAAAAAAAGCCATTTAGAGAAGTCCTACCCTGGATAGGTGGCGACTTACAAACTTTGAGAGATACTTTTGTTATAGATTTTGGTAAATCAAAAAAAAATAAAAAAATATTCTTTCCGATTAATAAAATCCTTTCTAAAAAATTTGAATGTGATTATCTTTTAGGTTTTTTAGAATTACCTGAAAACTTAAACTCACTTAGAGGTTTTGTGATCGTTACACATGGTTTAGGGGGCTCAACTAAACGATTTGGTTTAAGAAGAATATCTAGGAAATTAGCAAATAATGGTTTTGGAGTTCTTAAATTAAATCTAAGAGGATCTGGATCAGCGAGATATTTAGCTAAAGGGAATTATTGTGCTAGATGCTCCAGTGATGTTATTTCAGCAATTAATTATTTTAAAAAATTGATTAATTTAGAGTTCAAAGATCTTATGACAAGGAATAATAATCTTCCAATTTACGGAGTTGGATTATCTTTAGGCGGAACAATTCTTTTAAATGCCTGCCTAGATTACGATGAAAACAAAGGAGAAAAACTTTTAGATGGCCTTGCCTGCGTGAGTACCCCTTTAGATTTATCTTCATGCAGTCTCTGTATTGAAAAACCAAGAAATTATATCTACCAAAAATGGTTACTTCACCGCTTAAAAAATCAGTTATGGGAGGGATTTAACGATGAAGGCAAACTCCTTGATAACGAGAAATTAAGAATAAAAATTAGAAATTTAAAAAGTATAAGAGAATTTGATCAGAAATTTACAGCTCCTAGTTGGGGATTTAATTCTTTAGAGGATTATTATATTAAAGCTTCTCCAATATTTAGAATCCAAAACTCAATAAAAAAATTACCTCCAATGCTTTTTATTCATGCCAAGGATGATCCCTGGGTTCCATATAAGGATACTTTGATTTTAAGAAAAGAATCTATTGATAAATTCACTATTTTCATAACTGAAAAAGGAGGTCATAATGGTTTTCATTCGATTAATGGCTGCTGGTCAGACGAAGTTGTAACGAACTGGTTTATGAGTATCTAGGACTATTTAAAAATGGTGTTTTTTTGAAAATCCATTTTTCTATTGGCTTACCGTTAATAATATGTGAAGTAAAAATTTCAGAAATTTTTTCTGGAGAAACTTTCTCATACCAAATACCATCAGGCCAAATAAGAAGAATTGGGCCGTTCTTACATACCCTTAAACAGTCAGCTTTTGATCTTAATATATGAACGTTTTTTGTAGAGGGATCATTCTCAAATTTTTTTAAAGTCTTTTTCAGACATTCCCATGTTTTTTGACCTTCATTGCCTTTAAAGCATTTCTGTTTTGTGGGTGTTGCGCATAGTAGAAGATGTTTTTTTATATTCACTTTTATCCAATACTCACGTATTTTTTCCCTTTCTTAATTTCTTGCTTAACAAAAAGTCTAGCCCAATTGTCTACTTCAAGAATATCCTCCAATTCGGGACTCAAATTCAAATTCTCCATATGTGATTCACAAGCTTTACTTATAAATGTTGGAATTTCTTGAAAAGAAATTTTTTCTTTGAGGAATTGTTCAACAGCCATTTCATTAGCAGCATTTAAGACTGCAGGCATAGTCCCAGAAGATTTTCCTGCAGCATAGGCAAGTCCCATGCATGGATATTTAAACTCGTCTGGCTCTTTAAAAGTTAATTTCCCAATTTCACTTAGGTTTAATCTTTTCCAACTTGTTTTAAATCTTTCAGGCCAACTCATTGCGTATAAAATAGGTAGTTTCATATCTGGCCAACCTAATTGAGCTAATACTGAAGAATCTTCCATCTCAATCATTGAATGAATAATACTTTGAGGGTGGATAACTATTTCGATATTTTCGTAAGAGGTCCCAAATAAATAATGAGCTTCTATAACTTCTAATCCTTTATTCATAAGAGTTGCAGAATCTACAGTTATTTTTTTTCCCATATCCCAATTAGGATGTGAAGTCGCATCTTCCACTGTGACATGCTTTAAATCCTCAACGGCCCAATCTCTGAAAGCACCACCAGAAGCTGTTAAGTGTATGGCTTTTAAACCTTTAGGCATCTTGCCTGTTGAAAAATCTGCATTTTCATAATTAGGTAATCCTTGTAAACATTGAAAGATAGCAGAGTGTTCTGAATCAGCAGGTAAAAGCCTACTATTATTTTTCTTTAATGCAGGAATAACAATTGGTCCTGCCGCAATTAAAGTTTCTTTGTTAGCAAGTGCAATATTTTTCCCCGCATTAATTGCTGACATTGTTGGAATTAAGCCTGCACAGCCTACTATCCCTGTTACCACAGTATCTGCCTTATCCCATGCTGCAACTGCGCTAATCCCCTGCTTCCCTCCTAAAACCAAGGGAGCATGATCCAAATCTAAGTTATTAATATTATCTTTTAAATCTTCTATAAGACTTTCATCCTCAATTGCAACTACCTCTGGTTTATGTTTTTTAACTTGTTCAGTTAATAAATTAATATTTCTTCCTGCAGAAAGAGCTACGGCTTTAAACTTATCAGGCTGCTCACTAGCTATTTCGAGAGTTTGAGTCCCTATTGAACCAGTAGAACCGAGCACAGTAATGTATTTCAATTTTCTCTGATGTTTCTAATATCTTCCCATTTAAAGGTGTATTTAAAAAACAAAAATTTCAAATTGGTTTTTTTCTTAAAATTTAGCCCCTTATCCATGTTGTTATTTCCTTTGATTGATCAATAAGTTCAATACCTTTCTCTTTTAACAAATTTCTTATTTCATCGGCCTTCGCATAATTCTTTTCCATTTTTGCTTTCAATCTTTCATTAATAAGAGATGATATTTCTTCTTCTGTTATTTTACTTTCTTTTACTGAAACTTCTTTTTTAAGACCAAGTACCTCAGTCAACTTTGCAAGAGTTTTAAAATTTTCAAGTAGAAAGAATTTTTGTTTTAGGTCTATTTTAAAACCTTCAACCCTTTGAAATTGGTTTAAAAAGTTTTTTAATGGTTTCGCTAAATCGTAAATAATTGCAATAGCACCTGCTGTATTGAGGTCATTTCCCAGAGCCTCAGAAAATTTAAGCTTTTTTTGAGATAATTCATAACTTATTTTCTCTTTATATTCTTCTTCAATAGATTCATCTTTATCAATAGATCTAAAAACACCTTCTGTAAGATCCATAAAAGAAAGGGCTACATTAATATTTTTCCAAGCTTCTGAAGCACTCCTTAAAGCTTCTTCAGTAAAATCAAGTGGTTTTCTATAATTCACAGTCATAACAAAATATCGCAAAGTCATAGGGCTTATACCCGACTTAATTAGCTCTCTGATAGTTTTAAAATTTTTAAGGGATTTACTCATCTTTTGTCCATTTACATTGACCATCCCATTGTGTAACCAATAGTTTGCTAGTTTTTTGCCATTGGCTGCTTCTGATTGGGCGATTTCATTCTCATGATGTGGAAAAATCAAATCAGAACCACCTAAATGGATATCGATAGTATCTCCTAATTCATCTTTAACCATCGCCGAACATTCGATATGCCATCCTGGCCTACCTTTACCCCATGGCGAATCAAAAAATGGTTCATCATCTTTGGCTTTTTTCCATAGCGCAAAATCTTGCGGATTAAGTTTTTTACTATTTTCCTCATTAACCATTCTTCCTTGCTGATTGATATTTTGTTCTTGTAAATTTTGATTACTTAGTTTTCCATAATTTTTATTTTTGGAAACAGAATAATAAACGTCTCCATCCCTAGAGTATGCATAACCTTTGTCCTCAAGGATTGTTATGAAGGAGCAGATATTGCATATATGATTCGTTGCTCTTGGCATGCTATCCGGACGCATTATCCCTAAAGAATCCATATCTTTATGAAATTCAATGATATTCTTTTCAGATACCTCCTTCATTGAACTGCTTTCTTCTTTCGCTCTTTTTAAGATCTTGTCATCAATATCTGTAAAATTCTGTACATACTTCACTTTGAAATCACTGTAAATTAAAAATCTTCTCAATATATCCCAAGCGATATAACTTCTAGCATGACCAAGATGACATAAATCATAAACAGTTACCCCACAACAATAAATTTTTACTACATCATCAATAGGCTTAAAAACCTCAACTTTTTTGCTTAAAGTATTAAAAAGTTTGATCATCTTAAAATAAATATTTCATAAGTTTTATTTTGTCTCCATCCAATTGTCTCCAATGCCAATATCAACTAAAAGAGGCACATTTAATTTTACACAATCTTCCATAGTCTTCTTTACTAATTTCATCGTAATTTCCAAAGAATCTGGTTCAACTTCAAACAATAATTCATCATGTACTTGTAAAAGCATTTTTGCTGTAACATTCATTTCTATGAATTTTTTATTTAGTTGAACCATTGCAATTTTAATAATATCTGCACTTGAACCTTGAATTGGGGCATTGGCTGCGGCTCTTAGTGACTGTGCTTCCATGCCAGCTCTTCTTGCGGATTGCAAGTCAATTTCGTAAGGATCTTTTCCAATTAGTCTTCCAAGTCCATTTTTATCAAACTTAAATTCTCTCTTTCTACCAAAAATTGTTTGTACAAAACCTTTTGATAAGGCAAGCCTTTCTTGAAGTTCAAGAAATTTGAAAATTTTTGAATATCTTTCTTTGTATTTTATTAGGAATTCTTTTGCTTCTGGAGTACTTACTCCTGTAGAACGTGCAAACTTTTTAATTCCCATTCCATAGATAACTCCGAAATTTATTGTTTTCCCAACTCTCCTCTCATCAGAAGAAATTTCTTCTTTCTCAAAAATTAATCTTGCAGTCAAAGAATGAATGTCATCATTTTCATGAAATGCATTTATTAGTATTTCTTCATCCGCTAAGTGAGCGAGTATTCTTAATTCGATCTGAGAATAATCAGCTGATAAAAGTTTCCAATTTTTTTCAGGCAAGAATGCTTTTCTGATTCTCCTACTAAATTCAGTCCTAACCGGGATATTTTGAAGATTAGGATTGCTACTACTTAGTCTCCCAGTCGCTGTAGCAGCTTGATTAAAGTTTGTATGAACTCTCCCTGTCTTTTCGTTAATAAGATTTGGAAGAGCATCAATATAGGTGCTAAGTAATTTACTAAGAGTTCTATGTTTTATTAAATATTGGATTATTTCATGTTCGTCGACTAATCTTTCCAGAACTACTGCATCTGTACTCCATCCTGTTTTTGTTTTACGTGATTTTTTCTTATCCAAATTTAATTTTTCAAACAAGATCTCACCAAGTTGTTTTGGTGAAGATAGATTGAAACTCTCCTCTGCTAACTCATAAACTTTACTTTCAATATCTTCTAAGGTACTTTTTAATTCTTTTGAGAGTTTTTCCAAATAAGGGATGTCGATGGTTATGCCATTCATTTCCATTTGGGACAATACGGGCTCTAAAGGCAGCTCGATTTCTTCAAACAATTTAATTAATTCATCTTTTTCCTTTGAAAAACTTTCTTTAAAAATTTTGACAATCTTGAAAGTTAGAAAAACATCATAACCGCAATAAATACTTGCCTCATCAATATCAACAAATGAAAAGTCTTTATTCTTCCCAAGGGTTTCCTTAAATGAGGGGGGCTTAAATCCAAATAATCTAAAACTAATTTCACTTAACCCATGTTTCTCCTGATTATTAAGAAGGTAGTCTGCTAACAAGGTGTCAAAGGTTACGCCTTTAAGATCAAGTCCATGATTAAAAAATATTTGCCTATCAAATTTAGAATTTTGGAGTGCCTTTTCTTTATTTGGATCTTCTATCCAATTTCTTAGCTTTGAGAAAACATCTTCAATTGATAATTGATTGGAAGTCTCTTTTTTTGTTTGATGACCAAGAGGTATATAAAATAAATCATCATTTTCTTCTCCAAGACATAACCCTATACCAACAAGTTCTGCATCGATTGGATTCAAACTATTGGTCTCTGTATCTAAAGAAACTATTTGATTGGTCTTATCTAATCTTTGGATTAATTTATCAAGTAATTCGAAATCATTTACAACAGTTACGTTGATTTTAGGTAATTTATTTTCACTATTTTCTAATTCACTTTTACTAGAGACCTTTGGATCTTTCTCCTCCTCTTTAGCCACATTATTTTTATTTTTGTCAAAACCACCTTTACTAAAAGTTGAATTGAAAATATCAATTTGCCGGAGTAGTGTTGATAATTCAAGTTTTTGCAGTGACTGTGAGAGGAGTTCTTGATTTATATTTTTTAATTCATAACCATCATTTAATATCAAAGGCACTTCAGTATTTATTTTTGCTAAATCCCTGGAAAGAAAAGCATTATGCTTATCGTTTCTGAGCTTTTCTATTACCGAACCTTTTATGAATCCTTTATATTTTTTATCATTGTTCTGCTGAATCTTGTCCAAAGACTGATAAATCCCATCAAGTGTATCGTTTTCTTTTAGTAGATTAATTGCAGTTTTTGGACCTACCCCCTTAATACCAGGAATATTATCAGAACTATCACCTGTTAGAGCTTTAAGATCAACTACTCTTTCTGGCGCAACACCTAATTTTTCTTTTACTCCATTTTCATTCATAAGTGTTGGATTACCACTTTTTGCATATGGACCACCACCCATATAAAGTACATAAATATCTTTTTGATCATCTACTAATTGAAATAAGTCCCTATCTCCAGAAAGAATATTTACGCACCATCCTTTAGAAGAAGCATCATTTGCAATTGTGCCTAGGAGATCATCTGCTTCGTAACCTGGTGATTTGAAAATTGGTAAATTAAGACTTTCTTCTAAGATGATTTCTAGTTGTTCAATATCCTGAAAAAAAACATCTGGTGCTACATCTCTATTAGCCTTATAGTTTGGATCTAGTTCATGCCTGAAAGTAGGTTTTTCGGTATCAAAAGTAATACAAACACCTTCAGGACTTATATTTTTGCAATTATCCAGAAGGCTTTTTAGAAATCCATAGGTAACACTTGTTGGAAATCCCTCTTTGGTAGTTAAACCTCCATCAATCCCTTTACTAAATGCATAGAAGCTTCTAAAAGCGAGTGAATGACCATCTACTAAAAGTAAAATTGGTTTTTTAGAGTTTTCAGGTTTTAATCTCATTTTCTTTTCTTAGCCCAAGGTGGAATATCAATAAAGATTTGCTCTCCAGGTTCTAATCCATTAATTACAGAAGTCTTATTTCCACTACTAATACCAATTTCAATTTTTTCAAATTTGGGAGAATTGTTTTTATCGACTTTCAAGATTCCTTTTTCACCTTTTTCAGTGACGATAGAAACTGTTGGTACTAAGATTTTTTCTTCATTGCCTTGAACTCTAAATTCAAGATCAGCAGTCATTCCAATTTTAATTTCTTCAGAATAATCTTTAAAATTTAAAGTTACTTCAAATGAGGTTACATTATTATCTTTTACAGCTCTTGTGGCTATTTTTTTAACTATGGCACTGTAATTTTTTGATGGATACGCCTCAATTCTTACAGAAGCTTCTTGACCTATTTTTATTCTACCAATGTCACTCTCAGGAACTTTGGCAACAATTTCGAGCCCCTCTGATAGTTCGAAAATAAAGTTTTTGGTTTTAGGGTCTGAACTTAAATTTGTGCTTGGTGTGACATAAGATCCTATCTCAGCATATTTTGCAGTTATCTTTCCTCCATAGGGAGCTTTTATTAGATAGAAACTTTTCTCGGCTTTTGCATCATTAAGTTTGGCACTACTAATATTGAAGTTATTTTTATAACTTTCATAATCTTCTTTGCTTACTGCGCCCTCTTGATATAAGTATTCTCTTCTTAAAAATTCAGATTTCTGCTTTTCTACATTTAATTCAAGTTCTTCAATTTTATAGATGAAGTCTTCATCATCAAGTAAAGCTAAAACCTGATCTTTTTTTACAAGATCTCCTTCTTCTACTTTGATTTCTTTTATTACACCTTGCTTCCTAGGACCAATATTGCTTGTTCTGATTGCTTTTACTTCACCACTTGTATTAATTGAATCTGAGAGAATTCCTTTTTCAACTTGAACAACAAAATCAGAAATATCTTTTGACTTATTTTTCTTGAAGGAATTAGTTATTAAAACGAAAAATATAGTTAAAGAAAGTAATATAATTCCACTTCTTAGATTTATATTTTTTTTTATTAAATCAAGCATTTCTTTAAAATAGAGATAGAAAATATTTAGAATCTAAATAAATAATCAAGACGATTATAATTAACTTATCCAAGATTGGCTAAGTAAATACTATATTACTAGAAGATGTTTTCTTGATAATTTTTCCAAAAATTTTTTCAAATGTTAAAAGCCGGTATTATTGGATTACCAAATGTTGGAAAATCAACTTTATTTAATGCACTTGTAGAAAATGCTAAAGCCCAAGCGGCAAACTTCCCTTTTTGTACTATAGAACCAAATAAGGGGATTGTTTCAGTCCCAGATCAAAGGTTGCAAGAATTAGGTAATTTAAGTTCTAGTCAAAATATTATCCCAACAAAAATTGAATTTGTAGATATCGCAGGACTAGTGAAAGGAGCCAGTAAAGGCGAAGGTTTGGGGAATAAATTTTTATCAAATATTAGGGAGGTTGACGCAATAGTTCATGTTGTAAGATGCTTTGAGGATAGTGAAGTAATTCATGTTTCAGGAAAGGTAGATCCCTTGGATGACATTGAGATAATTAATCTGGAATTGAATTTAGCTGATTTGTCCCAACTCCAAAAAAGAAGAGAGAGAATTAAGAAACAAGTTAAAACTAGCAAAGAGGCAGCAAAAGAAGATTTTTTACTGAAAAAAATTGAAGAAGAGCTACAAAAAGGTCTTTCAGTAAGATCAATATCTTTAAACGAAGAAGAAAATTTAATAATTAAGCAATTAGGTTTTCTTACTGCAAAACCAATTATTTACGCAACAAATTTGAATGAAAATGATTTATCTGAAGGTAATGATTTCTCATCAGAAGTGCAGAGTTTTGCAAGCAATGAGAATACAGAATGTATAAAAATATCAGCTCAAGTTGAATCTGAATTAATAGAGTTGGAAGAAGAAGATAAAAAAGACTACCTTATGGGCTTAGGAGTACAAGAAGGGGGATTAAGTTCTTTAATTAGATCAACCTATAAATTACTGGGATTAAAGACTTATTTTACAACCGGAGAAAAGGAGACAAAAGCATGGACTATAAAAGATGGGATGACTGCACCAGAAGCAGCAGGAGTCATTCATACTGATTTTGAAAAAGGATTTATTCGAGCTCAAACCATTTCCTATCAAAATTTAATTGATTCAGGTTCAATAGCAAATGCTAAAACTAAAGGTTTACTAAGAAGTGAAGGTAAAGAATATGTCGTAAATGAGGGAGATGTAATGGAGTTCTTATTTAATGTTTAATATTATGAAAAACAACCGTTCTCACTTACCAATTTTTTATGAAACGGCACATGCTGAATTAGCGTCTGCCTTAGAAATGCTTGCAGCATGCAAAAAAACAGAAAAGCCAAACCAAGCATTTGGTTATTTTATGCATGCTAAAGATGAATATAATCATGCTAAATGTTTTTTTAAAATGCTTTCTACCAGAGGCAAGAAATCTTCAGTAGAAATTGCAAGGAAATTTAGATTTGTGGCCCCTTCATTGATAAAAAAGGGCTACATATCAAATAAGGGCTTTTTAATTGAGAATATGCATTTAAAAGACTTCATAGCCTTTGTTTATACAAACGAACTTTTAGCTAAGTCATCTTTTGAGAAAATACTAAAATTGGTGGGCCCATATACTAAAGAAGGGTTAAAAATTTCAAATATTATGTCTGATGAATTATTGCACCATGGTATGGCTAAAAAATTTTTCTTAAATCACTATCCTGCTTTACAACCTTGGCAGTTAATGATTTACCGAACCAAAGAGACTTTAAATAATAAAGGAAGAAAAATATATGATGCTAATTTAAAGTTTTTAGAAAGGCTTCTTACTCCTTTATACAAAGGTGTGGCTTTTTTAGCAGGATTTATGGCGAACAAATTAGATTTAGATGAATACAAAAGAGAAGGAAAAAATCTTATGAATATTTCATCTAAATCTGTTCTCTAACTTTAATTAAAAAATTATTTTAAAGATGTTTATTGGTATTACTGGATATAATCATGAGTCGTCTGCAGCATTGGTTGATAAGAATGGAAATCTTATTGATTTTTGCAAAGAAGAATCTTTAAGTCGGATTAAGGGTGATAAATCATTCCCAAGGAGGTCAATAAAAAAAATACTTATTTCAAGTAATCTTAAAATTAAGGATATTGAAAAAGTTGCATTTTATGAAAGACCATTAAGTTCTTTTCTCCATACAGTAAAAGAAGCCTCTTTAAATATGCCCAAAAGTCTTGCTTTCCTTTCACATCAATTTCGTAATTTTAACCATTCATCTTTATCGTGCTATCTAGACCTTGCAAAACAATTTAAAGGCTTGGAAAAAAAACTAATCTATTCTGATCATCATTTATCACATACACTAACTGCTCTTGCATACTCTAAAACTAAGAAAAATATTTGCTCTATAGTTGTAGATGGTTTTGGTGATAGAAGTACTGCATCAATTAGTCAAGTAGTTGACTTGGATGAGATTAATGAATTATGGGCGTGTGAATATCCTATATCTTTGGGACTTTTCTATTCAGCTATCACTGATTTTTTGGGTTTCATAGTTAATGAAGGGGAATATAAAGTAATGGGTTTATCTGCCTATGGTGACCCTAATAGTAAATCAGCCAAATTAGTAAAAGGTTTAATGGATTGGGACTCTAGCTCTAATAAATTATCTTCTGATATGAGTTATTTTGATTATCATTTATCAATATCAAATTCATACAGTAGTAAATTAGAGGATTTGTTAGGACCTGCGCGCAACCCCTTTATTCCGCTTGTGCCTGGAGATGATGACTTCAAGAGATGTGCAAACATAGCTAGAGGAGCTCAAGATTTAACTGTTTATTTGCTTCGAAGAATTTTTATGCATGCTAACCAGTTAACTAGTTCAAGAAGATTTGTTTTTTCAGGTGGGGTCTCTATGAATTCAGCTTCAATAGAGAGTCTTGCACAATTATCATTTGTCGATGAGATAATTATTCCTCCAAGTTCTGGAGATGCTGGTTGTGCTATTGGAGCAGCCTTATACTGTTACATAAAATCCAATTCTTTTAAGAATTCATTTATTCCGAAGCCTTCTTTATTTCCCTCCATGAAAGAGAAATATAATGAAAAAAAACTTACAGAAAAAATCATAATTAATGAATTTAATTTTTTAGAGAGAAATGAAGATGACGCTTTCTTAAAAGCTGCAGAGCTTATAAAATCTGGAGAGATAATAGGAACGATCTTATCTCAAAGTGAAACAGGACCAAGAGCGCTTGGTAACAGGTCTCTGATTTGCGATGGTAAAAATAAAGATGCTGTGAAAAACTTAAATACAGTGATTAAGAACAGAAGTCCTTTTAGACCTACTGCACCTGTAATGAGGTATGAAACTGCAAAGAAATATTTTGAACTTCGACCTGAACTTTTAGACTGTTATAAATCTATGAGCGCAACTTGTAAATGCCTTAAAGGAAATATTTCTTTAGATTTCCCTACGACTCATGTTGACGGAACGGCAAGAATTCAAATTATAGAAAAGGATAGCATTTTTGATAAGTTACTTTATAATTTAGAGCCCATTGGCATTGAGATCTTGGCTAATTCCTCTTTAAATGTGAGTGGAGATCCAACATGCTTTGATTTAATTGATGGACTTATGGTTTGCATGCGAACTTCATTGCGTTATCTATTAACTGACTATGGATTGTTAATTAAAAAACTTTAAATTTACAAAATGTTTAATTTTTTCCGATTTTTAAAACATATAGTATTTTCTGTTTGGAAGAATGCAACACCTATTCAGGCCGCATTAATAACTGCAATCTTACTTGCAATTATCACTATATTGATTATAAGTGTTGTTCAAGCAATTGTCCCTTTCACATATATAGCTATATAAATTCTAACTTTAAAATATTTTTAAAATTTAGAAAAATTTAATTTTATATATTTTCTTTCAACAAATATTAACCTTGTATATTTAATTAAGGAAATGCTTGATTTTAAATTGTAAGTTTGAATATTTTTTTTAAAATGAATACAATCCCAATTCATATTTGTTTCTATGAGGAGAAAAAGCGAAATTGTAAAAATATTTATTTATACCATCTTGCTTTTCCCAGTGGTCATTTTTGTTTTAGAAATATCAATTCTTTTGTTTAACAAATCAAATAATAAATTTGTGAGTAGAACAATTTATGATTCTCTTACTGGCTGGCGGAATAATTGTGATAAAAAGGATAGTAATCCAGAAAATTTAGACTTTTTAATTTGTGATGAAAATGGTTTTATTAAGACTCCATATGAAACAAAAAATAAATTAGAAAATACCTACGGTGTATTGCTTTTGGGAAATAGTGTAGCCATGGGAGAAGGATTATATGGATTTAATAATGAGAAAACCTTTGCTAGTCAATTAGAAAATTACTTAAGAATGAAGGATCCTTCTATTGATCTTGTAAATGCTGCTTACTCAGGTTTTAATACATGGCAAGAACATGTTGAGACTTTTAGATATTTAAATTCAGAACCTTATAATAATAAGTTGCCTCCAGCGGATCTTATTTTGAGCTTTGGAGGGATTCAAGATTTTTGGAATTTTATAAGGCTTTTATCTACTGCAAATAATAAAAAGGAAAGTAAATATAGTTTTGCAAATGGAATGATGATTAACAAATTAAGCATTGAATATATAAATTTTATAACAAGTAGTTCTTTAGGAAATATTAAAAGTGGTATTTTTTCATTCTTAACTTCGATAAAGACAAATAGTAGAATCCTTTCTTATATTGAAAATCTAGCATTAATTAAAAAAATAAAGCCGGGGGTTTACGAAAAAGTTCAATTAACAATAGATATCCAGTCTAATAATCAAAATAAGAATCTTAAAAATGTTATAAATGATAGTTTTAATTTGGATTTGCAAGAATATGAGAAGATAAAAAGATATTCAATTAAATCAACTCTAAGAAATATAATCGCAACCAGTAATTTTGAGATTGATAGTCAATATATTTATGTTTATGCACCAAATTACTTTAGTTCTCTATCAGAGGAGCAATTAAATGGAGGTCATTATAAATATTTAATTGGTATTAAACATTTAGTAGAAAGTCCAAGATTCCCAATTAAAATTCTTGAGAGGGAGATGTCATTAATAGAGAAAGATTACAGAGAAACTTTGTTTAGTGAAATGAAAAATCATAAAAATATAATTTTCTTGGATTATTCCCAAAAAGCAGAAGCTACCAATTGGTTTTTAGATTATAGTCATTTTACAGAATTTGCTGCGAGTGAAATTAGTTCCATACTTGCACTGGAGTTGATAGATTTGATAAAAAAATAAACTATATTTGTAACTTATTGTTAATCATGTTTTTAAAAAACACTAAACAACTTTACATGTTTTGATTGGCAATATAGGATATTCAAAATTTTATTTAATTAATGAAGTTAAACAAAGTTCTCAGATTTACTATTGGTGCGTTTTTTGCTTTGCCAGTAAGTTTTTTTCTAGGTAGTGAACTACTTGCAAGTCATCTTTCAGAGAAAGTTGAATACGAACTGGAAAATGAAAATTTATTAGCATGTGGAGGCGGAGGAGGGGGTAATTCTGCTGCAGCAAAGAAAGCTAAAAAAGTTAAAAAAGCAAAAGTTAAATTATCTTTTAAAAAAAGAAAATTAGCTGAGGCTGCTGCTGCAGGTCTACCTACTGCTGATTTACAAGCTGATGTAGAAGCTTTAGAAGCTTTAATAGCAGAAGACTAATTACAAATTTTTAAATATTCATCTTCAAAAACCTCTTTACCAAGCTTGATTGATTTTTTTAAATCAATACAAGCTTTTTTTTTGTCTTTTAATTGCAAATAAGTAAGAGCCTTATTGTATAGTGTATTGTAATTTTTAGGATTTATTTTTAACGACTTTTTAAAATCTTCTAAAGCACTTTTGAAGTTGCCTAACTTATATTTACTAACGCCATTATTATTAAAAGAAATGAAAGACTTGTTATTTATAGATAATGATTTGCTGTAATCTTCAATCGCTCCCTCAAAGTCATTTAATTTGAATTTTGCATTTCCTCTATTTACATAAGCATATGAATCACTCTCGTCATATAAAATTGCTTTAGAATAATTTTTAATAGCTCCTTGATAGTTTAAATTTGTTAATTTTGCAGAACCAATATTAAAAAAAATTTCATCTCTTAAATCTTTTATGGAAATCACTTTCTCATAATCCTTAATAGCTCCTGAATAGTCTCCGTAATCAAATTTTGCATTTGCTCTATAAAAAATAAATTTCTTATCTGGATTAAGTTTAAATGAGTAATTAAAGTCTTTTATAGCCCCTTTAAAATCCCCGAAATTTTGTCTAGACTTTCCTCTTTCTAAATAAAAGAAAAAATTATTAGGGTTTTTTGCAATTGCTTTAGAATAGTTTTTTATTATTTCTTTATTGATAATGGTATGTTTTTCTTTTGATGATTTATTTCTTGAATCAAGGAATGAACAAGAAGATATACTCAAAAGAATCAACATTGTTAGAAAAATTCTTATTTGTAGATTAGAGATTAGTTTTTTGATATTTAATATTTTTAGAGTATTGGAATTTATTTTAAATTCTTGGAGAGGTAAAAAATTGCATTATTAAATATTTTTATAAAATATATTAACTTAAAAATTAAACTTGATATTAAACTATTGAATTATAAAGTTTAATTTTAAATTAAAGATCGGTAATTAAAAAAAAACTAATCCGAAAAAAATTCATATTAGACAAATAATATTAGGTAGACCATAAAAATATTCATAATATATCTTTTAAATGTTTTATGAAATTAACTTTAATTTTTTTCAACTGTATTTTCAATATCTTCTAGTAAATGTTTAGTTGATCTAATAAAACCGTTTGTTTTTAAGTAGTTTTTAGATTCTCTAAATTTTTCTGCTACTCTTTTGGCATAAGGAGTATTCATTGAATTTTGTGTCATGTAGAAAAAGCGACTATTTTTATATTCTTATTTCCATAAGTGCTTGATAAGTATTCAAAAATACAAGAATATGAAAATAGGATTTTTTACTTACTCAAAAAACGTTATTTTGAAACAGTATTGATTTTTGAAAATAAATTTTTTTAAAAATACATAAATTGACAATGACAAATACTTTAATAATTATTTTGTTTCTTATTCTTATTTTAATATTTTTTTCTTTTACATTTTTTTATTTAAAGCAAAGAAAAAGTTCAGTAAAAAAAACAAAAATTATCCCATCTTCTTTTCCCTTTTTTAAAGAGCAAGAAAATAATCCTGATTTAAGTACAGATAATTGGGATTTACATAAATTTAGATTAGAAAAATTTAAAAGATCCCAATATAAGGGATTAACTTTCTTTTTAAGTTCAGAAAATAGAATTTACTATCTTTCTCAAGAAGGGAAAAAAGTTTATTGCTAACAAGCGAAATTAATTTTATAAATAAGAAAAGCCGATAGAAATTAATAATAGTAATGAAGTATTTATTTTTATTATCAGAAAAGTTCTATAGGTTTATCGAATGGGAGTGGAATACCTTAAAAAACCTAAGAAGAAAAAAAAGAAAAAATCTTTTTCTAAGAGGATCTTTCGCTTTATTTAGTTTATTCTCTATTCTTTTTTTAATATTTTCTCCTCCTATCGCTTTTGGATTGTTATTTGGAGAGGGGTTGAAATTTAGTACTTTTTTTATTTGGATATGGATTCTAAATTTGAAGTTTTTTTGAAAATGTATGATTATTTCAGGAGATTATTTAAAATTAAGAATAAAAAATTTACCTTATGCCAAAGATATTCAAACAAAATAAGTTCGCTTTGTTGGGAGCAAATATATTAATAATTTTGCTCTGGGTTACTATATCTTCTTTTTTATTGAATTTATTTCAAAGTGAAAATGCCCCATTTTATATATATAAAATTTCTTTTCTAATCAGATTTCTTCCTCCTATTTGGGTTACATGGTTCCTATGGATAAAAAGAGGTGGTTTAAAAAGATAAATAAAAAAGTATTTTTGCGTATTTACTAAAAAAAGAAATCAGTTAATATCTATGAGCTTACTCGAAATTTTCTTGTAAGAATTAGGTAATTGAGAGATTGTTGTTAGCTAAGAAAAAATCTCTTTTTTTAAATTTTTCTCATAAAAAAAGTGTCTGTCAGTATCCCTATTGACAAACACTCATAACGATCAAGTTTTTTAAAATTATACAGGTAATCTATTATCGATTTCCACCACTCCAGAATCCATAAGACGGCCAATTTTAATAACTAAAGCCATATCTAACCTAGAAAATTCGGATTGATGATTAGTTATCCAATCAAGTTCTGAAAGAGTTATTACTCCTAAAGTATTAACTTTAAGGAAAAGTAAGCCTAAATTCATTTTAAAAGATTCCTGGGATAATCCAGCCGAATAAGCCATAATTTACAACTAATGCAAATAAGCCCATCATTGCCATTCTTCCATTGGTTCTCTCAGCAATTTGCCAATAAGTTGATTTTGAATTTTCCATATTATGTGAGTTGAAGGTTTATTAAATAGTAAGTTTTAAACGAAACCAGGTATTATTTGACCTGTTGTTAGATATGCTCCAACTGCAGCAATTAATCCAAGCATTGCGAATCTGCCGTTAAGTGTTTCAGCGACGACTTTTTCTTTCTCAATTGTTTTAACTTTTGTGTTTGTGTTTTTCATTTTATTAGAAGATGAATAGTTTAAATTTTCGTTTTGAAATTGCTTTGTAAGATAAGCAACAAGGATGGCTGTAATGAATACAATTATGGCTAAGAAACCTGAAAGTGGACTCATTAAAAAATGCCAGGAATAATTTGTCCGGTTGAAACGTAAGCACCTACTAACGCAACAAGCCCAATCATTGCCCAACGACCATTAACTTTTTCTGCATTTTGTGGGTAGCTGTCGTAAGAAACAGACTCATCTATGTAAGGACGTGTCTCAGTAGGAAACATATTCTGTCTGCCACCTGATTCAGTAGTAACGTTTGAATTAGCCATTGAAGTTGTGTAATTGTTAATTAATGTAACACTACTATTAACAAATGTAAAGTATTGGGCCAAAAATAAGTTATTTTCAAGATATATGCTACAAATATGTAGCAATATCATTACATATTAAGTTAAATAGTTGATTTTTTGAGTATTTATTTCCCGGGAATCCTCATCCGTAATGGTAATAGACCTCCGTCCAGCCTTTTTGTTGAAGTTCGTGCCACTTCTCCCAAGCTGCATCTATGTTTAGTTTCTCTGAGGATTTGTATCCTCCTGGTTCTCCAAGGTGATTTGCATAAAAAAGGTGAGTATGAATTTTTAGATTAGGTTTGGGGGGATTTCTGCATTCTTCGAAAAAGATTATTCTGCTTCCTTCGGGATTTAGTAGGCATCCGTTTGGCTTGCTAATGCTACAACCAAATGAGTACTTAGGCTTCATGCTTTCACTTTAATATGAAAATTGAATATTAATACATTTGTACTATAAATTATATCCTATTTCCTTAGGCGTCAATCCTTTTAAGGTTAAGTACTAATTTACTAGCAATTATTCTTTTTTTTAAAAAAATGTAATTTCTTTAAGTTTTTGAATTATAGGGAAGATTTAGAAATCAAACTTCAAAAAGTAACACTTGCAATGCAGTAGGTTGTAGAGGATATCTATAAAACTTATCAAGAGAAGCAAAGAATAATTTCCAAACTTATTGAATTTAAAGAAGTAATCATTTCAAGTGATATTAAACTTCATATTGAATTAGAGGCAGCCTAGAAATATTTCGAATCTCATGAATATTTAATAGCTTTTAGAATATTGGTATTTACATAGAAGGTTAATTTATCAAATGCAGCCTGGCACTTTTGAATTATTGATTCTAGTATTTATCTTTTTAGGTCTTCAAGCCTGGTGGATTATCCCAATAGTTATTAAGAATAATCAAATAAATAAGAAGGGTAAGGATTTAAGGGAGGAAATTAAGCGATTAGAAAAGCTATATAAAAAATAAATTAGTTAATTATTTTTGCAAATTAACTATTTTTAGTGAAACTCAAATATCTAATGAAGTTAATAAAATTTATTCCATTTTACTTCCTTTTTATTTGGACTTTTTTGTGACCCAATCTTCTGTCGCAGAGGAAAAGAGTGAGGTTATTACTATTATTCAAACTTCAAAATGATTGATTAAGTGGCAAAAATTTTAATTTTCAAGAAGGTAAGCCTGAATTAAGACTTTTAAAAGTAAAAATTCCAGCAGGGATAGAAATAGAAACTCAAATTCACATGCACTTTTCCCCATGTTGATTCATTTCACAAGAGAGGGATTAAAGCACGTTAGGGGAAAGAAATTAATTTCTTTAAAGAAGTTGATGCTTTTATAGAGAGCAAAAATGAAGAGGCACACTTTGTGAAGAATGTTGGAAAGAAGCGGGCTATACTTCTTGAGGAATTTGTTTCAGTATTTGGAATTCCTAAGGCCATAAATAAATAAGATTTTTCTCAAAGTGGTTCAGTCTGCATTATGAGGATTGAAATTCATGAAGAACAGCTGTAGTGAGATACTCCTCCATAGTTAAAATACTGACTTGGCTTTAGTCGATTATATTTTTGATCTATTTCTGAAGGTTGTTCTATATATGGATTGCTAAATATATCCTGCAATTCTTTTATTTTGTTGAAATTTCCTTTTTCTGCTTCTTCATATGCAGGGACAACCATCCATTCGCGCCATGTATAGACTGGGTTGAGGGATTTCATCGATGCCGATTTTGCTTTAGTATTCTTCTCTTTCTTCAAGACTGATTGCCAGTTTTTAAGCCAGATTTCCCATCTATTATTGAGCTCATCATTAATTGGTAAATAAAAACTGTCTTTTAACGAATCTAAGTTATCAGGTATTTCAGAGAGTTTACGGAATAAAATTGTATAGTCTGCTTTTGAAATTATCATAAGATTAAAAAAATCATTTATTAGATCTTCGTTGTAATGTTCTAAACCAAGCTTGTTTGCCCACATTTTCTTCAATTCTTTGTTCATCAATTCTGAAAAATCCTTTTCAAGGTGATCTAACTTTTCTTGATCTTGTTTGCTTTCTGAAAGTAAAGGACTAAGAGAAGAACAGAATGTTTTAAAGTTGATTGCCGCAGCAGAAGGTTGGTTAAAAAATGAGAAATGTTCACCTCCACCTGTCCATGGTTGAAATCTTGGATCAAATAATTCACAGAATCCAAAGGGGCCATAATCTAAGGTATAGCCTCCAGCAGCACAATTATCACTATTGAAGTTACCCTGACAATAACCAACTCGCATCCAGTTGGCTATGAGTGATATGAGTCTTGATCTGTATAAAGAAGCCAGTTTTATTACTTTACTTTCAATTGAAATCTCATGTTCAATTTCATCTTTATAATTTCTATCAATAAGATGTTGAACTATCATTTTTAGTTCATTGAGGGCCTCATTATGCGCATTATTACGAACTCGTCTTGCAAAAAGTTCAATCTGGCCTACACGTAAAAAAGATGGAGCGACTCTCGTGGTAATTGCCGCTTGATTATCAATCATGATATCAGGTTCAAAATATTTGGACCCTTTGGAATACCATGGCCTTCTAACTATTTCTGATTTGGAGACAAAAAGCGTTAATGATCTTGAGGTTGGGATTCCCAAAGCATCCATAAATTCTTGTGCAAGAAATTCTCTAACGCTAGAACGTAATACAGCCCTACCATCTGCTCCTCGACAGTAGGGAGTTGGACCTCCACCTTTTAGTTGCATCTCCATTCTTTTGCCATTGAATAAACCTTCAAATACAGAAATTGCCCTGCCATCTCCATAACCATTACCAGTACCAAAGGGACATTGTTGGATATATTCAGTCCCATAAATTGATAATGCATAACCAGTCGCCCAACCAAAAGGATTCATTGGATAAATAGCAACAGAAATGTCACCTGAGAAAAAACGACAAAAGTTTTGGTCTTTTGTAAGATCTGAGCTTAGTCCAAGTTCTTTGAAAAGATTTTTGCTGTGGGAGATATATATTGGTTCTGGAATTGCTGTTGGAACAACCGGTACGTAATGTCCAGAATATACTGAGCGTGGCTTATGGTCATTTCCATCTTTTGTTGATTGAGGATCTGCTTTAAGATAATTCATAAAAGAATAGTCAGATAGTTGAGAAAATTCAGAGAAATTTTCTGTAAGCTTTTCTTTTAAGTAATCAGGTTCAGTTGACATCAAATTTTTTATTTATTCTTGATTGCGTTGTAATTTCTCTAAATTCAACATGTTGATATTTTATATATATTCTATTAGTGATGGTTTGTGACGATACGTTTGAGATTAAAAAGAAGTTAGAATTTAATATTTATTTTTAAAAAAGGTTCTGCATTAGAGCATCTTTTTAGAAAAATGTTTAGACCTTTACAAATCAAAAAAGAACTTAGCCACCATATCAATTTTTTAATTAAAAACTCTATAAATATTCATTTATTAAAAAGCATTTTATTAAGTTTCCAAAAATAATATGAAAAGTTTAACAATTTAAATTTTTTTTCTGAAACCCCCTCCCTTAATTCCAAACTATATTACCAGTAAAAATTTTCTAACTTACCCATCCTTTCAATAAATCAAACACACTAATAAATAGTCCAAAACCAATAATTGGAGGCGCGACCCATCTTGTCATGAATTTTAAATAACGTGTCGTTTTTACTCCAACTTTTGAACCACTAAGCTCTTCATTAAATTTTCCAGGGACTACCCATCCCATAAAGAAAGTTACTAAGAATCCACCAAAGATTAGTAATACACCTCCAAAAATCGAGTCAACTGTTCCTAAAATGTTTAAATTCAATGAAGAAGGAATGCCTGCTAAGAATAAGAATAGAGTTATCAACCAAACCGACTTTTCTCTTTTAAAACCAAATTTATCCATTAAAGAGGAAACTGGAACTTCTAATAATGAAACAGATGAAGTTATAGCTGCAATGTAAGCTAAGGCAAAAAATGCAACAGCCACAATTCTTCCTGCTGCACCATATGAACCTAGGCCTGTCGGAATTGATATGAATAGAGCACCAACGGTGGATTCAGATATAGCGTCACTTAAACCAAATGTTAAAACTATAGGGAAAGTTATAAATCCAGCCATTAGTCCAACCAAAGTATCTAATGTTGCAACTCCAATACTTAGTTTTGGAAGATTACTTTTTTTATTTAAATAAGATGCGTAGGTAACCATAATTCCAATTCCTAAGCTTAATGAAAAGAATGCTTGTGTAAAAGCGTTTCTTATCGTTTGAGGATTTCTTAACTCATTAAAATCAAATTTAAGTAAAAATGTTTTATATCCTTCCCATGCCCCAGAGAGTGAAGTAGCCCAAATAGCAAGAATTATAATAATTATGAAAAGGATTGGCATGAAATATCTAGTGACCTTTTCAATGCCCTTTTTTATACCTGATGAAACTATTATTGCTGTGAGCACAAGACTTAATAGGTGCCCCAATAAGACACTGCTTCCACTACTAATCGAGCCAAAGAAGTTTTCTGCTTCAGTTAAATTCTTTGGTAAACCAAAAAATAAAGAATGGAATAAGGTATCGGCTGTCCAGCCCATTATTACTGAATAATAAGATGCAATACCTAAAGGAGCTATAAAAAACAGAATCCCTAATGGAAACCAATTTTTCCCAGCCAGTTTAACTGGTGCGAGTAATGTACTTGACATTGCATTTCTCCCTAAAGCCATTTCAGCAACAAATACAGGAAGACATACAATCAAAACGATCAATATGTATAAAATTACAAAGGCAGAACCTCCGCCTTGAGAGGCTCTGTAAGCAAAACCCCAAAGGTTTCCAAGACCTACTGCACTACCAGCAGCAGCGAGAATGAATCCAAGCTTACTAGTCCATTGCTCTCTTTGAGAAATTTTTGAGTCCAAAATTAAAAACCGATTTTATAGTTGTTTATAACTCATAAATAAAAAATAGTTAATATGGTGCTTAATAAAAACTAATTTTTTTGGGTTAACTTTTTTGAAAAAGATTTAGAATAAAAAAATTTTATTGTTCTAATGGTTGTTAAAACGACTATTATTGATTTTCAACTAAGTAATACCTTCGAGGAGTACAAAGCACATATTAATGCTAAGGAACATCAGACTATGTTTAGTGAAATGGGAGTTAAAATATTTTATATTGGTAAATCATTTGACGATCCCAAAAGGGCAAATGTAATTTTTCAAGGACCAGAAAATGTTCTATATGATATTTTTATGAAACCCGAAACAAAACATATTGTTGAGGCTTCAGGACATATTTATAAGGGTTCAAAAATATCGCGCTGGATTTCTCAAAACAATAAAAACTTTTATGAATTATCAACTTTTAATTGAATCATATTCATTTGGGACAGCCCTATCTGAGCAAGAAATAGAACTCTTAAGTCTGGAACTTGAAGCTCAAATCATGAACATTAATATTTCAACAGAATTTGTTTGTTTTAAATCGGCGCCCCAACATATTTGTGAGAAACTTAATTTAAAAAAAGATACTTATTGGATTATGTGTCTAGCTGAAATATTAGATTTACATCAGCCACTTAAATTAGGGAAAACTAAAAGTGTGGAGGTTTTCGATTTACTTCTTGAAAAAGGACTTGTTATTGGTTAGCTGTTAATTATTAAAAATTTTTTTTCTGGTAGATTTTTAAGGTTATTAAATTTATTAATTTGAAAATAAAAAATAATTAAAGGGTTGATTTTTCTTCAGAATTAGTTTCTCTAAAGATATATCATTTTTGGTCCATCTCATGGTTATGCCTCAATCAACTTTGGAGAGTTTATTATTTTTTTTAATACTATCTCTTGTCGCAACATATATTGTTAACTTAAAATATTCTTCAAAATTAAAAATACAGAAGTAGTTTTTTATTTATCTTTTTCTTAATTTGATTTATTTCTTCGGATCACTCCAAGTCTCTTTGTATAACCAGCTCAAAAAAGTAAGAGTAAGTATATTCCCAAATGCATAAGTAATTCCTAATAATGGGTCATAAATATTGGCAATAATCGTCGACATTATAAAGATTATTAACCCCGAAACAACCAAATCCTGAATAGGCAAATCGTTAAAATTCATCGAATTTATCATTTGATAATTGTTTTAATAGATAAAATTAATTATAAAACTAACAAGTACCTTATTTATTTATAAGGCAATATCATTTAAGATATGGATAATTTAAGGATTGCTAAAATAATTATAGTTTTTTCATCATTATCGTATTTGAGTGTTTCTTTTTTAAGAAATTATAATTCTTTAGAAAATATAGAAAAAAGATGTATTCTTAAATTTGAAAAAGATTTTGAAAATAATTTGGAAACATCTCATGAAGAATGGAATCAAATTTTAGATTTAGCTGATAACAATTATTTAAAATGTATGGGAATACCTCAGTATTAATTATGGGAGAGGCAAAGAGAAGAAAAAAGTTAGGTATTCCGCCTAGAGAAAAAACTGAAGATATAAAGTTGCCTCAACTTGATAAAAAAGCCATACAACAAGAAGTAAGGTCTACATTGTATAAATATCCAATTATCCCTTTTCTTTTTTATGGAGCTGCAATATTGATCCTAATCGGAGGTTTATTTTATGTTTTCAAACCCTTCAATTTAGCTTAATTATAAGGATTATTAATTTTGATATTTATGATCTTTTGGCATCATCAATTAAAAAACTTGAATGATAATATATTAGTAATTTTTATTCTGCAAAAATAATCAAAGAAATAATATATGAGAATTATTTACAATTGACACCATCATATGTTGTTGTAATTTTAGATAAAGTAAAACTATTTATGAAAAATATAAATAAAAAATATGATGAAATAATGCGTCAAGCTGATAATGCAGTTGGAAGAAAAGAAGTAGTTAGTTTATTAAAAAAAGCTGCAATAATTATGTCTAAGTCTGAGGAAAACTTAGCTGCTTAAATTAAAAAAACTATTTTATTAGGATAAATAAAACACCATAAAGAATGATTGATGAGGATGCAGCCATAATGATAAATGGTAGTATCATTCCTGAGTTTAACCATCTTAAAAGTCTAATTTTTTTGTTAATTACTCTTGGCATCTTTTCTGAATCCCTTAATTGCAACCTAACAAGTAAATAAATGGTGTAAATGATTAATTAATCTTTTTAAATATCATTCTTTACTTATTTTGGAATTAAATTTTCCAAAGAAAATTATTTTATTTGCATCCGGATTTTTTATCTTTAGAGAAATTTTTTAGGTAATTAATAACTTGTATTCTTCAATTTTCTTATGCAATATTTAGAAACATTAGATTTCTAAATAATGATTAAAAATTTTAAAGAGGACCCTGTAGAATTTAAAGATTATGATTCAGAACTGTTACTTAAGATTCTAAATAAGACATCACTGGAGAATGAAAAAGGTCATGATAAAGAACTATTTGTGGATGAAAATTGGAAAATTAATTCAAAAAATATGAGTAAAATAATCACTTCAGATAATTCAAATTTGAAAAGAATATTATCAAATATTTTCCCAAATAAAAAAATAGTGATTCAGGATAATAATGATGGGTCGCAAACAATTTTCTTATCCTAATTTAGGAAATATTAAAACCTTATTTGTACTATCTATTCAATATTTATTTTTTAGAAAAATTTAATAAAAATTACTCTCGCGAAATTTTTTTAAAGATGTTATCGTTCACTAACGTTCATCCAAGTTTATATCTCTGGACGCATGAAATGGGAGTAGGGAACGGGATTCTCATTAACTGCAAAAGATCATGAATAACCTCTTACAAATAAGAGAAAAAATCAAAAGAGCCAATAGGCTTTATGAAGCCCAACTTTTGGCTACTAAAAGCGGAGAAGTTACTCCATATAGAAGATCCATCTTTGAAGAAAGAATCAGGAAAACACAAAAAGAAATGAAATTGAAAGACTCAAAAAATTAAATTCTTTTTTGATATTGATCAATTAAGAGGGGGTTTATCCCTCTCTTTTTTATTTTTATAAAAACAACGTAATTATTAATTTTTTTTGATTATTGATTATTAAAAAGAACATAATTTTGATGCTTTTACTATTGATTTTAATTATATAAATGGCAAATTTAATTCAGTAATTAAGAGGTAAATAAATATGTTTAAAAAGAAAAATAAACAAATTAAAACCTTACCCAATAAATCAAATTTAGATCAAGTTTTATGGTTTATAGAAAATTATTTGCCCCAAAAGAAAGATCGAGGTATTAAAAAAAAATTGTATATGGATAATCTAGAAGCAGAGACTATTAAGATATTTTCTAAATTAGCCTCTACACGTTCTAAAACATTATTACCAACTACAAAATATACGACTATCTCTTTTACCTTTGGTAATTGGGCACTGCCTTACCTGAAATTGCTTAAGAATATAGGAATAACTAAGTAAGAAAATTGTAATCGGCTAGAACTAGATTTATCCAGCAAATAAAAAAAAATAAAGATTAAAAAGTCTCAGAAAGTTCGTTTTGAAATTTAAGGAGGAATACTTTACATAAAAAATACAGTTGCTAAGTTTAAAATAAGAGTTCTATTGATTATGTTTTTAAATTATCTGCCTAGTGAAATGGTCGAAGTTGTTGGTTTGACAATGATTTTTTCATTTCTAGTTGGAACTATTTTAATTTTGTTGTTTACATCAGATCAGGCAAATACAAAGAATCTATATTTAAAGAAGGCTAAATAAATTTTAAATAATTTGTTTATCTAAAAGGACCTCTTTTTTAATAAAGTTATCTCGCAGCTTTAGAACATAATTTTTAAGATTGATACATAAACAAATTTAAGATTATGGGTGAAGCTAAAAGAAGAGAAAAATTAGGATTACCACCTAGACAAAAAAAAATTGAATTAAATAAATCTGATAGATACCTTTCATGGCTTCCAATTACTAAATCAAGAATTAAGAAATATCCTTATATGGGTGTTGCAACAATGGCACTAGGAGCGATAATTTTTTTAGTAAGTGGGGGCGCAAATAGTATTAATTAATTAGCCTTTGGCTTAGCTTAAAATATATCTAAGTTTTTTTTTGTAATAGTTTAACTCCAGATATTATTGAGATTATTGAAGCTATACCTAGAAATATCGAGTAAAAAGGTTGCAAATTAATAATGCCAAAATTACCTGTATGCCATTTTATTAACCAAAAAGCATCTATTCCTAGGGGCTGAAGAATACTATAAATAGTCCCAGATACAATAGTAATTAGTAATGGGATTGCTGAAATTGCGGTTATTTTTCTGTGAATTTTTCTTTGATTTGTTTTTAATTTTTCCATCTATTTCCTCAAATAGATATGTAATTCTTTTTCGTTTTTGCATGGCATCCATTTATCTTGATTCTTATGTATTCCTTCGCAACCAAGTTCTAAAGATCTATTTTCGGCGTCCTCTTCAGAAAGAAATGTACCCCTAATATGTGCATTCGAATAACTATTGAAATTTAGAGATAAGGAAAATAAAAAAATAAAAAATTTAAAATTTCTAAGAAAAATATGCATTATTTCAAATAAGTATTTGTATTAAGGAGAGATTATATCAAATATTTTTGTTTTGCCAGTTTTACTAAATGAAACTACTTTGTAGTTCTCATAATCATGAGAGTGCGATTCGTGAGAATGCATTTCCATCCCTGGAGAGCCAAGTGGCATGCCAGGAACTGCTATCCCATTGATATTTGGTTTTTCTCTAAATAGTTTGTTGATTGATTTAATCGGGACATGTCCTTATTATATGCATTTTCTTTTGCAAATTCCTCTAATTCTTTCAACTCTTTTTCTTTCATTAAGCAGATTTGGATATATTGTTTTTCATATCTTCAATTTGGTTGATTAATTCATCTAACCATTCTGTATTATTTTCGGATCTTTTTTGAAAATATGTAATTTTAGGTTGATTTATTTCTAGTGTCTCATAATCTCCACTCATAAATTACCCCTAAATTTATACTCTGCATAATTTATCTAGAGAAATTATGCACATCAATAGGTTCTATTACTTATTAGACATTTACCATGAGTAACAAGTCGCTTTTTTAATAGTATAAATATTAAGGAATTTATCTCAAAAATATGGCAACTAATGAAGAACTAGAAAAAAGAATTAAGACTTTAGAAAAAGAAGTACATCACTTAAAAGCTGTTCTTCAATATCAAATGAGAAATAAGAAAAAGTGATTTATTCTCATAGCATAGATATTACTTTTGGTAAGATCAGTGTTTTCTCTTGATTGTTTTAAGTACCTAATGTCAAAGCTAAATATTAAAAATTAGTCCATAATTATTAACTTTTTAAGAAAATAGCTTTAAATCATTGATATTTGGAACATATTTGTTTTTATATGTAAAAGCTACTTCATATGATTAACTCAATAGCTATTACATTTTTATTATTAGGCTCTTTAGTTGCTTACAAAAGACTCAAAAGAAAGAAACGGCAATTTCACGCACCCCCTACAAATCAGCTTCCTAGCTAAAGATTAAATTCCGTCTGCGTCTTATCCAAAAGGATTGTATCTAATATCCCAGATGTGAAATATTCCTATAGATAAAAGGAATAGACCAAAAATAACTTGAGGAGGTGGAAATAACATCAATGAAATATAACAATTATCAATAAGCTTTGCTTATGAAAATTTTAATGGGTAGTCGATATTGTTTGGTTCTAAATGTTTTACATAACATGCTGTTGTGCAATCTACTCCCTCACTATTGATGCTACAAGAAGTTATACATTCAAAAAAACTTTGCAAAGCATCAGAATCTTTAATATTTGAATAAATGTCTTTTTTCATATTCAACCTTTAATTCTGAAGCTTATCTAGCAATTAACTTTTGTTAATGTCAAATTTTAGGTAAAGTACCTATCCAATATTAAAAAAACTATTGAATTTATAAGTTTTTCCCCATCCCTTCCTCCAATAGATTTTTATATTCGTTTCTCGCATCTTCGATGGATTCAACCCAAGAGCCTTTCATAACTGGCTTTCTTGATTGCTTAAAAATACAAACATAAGGGATAAAAATTTCATTAATAATAGAAGAGTTCCAAGAACTATCTTCAAAAACTTCAGATACTTGAATCCTCGATATGGCTTTATTGATTAAAGTAAATTTTCGCAAAAAAAGGGCGTAAGCTTCGCCCCAATTAAAAAGCAGGATAATCCCCATCACCCAACCTTTTTGAAATCTTAGCACTATATGTGGTGTTTGTAAGTATTTAAAATTACCTATTGATGGGGTTGTTCGTTTCTGATTAATTTGTCATTATAGGAGTCCCCATCACCTAGGCTCGTAAGAGTCTTTTTTTTTGTTATTTTTTCCTTCTTCGCTTAAGCGCTTTTAAATTAGTGTTTAAAGACTTTTTATTTAATTTTTAAATTCGATAATTAATAATTAAAAAAATATTTTTATTCATGCAAACTTACATCGTTCACTGGCAATTTCCAGATCAAGAAAGTCATATGCAAGGGGCCGAAGCTTTTGCGGATTTTGTTGAAGGAGGATGCGAAGGTGATGAATTTGATGGGTTTAAAGTTCTTAATCGAGTAGTAAATCCTGAGGGAGCAAATGGTTGGGCAATAGTTGAATCTTCAAACCATCAGAACATTTGGAAATGGAGTAGTGTCTGGGTCGATAATTTTGGCGTTGAAATTGAAGTCACACCAGTTTTAACAGACCAAGAATTCCTGTCGGTTCATAAAGAAATCGCAACATCAATTACTTAGAAACAAATCTTTTAAAAAATTTAATGTTTGAGAACAAAAATTATTAATTTGCTAATTTTTTAAGTTCCCTTGAAACTACTATTTCAGAGTCAAAATAAATCACCCTTTGAGAATTGGGCAGCCATTAAGCTAAATAAGAAAATATTCGAATAGTAAGATTTCAAAAGAATAATTTGCTTTTACAAAGGAGTAAAGAAGGATGATTCAAATGCTGTAATTCTCTATAAGCAAGCCGAAGTAAGGTTAATAAATAGTTATTCTTAAGGATCTAGAGGTAAAACTATTAATTGAGGAAGCCGATCGTATCTGTGAATTAGCATCAATCTTAAGATATTTCTTAATACCTTTAAGTCTCTAATGGATTAGTACTATCCAAATTGTTTTATTTATAAATTAATTATTGCTGAAATAATAATTACACTTTTTAACCTTTTTTGGGTTGGTAAAATATTCGGCCTAGAGGAAAGTGGAAGTTACTTTTACTAGATTTTTGGAAATAGATAGTAATTCAAAAATAAAATTTCATTTTATAAACTCTCCTATTTTATTTATAATCTTAAATCTTTTTAAAACTCCTATTAAAATCCTAATACTTAAGAAAGTTATAGAAGTTATAGATATAAATGAAAGTAATTTTACGATTGTAATATTTATCCCTAATCTTGAAATTATTTCTGATAAAGGGTCTAATTTCGTCGCGGAATAAAAATATAGTAATTGCCAAGGAAGCAGAGCAATATTATTTATAATAAATGTCTTCTTTAAAGAAAAGTTTGAAAATCCTAAGAATATATTTAGAATCCTAGTTATAAATAAGTTTGATAGTCTAATTAATAAAATATCTTTAGTTTTAAGGAATTTATACTTCTTTTTTGCTTTTGAAAGTTTTTTATCTAAATTAAAGAATTTTAATTTTTTATTTCTTAGAATTTTGCCTATGTTGTAATGAATAAGAATCTTTAAATTGGATGCAATAGTTACAACAATAAAACCATCTACTAAACCAAACTTAGAGTAATAGAAAATTACCATCGGTAAAGTTGGTAATGGAGTTAAGGAAACAATACAAATTAAAAATATCGCTAAAATCATTTTTAAAAAAATCTCTTAAAACTTAATAATCGATTCAAGCTTTAAATTTAATATTACTTTACCTTAATGATTTCAATATAGTTTTTATTTAAAGTAAATAAATCGAATAATGATTTTAATTATTAATTTTACTAGCTTACCTTATTAAGGAAATTTCTTTTGAATTCTACTTTGAAATATTCAAAACAATGCAAAAATAGACCGCTGGACATTAAAAATTCTATCGTTTCTTGTGTATTAAGTATTCTTTTACCAAGGGTTATCCAAGATAGATCAAAATAAAAGTAAAAAGCCGAAACAATTAAAAAGAAAAGAGTATATTTTCTACTTGGTAAAGCTTCAATATTTGGCCAGAATTTCCATCCAGCCCATCCAAAAAATAATCCTGAAAAAATGAATGAAAAATGAAGATAATTATTTACATTTTTTAAATTATGAAAATTTGTTTCTCCCTGTAGATTAATTTCTTTAACTGAATCTATTCCAAAATTTGTAATTCTTTCTGTCCAGCTTATTTCTTCACCAGCAACGTAAAAGCAAAATATAGCAAGTAAAAACCAATAAAGTTTTTGTTTTGAGAAGCTTTTTTTTCTGAAAAAACAAATAAAAAAACTCATCAAGGATGCAAAAAAGTATCCAAAGAATTGCAACCATTCTATAAAACTATCATCTCTCAAAAAATGCGTATCAAAAAAACCAAAAGGGAAAAAGAAAATTATTCCATACATTATTAACATATAATAAACTGGAAAAATCAGAACAGAAGGTTTGATTTGTCCCCATGGAGTATTAATCTCTTTCATATAATTTAAATTGTATGGCTTTTTAAAATTAACCTTTGTTATGGTTAATGCAACAGTGAATATTTAGCAAAACAAAAAAATATATTTAAATTAATTTGGATGGATATTAGATAAGTTGGCAAATAACCACTAGTAAATATTCTAATTAAAAAGGATACCCTTAAGATAGGAATATTTTCTTCCTTAAGTTATTTCTATATTTATTTATGAATTTAAGCAATATCTTTTATTGTCCCTAAATGGTAACTTTATTATTTTAAAAGCAACTAGAACATTTTGATAAAATTATAGTTGATTTCTATTTTGAGAGATGAAATTAAAAAAAGAGGGTTTTACCCCTCTAAGTTTAGATTTGATGAAATCTTCATTTATGAGTAGACTTTAGCAACTATTGGTCCAGCTTCTTCATCAGTAAAGACAGGAGTAGTTTCCCAATTTAGGAATTCACCCCACTCAGCTGAATGTTGATATATTGCTTTTGGATTTTCAGTCTTTAAAACTATCCAACCCTCTAAAGATCCAGGAGCATGATACCTCCCAATCATCTCAACGCCTGGGTAATCTCCTCCCCCAGCTAGGAATTTTTCCGCACCTTTTTGATGAAATCCAGTCTTAAATGACCAATGCTGAATATAAAGCATTTTTTAATTTGAATATGCTTTCTATTATTAGCAAGAAAACTAATTTCCGAAAATAAATATTGTTAATTACTATTTATTATTAGGTGTCTTTATAAAATTTACTTTCTTTCAAAATTTAATTTTTATAAACTAACCGAGAGAATCTAAATCTCTTCTGTGGTGAACGGTATTAGCATCACCGCTAGTGACATTTTGTTCTCTTAACAGATCAGCAATAGTAGGATAATCACTCGCATTAACAAGATCTTTTTGGTTCTTATCTTTTATTTTGAAGGGTGATCTTTTAAAGTCCATAATTTTATACCTCAAAATTTTTGTTGAATTTTAACTAAAGAATTTGGATTTTCATCTAAGTAAGAATAAAATTTTCTTGCAAGCATTAAACAGTCGTATGCATCTCTCGCATAGATTCCTATTTGTTTTGTGGAGTTTGAAGAGTCTTTGTAACTTAATACATATTTATTACAAGACTTGATTGGTGTTGAAGGCATTTGGGAGAATAAATCCTTATTTATTTCTAACTAGTTACCCCCATTAACTGATTTTAAAAGATGTACGGTTTGAGGTACAAATGTATACGGATAGAGGATCAACGATTAAATTTTGAAATCCATATAATGTCAAAGGTCAATTAAAAATAACTAAGTAGATTAAAATTAAATATCTAAAAATTTTAAATAATATATATTTAACATGTTGCCAATAAAATAGCTTATGTATGAACAAATTAATTTTTATTATTACCTATGTAAATATTAAATCTTAATCACAAATTCTTCGATTAAAGTAATTTTATATCTTTTACACGAAGGATTTTCTACTTCATGTACGTTAATCATATAAATAAATAAAATTTTTATGAAAAGATTTTCACTTTTAACTCTAGCATTAACATTTTTTATTGCTTTACCTTCTTTTTCGAACCCAAATTATGAAAAAAATAACTTTAGTAAGATTCGCAAGCGTTTTGAAAAGATTGACAAGAATAGAGATGGACTTCTCTCAAAGGACGAGATGATCGAGGCACATCGAGTTCGAATAGATAACTTATATGAAAAGTTTGATAAGGATAATGATGATAAATTATCAAAGAAAGAATTACGTGCAGTTAGGAAGGAAATGAAAAAAAGGATAGAGAAATTAAAGAATGAAGGAGATTAAGAAATGTCTGATGACTTGAGTTCTTACATGCGCAAAACAGCCGAAGGTGATAAGGAATCATTCAGATTTATAGCAAATAATATGGGATATAAAATGCATGCAACAGCAATTAAGCTTTTAGGTTCAACACATTTTGATGATGTAGATGATGTTGTCCAAATTTCCTTAATCAAACTATGGCAATCAGCACCTCAATGGGTTAGCAAAGGAAGTGTAGAAGGTTATATAAATAAGATAGTTTTTTCAACTTGTATGGATTTTCTTCGGAAATACAAGATTTCTTATGAATATAAAGATAATTATTCAAGCCTTGAAATTACAAATCAAAAATGTGAGAGTTATGAATTGAGAAAATTGCTTTTAAATAATATTCAAAAACTCCCCACTCATCAACAAGAAGCTATTTTGCTGCATTATTTTTGCGGTTATAAACAAAAAGAAGTTTCTAATATTTTAAAAAAGAGTGAAAAGGCAACTGAAAGCCTGATTATTCGTGCACGCAAAAAGTTAAGAACTTTTTTGCCAAAAACTATTTTGGAGGAATTATTGTATGTCTAAATTAAAAAAGGAAAGGCTTAATCAAATGATTGAAAATGCCCTTTCTTATGAGCAAGAAGAAGTTAAACTAGTTAATTCTAGGTATGTTTTCCAAAGTCTGAAGTATTTGATATTAAAGCCAAAGGCGTATAGATTGACTTTTGCGTCATTAATTATTTCTTTCGTCTTTATTAATCCAATTGTGACATCAAGAAATTTTGTTGATGTCAATGAAATAAATGATTACGTAACTTATAGGATTATTGAGGATCTGTAGTTAATGTTTTAAGAAATTTGTCCATTACTTATCTTTTAAATTGCTTTAATATGTTGTAATCTCATTTTTAAAATACTTTTATTAATAAGCATATCTTTGCAAAGTTATTCTTTTATTTGAAATGTTCGGAAAGGTTATTGGATATTTGTGGTGAATTTAAGGTTTAGGGATGTCGTACCCTAAAAGTCATTTTTTTGCCAAACTTCTTCAGTTTTTTTCCAGCCCTGTGAAAGTAATCTTTCATAAATTTCTCTCGCTAAATCTATTTCTACAGAAACTGTTGTTGTCATGACTGGTGGACTTTCCCAAGGAACCCCAATAATCTTTCCAGAATCAATAAAAACATACTCAAAAACCCCATTAATACTCTTATTATTTTTGACGAATCTTTTAACTTCTGATCTATTTAAATTAATTAACCAATAAGATTTATCCATTATTCAAGTTTGCAAGTAGTAAGCACGTCATCTTTTTTATTAATTTAAATATTTAATAAATTGATTGTTTTTTTGTTGCTTCTGGTCTGCATTAGAATAACTAGATAGATCGAATATTGCAGTCCCTTCTCCGGTAAGGGATGTAATCAAGCATGCACGTCTTTCAAAAAGAATAACGCCCATTTTATTTTAATAATTATTCCTAAAATAATCAATTTTACTAATGAATATAAAAAATCTCTAAAGGGTTAATAAAAAAATAAGCCATAAATAAAGATATATATTCTCCTTATTTTATGTTGAAAATTAATAATGATATTTTTAGAGTATTTTTTACAAATAAAATATTAAATTTGTAAGAGAATCTTATGATTCATTCCTTTATAGATAAGTTATTCATATTTCTATAAGTATTCATTTTTACCAAATAAGTTTAAGTATTTCTAAATGAAAATTTTTGTCGTTGAAAACCTTCTAAATCATACTTTTTCTTGGAATGAAGATTGACAAGACATTTATAAAAAAAACTTCTATAAAACATTAACTTATTTTATAAATATGTTCCTAACAAACAAGACACGCTTAAAAATCAAAGATATTGTTAAGAGGATTTCTGTTAATGAAAAAGTTTCATTGGAGGAAAGAATTTATGTTGAAAAGTTTGCTAAACATAATTCAACTATATGGACATGGCTTAAGAAAGCAAATAGCTTGAGGAGGTATGGGAAACAAAATTTAGACGGAATAAATGGACTGATCCAATCTCTTGGGCTTGATGGCTTAGAAACTGAAAATCATTTTGATCCAAAGCATGATGATATTGCTGATTGGTTTAGGGGATCTCCCGATTGGGTAAGGAGGAGCTAATTCCAAATACATGATCTAGTTTCAATAGTTTTCTTAATTTATTTTTAATTTATTAATGGATAATTTTTAATCTATAAAAGGCTGATTAACAAAACTTTCTATATATGGATTATTAAATTCGCGGTGATGGAATTGAAACCTGCAATTAATCAAATAGCTAATTAAAATATTTTTTTAAAATTTATAATTATTTTTTCCTGAAAAAAATATTAATCATAATCATTTAAATAAGATATTAAAAGTAAAATCTTCCAAGTACTGAAATTAAAAAAAAAAATTTTGAGAGAAGTTTCTTTTATTAGATAATTGTTTAAAATTCAAATAAAATTAAGGATTTTTTTGATTATTTGCCTTTTTAAAACTATTAAATTAAACATATTAAATTATGATTGCTCAACTAATGTTATTTATTTTGCGAAGCTGATTAAATTTAGGATAAATAAAAAGTTTACTTTGAAAAGATGGCTAGCAGAATAAATAAATATTTAAGTGAAGTAGGTTACTGCTCTAGAAGAGCAGCAGATAAACTAATTGAAGAAGGAAAAGTAACCATTAACGATCAAATTCCAGAAATGGGTACCAAGGTAAAGGAAGGTGATCAAGTAAAAGTTGAGGGTAAAAGAATAGAGAAGTCGACTAAACAAAAAAATATTTACTTAGCTTTTAACAAACCTGTAGGAGTTGTCTGTACTACAGATAAAAGACGTGAACCCAATAACATAATAGAATACATTAAATTTCCTACAAGAATTTTTCCTATAGGAAGATTGGATAAGCCTAGTGAGGGATTAATTTTTTTAACAAACGATGGAGATATCGTAAATAAAATTTTAAGGGCAAAAAATAATCACGAAAAAGAATATATCGTAGTAGTAAATCGTCAAATTAATAAAGACTTTATTAAAAGAATGAGTAATGGAGTTGAAATATTAGACACCATAACTAAGAGTTGTTTTGTAAAACAATTAGGGGCAAAAAAATTCAAAATAATACTTACTCAAGGACTTAATCGTCAGATAAGGAGAATGTGTGAGTCTTTAGGATATAGAGTAAAATCATTAAAACGTGTAAGAATTATGAATATAAAATTAGATGTGCCAACAGGAAAATATCGAGAGTTCACAAAAGAAGAACTATCAAAATTAAATGGATTACTCGATGACTCTTCAAAAACATTTGATTAATCAAAATCACCTTTATGAGGTTAATGAAATTATGTTTGCATGCAATTTGGGCCTAATTTTATAAACAAAAAATTCTAATATATGACTTCCTTTGCCCCAGAAGAGCAAAAGGTTAGGAAGTAAAACTCTACTAGGAAAACTCGCTAGGTTATGGTGAAAAGATATCCATGATGATTACGATTATGCTTGGGAAGCTTCAATAAGTATTTCTTACGTTGTTTTAATTCGAAATTATGATTTGAATTAGGAAAGCAATAAATACTCTAATGGAAAATTCATGCCTTAACTTTATCTATTGGATATTAGTAAAGTCTGCCGAAAGTTATTATGGCGACTCAATGAAAACAGAAGTTCCTTATACACCTTACTTCTGAATAAACATATTATTTATTGTGCAGAATTTGGTGCATTTAAGATCTACTAAAAAACAAGGATATTTTTAGGTGTTTAGATGTAATAGCGAATGAATATGGAGGGAAAGTAGTGGATTAAATATAAAATTTTATATTAATTGACAGTTGATCTAAGATAAGGGGATAAAACTCTCTTTTTTTTATGACTTGGTTTTTTTTACTTTTTTTAGCTTTAGCCATGGGGATATTAATATTATTTGCTAGTCAAAATGATTGGGATTGGTACTGGAATAACTATAAACAGAGGCGAATGGTAAATCTTTTTGGCAAAAAATTTGCACGAATAATCTCATCTTTTTTTGGCGTTGTAATAGTTTTTTTCTCAATACTTGGTCTTACAGAAACATTTAATTCAAAATTTGAAATTAGAGATAATAGTAGAAAATTAAATCAAAAAAAAATTAAAACAAGGGATGAAATTTTAAAAATCAAAAGTATTGGATAAAACTATTACTACTTATACATATCGAGTAATTTTATATAAATTCCCAGCAATACTAATACTGCTAAACCTACCCCAATAACTATATTTGGTTGATTTTGTCAAAGCTCCTTTGAAAATTCCATTAAGTACTAATAAGAAAATTGGTGATTTTTGTACATTTTCAATAATCTTCATGCAATTTTTCAGTAGCTAATCTTCTTTTATTCGTTGTTTCTCTAATTAAATCCATTCCTTGGAAGTTTTAATTGAGGATTGTGAAAGGAGTAATGAGTTTCGTAAGACGTCCAATATATATACTTACTATTATCCTATTATTGTTGTTAAATTAATAATGCGGTTTAGGGACTAATTAATAAAAAGGACGACAAAATTAAGCTGATTGTTACGACATAAGTCCAGCAGAAACAAATACCAAACTACCTTCTGAATTCATACCAACTATTCTGGAGAAAATAAGTTTTACTTAAGTTTTTTTGGTTAAGTATACAACCGACTCGTATGTTCAACCATTTGGTAAAGATGGTTGACAGAGGAGAACGAGATACCAAATACTTCCGACAAAAGGGATTAAATTTATAAATATCCATTGCCAACCCTTCCCCATGTCTCTCACTCTGCGAATGCAAATTGAGATACTTGGAATAAATTGACCTAAAGCGTAAAGAATAAAAATAGTAGTAAATAATAATTCTAAGAAATAATCTATGGTAGATGAAATATCAACGAAAATAGATAGTAAAATATAAATAATAGTATTTGCCAAATAAGCCCACCAATATTCACTTCTAGTACTACGCCCCTTAAAGTCAAAAGCTTTGGCCCAAAAAGTTTTGTATGAGTTAATCATTGAAATTAAAAGTTTTTGTTAAACCTAATAATATAGTCATTTTTAAGGTTAGTAATTTTTCTTTTGCGAGTTATGCGTGAAGAACAAATTTGTGAGAATTATATATTTTCTTAGAATTACTGATATTAATGATTGTGGCGATAAGATCTCAACCTGTGAAAAAGTGATCCCAAAGCAATAGATTGACTTTTACAACGCTGAGGTTTCAGTCATAACATTTTTCTACTTAGTTTTTCCTGATAAATTATCTCTCAGATAATATATATGACATAATTATCTTATTTAAACCTATCTAAATCAAAAAGAAATCAGCTTGTTATTAAAAGTGGGTTTTTGATAAAAATATTTGAAAAAAAATGTGTGGTAGATTTGAACTGAAAACTAAATTTGATAAGTTACCAAAACTTTTAAAAAAAGACTTCCCAAGTGGTCTTGCTAGTAAGTACGAGAATCAAAATTTAATAAGACCAACTGATCCAGTTTTAGTGATTAAGAATGAAGGGAAAATAAAAACTACCTTTATGACTTGGGGATTAATTTCTCCTTGGGCTAAAGATCCATTTAATAAAAAAAATATAAGACCATTTAATGCAAGATCAGAAACAGTAGAAGAAAAAAAATTATTTAGTAAAAGTTGGAAGCATAGAAGATGTCTAATCCCGGCGAGTGGTTTTTTTGAAAAAAAATTTCGTATTCGCAAAGAAAATTATGATACTTTTTGGCTAGGAGGAATTTGGAGCAAGTGGACTTCAATCGATGGAGCTGAAATAGAGAGTTGCTGCGTTCTAACAACTAAACCAAATGATTTAATTAAACCTTTACATCATCGTATGCCTGTTGTTGTCCCAAATGGATTTGAGGAGCAATGGACTGAACAAGTAAAAGATTCTGATGAATTAAAAGATTTAATATCCCTCATGGTAGGTTGGTCGCCAAGCGGATGGGTAGTAGAAGAATCTAACAAAAAACAAACTGATCAAATGAGTTTGTTTTAAATAAAACTTTTTCTATTCCCATTAATAGCCTATTAGGATTTAATTACTCATAATTATCTTGCTAAATTAGAGTATTTTATATTGTAAATATATTTCTCTCCGTCATCGTCGCCATCATCATCATCGTGGAAAGAGGAGATTAATACATACACTCCTCCAAGTCCTAAAATCATTGATAAATAGAGAACAGGATCTGTCATACAAATATTGTGAAACAAACAAATTAAATTTGAGGAAGCTTTTTCAATATCTATATGTTCTCTTAATTATTAAATTAAATTTTTCTAATAAAAAGACTATTTCTGGGATGACATATTGAATAATTAAGATTACTACGAATAAATAAGTAAAGGCACGCATATGGAATAAATAAAAATATATCAAATCTCAATAAAAAGGTAGGCTGGGAAATCATTCTACGAATGGATTATTAGAGTCAGGGCTACAAGGATTCGAATCTGCGTCCTAGTAATCTCAAATAATCAGCACAAATAATCCTGTATCTCTTAATAATAAATAGCTCTATCAATACAATGAAGAAAACAGTATTAATTAGGATTAATAACGATGCAACAAAGTAAAGCTTCATAAGGGGTAAAAGCAATGATCATTGGACTTGTTATGGTTAGAATTTATTGAATCGCTATTTTTTTAATAAAAAGGTGATTAAAAACCTAGATAATTTTTAATTTAATGATATGAGCAGATTTTAAATTAAACGAAAAGTATACTAATTACAGTAATGATGTCGATAGTGATTATTTTTTACTCTGTTGAATTATGGATTAATTTGGCATTATTAAATAAATAAGTTGAATGACTATTAACTCGCAGGGGTGGAGCTTAATTTTTAGTATTGGAACAATTGTTTGCATTTTACTTATTTAATGGGAGAAGAGAGAGAAAAGTTAGTAAGTATGTATCAGGAACTAAACGAAAAAGATACTGATATAAAGAAATGGAATAAGGCACTTATTCCAAAAGCAATATTATTATTCCCTCCAATATCTTTTACTTTAACTTTTCTACAAATAAATAAAGATAAATCATTAATTGATTTATTTATATTTTTAGCTATAGGAGGGTTATTAGTTTTTGGAGGTATCTTTTTAAATTATCTCTTATCTAAAGGTAATTAATGGAGAAATTTACTCTCATAAATAAAGATAGGAGTAGGATAAAAGTATTTGAACCATTTGAGGATGTATCTAAACCTTCTCCTTCTATAGATGCAATGATGATTAGTTATGGATGTGTTTATAAGAGAAGTAGCAAACCAGTTATGAAGGGAAGTAGAGTGGAAAGCCTTGAGAAAGCAAGGAAAGAATATAAACAACTTTTAGAGGAGGGATGGAAGAAAACATCTATCTTTAGAAATTATTTTTAAGGATAAAAATCTACTTTCCAACGTATTATGCAATAACTCAAAGGGTTATATCCATTGCAATTTAAGAACTTAAATATTTTTACAGAAAAGTGATGAAAATTAGCATCATTTAAAAAAGCCCAACCAAAATAAATACCGAATGCAGTTATAACAAATGCAGCATATTGAAGCCAGTGGACTCCAGAACTATCAACTCCATCTTTATCAAAATTTAAATTACTCATTTAAAGAAATGGATATGCTATCCAACCAAATAAAGTGTAGTTAATAATCACAGCCATAAATCCAATCATTGCAAGTCTGCCATTAGTCCTTTCGGCAATAAACCAATAGCTATTTGGCCATTCAAATTTAGAAGAATTGGATATTTGATCTTTTGAAAGTGGGATCTCTTTAAGGGTATTTTCCTGATCAAGATAAAAATTACTATCTGGGTAAAAGCTTTCGCTTCGAATATTGTCTTCTTTTTTTTCAATCATTTTATTAAAAATTTAAATTTTATATATCTTAAAAACTAAAAATGCTAAATAGGTTAAAAAGGTATTTCATTAACCAATTTTTTTAAAAAAGATTTTATAGCTCTTAGATGATGTGATTTGGAAAATCCATTGGATGCAAAGATTATCAGGAGATTCAGATATGTCATTATGGGATTAGCAGGTAAATATTGGTGAGAATTTGACATTCGATCTAAAGTGATTACTTAATCAGAAGTATTCATTTCAAGATCCCCAACTCAATTTTAAACAATATATCCTAGAAATAATTTGTGATTAATTTATCAAATGAATACTTATTTTGTAACTGCCACTTTTAAGAATGTTGCTCTCATGGGTGCAGCTTACGATCTTTTTTTAAAGGTTGTTGAAGATGGAACTTTGAATGATGAGTTTGAAGGATTCAAAGTTTTGGGAAGGTATCATGCCTCTTACTCAAATAATGTTTATATTATTGTTCAAGCTTCAGCAGGTATAAAAATGACAGAACACTTTGCTCCTTGGAAAGTTAAGTTTGATATAGATTTTGATATCAAGCCAGTTATGACTGATGATGAAAAAGTTGCTGAGCATAAGCTTGTTGGTTCATTAATGGCAGCAGAACAGAAAATGGGATTCTCAGGTTAATTATTTTTAAAGATTTTGATTATGAATATATTATTCCTATTTTGAGAAAGACTTCAGGAACTGCATGCGCAAAAGGATTAAACGCTACTACTATCATCGCCAATAGTTAGTATTTGAAAGTTGATCTACAATAAGGGGCAATTAGGTCCTTCTTTTATGTCAATTGAAACAACTGTTTTAGATTTCAAATTAAGTAATACTTTTGAAGAATATGAAGCTCATATGAATGCTCCTGAACAACAAGCCATGTTTAAAGAGATGGGAGTAAAAACTTTTTATATTGGCAAATCATTAGAAGACCCCAAAAGAGCAACCGTTATGTTTCAAGGGCCAGTAAATACTTGTTACGACATCTTTGTTAATCCAGAAACTAAGCCAATAGTTGAAGCATCCGGCCATATTTATGAAGGGACAATAATAAATCGTTGGATTTCTGATTAATTTTGAAAGGCCTACTACTCCCGCTTCTAGCTGCCCTCGCTTTCCCTACTGCGGTTAATGCAAATAGTGCGGAAAAACTAGCTTAAATATGGCTGATATGTATTTCAGAATGGGCGAAAAAGGTGTGGCTTGCGATACTGTATCCTTAGCAATATTAGAAGCTAGTTATCATGAAGTATATGGTACGACTTCAAGTAGTCTTAAAAGTGAAGTCAAAGAGTATGCTGATAGATGTAATTTAAGATTTTAATGAATCGCTTATTACTTGCGCCGCAGATAAATTAAGGCTTGGTTATCTTGAATCAACAACCCCTGAAGAAATACCTTTTTAATTAATGTTGCGACTTATTCCGTTACCGATTTTTATTTGCATTTATCTATTCTCTTGGTGGAGATGTAAAAAAAATATTATCGCTAGTGATAAGCAACTAAAACCTTGTATTGATTGGGCTTATATAAAAAATTTACCTCTCCCGCCAAAACCTTCATTTGTCGAGTTTTATATTGTTTATGTCTCTTCTTTTTTTAAATTTCCTTTTGGGATAATTATTCAACAACTACCTCTTGCAAAGAAAGTAAGATACTACGAAAGAGAAATGAAATTAATATTTGATAAATGGAATCTAGAAAAAATTAAAAAAATAATTTACTAATTTATTGATATGTCTGGAGTAAAGATATATAAATTCCTAATAATACAAATATTGCTACTCCGATTCCCATAACTGTAGTGGGTTGATTATTCCAAAAATTAGTTAAAAATTCCATTAATAGGGAAGTTTAAATTTTTTTAGCTCTATTAGCTCTATTAATTACCTTTCTCAAAATATTATTTTTAATTGATAAATCAGAAATACAATAAAGAGTTAAAAACAAAACTACTTTTGCAAAGAATGAGATTTGCATAATAAAAATAACCCTACACTCATAAAAGCAAATTTCATTAAAACTGCCAATTTTTTAGAAGATCTCGTAGAAGATATTTTTAATAATTACCTGTTTGGAAAAATAAGCCTAGATGTAAGTAATAAATAATGCAGGCTCAGCTTCTTTATGCAATTAGTAAGCGTTTTAAAAGAGTGGCTAGGTTATATATCAAGAATTATTGATTATATCAAAATAATTTGCTCCATTTCTTAATCTTTAAATTTCGTCTTTTGTTTGATGCTATAAATAAATTGTCTTTAATCTAAGTGGCTAATGAGTATTTTTAAAAAAACTCTCATTTTATCTTCTGCAATTTCATTAATACTTTCTCCATCTGCGATGGCTTCAAAAAGATTGAGTGGAGCTGGTGCATCATTTCCTTCGAAAATTTATACCAGGTGGTTTTTTGACTTAGCTAAATCTGGAGGCCCTAGAGTTAATTATCAAGCAGTAGGTTCTGGATCTGGAAGAAAAGCTTTCATAGACGAAACTGTAAATTTTGGTGCGTCAGATGATCCTATGAAAGATTCTGATATAGAGAAAGTTACTAGAGGACTTGTTCAAATACCTATGGTTGGTGGAACAATTGCGTTTGGATATAACTACGATTGCGACCTGAAACTAACACAAGAACAAGCTGTTCAAGTAGCAATGGGAATGATTAAAGATTGGAAAGAATTAGGTTGTAAATCAGGGAAATTGACTTGGACTCATCGTTCTGATGGATCAGGTACAACTAAAGCTTTCACAAACTCTATGGAAGCTTTTTCAAAAACCTGGACATTAGGTACAGGTAAGTCTGTAAAATGGCCGGCAGGTGTTGGTGCTAAAGGTAATTCTGGTGTTGCAGGTGTTATTCAAAACTCCCCTGGCGCAATTGGTTATGTAAACCAATCATACATTAAAAGTAATGTTAAGGCTGCTGCACTTCAAAATCTTTCTGGTGAATTCGTTACCCCCAATACTGAATCAGGCGCAATAGCTTTAAATGGAATAAATCTAGATGAAAATTTGGCAGGTAAAAATCCAAATCCTGCTGCTAAAGGAGCTTATCCAATAGCAACCTTAACTTGGATACTTGCTTATGAAAAAGGTAATGGCAGGAATACTAAGGTAATTCAAGATACATTCTATAAATTACTCAGCGATGAATACCAAGATAAAGCTCCTGCCTTGGGTTTCGTTCCCTTGAAAGGAGAAATTTTAAAAAAATCAATTGAGGCTATTGGAAGAATAGGAAGGTAATTTAGAACTAGTAAGCCAAGTAATAAAAAAAGGGTTACAGAAAACCTCTTGATAGTTACACCATAAGTCGGGCAGAACCAAATACCTGACTATCTCCTAAAGTTATGTCAATTATTTTGAGAAAATAACTTTTGCGTGAGTTTTGCGTGAAGCAATAATTTGCGTGAAATATGTATTAGCCGAGACTTACTGCTATAACTGATCGGGGCGACAGGATTCGAACCTGCGACCTAGTGCTCCCAAAGCACCCGCACAAACAAGGCTATAATTGAGACTTAAAGCTATATCAGGATTTTTACGGAAATAGGTATGGCCTAATTTGTACTAATATCTTTGATTTTGGGCACTTTATGGGTACTAATTACACTTTTTTATTCAAAGGTTATATCAAGATATTTTTCTGATGGCCAAAGATGTTCAAATTCACTACATTTTTTGGCACCTCTCTCAAGCATCTCTGAGGTGAAGTAAGGAGTACTTAAATAATCCAAAATATAATGAATAAATATTCTTAATACCCAGATAGCAGGTACTGGAGATGGTACATAATCATGGAGAACTCTTCTTATCTTAGAATCAACAACCGTACTACTCATAAGCATATTTCTTAAAATAAGACAGGTTTTTAATTCTTCGCTGTAATTTTTTGAGTCCAGATAGTTCTTATATTTTTCATTATTTACAATTCCATTTTTTTCTAGATATTCTCCAATCTCGGCCAAAATACTTAAATTATTTTCTTGAACTTTATTTGTTTTTTGAACCTCATATTTTAACCTTTCCTCAGAATTTGTATCCATCAATGAAAAATCACCAAGAATATAAAAATTATTCTCTCTAGCTTCAAAACCCATTACAGAAATTAATTTCCCATCTTTCTTCTCATAAGGAAGAATGGGCAAGAAAGCCAGAATAATAATTAAATAGTTCAAAATCTTTATTGCATCAATTTCCCAGCTCCACCATTTAAATTGAAATTTTTTGAGGAATATTTTCATAATCAAAATTATAACTCATAATTATTTGGGCACTTTTTGGGCACTCTACTTTTTAGGTTAAATATATTATTAGCTGAGACTTACTGCTATAACTGATCGGGGCGACAGGATTCGAACCTGCGACCTAGTGCTCCCAAAGCACCCGCGCTACCAAGCTGCGCCACGCCCCGCTAATAAGATCTTAGTCCATAACATGCATCTGTTAAAGACTAAATTTTCAAAATATTTATAAAAAAGCCATTTTTTGAGGAAAATTTACTAATCCTCGCTAATTTGTCGCTAATGTTTTTTTTCAATTAAGCGGGAAGTTTGATGACACCCGCTTTACTTAAAAAATATTTAAAAATGAAACGCTTGTTACTACCACTACTAGCAGCCCTCGCTTTACCTACTGCTGTTAATGCTGAAAGTTTTGGTGGTGCTTTATGTAGGAAATCATGGGTTGGAAAAAATCAAAATTTTAGTCTAAATTATCAATTATTAATTAATTGAGTAACGATTTATCTTTTGCTTAAACTAAGTTATTTTAGACATGGGTATAAAATCCAACAAACCTTGTTAAAGTAAATGCCAAAAAAAATTAAAACACCATGGGGAGAAATAATTCCTCAAGTGAGCTTATTCCCTATTTATTATTTATTTTTTATTTATGGCTTTTTATATATTCTTCCTTACGGAAGAGATATTATTGGTATTAGTTGGTTTGACTGGTTTAGAAGCGAAGATGGTCCTTTGGAGTGGATTCAATTTCTAGAGTATGCAATTTCATCTCTATTGGCACTATTAATTTATATAAAAAGAAAAAGAAAAAATGATATAGATTCAATCGTTTGGCTTTTGATAGCTTTTTTAACTTTTCTAATAGCTGGTGAAGAAATTAGCTGGGGTGAGCGAATAACTGGGATCGGAATTAGTTCTATTTCTGATATAAATGTCCAAGGAGAAACTAATTTTCATAACTTACCTTTTTTTCATAATTATTTACTTGATCCAATCTTTGAGATTAGTTGCATTTTTCTTGGATGGATTGGGTGGAGAAGGTTTAAGAATGTAAAGGCTCTTCCAAATAAAAAATTATCTTTATATTTTCTATCTGTAGCACTTTTTTATTTTTACTTTGATGTATCTTGGGCTTCAACAACGCAACAAATTCGGAATGATCAAGAAATTTTTGAATTTTTGTTATCGACAGGGATTTTTCTTCATTGTTTTAGTAACTTTAAAGTATTAGATTTTTCTTTTCCATTTAAACGTTGATTTTTTTTATATTTCAACCTAATTCATTAGCCTATGAATACTAATAGCTAAAAAGTTTTTTGCTTAACACATTTTTAGAATTAAGTTATTTTGAAAAGAAATCATTTGAAAAGTTCTTGGAAATTCAAATATGAGAAAATTATCGGAATTTATACCAACATATAACGATTTTCCTAGAAAAGGGATTTCTTTTAAAGACGTACTACAAGTTGTTCAAGAGCCAGAAATCTTTAGGGACTTAATACTTAAAATGTCTTCCAATCAAATTATAAAAGATTCTGAAGCCATAATTTCAATAGATGCTAGAGGGTTTATTTTTGGCTCGGCAATTGCATTTCAAACATCTAAACCAATGATATGTGCAAGAAAACCTGGAAAACTACCAGGTTTAATTATTGAACAAAACTATGAACTTGAATATGGAGAAAATACTATTTCAATACAAAAGAAAGCCTTAAAAAATTATAATAATTTTTCTATTGTTGATGATTTGATCGCTACAGGAGGTACTGCTAAATCGGTTTCGGATTTATTGGTAAAAGAAGGCAAAAATGTTACAGGACTTTTGACGGTAGTTGAATTAAATAATTTGAAAGGAAGAGATAAATTTAAATTCCCTGTTCATTCAGAATTAAGGATTTGATAGTCAAATAACTTTGGAAGAGAAAATTGTGTTATTCAGAAAATAATTTAAATTAATCCTATAGAGCCGGCCGTGTATCCAACTAGAAGAAAAAATGCGAATTCGGATAAGTCTCTCGGTAAAGAATTCATAAAAATTTTTAATTGAGTCATTTAACCTTGTGCTCCTCAGGTATAGTTAATTTCAAAAAATATAACTAATTTAATTTTCTGTTGAGGAATAATCTTTGATATTTTTCTTTTTTCTAAAGAATTCAATTGAAAAAACTCTTAGGATATTAAATCTTTAGTTATTTGTTGTAAGTAATTTGTACTTAAGATTTTTTTATTGCTAGTATTCATATTAGGTTTACAAATGAAATCGAAAGGATGGACTATAAAAAGAAAGCTTTGAGCAATTTAGATCATTCCCAAAGTTATGAAGAAATAGATACTCGTATAGCTTCTGGATGGTACGTTGATTCTCCAGATAGCAATAAGAAAAAAAGATATAAAACAAAAAAGGTTGCTTTCAAAATATCTAAAAAGTCTGACTAAATTTTTAACTTTGTTTTAATTTTCATATATTTTATAGATAGACGATATCAAAGTAAACTACTTTGATTATTTAACCTATAACTCGTATCTTGGCTTTTAAATTTTATCAAATAGGTGTTTAGGTTATTAAACTGGCACAAAAAAATCAATTATGTATCCATAGATACTTGATTTAGTAGGCATAAATACAGTATTTTAAGGTGTCCTTTAAATTTCGTGTGAGGAAATTTATGAAGCTTTTTAAAAGCTTGCTTGTAGCGCCAGCGACATTAGGTCTTTTAGCACCAATGTCTGCTACAGCAAATGAAGTTACTATTAATGACTTCAACCCTGCAGAAGAAATTGCAGTAACTAATAGCCGTGTTGATGGT
>QCBW01000002.1 GCA_003281485.1 Prochlorococcus sp. AG-347-J20 | reverse complement strand
TTCTTGATTCCAACCAAGAGCTTTCAGTTCATGAGAACGATGTGATAATTCCTTTTTCAAAAAAACCTTTTAAAACCATAATAATTCTAACCCTGCGATCAAGATTAGTAAATAATATAGAAAAACGTAGTTTTTTTTAAATTCAACAAATAATCAATTTTTAAAATAATTATCAATAATTTTCAACACATTAATATAACTTGGATTTTTTTTAGGAATTTGATAATTATATTTATTTTTTCTAAGATCTTTTTCCTCTTTGTAAATAAACAATTTCTTGTAAAGGCTTTCAATATTATTAAAAAGATAGTCTCCTTTTAATTTTTCATTTAGTTCTAAAGATAATTCAGATTTCACAGATTCTTGGCAAAAATTAGTAATTTCTTCTGAACTAATTAAAACCTTATAAATTTCTTTTTTTTCTTCTGAATTAGCATTAAAGCATAAATAAATCAGATTAATCATTGAACAATTATTATTTTTGATTTTGAATTCTTTATAAATTTCTGGCCAAAATTTTAAAGATTTTAGACCTTCTAAACCTCCTTGACTGAGAGAATATTTATCACACCAATTTACAAATTCTGAGACATCTTTTGGACATCTTTTGAGTTGTAAAAGCATATCTGATAAAACTTGTCCTGCCTGGAAATTCCTTGTTGGTTTTCCTTCAGTTGGCAGAGTCATGCTCCCCAAAATATCAGCCTTAACAGCATTTAATTGAGAAAAAGTATAATCTCCTTTTTCGAAAAATTTGTCATTAATTTTTTCCTTTGCACTAATTATTTCTTCACCATAACCAAGTTCCTTTAATGAAAGATATTTATTGTCTAATTTATTTTCTTTTCTAACTTGTAATGATACTGATGCGGCCTGATCCAAACATTGTGTTAACAAAATCGTATTAATGGTAGGTAGCATTCCTGGCTTATCAGAATGAAAGTTATTTACAAAACCTGCAAATATGGATGAGATATTTTTTATTGATTTTATATATTGACATTCAATATTATGCACTCCAGGAGAAACTTGAATTTTCGGTGACAATTGATTTAAAATTCGAGCGCCTATTAAAGCAGTTAGGGCATCAGGATGGCAGAAATTCGCAGTAAAACTATCATTAGGATTTCTTAAAGCTCCATGACGATGAAAACCTGTAAAAAAAGCTAAATTTGGATATTTATTACAGAGAATAAAGGGGTTATTGTTTTTATTATCAATGCAAAAAGAGCCAACGAGACAGCCAAGAACCACATTTTCTCTTTTTAAAGTTTTTCTAAGTTTTAAAGCATGTTTAACATCATCTTGTATGTGGTTACTGTTTGAGGCAAGAATAACTATCTCACATTCCAAGAGAAGATCTCTTAGATCAAAAGACTTTCTTATTCCCTCTGAAGAATACTGTCCCATTCTTTTAATCTTTTCAATAGTCTCATTATCCATATCAGAAAGAACATCATTTGAGAAAGCGCCAAACAAATCTCTATCTTCCCTAGGTGCTAAGAGAATATTATTTGATTTTCCATGCATAGCACAGTTATATGCTAATGATGCAGGATATAAACCAACACTGTAGAATCCAACTTTGCTGTTCTCTAAATCTTCAATCAATGAATAAAAATATTTTTCATCATTTATGTTTTCTATAAAATTATTCTTCATTTTTGGAAATTCTTGATGATTTTTTTAATTTCTAACCCATACCAACATTTTTCTACATTAAAGCAATTCTTGACCATAGCAAATTATTTATTGTAAATATTGAATTTTTTAATTTATAATTTCCCTGAGGTATAGAAATTAAATTAAAAGAGAAATAATTATAAATATGGAACATATGGCAAGTAATTTAAAGGCACAAAAACAATTAATTTCTTCTAAAAATATCTTAATTATTCAAGACATTGACGGAGTTTGTATCCCTTTGGTTAAAGATCCAATGACTAGAAAATTAGAATCAAAATATATCTATGCTGCAAAAGAATTCGAAGAAGAATTCTTTGTATTAACTTGCGGGGAACATGAAGGGCCGAGAGGAGTTAACAGAATAATAGAACGGAGTTTAAGAAGTACTATTGAGCCTAAAAATAAAGAACTATATCTAAGAGGTTTAGCAGCCTGTGGAGTTGAGTATCAAGACAACAATGGTGAAATAAGTTTTGAAGGAGTCTCAGAACAAGAACTAAATTTTTTATCTAAAGTACCTAGTCTAATTAGACCAAGATTTAATTTTATAGTTAAGAATATTTTTCCTGAACTTACCCAAGAAGATATCAATTTTCACGCGGTAAAATCAATATGTGAAACACGCTTCTCTCCAACAATTAATTTTAATAGTCTTTTTGATTTGGTTCATAAAGATTCTGATAAAAGAAAGCTTATTCAAATTAGTTTTGAAAAAATGATGAATGAAATCATTTTAAAAGCTGAATCCGATGGACTCAATAACTCATTTTTCCTTCATATTTCACCAAATTTAGGTAATAAAAATGGTAGAGAAATAATTAAACTTTCTTCTCAAGATGATATCGGATCAACAGATATACAATTACTTATTAAAGGAGCAGTTAAAGATTCTGGAGTTTTATTTCTTTTAAATAAATTTATTGCGGATAAAACTGGTAAAGCTCCTTTTGGAAGAAATTTTAATTTTAGAAACTCTCCAAATTCTGTTACAGAAAAAATTGATTTATGCAAAAGAACTATTCAAAAAGAAGATATGCCCTTGATTATAGGAGTTGGTGACACAGTCACATCAAGAAAAAATAATGATGAAAAAAGTTATTCAAGAGGAGGAAGTGATAGGTCTTTTCTAGAATTAATACAAACATTAGGTAATGAATTTGGGATTAAGAATAAAATAATTTTTGTAGATAGTAGTTCTGGTGAAGTTGAAAGACCCTCTACAAAAAAAACTGGTTTAATAGGTATCAGTGATGTTCATGACAACTTAAAATTTGACATAGTTTTTAAAAATGGTCCCAAAGAATACATAAGTTGGTTTATTGAACTTGCTTATGAGAGATCAAATTTTAAAAAAAATAGTTGACTTTTTTAGTTTCGAATGACAATTTATAAATAATAGATTCATGAAAGAAAAATTCCCCTCAATATATAAAGAACCTATAGAAACATTACAAATTAACATAGGTTATAAATGCAATCAGGCTTGTAAGCATTGTCATGTCAACTCGAGTCCCCTAAGGACTGAAAAGATGTCCAATGAGATGATATCTCTTATTCCAAAGATAATTGAAAAATACAAAATCAAGACTTTAGATATTACAGGTGGAGCGCCAGAACTTCACCCAGAATTTAAAAACCTAATAACCAGCTTGAGCACAAAACAAGTTGATATTATTGATAGGTGCAATTTGACAATTTTTTTTGAAGAAGGTTATGAAGATCTTCCTCAATTTCTCGCAAAAAATAAAGTGATAGTTACTGCTTCGCTACCGTGTTATGAAAGAAATAATGTTGATTTTCAAAGGGGTTTTGGTGTTTTTGAAAAAAGTATTAATGCCATAAAAATGCTTAATGATTTAGGCTATGGAAGGAAAGAAAATGGATTACAATTAAATCTTGTTTACAATCCTGTAAGCCCAATTCTTCCTCCTTCTCAGGAAATATTGGAGAAGGATTATAAAAAAATTCTATTCGAAAAATACAATATCGTCTTTAATAATTTATACACAATAACTAATATGCCAATAAATAGATATGAAGAATCTCTTAGAAGAGAAGGGAAACTAAATACTTATTACAAATTACTAAAAGAAAATTTTAATGAAAAAAATTTAGAAAATCTTATGTGTAAAAAGACAATTAGCGTAAATTGGCTTGGGGAAATTTATGATTGTGACTTTAACCAACAGATAAATTTCCGAGAGAATAAAGGACCAAAGACACTTTTTGATCTATTGGATGAATCATTTATTTTTGACTACGGGGTAGCGGTAAAAGAACATTGTTTTGCATGCACTGCAGGTGCAGGGTCAAGTTGTGGAGGAACTTTAAGTTGAAACCTGCTAAATGCAATTAGGACAAATAGCTCTTACATTTAAAGAGGATTCAATTAGTTTAAAACCATTAACTTTTGCTGCAACTTTGCCTGCCTTTAAAACCTCGTCATTTTCGAATTCTTCTGTTCTTCCACACCTAATGCAAATTAAATGATGATGATCCGGTGTATCGTTACTAAGTAATTCATATCTGTGTCCACCCTCACTAAGTTCTAGTTCATGAAGCAAACCCATTTGTACTAAAAGTCTTAAAGTTCTATAAATTGTTGCTAGTGAGACTTTGGAGCTTGTTTTAACTAACTTTTCATGAACCTCTTCAGCACTAAGATGCTTTCCAGAGCCAATATTTTCAAATAAATTAAGAACCTTTAGCCTCTGGGGAGTTAATCTTTTCCCATCTTTATGTAATCCATCACCAAGAGGAGATGTAATGACTTTGTATTGAGAGGATAATGACAAAATTAACCCATTGCTATTCTCAATAATAACTCTAGATGAGAGTAAAACAACTTATTGATTTAAAATGTTTACTAAAGTTCTTCAAAATATTATGTTAGATGTATCTCTATATTTAAATGATGAATGATAAAGATATCTCTTCTGATAAATTATCATCAAAAGTAAACGCCTTGATAATTATTGATGTTCAGGAAAAAATAATAAGACCAATTTTTAATAAGGATTCAATAATCAAAAACATTAAAAAGTTAATAAATGCTTACCAAATTTTAGAAGAAAACATATTCATATCTGAACAGAACCCACTCAAATTGGGAGTAACGATACCTGAATTATCACCCATAGCAGAATTTAGAAAATTTGAAAAAATGGAATTTAACCTAGCTAAATTAGAAGATTTTTCAAAAGAACTCAAAGATAAGAAAATTACTAATTTGATAGTTTGTGGGATCGAAACTCATATTTGTATTCAACAAACAGTCTTAGATTGTTTACAAAAAGGATTTAAAGTTATTCTCATATCAGATGCCATGGGGAGTAGAAATAGGGTAGATCATGAAATAGCATTACTAAGAATGACTCAGAGTAGGGCGATCTTAACAACAACTGAATCAATGATTTTTGAATTATGCAAAACTGCGGATAGAAAAGAATTTAAAGAAATAAGAAATATAATAATGAGTTAAAGAAAAATAAAGACTGGTTTTTGATAAGAGATAATTTAAAATTTTATTAGAGATAAATTTTTAGGGTCTATTTGAATATGAAATTAGTTACTGAAAACTTCCTTCTGGCAATATCTATTTTTTTTATTGGAACTTTATTGTCGATAATAATTTCTAAAGTTTCAAAAATATTTTTTAAAAAGATTTCCAAAAGAACAAAAACAAATTTCGATGATTTTATTTTTGAGGTGATCTCAGGAATTATAAAACCTATAGGTTTCCTCCTCTCATTTTATTTTTCTATTGACTATTTTTTTGCTGATGAAATAACTTTCATCTCTGTCTTATTGAATATTTTGAAATTATTTATATTGATAATAATTATAAAAGCTCTCAACAAAGTTTTAATAAGATCTTTAACAGAATCGACCTCGAAAATTAATGATTCCTCAATTAGTTCAATGGTATCTTCACTAACTCCATTGATAAAAGCATTAACATGGACTATTGGCTCAATTTTTTTCTTACAAAATATAGGTGTTCAAATGACTGCTATTTGGGCTTTACTAAGTGCAGGAGGTATTGGAGCAGGATTAGCTTTGAAAGATCCAGTTCAGGAGTTTTTTGAATATATAACAATTTTGCTTGATAAACCTTTTCAAAAAGGTGAGTTTATAAAATCTGATGGAGTCCTCGGAATGGTTGAGAGAGTGGGAGTAAGATCCTCAAGGATAAGAAGTATTAATGGAGAAGTAATAGTAATGAGCAATAGCGCCCTAACAAATGGAATAATTTCAAATTACGCACAAATGGAAAAAAGGAGGTTAGTGCATAAATTGGGAGTTGTTTATGAAACCTCTCCAAAACTTATGAAATTGATTCCAATAATAATTAAAAAAATAGTTGAAGAAACAAAGGATGCGTCTTTTGATAGATGTCATTTCACAGATTTCGGCGACTTCAGTCTTAATTTCGAACTTGTTTATTACATCCCAACAAATAACTATCTCGCTGCAATGGAAGCTCAACAATCTATTAATTTAAGAATTATTGAGGAATTTGCTTTTAATAATATAGAGTTTGCATTCCCAACACAAACCTTAAATATTGAAAGTAACAAAGCCAAATGATCTACAAATCTCTTCACTTAAAATCCAGAGTTTTGAAGCCAACTCAGAATTATTTGCCTCATCACTAACCTTACCTTCAACTAATTTATGTTTTTTAAAAGATATAAGTTTATTACTTAAATGAACGTAACCAATATTATTTAAATTTGAATCAAAAACAATTTCAGAAAGTAACTTACCAGCATTTTCTATACTTTCAGAAATTCCTAAAATATTTTTTGCAGCTTTAGAAAAAACCAAATATCCTAAGAGATTAAAACGTTTACTATATCTAAAAAAACCTGAATCATCATTTGGTATTACGAGACCTGGCGTCCAAGTAATTACAGAAATTTTACTAGAGGAAATTTTTAATTTTTTTTCAAGTTCTTTAGCAAACAAAATATTACATAACTTACTATTTTTATAAGCTTCATCAGCATTAAAATTTAAAAATTGACCCATAACTTTTTTTCTAAAATCAACTAGATTATTAAGCCCAGCTTTTTTCCCTATATTTCCACCTGAGCTATTGGGATCGTGTACATCTGATGAAGTAATAATGATTCTAGATTCTTCTTTATTTCTAACTAAATCTTTTAAGATGTTCACTAAGTAAAAATGTGCAAGATGATTAACGGCAAAAGTTAGTTCTATGCCTTGTTTTGATACTTTAGGGTAAAAAGAACCTGTATATTGCAATCCTGCATTTAAAACAACAACATCTAAGAAAATCTTTTTACTAATAAAGTAATCCTTAATTTTTTGTATATTCTCTAAATTTGAAAGATCACAATTTTCAATAATATTTAAATATTTACTGAGGTAATTTTTATCAAAATATTTCTCAATTCTTCTGAGAAATTCATGCTTTCTTAATTCAGATTTTATTACAACGTATAAATTATTTTTCGTCTTTAGTAAATTAAAGACAGCAAAAAGACCTATACCTGAATTACCTCCAGTAATTAAAAAATTTTTTTTATTTTTAATCATTTAACTTGCTATATATTTTTTTATAATAAAAACATTTTTTTAAGTATTTTAAATTTTGTAATCTTATAAATTATTGTTAAAACACTGAAAACTTAGTCACTAGTAATTAAGTAATTTGATTATTATTGATCTACTCATTACAAGTATTGGATGAAATATATAATTCTAAGCACAAAAGAAATAATTTGTTCCATAAATTTCTTTAATTATAAGATTTATATTTAATGTCAAAAGAAAATATGCCAGATGTTCTTGTTTTGGGTGCAGGGCCTGCAGGTATGGCAATTGCCTCAGCTTTAGGGAAGGAAAAATTAGATGTAGAAGTACTTTCTCCAAATGGACCAGATGAACCTTGGCCAAACACATATGGTATTTGGGGGAAAGAAGTTGATCAACTCGGGCTTCAGGATTTGCTTGAATATAGATGGAAAAATACAGTTAGTTTTTTTGGGAATGGAGCTTTAGAAGAACAGGACGACGAGAATAGAGCCACGGAACATTCACTAGATTATGGACTATTTGATAAGAAAAAACTCCACAATTATTGGTTTAATGAATGTAATAAGTCTTTTATTAAATGGCATCAAGGCTTTGCAAACAAAATACATTTTGAAAAATACAAAAGTACAGTAACTACAAAAGATGGCAGGACTTATTCAGCAAGATTAATAGTGGATGCAACAGGATATGATCCTGTTTTTCTAAAATTAAAATCATGTGGTCCCTTAGCAGTCCAAACTTGTTATGGGATCGTAGGCAGTTTTAGTAAACCTCCACTTAAGAAAGGGCAGTTTGTCTTAATGGACTATAGAAATGACCATCTTAATGATGAACAAAAAAAAGAGCCGCCCACTTTTCTTTATGCCATGGATATGGGGGATGGGAAATATTTTCTTGAAGAGACATCTCTTGGTTTAGTGAATCCTCTAACAATGGAAAATTTAAAAAAGAGACTAGAAAAGAGACTTTCTTATCGAAATATATCAATCACAAGCATGCAACATGAAGAACTTGGCTTATTTCTTCCTATGAATATGGCAATCCCAGATTTCAAACAACAAATACTTGGATATGGCGGTGCTGCTTCAATGGTACATCCTGCATCTGGATATTTAATTGGCAATGTTTTGAGAAGAGCTCCACTTGTTGCTAAGGCAGTCTCAAAAGCAATTAAAAACAAAAATCTAAGTACCTATCATATCGCTAGAAAAGGTTGGGAAAGCTTATGGTCAAAAGAGTTAATTAGGAAGAAATCACTTTACCAATTTGGATTAGAAAAACTCATGAGATTTGACGAAAAACTATTGAGAGAATTTTTTGGCAGTTTTTTCAAACTACCTAAAAATCAATGGTATGGTTTTCTAACTGATACTCTTTCCTTGAAAGAGATTGTATATGCGATGTGCGTAATGTTTATAAAGGCTCCATGGAGTGTAAAGAAAGGTCTTATGATTATGCATGGTAGAGAATTTAGAATGTTACTTAGGATAATATTTCCAAATATATAGTTAAAAAATGAGAACCATACTGATAAGTGGAGCCAGTAGAGGTATTGGACTAAATATTGCACATAAAGAATTAAAAGAAGGCAATAGAATTAGTGTTGGTATAAGGGATTTAGAATCAATAAAAGGAAGCGCTATTGATCCAAATAAATGGCCAGAAGGTAGAATTTTAATCAACCACTATGATGCACTAAAAAAAATTACTGCCGAAAATTGGATAAAAAATACCGTTGATGAATTTGGAGGATTTGATTCAGTAATAAATTGTTCTGGAGTATTATCTAAAGTCCCTTTCTTATACAAAGATGGTGAAGAAAAAGATATTTTAAATACATTAAATATCAATTTTTTGGCAATTTGGAATTTATGTAGGCTTTCATGGGATCATTTATGTACCTCAGAAAGAGGAAGAATTATTGTTTTAGTTTCAATGAGTGGGAAAAGATCTAAAGGCGATTTAGCAGCTTATTCTTCTTCAAAGTTTGCTTTGATGGGATTATGCCAAACGATGAAAAATAAAGGTTGGGATAAAAATATAAGGGTTTCAGCAATTTGCCCAAGCTGGGTTAATACAAAAATGGCCCAAAACATCTCTTCCTTAGAAAAATCAAGCATGACGCAACCTGAAGATATTGCTGAAATATGCTCAACTATTCTTAAGTTACCTACCCAATCAGTTCCATTTGAAATTGCCTTAAATTGCAATTATGAAATTTAACCTAAATTGAAAATTAAGTAAGCCATTGAAAGCATTGCTATTGCAATAAATAAACCTTTTATTCGATTAGTTAACAATGAAAAAAGAGATAAATCTTCAGAAAAGTATCCGCCAAAACCACCCGTAATAAATAATATAACCATTGGGAGGGATGCCATTCCGAAAGAATAAGATATAGATTTTACAAATCCAAAATTTAAATAGTTAAAAATAAAGGAACTTAATGAAAACAATAAAAAAGATGCAAATAGAGTAATGGAAACTTCAGCATCTAAAGTATGAGGTAAGCTTCCCTTTAATTCAAATTGCTTTTTACATTCTCTAATTTGTCTTTTAGAAAGCTTTAAATAACCAGTTTCAGGAATTCTTTGCGACTTATATTTTCTTAGTAATCTTGCTTCAAGAGTTTCTGGCTCCCTTGTCATAATTGATGTTAATAATTCATCTGGCTTTAATTTCTTAATTTTCTTTTCAAGATTATCCGTTTTCCCAATCCTATAAAGGTCTCCAACTCTAATAAGGTAAACATATCCCGACATTTGCGTTGTAAAATTAATACTATTCCTAATTAAATGATACTAAAAGAATTAAGGAAATTAAAAGTTTTTACAATATGAAAAACGATATTTTATATTCATTTCGAAGATGTCCATATGCAATTCGTGCAAGATGGGCCCTGTTAATTTGTGAAATAAAAGTAGAGATTAGAGAAATTGATTTAAAAAATAAACCCCTAGATTTTTTAAATAATTCAAAGACGAAAACGGTTCCAATACTTATAAAAAAAAATAGTGAAGTTATTGAAGAAAGTATTGAAATCATCCTGTGGGCTCTATCAGAGTCAAAAAAGGAAAACATCAAATTAATTTATTTTCCTGAAAACAAAAAGGAAGCTATTTTTGAAATAATTAATGAAAACGATAACGAATTCAAATATCATTTAGATCGATTTAAATATTCCACAAGATATAAGAATAGTGATGAAGAATTTCATTTCACAAATGCGCATAAATTTATAAAGAGATGGAACAAACTTCTTACAGAAAACAAATACTTTTTTGGAGATAGCCCCACAATCGCTGATTGGTCTATTTGGCCTTTTGTAAGACAATTTAGAATTGCTTGTGAAAGTCAAAAAAGAAAAAATTATTTTGAATCCTCAATAGAAAAATGGTTAGATTCATTCGAGAAAAATAGGGAATTTCAATCCTTAATGTATAAATACGAATTATGGGAACCATCTTCTAGAAAGAATTTTTTCCCATAAAATTAATTTTCCAACAACTTCCTTTTCTCAATTATTCTTGCTAACTCCAAAAAATATCCTGCAGTTCTAAATTTGCCTATATTTTTTTCCTTAAAATCAAGATCACTTCTAATTTCTGCAGTCTCCGCCATAAGCAAATCTAATTCATTTGATCCAAGACTATACAATTCACCAAGTTCGATTTCCCTGCCTAGTAAATGACTCCTAAACCACTTCCCTTTATTTTCTTGAGGTGGAATATCGTAGGGAGTATATGACATTAAAATAAAATCTAATCTTTTACCATTCTAGTGTTATTGTTGAAACTTTTTCACTTCTAATTTATTAAAAATCAATGCAAAAAAAAGAATTGCGAATGTAATTAAGGCACAAATTTCTGTCCAATAATCTAACCCGATTTTAGAAATCATTAATGGTGCAAGAACTGTAAATAGTCCACCAGACAGAATTAACTGAGCGAATAACTGTTTTGAAGTAAAAATTGGTAGAGTCTTAGAAATATTTTTAGGATCTGCAAGCCTTAAAAGAAGTAACCCAGAAGCTACTACACCTGTAGAATTTCCAAACTCTATCAAACTTTTTTCAAACCAATAATCATCAAAAATAAAGAATGCGAAATAAGCAATGCATATTAAATTCCAAAATAAACCGAAAATAGTAAACACTAAAATAAGTATCCAATTATCAAAAACAACTGCAATATCTAAACTCGCCATAGCTGTAAAAATCAATAAGTCTGTAGATAAAATACCAATCTCCCTTTGCAGAATATTTGAAATAAATTCTGTATTTTTAGTTTTCTCTAAAATATATCTAATAAGGAGCGAACCTATAAGGATAAAAGGGAATACTGGTAGTGAAAAAATAATTTCCTTCGAAAAATCACCAAAAGAACTTGAAATATACCTTAAAAATTTAAGTAGCAAAACACCAAAAGAAATTGCCAAACCAGAGAATCCAAGATTTATTATAAAAATTCTTAAATCTGCAAAAATTCTTGTCTTATTTTTTCCCTTTAGAGTATCTTTTTGTTCAAGTATTTCCTCAGTATCTGAAAGACCTAAACTTCTACCAAGAAAAATAAATATGCTACCCAATATTGAAGAGGATAATAGACCCATTGTTGCCATAGCCAAACCAAGATCTAAACCATTTGGGAAACCTAGTTTATTAAAACTTTCACCAATTATTGATGCAGCTCCATGGCCACCTTCAAAACCTACCTCTATTAAACAACCCATTAGAGGATTTGCATCCAAAGATGGAGGCAGAAAATATTTAACAACAAGACCACCGACAAAAAATTGTCCGAAACCTAGTGAAAGAGCTAATAGAAATTGATTAAAAATTGGTTTAACTAAACCATTTATATTAGGGATAGGTCTTCCCATCATTAAAGTTGCGAAGACTAATGATAAAAGAGGAGTAGGAAAATTACTCCAAACATTGATTGTTTCTTTTGGTAAAAAGTGTAACGCTCCAAATGGGCCTATAGATATACCTAAAATTCCTGATATAACTGCAATCGGCAATCCAAATCGCTCAAGTTGAACAGCTAATTTAAATTTTCTCCCAAAAATTAATAAAAAAAATATAATTAATAATCCCAAAAAACTTACTAAGAGAGAATTTGAAAAAATATCTTTATTCTGTAGAGAAAAAATATTCAATGATTTCAAAAACATATAATTATCAATCTAAATTAATAAACAAAATTTTTCAAATAAAAAAGGCCCTATAGAGGGCCTTTAATTTAAAGATTAACTCGAGAATTTAATCCTTGAGAGTAATTGTGGCACTATCAATATTACTAATAGCATTAGTAACTCTCTTAAAATCAAATCCTAATGCTCTTAGAGCATGCCAAAGATGACCCTGAATAAAGAAGAAACCAAAGTAGTAGTGAACATTTGCTAACCATGCCCTTGATGTAAACTCACCATCAGGAAGATCAACAGTATCAATCCAATATGGAGAAATACTAAACTTCAACTCTAGTGGTTCACCAAAATATTCAACAGGATATACAGTTGTATTTGATGCACTCCAGAAAGCTGCGATAATAGCCATCCAGCCTATACCTGCCAATGACCAAGATAGAACAGCTTCGGCTGATAGAAGACCTTTACCTTTGAACTTGGTAAATTCTCCTACTTGCTTAGTAGCAATATGCCATGCACCACCTGTTATCTCGACAAAAGCTAGGAATGCATGACCACCCATAACCTCTTCCAGGCTATCGATAGTCAAAAAGTCTGTTTGATGATTCCAAATTTTTGCTAAATTTAATTCGTATTCAACTTGTCTTACAGCACCAATAGCTGGATCATAAATCCCATGGACTCTGGCCCATTCAACGAAAGCAATAACCGCAAATCCTAAGAAGAGGAGATGATGTCCAAGAATAAATGTCAATTTGTCAGGATTATCCCATTCAATATTGAATTTTCTTGCTCTAGCAATATCTGAATCTTCTAAATTTCCTGGAAGAAGTAGTGAGTGTAAAAGTCCTCCAGCCGCTAAAACCATAGAAGAAACTAAGTGTACAATTGCTATCGCAAGTACAGGTTTAGTATCTCCCATCGCAACGCCATTAGCGTCAAACCCTATTCCTAGAGTAGCTAAGTGTGGAAGAACAATTAAAGGTTGATGACCCATAGGAACACTAGGATCAAATCGTGAAAGTTCAAAAAGGGTGAAAGCACCAGCCCAGAAAACAATTAATCCTGCATGAGCTACATGAGCAGCGATAAATTTTCCTGAGCGATTAGCTACACCTGAATTTCCAGCCCACCACCCGTAAGTGGTATCTGGATTACCGTAGGTTTGCATTTAGGAAATGATTAGCTTAAACGTTTTGAGAATACTTTAATTTTCATCAAACAGTTGAATTCACAACAAAATTGTAAAAATTAGTAATCCTAAGAAAAAAAAATTAATCTATTTACCAAAACGATTAACTATAAAAGAAGTTAGATTTCAACAGTAAAGTTATTGCTAGAGAATAGATTTCATATCAAATAGAATGAGTTTTAAGTTCAATTTATTTTTATTAAATTTCTTTTTGCTGACATTAAACGATGTTTTGTTTCATTAAACCACCCTTTTTATTGCCTCATTCTCAAACAATTATTAAATATGAGATAAGACATCTAATATTATGACTACTTCTCAAGAGTCTTCTAGAAAATTTTCACTAGAAATGAAATCTGAAGTTCATTACAAAAAGGCTGCAAAATCTTACAGAAAATCAAAACAATATATAAATATGATTAACTTATATCCAACTTTGCAAAACACTCTAATTGAGTGTAAAGATGAGAATTTAATAGAATAGAAATTTTATGTATCTTCCAATTCAATAAATATATATATTTGCTTTTATGCTGCGATATTATAGTTTTCTTCAGAATAGAATTTATTAATTATTTTTCTGCACATTTTTATATTGTAAAGCGCTTTGGGGTTCCAAGGTTTTTTCTGACCGAGTGGAGAGCTTTTCCAATGAATCCCAGGCTTGAGTATTCCATTTTCACGTAAAAAAGAAAGTTTAATTTCAGTTATTCCTAGTTTTTCCGCAGTCAACTCTGATGAGCTCCACATATCCCCTAACATTGGATTAAGTAAATAATATTAATCCTTGATAACGTTAATTTTATTTTTTTGAAAGGGGTAAAACTTTTAAATAATTATTAAGTAACAAAAAAACTTTGTGTTAATAAAGAAAAGAGATCATAATGACTTATGTCAAATTAAGAAATACTAAATAAAGAATCTTCATTTATAAATATCTCATCTATACCTTCTCCTTTATTGATGGATTTATAGTTAACGTATTCTTCTGTAATCGATTGAAGCTTTGGGAGATTGATCCAACCCTTGTACCAATTTCCACTATTTAGTAATTCTTCGTAGGTAGTTTTTAAATTAATTTCAGAATCAAGCACAGAAACCATCGAAAAAATAATATTTTCTTGTTCTCTAGTCTCATTTACTAAAACAAAATGTCTTAATCCTTTTATGGGTTTATTAGAAGTCCAGTAATTTTCCATAATTATTTTTTCTTAATATTCCCCTCAGAATTTTTTCTCGTTATTTTCTTATATTCATTTCTAATTTCTTCTAGTAAAATTTTTCTTCTGTCCATATAGTTAACAGAATCTTGTTTAGATAAGTCATATCTTTCTTTTTTAGTTAAATTCATCCAGTTATTAAGATTCTTTTTATTAAAAGCTGTTAATTTTTTAGCCCTCAAAACTTTTTGTTTTCTATTTAATTTAAGAAAATTCCCTAAATAAAAACAAATAAATATAAAAAGAAAAATTATTACAAACTTTAAGAGCATCACTTCGCAAGTAAATTGTTATTTATCCATTTTTCCAATTCAATATCATTCTCAAAAGATATAACCTCTTCTTCATTCCCATTCCCTGATTGATCAAAGAGTCTTATAACAAATTCACCTTTAACTGCCTCATCATCACCAATTACAATAATACTTTTAGATTTTAGCTTATTAGCCTTTTTAAATTGTTTAGAGAATGAGGCTCCACTTAAATCCAACTCAACTATCAAATCGTAAGTTCTTAATTTTCTAGATAAATTCATAGCTAATGATTCAGCAATTAAGCCTTGATTTATAATATAAATATCAGTATTCCTTGGGACTTCAAGCTGTTTCCCCGCTAGTAAAATTAATCTTTCTAAACCAATAGCGAATCCAATTGCAGGGGTATTTGGCCCCCCCATTTGTTTTATTAAATCGTCGTATCTTCCTCCTCCGCAAACAGTAGCTTGTGAGCCTAGAGCACCACTAGTAATTTCAAAAGCTGTATGGGTGTAATAGTCTAAACCTCTTACTAGATTAAAATTTTCAACGTAAGGTATTTTTAAAACCTCTAAATGTTTTTTAAAATCTGAATATCTTTTATGACTTTTTTCAGACAAAAAATCAAATAATCTTGGAGCATTTTCAAGAGCTTTTTTAGTTTGAATATTCTTAGAGTCCAATATCCTTAAGGGATTTTTAGTAATCCTATTTTGAGAATCTAAATCTAGAGAGTCTTTGTTTATTTCTAACCATTTTAAAAAGGATTTTTGAAAATTTGATCTATCATAAAGATCACCTAACGTATTTATTTCAAGATTAAGATCTTTTATTCCTAATTTACTTAAAATATCCCAAGCTAGAGCAATAATCTCAACATCGCTTCTAACTGAATCGTATCCTATAAACTCAACACCTAACTGATGAAACTGTCTTTGCCTGCCTGCTTGAGGTCTTTCATATCGAAACATAGGTCCCATGTACCAAAGTTTCTGAAGTGGATTAGACGATATTCCATTTTGTATTAACGCTCGCGCAACGGAGGCGGTTCCTTCAGGCCTAAGAGTGCATGATCTCTCCCCCCTATCAAGAAATGTATACATTTCCTTACTGACAACATCTGTTCCTTCACCAATTCCTCTTATAAATAATTCAGTCATTTCCAATATTGGTGTTCTTATTTCTTTGATAGATGCTCTTTCAAGCTGCTCAAATAAAATTTTCTCAACGTTTTGCCACTTTATTAATTGATCAGGCAATAGGTCAATTGTTCCTCTTAGATTTTTTAGGTTATTCAAAGTTCTAGAAAATAATTCAAAATTTTTTAATTCAAATAGAAATAAATCTTTGATTAGTGGTATTGTGAGACAATTTTAATTTAACATTTAGAAAAAAAATTGGGAATTAATAAAAATAAAGAGAATCAGCATTGCGGTACAAAACCAAAAAAAATTGCTTTTGGAATAGCACCACTAGGCATAGTTTCAATAGGAATAGTGCCAATGGGAGTAATAAGTATTGGGATAGTCCCAATGGGAGTATTTTCTATTGGGGCAGTAGCAATGGGAATAATCAATTTATCAGTAGTAGGGATGGGAATTATCTCATTCGGTTTAACGACTATGGGAATATTGGAGTATTCACCTAATTCTAAATACAATCATCATAATCATTCCAAACAAATCTCAAATTCAGGCAAAGAAAATATTATGTCAGATCTATTTAACACTAAACAAGAAGCTGAAAAGGCTGCCTCTAAATACGGATGTATTGGAGCACATAAAATGGGTAATAAATGGATGCCCTGTAAGATGCACTAGATATTTTCTTAGTCAAAAATTTATTGAATATTAATTCAAAATCTCTACTTTAAAATCAAGATTTTTTGCCTCATCAGTAGTTAATTTTCTTGACCAAGCTCCTTGCACAGGACTATTCCATCTGAACCCAGCATTTTTAGCTAAAGATCTGTCTTCGTAACTAATAAGCGCCTTGTATAAAAACCTTGGTTCGGTAGCTTTAAGTAAAAGTTCCTCTAAATTATCACATTTTTTGAATACCTCAGATATATAAAAACAGTCCGACAAAGCTCTATGTAAATTCCAAACTGGTATTGAAAAAGATAGGGCCAGATCAGTTACTGAAGGTCTTGTTTTTAGTAATTTTTGAGAAGACCAATTAATATCCTCTAAACTGCATATCCATTTTTTATTAAGCTTAGGCAATCTTCCTTTGCCAAACCATTTCTTATCAAACTCTACATTATGCGCAACAATGAAATCTGAACAATCAACAAGTTTTAGAAAGAAATTCAATCCATCTTCCCATGGTTGAGAGATATTAGTTACTTCAGCTGAAATTCCATTAACATGTTCAGCTTCATTATTATTAACTGGGAATAAAAATGAAACTTGTGAAAGCACGCACTTAAAAGAAACATCAAACAAAATACAACCTATCTCTATCACTTCATCTTTATTTTCGTCTAAACCTGTTGTTTCAGTATCAAGAATTAAAATTTTCTCAATTTTTTTATTTTGATTAGCAAAACTCTTTTCAGAGGGACAACTGATAACTTGATCTTGAAGAATATCCAATTGATTTAATTCTTTTTTATTAGATAGTTCCAATTAGCTGATAATACTTTCATTTATCTTGACGCATTTAATAAAAATTTCTCTTAAATTAATATAAATTAAGAAACATAATTAGAAAATAATTTTTGAAACATTGTTTGTTTATGAAAGATGACTTTTACAAAATATCAATTTAATAATTTTTGTTATTGGCCTTCAAACCCTAAAAAAATTGTGGAATTTATTGGTGGAAGTTATCTTGCTTCTAAACCAGATTTAACTTATAAAAGATTCATAGAAAGTTTAATTAATAAAAACTATGCAGTACATGCATATAAATATACTCCTCAATTTGATCACCAACAACTTGCTATTAAAGCATGGAGAGATTTCAAAAATTGCCGAATATCTTTATCCAAGAGGATAGGAACAACAATTCCTTCAATAAGAATTGGGCACAGTCTAGGCTGTAAACTTCATTTAATTTCTCCTGATGGAGGAAGAAATTGCGAAAAATTCATATCAATTAGTTTCAATAACTTTAGTGCCAATAAATCAATTCCATTTTTGAAACAAATTTCTCAAAAATTAGAATTTAACAGTGAATTCAGCCCAAGCCCTGAAAGAACATTGCGATTAATTGAAAAAACATACAATCAAAAAAATAACTTCCTAATAAAATTTAACTCAGACGAATTAGATCAAACCGATAAATTATTTTCTTGTCTGAAAGGTAGAAAAGAAGATAATTCTAAAGGCGTAATGTTAAAAGGAACTCACACTATTATTGCAAGTGCAGGACTTAGAGAAAATTTTTTGGGAGACTGGGCCGATGATGAATTCAAAAGAAATACTATAAAAAAAATTTCTAATTTAATTGATGCATCTGATTAAGATAATTCTTTCAGCTTTTCTAAAACAGAACTATCTTCAAGAGTACTAATATCACCACTAATTTTTTCTCCACCAGCTAAAGATCTTAAAATTCTCCTCATAATTTTTCCACTTCGTGTTTTAGGAAGTGCGTCAGAAATTATTATTTTTTCTGGTTTAGCGATAATTCCAATTTCAATAACAACATGTTTTTTTAATTCCTCTACTAATTCTGAAGAACTATTAACATCTTTCTCAAGAGATATAAAAGCGACTATTACTTCACCTTTCAAATCATCTTTTTTTCCAACAACAGCAGCTTCTGCAACTGATTTATGACTTACCAAAGCAGATTCTATTTCCATTGTTCCTAACCGATGTCCTGAAACACTTATAACATCATCAACTCTTCCCATAATCCATATATATCCATCTTCATCAATGCGTGCTCCATCTCCAGCAAAATAAACATTTTTTTCTCCTTTAAAGGAAATATATTCCCAATAACTCTCCAAATATCTCTCTGAGTTTCCGTGAATTGTTCTCATCATTCCTGGCCATGGTTTCTTAATAATTAAATAGCCACCCTCGTTCTCCTGAACCTTATCTCCATTCTTATCGACGATTTCGACTTCGATTCCTGGCAGAGGGAAAGTAGCTGAACCCGGCTTTGTCGCAACAACTCCAGGCAAAGGACTAATCATGACACCACCAGTTTCAGTTTGCCACCATGTATCAACTATAGGGCATTTATTATTGCCAATAACTTCTTTGTACCACATCCATGCTTCAGGATTAATGGGCTCTCCGACTGTACCCAAAAGTCTAAGACTATCTAGATTATATTTATCAGGAATTTCACGTCCAGACTTCATAAATGCTCTTATCGCTGTTGGAGCAGTATAAAAAATAGAAACCTTATATTTCTGAACAATTTCCCAAAAAGCCCCTAAATTAGAAGGTCTTGGAACCCCCTCAAACATTACAGTAGTAGCGCCATTAGATAATGGTCCATAAACTATATAACTATGGCCTGTAATCCAACCAACATCAGCCGTACACCAATAAATGTCATCATCTTTTAAATCAAAGATCCATTTAAATGTTAAATGAGACCACAGGTTATAACCACCTGTAGTGTGGACAACACCTTTAGGTTTTCCAGTAGAACCTGAAGTGTAAAGAATAAAAAGTCTATCTTCGCTATTCATTATTTCGGGTTCACACTCTTCTTTTTGATCTATCAACAATTCGTGCCACCAAAAATCTCTACCATTAATCATAGAAATATTTTTTTTAGTTCTTTGAACGACAACCACTTTTTCAACAACTTTATCCGCCCCACTTTCGATTGCCGTATCAACTGCCCGCTTAAGCTCAATCACCTTATCTTTTCTAAATCCACCATCTGCAGTGATAACAACTTTAGCGTTTCCATCAATTAATCTATCTTTGAGAGCTTCCGAAGAAAATCCTCCAAAAACAACAGAGTGGGGGGCTCCGATTCTTGCACAAGCTAACATCGCAAACATTGCCTCAGGAATCATTGGCATATAAATACATACCAAATCTCCTCTTTTAACTCCAATAGTTTTTAATGCATTAGCAGCTTTACATACCTCTTTTAAAAGTTCTTCATAAGTAAATTTTTTGCTGTCTCCAGGTTCACCTTCCCATATGAGAGCAGTCTTTCCTCCAATTCCTCTCTTAATGTGTCTATCTAAGCAGTTATAAGTAATATTAAGTTTCCCCTCCTTAAACCATTTAAAAAAAGGAGCATTATCGCTATCTAATACAGTTTGAAATGGCTTAAACCAATCTAGTTCAGATTTTGCAAAAGATTCCCAGAATTGCATAGGATTATCTGATGCTCGTTTTTTTAGATTTAGTAATTCTTCTTGAGAACTAATATTTGAGTTTTCTGCAAATTTTTTTGAGGGATGAAAAATTCTCTTTTCTTCAAGTATGTTATTGATTGAATTTCTTTTATCTAAAGACATTAAATAAATCTATGCTTAGTAAATTTAGTCGAATAATTAATGATTTTCAAAAATTTTAATAATAATTTAGCTGGAATAATTTATTTTTAATAGATCTAATAAATACGGCTTAGAACAAATTCTGGAAGAGCCATTAATGCTCTCTTATATTCTGAATCAGGTAGCCAAACTAGAGCTTCCTTAGAGATAGTTGCAAATTCCTCAGCTAGTTTTCTAGAGTTTTCGATAGCTTTAGAATTCATAATGATATTCAGCGCATCATCTAAATCATCTTTTTCAGCAAGTTCTCTGTTTATCAGTAAAGACAATTTTTTGTCTTCTTCTAAAGCATATAAAACTGGTGCAGTAAGATAACCGCTAGCAAGATCACTTACAGCAGGTTTTCCAAGTTGTTTATCATTACCGGTGAAGTCAAGAATGTCATCCACAACTTGGAAAGCCAAACCTATATTTTTACCAAAATCATATAGCGAAGATAACTCTTTATCATTTAGATTCGTCAGAACTCCAGCCGCTTTACAACTATTTGCAATTAAGGATGCAGTCTTACAATAGCTTTTATTGATGTATTTAGAAAAAGATTGAGCCGAATCAAATCTATTTAAATTTTGTTTAATTTCACCTTCTGCTAAATCCATTATTACTCTACTAAGTAATTTAACAACGTCTACATTGTCAAGATTTGCTAAATGCCAACTTGCTTGAGCGAAAAGAAAGTCACCGGCCAAAACAGCAACTCTGGTGTTAAATCTACTATGTACTGTATCTACCCCCCTTCTTATAGATGCTTCATCAACTACATCATCATGAACTAATGATGCTGTATGAATCATTTCAGTTATTTCTGCAAGTCTTTTGTGTTTACTAGTTAAATTAAATTCAGGAGATATAGCTTTTGAAAGTAATAAAACGATACCTGGTCTCAATCTTTTTCCACCAGCACTAAACAAATGTTCTGCTGCAGCCTGAAGAATTGGATGACCAGCTCCTATTAGATTTTTCAGTTCAAGAATAAGATCATCAAGATCATTTTCAACTGGTTGTAGTAGCTCTGTTACTGTGTTCATGATTGACCTCTCTTATATATTAGAGAATCAAACATTGCTTCGGAGGTTAACTAACCTAATTTCTTTATTAATTTCGAGCCAAGTTTTTACTTTTTTGGAAAATTCAATCTTATCTGAAGTGACAAAGAATTTTACATTTTCGTAAGAAACACTTTCATAACAGTCAGTTTTTGGGATAACGAAAGATTCATTAAATTTTTTTACTAATGCTTCCGATGGATCAATAATATTTATATTAGAGTCTATTTTTTCTCTTAAAAAATCATAAATTAGAGGATAGTGACTACATCCAAGTATTAATTCTTGAATATTCTTATTTATTAGTGGCCTTAAATACAATTCTGATAAATAGTTTAATTTACCAAAATTAAGTTTTTCTTTTTCGATCTCAGATACAAATTCTGGACATTCTTGCTGATATATTTCTAAATTCTCTTTTTTAGAGTTCATAGCATTTCTGTAAAATGATGATCTTACTGTTGTAGGAGTTGCTAAAACTCCAATAGTTTGTTTTTTAACTTCTTCTGATACAGAGTTTATAAGGTCAAAACAAGGGATCCTCAATGCTTTCTCTACAACATCAAGTGCACATGCATTTGTGGTATTACAGGCTATTAAAATAGCATCCAAATTCTTATCTTTAAAAAAGATGCATATTTCTTCTGCGATGCATCTTATTTCTTCAGATTTTTTGTTTCCAAAAGGGATTCTTTTTGTATCAGCCAAATAAAAAACTTCAACATCTTTTCGAGTTTTTATTAAGGCATTTAGGATGGTAAAGCCACCTATACCACTATCAAATATACCTACTTTAAGTTTCATCGTACTTTAGAAAGATATTCGAGAATACCTTTTGCAATTGCATAAGCAATTCTTTTACGATGTGTCGGTTTTTCTAATCTTCTTGCATCTAATCTTCCTGTTAAAAATCCAATTTCGACAAGAACTGCAGGCATTTTAGTATTTTTAATTACGTAAAATCTACCTTGTTTAACTCCTCGGTCAGGACTCCCAGGAGAAACTCTTAGAATTTGTTTTTGAATTCCTTTAGCGAGTGATCTACCTTTCCACCCCTTAAAATAGAAAGTCTCTAAACCATTAATATCTCTTCTTTTCCCTCTTGAGGCATTTGCATGAATACTCACAAAGATATCCGCGTTCGTTTTGTTAGCAAAGGAGACTCTAGGGGGTAAATCCAAATCAACTTCATTTTTTCTAGTCAAGGTTACTTTGACACCTTTCTGAGACAGTAACTTTTCAACTATTTTGGATACTTCGAGAACAACATCTGTTTCTCGAATACCTCCTATACCAATTGCTCCTGGGTCTGGCCCTCCATGCCCTGGATCGATAACAACCGAAAATTTATTCTCTTTTACATTTGGCAATTCAAGGAAATCATGCCCCCTTTTATTCAAATAGTTCGAGTTTCTATTTACTTTAAATTTTTCAACTTTCTTTTCAACGAAACCTTCACCAATCTTTTTAAATGCATATTTTGGTTTAAAAAGTTTTATTCTCCAAGAATTTTGATTTAATCCAATCATTCGCCAAGTCAAAGGGTTCAAATAAGTTTCTTCTTTGAATTCGATTACTAGTCTTGTTTTACCTCTTTTAGGTTTACCTAATCTGATTTCTTTTATTGGACCATTACCTTTTAAAGTTCTGGGATTTTTTAATTCTCCTGGAAAATCAACCCAGAATCTATCCCCATATAATTGGTTAGATTTCTGAAAATATGCTTTTAAATTTGTGTTTGATTTAGTTCTTAATTCTAAAACCCCATTTGAGTTTAGAGACCATGCTGCTAAAGCACTTGAAGAGTTAACTGGGAGAATCGTAGGATTTAAAAATAAAAAAACATATAAATAACGTAAAAGTTTGTTTTTAAAAACCTTTGACATTAGTTTGAAAACAATTTATTTTTTCTATGTTTAAGGCTTGGCATCTGTTCTCTAATTTTCTTTACTCTTTCTTTATCAGCTGGAGCTATTGCTGCCCCCTGGGTTTTCCCAGCATCAGACAAAACAGTTCCCCACGGGTCAATTACCATTGCATGTCCATGGCTTTGTCTTCTTCCATAATGAATCCCAGTTTGAGCTGGAGCAACTACATATGCTGTATTCTCAATTGCTCTTGCCTGCAGTAAGATTTGCCAGTGATCTTTTCCAGTAAATGCTGTAAAAGCGGCGGGAATCATAATTAACTCTGCACCATTCGAAGAGAGATATCTATAAAGTTCAGGAAATCTAACATCATAACAAATTGATAATCCTACTTTGCATAAACCTGGAATATCTACAACAGGAGGATATTCCTCTCCTGACAAAATAGTTGATGATTCCTTATATAAATTTCCATCCGGCAAATCAACATCAAACAAGTGGATTTTGTCATATTGTGCCATGACCTGTCCATCTCTTCCAAAAAGAACTGATCTATTTAAAGTATGACTATCATCACCAGCAGGAACAGGATAACCTCCACCCAAAAGAAACACTTGATATCTTTGCGACATAGTCTTGAGGAAGTTTGTACACTTAATTGACAAATCAGAAGCTAATCTAAGTTTTTCGTCATCTTCTCCTAAAAAAGCAAAATTCTCAGGCAACCCGATTAACTCAGCACCTCTTCTAGCGGCCAATTCAATTTGTTCTTCTGCTTCAACAAAATTCGCTTCAACATTTGAAGTGCTTGTAATTTGCAATGCAGCCACTAGAAAATCAGTCAAATCTTTACTCCTAATAAACCAATTCGTAAATCATGAGGCACGAATCACACCTCTTTCAACTTGAGCTGGAACAATATCTAAGCAATCAAGTTCAGAGCAACATTTTAAATCATCCTCATAATCTCCAAGACTTGTCAATCTTTTGCCATGGGTTGCTGTTTTTAAACACTTCAAAATATCATTTTTCCAAAAATCCCAGAGTGCCAAAGCAGCCTGTAATTCATCATTCATAATATTAATTTCAAAATCACAGTTCTGTTGCAAGTATGAAGCCAATGCACCTGCAGCCAAAGAATCCTCAAGTGAATATGAGCCTTCCCAACCACTACCAAGTATTAAAACATTTTCTCTTTCTAATGAAATGATTTTTTCGGCAACTGCTTTCCTATTTGGGAGCCCCATAGCAAATAAATAGTTCGCATTTTGAACTTTATGCAACGATTTAGTCCCATTAGTTGTGCTCATAAAAAGTCTTTTACCATTAACAACTTCTTTTGTAACTGATAAAGGAGAATTCCCTAAATCAAAGCCATTAATTTTTTTTCCGCCTCTCTCTCCGAGCATTAGTCTCTCATCAGCTTGCCACTTGACTGCAGATTTTTTTAATAGATCTAAATCTGCAAAAACTTGTATTGAGTCAGCTCCATTATTTAAAGCCCAAGAAATTGTAGTTGTAGCTCTTAAAACATCAATGACAATTGCAATATCAGGATTAAATTCTGGAACATCCTTTGCAACGTGATAATAAGTAAGGTTAATAGTCGGATCCTTTTCTCGATTTATTATAGAAAACAGTTACTTAATTTGATTATTTTTTTTTTAAAATCAAACTTATTGATAATATAGAACTAATTTGTTTTATATAAATTTCATCAAGTATTAATTTGGAAATGAATAATATCCGCACAATAAAAGGTGGAATTAATTTAAAAGGAAAAATAAAAGTACCTGGAGATAAATCCATCTCTCACAGAGCTTTAATAATTGGAAGTATCGCTAAGGGTGACACCACTATTGAGGGGTTTTTACATTCTGAAGATCCGCTTTCAACTGCTGATTGTCTTAGAAAATTAGGTGTAAATATACCGGAAATAAAAAAAGATGAGCCTTTTACGATTTCAGGATTGGGTCTTGATGGATTAAAAGAGCCTAAAGAGATTCTAAATTGTGGGAATTCGGGAACCACCATGAGATTATTGATGGGGTTACTAGCCGGTCAAGAGGATAAGAATTTTATCTTAACGGGGGACATGTCTCTCAATGAGAGGCCAATGGGTAGAGTGGGCAAACCTTTATCTTTGATGGGTGGCAAAATTTATGGTAGAGAGAAGGGGAACAAAGCTCCAATCTCAATTGATGGAAATAAACTCAAAGGATGTGTTATTGGAACCCCTGTAGCAAGTGCTCAAGTAAAATCCGCAATATTATTGGCAGGCCTTAAAGCTTCTGGAACCACTTCTGTTATTGAGCCAGCATCTTCAAGAGATCATACAGAAAGAATGCTAAAAGCATTTGGGGCAAACATAAGTATTAGAGGAGAATTAGGAAGAAATATTGTAATAAAGTCGGGGAGCAACTTAAATGGTCAGAGAATATTAATCCCTGGAGACATCAGTTCTGCATCCTTTTGGATGATTGCTGCATCTATTGTTCCAAATTCAGAAGTTTTAATTAAAAATGTTGGATTAAATCCCACTAGAACAGGAATATTAAATGTAATGGATTTGATGGGATGCAATTATGAAATTTTGGATAAATCTACTATTGCAGGAGAACCTATTGGATCTATTAAGGTACATACTGCAAATAATTTAAGATCATTCACCATTCAAGGAGATATTCTCCCAAAACTCATAGATGAAATTCCAATTCTCACTGTAGCTGCCTGTTTTTGTGATGGAGTATCTGAAATTAATGATGCACAGGAATTAAGAGTTAAGGAAACAGACCGATTAAAAGTCATGGCAAGACAGTTGCGAAAATTCGGTGCTGAAATCACTGAAAAAGAGGATGGATTAATTATTAATGGCCAATCAAAATTTCATTCTGCGGAGGTAGATAGTGAAACAGATCATCGAGTATCAATGAGTCTTGCTATCGCATCACTACTCGCCAAAGGAACCTCAAAAATTTTAAGAGCAGATGCATCTAGCGTTTCATATCCAGCTTTTTGGGAAGACCTTGCCAAATTAACTATCTAACTCAAAAAGTTTTTGTCTGAATTAAAAGAAGTTTTAACAAAAGATGGGAGTTACTCTCTAAGAAGTGTATTCTTTAGAGAGAATTTCCATAGCACATTAGGTGCATTTGAGGAAACAAGAATAAAGTTTACGGCTCCTTCGAATTTGGAAAGATTTAAAGGAAAATCTCTTAATGTTTTGGATATATGTTTTGGGTTAGGATATAACTCTGCTTCTTTATTAAATAAATTAATAAAACAAAAATCGTATTTAAATTTGTACGCATTAGAGATTGATAAAAGGCCTCTTGAATATTCGCTGAGCAATAAATCTTTCCTGCAATTATGGGCTCCACAAGTCAAAAGAATATTTGAATCATTGTACCGAAGCGATTATTTTGAAGATCAATTTTTTAAATGTAGAATTTTATGGGGGGATGCTAGAGAAAAAATTAATAATATTCCTTCTGATGATAAATTCGATCTAATTTATTTAGATGGTTTTTCTCCCCAAAAATGCCCACAAGTTTGGACAATTGAATTTTTAAATAAGGTGGTAGAGAAACTTAATCCTCAGGGTTATTTAATAACTTATTCTTCTTCAGCGGCGGTAAGAAAAACGTTAAGAAATCTTGGATTAGAAATTTTTACAATTAAACCATTTTTTAATGAGAGAAATTTTTGGAGTCAGGGTACTGTTGCAATTGCAAAATTACATAAAAACAAATTGAAACCTTATTTCAACTTAGAAAAATTATCTGCAATGGAAGAGGAACATCTCTTAACTAAAGCGAGCATTCCATATAGAGATCAAAATTTGAACTCAAGTAAAGACGATATCATCAAGAAAAGATTAAATGAGCAATTATCATCAAATCTACTATCCACAAAGCTATGGAGAAAGAAGTGGGGAATGACGAAGTCGTCCTTCAAGAGTTAGATTTATAAATATATATATTCAAAAAAGTATGTTAAGTGTTGCGATATTGGCTGCAGGTAAGGGAACTAGGATGGAAAGCTCATTGCCAAAAGTTTTACATAAAATTTCTGGGAAAAGTCTTTTGCAAAGAGTAATTGATTCTTGTATTGAATTAAATCCCGAACAAATCTTCGTAATTACTGGACACAAATCAGACGAAGTACAAGAGTCAATAACAGACAATAAAAAAATCAAATTTGTTGTCCAAGATCCTCAATCAGGAACTGGTCATGCTATCCAAGTACTTTGTAAAGCAGTAAAAAAAAATGAAGGGAAACTTTTAGTCCTTAATGGGGATGTGCCTCTCATCAAGCCTGAGACCCTAAATAAGCTACTAAATTCACATGATTCAAAAAATGCAGATGTTTCTTTAATAACCACTAAGAAAAAAAATCCTTATGGGTATGGCAGAGTTTTTTTGAAGGAGGATTTTATTGAGAGAATTGTTGAAGAAAAAGATTGTAATGATCTAGAAAGAGAAAATCCGTTAATAAATGCGGGTGTTTACTGTTTTAACTGGGGTAAATTGTCAGAAATAATTAATACACTTCAAAGCAATAATAATCAAAAAGAGATTTACTTAACAGATACGGTATCTTTGTTAAAAAATTCCTTAAGCTTGGAGATAAAGGATAATGGAGAGCTTCAAGGAATTAATAACAGAATTCAACTATCAGAGTGCGAGGAAAGTATTCAAAATTCAATTAAAGAAAAGCATATGCTTAATGGTGTAACTTTTATTAATAAAGCAAGTTCTTCAATTAGTGAAGAAGCTGAAATTGGTAAGGATGTAATCATAGAGGCTAATACACACATAAGAGGAAATACGAAAATAAATAGTCATTGTATTATCGGACCAAATACTTTTATTGAGAATTCTAATGTGGGATTTCATTGTGAAATCTCCAATTCCACCGTTTATGATTCGCAAATAATAGACCATATAAAAATTGGTCCCTACAGTCATATAAGACCTAATTCCAAAATATCTTCCTTTAGCAAGATAGGTAATTTTGTTGAAATCAAAAATAGTCAATTAGATGAAGAATCTAAAGTAAACCATTTAAGTTATATTGGCGATTCTATTATTGGAAGATCTACAAATATTGGAGCAGGAACTATTACTGCAAATTTTGATGGTCAGAAAAAACATCAAACAAAAATTGGTAAAAATTCCAGTATTGGTGCAAATACAGTTTTTGTAGCACCAATAAATCTAGGGGAATCTGTAACAACAGGTGCTGGTTCAGTGATCACAAAAGACTCTAAAGATAATTCATTAGCGATCTCAAGAACTAAGCAAGTAAATATAGAGAATTGGGGGGGAAAGAAATCATGATCTAGTTAATTAATTCAATAATTTTTTCAAGTTGCCAACATCTGCTCCCTTTTATAAGAATAGAATCACCTTTTTTTGTAGATTTGTTTATCTCTTTCGGTACATCTTTAATATTATTTAAAACTAAAAATTTTTTCTTATCTTTAAGATAATTGGTGTAAATTTTTTCATTTTCTTTATCGCAAATAAATAAACACTTTTCTATATCTGTATCATTTATCAAGTTGAATATTTCTTTATGATATTTTTCAGATTCTTTTCCCAATTCTTGCATACTTCCAAATATAAAAAATTTATTTCTCGGTTTTTCAAGCAGGTTTTTAATACATGCTTTTACTGACTCTGGCGAAGCATTATATGACTCATCATATATTGTTGTTTTTACTGATTTAAGAATCTTATTCCTTCCACCTAAACTTACAAAATCAAATTTATTAAAACTTGCGTAATCAATGCCTAGCTCTTTAGCAACTGCATAAGCAAATAAGAAATTCAAAGCATTGTGAAATCCCTCAAATGAAATTTCAAATGTACTTTCTTCAATTAAGATTTTTTTATTCGAAGGATTATAAAATCCTCGTAAAATATTTTCTTTCTTAAAAATCTCCTTTTGATTTTCTATATTTAAAAGTTCTACTTTTATTACCCTACCTTTCCAGTATTCTCTTAAAGTTTCTTCAAGAAGTAAATCATTTGCTGGTATTATTACAACCCCTCTGGGATTTAAAAATTTACTAATTTCACACTTTGCATAAGTAATATTTTTTTTAGAGCCTAACAATCCAATATGTGCTGTCCCAATGTTAGTAATTACTGCAATATCGGGTTCACTATATTTAGATAAATTTTCGATCTGTCCAATACCTCTCATTCCCATCTCAAGAACCAAAACTTTATCTTCTTTATCTGTGGCAAGAATAGTGAGACCAACCCCAATCTCATTATTGAAATTTGCATGGGATAATTTAATTTTTCCAAGTTTCTTTAAAACTTCACCAATCATTTCTTTTGTAGTTGTTTTGCCGACTGAACCAGTTATCGCAACCACAGGGATACTTAATTTTTTTCTTTTGAGCAAGGTTAATTTTTGAAATACCTCTAAAGTGTCATCTACAACCCAATAAGGAAAATTATCAGGAAGTAATTTCTGCATACCTTCTTTTATAACTACTGATTTAACCCCTTTATTTAAAACCTCCGGAAGAAAACTATGTCCGTCAAAATTTTTACCCTTGATAGCTATAAAAAGATCATTTTTTAAACAAGTTCTACTGTCAATACTTATATTCTTAAACTTTAAAGAATCTATTCCCCCCTCGCCCAGATTTTTAATATCACCCAAAACATCTTTTAACTCTAATAAAGAAAGATCCATTAAGAATTTAAGTCATACTTTTTTTTAAGGATGGATCAGCTGATTGTCCATAAGAAAATTTCTCAACTTCAGCAACATCTGGTGATGGTTCCTTGATTCCGCAAACATCCTTATACATAATTTCGTATTCAAGAGCTGATCTTTGCCAACTAAACTCTTGGCTCATAGCTCTTTTTTGTAATAATTTCCAACTATCTTTATGCCTAAAGGCTTCCCAGGACCTTACTAAAGAAGTATAGAAATCTATAGGTTCAAAGCGATCAAAACAAAAACCTGTACCACTATTATTTTCTGGATCATGAGGTAAAACTGTATCTACTAAACCTCCGACGCGCCTTACTATTGGAATAGAGCCATATCTCATAGCCAGGAGTTGACTAATACCACAGGGTTCAAATCTACTGGGCATTAAGAATGCATCAGATCCGCCATATATAAGCCTTGATAAAGAATCATCATATGTAAGAAATACTGAAAATCTTCCTGGGTAATCTAACGCCAGTTGCCATAATCCAGACTCTAAATATCTATCTCCAGTACCTAAAACAGCTATTTGAGAATCTGTGTAGGCTAAAAGTCTTCTTGAAACTTGTAGAAGTAAGTCAACCCCTTTCTGATCAACTAACCTACTAACCATACCTAAGAGATATTTTTTAGGATTAACTTCAAGACCCATTTCTCTCTGCAGAATTTTTTTATTTTCTAGCCTATTTTCTAAATTCTTAATACTAAATTTTGCGGGTAAAACTGGATCTTTCGCTGGATTCCATTCATCAAGATCTATGCCATTAAGAATTCCCCGTAATTTACCTGAAATGTAATTAAGTAATCCTTCAAGACTTTCCCCGTATTCATGGGTTTTAATTTCATCTGCATAGGTGGGGGAGACAGCATTTACTCTATCTGCGTACAACATTGCAGCAGCCATTGTGTGGTCTCCATGCATATACCAGGGACACCAAGTCATTTTTTCTAGTTTCCATCTCCAAGGGCCTTGATATTTTAAATTATGAATTGTGAAGACAGTGCTAATTTCAGGGTCCTGATGCATCCACACAGGAATCATCCCAGTGTGCCAATCATGGCAATGGAGAACTTGAGGTTTCCAACAATTCCAGGCAAATTCTGCAGTAGCACTAGCAAAAAAGGTAAAACGCCAGTCCTCATTTTCGCCTCCGTATATTTGGTCAGAGTCAAATGTTGGATGACCCACTAGGTAAATCACATAATTATGAATGGGATGTTTTGCTTCATATACAGAGAAATCAGTGCCCATTGTATTTGCTCGAAAGACTGGTTCATTCGATACCTCTAAAAGACTCCACAATTTCCCATATCCTGGAATTATTACCCTTACATCGTGACCGAGTTTTATCAAAGATGGCGGTAATGATCCAACCACATCTCCCATACCTCCAACTTTGATCATTGGAGCACATTCAGCAGCGGCAAGAAGAATTCTCATTGATAATTATTTAAAAAGGTCTTTTGAAAAATAAACTAGGGTGTCCACTTATAGTCAGAAAAGTCTGGTGGACGTTTTTCGAGAAAGGCATCTCTACCTTCTTGAGCTTCTTCAGTCGAATAAAATAATTGAGTTGTGTATCCAGATAATTCTTGAATACCTGCAATCCCATCATTCTCCGCATTGAATGAAGCTTTAAGAATACGAATAGCAGTTGGACTATTACGTAAAATCTCTCTTGCCCAGATTACACCCTCAGCTTCTAATTCTTCAATCTTTGTAATTGCATTTATCAAGCCCATCTTTAGTGCTTCTTTCGAATTATATTTTCTACATAAAAACCAAATTTCTTTTGCTTTTCTTTGCCCAACAAGTCTTGCCAAATAACTGGAACCAAATCCACCATCAAAACTACCAACTCTTGGACCTGTTTGACCAAATATTGCATTTTCTGAGGCAATGCTAAGATCACAAATTAAATGCAGTACCTGACCTCCTCCAATTGCGAAACCAGGCACTAAGGCAATAACAACTTTAGGCAAACTTCTTATTAATCTTTGAAGTTCAAGTACATTTAATCTCTGCTTCCCTTCATCATTTTTATATCCATTCTCACCTCTAACACTCTGATCTCCTCCAGAGCAAAAAGAATAAATACCTTTCTTGTCAGGTCCCGCACCTGTAAAGAGAACTACCCCAATAGTTTCGTCATTTCTTACGATATTAAATGCGTTAATGAGTTCATCTACAGTTTGTGGCCTAAATGCATTTCTTTTTTCAGGCCGATTAATTGCAATTCTCGCAATTCCCTCATCTGATTTATGAAACAATATATCCTCATAAGATTTGCATTCTGCCCAGTTTAAGGTTTTTTTTCCCGGTAATACTTTCATGAATCCTAATTATTTAAAGATAGAAAATAATGAATTTAACTGCCAATTATTTTTTCAAGAAGGGCATTTTTTTCACAAATTTCATTTTCTGGATCGATATCAACTTTAATTATTACAGATTTCTGGATAGAAATGCTCCAATCAAAGGCCTCTCGTAATTTTTTAAAATTTGCCACACTTTTAAAGTTTAGTTGATAGCTCTCTGAGAGTTTTGGCCAGTTTATTTTTTTAGGCATAACAAATAGTTTTTTTAATTCATCTTCTTTTAAATTTTTTTTATAAATACGATTAAATATATTTCCGCCATTATTATCTATTAGAAGAATTGTTAAATTCATGTCAACTGAATTCTCAATTAGCCAACCGTTTATATCATGAACAAAAGCTAAATCCCCAGTCACGAGAAGTAGAGGATTTTTAATTCTAGATATTCCTAATGCAAGGGATAAAGTCCCATCTATTCCAGAGGCTCCTCTAAAGCTGAAACAATTTCTTGTTAACGTGCCGTTCTCAGAAAAAGTAAGCCAATCTCTAATCGGGCTACTAGCGGAGAGCATTATTGGATTTTCAGCTGGCCAAAGTTTTGGAACAAGATTTGCAAGCTTATATTCAGTAATTTGATTATCATCAATAATTTTCTCTTTTAAAATTTCTTTAATTTGCTCACCTCCCTCTATTAGATCTAGGGCTAAAGGCGTAAGAGATTTTTTGTTTTTTTCATTAATTGATAATTCTTCTAGCAATATGGAAGTAAAATTTGATAGCCCAAAATCATATTCAAATGATTTTTTAATAGGGTCCAATTTTCTATAGTTTTTTTCTTTTATAAGAATTTGTATACCTTCAAACTTTGTTAGAAACTTCTCTAAATCAATTGAAGATGACATAGGGCCAAGCCTTATAAGTTGTTTACATTTGATACGATTCTTATGTTTTCGCAAGACTAATTCCCAATTCACAACTAATCCTCTCAAATCAGAATAGACTCCTGAAACAGGATCAGCAAATACTGGCCAACCAGTAATTTCTTGTAATTGTTCTAAAGATTTATTGAAAGAAGATAAGTCATTTATGGAACCTTGATAGGGACCTACCAAAATAATGCCAGATTCATCTAAATTTAAATTTTTTAAAATTTCTAAGAATTTGTTTTTATCAGACTTTATTTCAACTTTTTGAAAGACATATTTTTTCTTCAAATAAAGTCTCTCAAAAACCTCTAAAACATTTTTTTTATTTGAAAATGAAATATCTAAAGGCTTATCAATAGGAATATTTAAATGAATAGGACCAGGAAAGGTTGATATTTGTTTCTCAGTAATTCGAACTAAATTTAAGATTTCATTTTCTTGTGTTTCATGCAGTCCACTTAGATTTGTACTTAAAACTCTTCTGCAGACTGAGCTCAAAAAATCTTCTTGATTTACTGTTTGATTAGCCCCACAATCTTTTAATCTTAATGGTCTATCGGCAGTAAGAAACATTATGCCTTTACAAGATCGGTCTGCCTCAACTGCTGCTGGCAATAGGTTACTTACAGCAGTTCCAGAAGTGGTAATAACTAAAGAAAGATTACCAGATGCGGCAGAAATCCCAAGAGAGTGGAATCCCGCAGATCTCTCATCTATTGAATTAAAAATATTTACCAGTCCTAATTTACTCAATTCTCCAGCAGCTATTGCTAAAGGTGCTGATCTACTACCAGGACATAGTATTAAATTTTGAACTCCTATTTTTATAAGAAGATTTAAAAGTTGTAAACTTCTAAGAAAATTTTTGCATTCAATAGATGATGTCATAATTTATATAAATACTTTGGGATTTTCTTTATAATTGAATTAAATAAAACATGTCTGCAACTCAAGAAAAAAGAAATTCAATACTAAAGGATTTAAAAAATCTTTTAATCTGGATATCTATCGCTTTAATTATACGATGGCAGGTCATAGAGCCAAGATGGATCCCATCAGGTTCAATGCTCCCAACTCTTCAAATACAAGATAAAATTCTTGTGGAGAAAGTAACCCCCAAAATCACATCCAAATCAAATCTTTCAAAATTAAAAAATAAAATAATTGTTTTTAACGTTCCAGAACAATTAATTAATGCTGGTTATGAAGCAGATACTGCACTAATAAAAAGAGTAATTGGAATACCTGGAGACAAGGTAGAAGTAAGAGAAGGTAACCTTTATTTAAATGATATCGCTCAAAAAAATTACGTTTTTGACAAAAATATAAATTATTCTATAGGGCCTCTTATCGTCCCAGAAGAGTCATTATGGGTGATGGGAGATAATAGAAATAACAGTATGGACTCACATATTTGGGGATTTTTACCCTATGAAAAGGTTATTGGTAAAGCTATTTTTAGATATTGGCCGTTTAATAAAATTGGACCTATTCGGTTCCCTGCCCTTAATAATTTAGATTAATGGGTATGTGATGTTGTAGGGTTTTTATATCTTGAAGTTGTAGAAATGTTTAATCCAGAATTTCTTGCTACTGAAAATAATGATCCAAACGATGATAATGATTTAATCCAATATTTACAAAAACAATCTCCAGAAGTTTTGCAAAGAGTTGCAAAATCAGCTAGTGAAGATATTCAAGAGATTATTAGACATAATGTTCAAGGTCTTCTTGGAATGCTTCCTTCTGATCAATTTGATGTGAAAATAACATCTTCAAAAGACAACATTGCCAATTTATTATCTTCTGCAATGATGACAGGATATTTCTTAAGACAAATGGAGCAAAGAAAAGAGTTGGAACAAACTCTTAAAAATGATGAAAACATGTCTATAGAAGAATAATAGTTTTAAAGATTTACTTTTTCAGGAATTATTCCTAGTTCAAACAACTTTTTATATAAACCCATCAGAAATTTATTATCCTCTTGTAATTTGTCCCATTTTTGGGAATTAATTTCATCGATTAAATTTTGACAATCGTCTACTGTAAATTTTACAGGTGCTGAAAAATGTGCCGGAATTAAATATTCCATATCTTTTAAAGACTTGATATTTTCTAACCATTTAAGTAACACCTCTTTTGAACGCGGAAAAATTAATTTTTGCAAAACTGGTGCTATCTGAATTTTAGGAATATCTTCACCCATAATTTCCAAAAGAGATGCTTCCCAATCTTCGTCCCATAAAAAGGGATAAATACCGAAATGAGATTTCCAATTTCTAAGATCTTTTTTGAATGAATACTTAAAGATTTCCCTTAAAGGTGGAATATTTAATTTCCCCGGTTTCAAAAAAGATGAAAATAATACTAACCTTTTCCATCCTTTTTTTCTTTGTTCGATGGAGTCAATCAAAGGTTCATCTCCTCTTTCTCTAGAATGAAAAAGAAGCGGAGTTGGATCAAAATTAAATATCTCAGGTGGTGTGGAGTCTATTCCAACTATTGCGTCTGTTACATGAAGAGTTTTCGTAGAATAATGAAAACAACTTATCTCCTGATATCTTCCTAGTCCTAAATTCAGTGGGCCTAATGAAGACCATTTAAAGGAGTTTTTATGTGGCGTACCTTCCTCAAACAGTATTCTTGTTCTTTTTGATGGAATTCCTAAAAAATCAAGTGGTAGATTTACGGGGAAACTCCATTGTCCAGGACAAAGCCAGATTTCTGCATCTTTAAAATTTCTTGAAAGAGCTGGCAGTCCGATTTTATGTTCTAGTCCAGAGGCACTCGGTAGAATAATTGTTTTTACTTTGCCGTGAATCGCAATTAATTTTTCTAACTCATTTATTAATTCTTTTGTCGGAGGCAGCGGATTTATTAGCATTAATCCATTATCAACCTTTATTACCGTCATTCTTATTGGAACCGCAACATAATAAAGTCCCTGTATTTGTTCCAAGGACCATATTTGATCAGGAATTAATTCTCTAAAAATTGTTTTCTTTTTTCCATAAGGATATAAAGGGAATAATGGCCACCAATTCCACTTTTTATTTAAAGTTTCTTCTTCCACTATCATTTATTACCAGCAAATAATTTCTTTAACTTAAATATTCCATATCTAGGAGCGAATAAAAAAGCAAATAAAAATATAAAAGTTTGTGCCAAGACAATTGATCCACCTGTCTCAAGATCAAACCAAAAACTAACATAGATTCCTATTAGGCTTGAGATAATTGCACTTAATACTGAAATTGCAGTCATATTATCAAACTTATCCGTAAGTAAATATGCTGTAGCCCCTGGTGTAATCAACATAGCTACTACCAAAATAATTCCAACAGACTGCAAGCCCACAACTGCTGCTAAAGATAAGCATGTGAGTAGTAAATAATGAAGAAAAAATACGTTAATCCCAACTGTTTTTGCATGCCTAGGATCAAAACAATAAAGCATTAAATCTTTTCTAAAAATTAACAAAAGGATTACTACCAATAAAGAAATGAATATAGTTTGTTTTACATCCGAAAGTGATATTCCTAATGGACTACCAAAAAGAATAGAGTGCAGATCAATATTACTTTTAATCTTGGAAACCAATACGATGCCAAGAGCAAAAAATCCAGTAAATACCAATCCAATAACAGTATCTTCCTTAACTCTGGATTTCTGCTTAATAAAACCTATCAATGCTACAGAACCAACTCCGAAAATAAATGCCCCTAAAGAGAAAGGAAGACCTAATGCATAAGCAACCACAACACCAGGCATTACTGAATGTGACACCGCATCTCCCATTAAAGCCCATCCTTTAAGAGTCAAATAACTTGATAGGAAACCACAAACAGCTGCAACTAATGAACTCATAAGAAGTGCTTTTCTCATAAAGTCATGAGTTAAAGGATCTGTTATGAATGAATCTAAAGTTAAAAAAGAACAGAGCTCCATATAATTTAAAATTTAGGATTCAGGTCCAAACAAGAAATCAGGTGAGATGCCTCCAAAAGTGGTTGTAATATTTTCTGGGGTAAACACTTCAGAGGTCTCGCCATAAGCAACAACAGTTTTATTTATTAAAAGAACCAAATCACAGAATTCACGTACATGAATCATATCGTGCGTTGATAATAATATAGTTTTCCCCTCATTTTTAAATTGAATAAATAATTCCGAAATAAGTTTCTCAGTTCTTATATCAACACCTGAAAAAGGCTCATCAAGAAGTAATATTGACGCTCTTTGCGCAATTGCTCTAGCTAAAAAAGTTCGTTTTCTCTGACCTCCAGATAAGGTTCCAATAGGTGTAGATAAATGATCAGTAAGATCAACTCTCTCAATAGCATCTTTAACCGCTTGAACATCAGACTCTCTAGGACACCTAAAAATATTCATAGAGCCATATCTTCCCATCATCACTACATCCCAAACACTTATTGGAAATTGACTATCAATTCCCTCATTTTGAGGAACATAAGCAATTGTCTGATCTTTTTGAGCAGATCTTACAGACTCACCGTTTATTCTGATTTTTCCCTTTGAAATATTTACAAAGCCAGTTAAAGCATTAAAAAAAGTTGTTTTACCAGCCCCGTTCATCCCTACTAACCCGCAAATCTGGCCAGGTTTCAATCTTAAATTTGCATCATACAAAGCCACCTTACCGTTATAATCTACGCAAATATTCTCTGCATCAATCCTAAAGTTTTGATAATTGATTGTTTCCATAATTCAAAATAGCCCTTTTTTAATCAAATCCAAATTATGCTCAAGCATCTTTAAATATGAACTGGCAGGCCCACTATCATCAGATAATGAATCAACAAAAAGATTTCCTCCAAAATTAGCGCCTGTTTCGTTTGCAACAACCATTTGAGATTCATTACTTACTGTACTTTCGCAAAATACAGATGGGACATTTTTTTCTTTAACTAGGGAGATTGTTCTTGTCATTCTTTTGGGAGTAATTTGACTCTCAGCATTAACTGGCCACAAATAAACTTCCTCTAATCCATAATCATTTGTTAAATATGAAAAAGCACCTTCACAACTTACTAGATACCTCCTATCTTTATTTAAGTTATTAATAAAAAGTGAGAATTCTTTATCTATTTTAGAGAGTTTATCTTTATAAATTTTTCCATTTTCTTTAAATAATTTCCTTTTGGATGGCCTCAATTCTGATAAAGAATCCACCAGAATATCTACGTATTGGATCCCTCTTTTTGGAGAAATCCAGGCATGAGGGTTGGGTTTCCCTTTATAAAAATCTTCACTGATAAAAATGGGTTCTAAATCTTCCGCGACAGTAATTCTTTTGACTTTCAAATTAGAAACAAATTTTTCAGCCCATAATTCAAATCCAAATCCATTATCAATAAAAACAAAAGCTCTAGAGGCATTTACCAAGTCGCTTGGAGTTGGTTGGTAGCCATGAACTTCAACTCCAGGTTTCGTTATTGATCTAACAATAAAATCATCTTTAACAACATTGCTAATTATGTCCGCCAAAACAGTAAAACTTGCCAGTATTACATATTTATTTTCATTTTTATTTGATACTCTCCTACAGGAGGCTGAAGTTAAAGAAATTAAAATTATCAAACTTAAAAAAAGAATATTTTTTCTCATCTTTGATGTTTTTTTACGAATAGGAATTAAAGGATAATTTCATAACTGGTTTTCTGAGATCAGAAATGAATCCTTTCCAATTGATTTTTTCTTTTTCAAAAGCTTTTTCAACAATTTTCTCAGAATTTTTCTTTATAAAATCCAAGTCAGGTTCTTCTACTCCTTTTGTTATTGCCATAAAATCAGCCAATGAACTTGACACTACTCTTGTTAAATAAGCAGCACTGACAGCCTGATATGTTCCTGAGACAAGCCAATTTGGACCATGTAATTTTGTTATTCCAATTAAAGTCTGTCCGCTCCATTCAATAACTCCCTGAGCGATTGCAGTTCTTAAAATCTCTTTTGATACTTTATCTAAAATTTCAGGAGACCACTGACAACCCCATATAGACTTAATTTCTTTAATCATTAAAGAATTTAGTATTGTCATTGCCATAACATCAATCGAGGGGATAGGAGATAAGAAAACAGTTGATGCAACAAGAATTTGGTTTTTTCTTTGTATTTCTTTTAACTTCATTCTTCTTATACCTTCAATTTCAGATTGCCAGGCAAAATGAAGTTCTTTCAAAAGCCTTTTTTTTGTATTTTCAATATTTTTAGATGAACTTATGAAAAACCTCCGCAAAGAAAAAGGTATATTTGTTACTTCATTTTTATTAACATCAAAAGTAATAATTTTATTTATAAAGTGACTTGAAATTTGAAACTTTAGGTCCTCTATATTATTTTTGGTTTCTATTTCGTTGGAAGTTAAAGCTACCAACCATATTGGTATATTTTTAGGAAACTTTTCCAGCCACAAAAAATCATTTGCCGACAAAGGCAAGTTTATTAAATACATTATTGCATCACTATTAAACGATTCTTCTGGAAAAATTTCAGAAGAATTATATTTAGGCAGTTTTCGGTATAAATCGAAGTCAAACTTTTTTGGTTTAAAATGGCTTTTTAACACAGACACACAACTTTGATAATCTTTTTGTCCAATAAAACTTATTTTTTCTTTTTCACATCTATTAAGAATAGATTCAAATATTTTTTGTCTTTTTGAATTTTGTTTCTCTAATTCATTTGTTGCTTCAAGTTCTTCGAAAAAATTTAAATCTTCATTACATAGTTTTATCCAACCATCTAAATTATTTGGCTCATTAAATTTAGGCTTATCGTTCTTCAAGTAAAAATATCCCCCCAAACACAACACAAAAAATCCTATTGAGCCGCCTGCAAAATGAATTAAGTCACTGACAAACCATTCCCCAAAACCTAATAATAATAGGATAATAATAAGATTCTTTTTGGGAAACTTTATTAAATCCTTTAAAATGTTGTCTTTACTAATATCAAACACAATACTTTGATTATCTAATCCTATTTTAATGCAAGTTGCGAGTGAGAAAAGAAAAATTACATAAGTCGTTAATTAAAAGATAAAAATTTAAGGCTTTTAAAAAGACCTATTGCATAACTAGATGCTAAGTTAATAGACTATTTAAATAAATCAAGAAACATCAAGATGGCTAATTCAAATTTCAGCAATAATACTGGACAAGAAAATTACAGAGGGCGTTCTAATAATGAAAGATCTAATTTCAGAGATAGATCTGTAGGCAGAAGAGAAGGAGGGGGATTCCGCATAAGATTGAGTGATAACGAAATGAAAGCTGTTAAATCAATACAAGAGACCTTTCAATTAAGATCTACCGTTGCAGTTCTGGGTTTCTCTGTTAGAACACTTAGCGAGATGATCAAAGACGAAAAATTAATCGAATCAATCACAGAATATGCAAAAAACAATAAAAACTCCTCTCCAACTAGACAATCACAAAATCCTTATAAAGAAAAAACAAAAACAGCTCCTGACCCCTTTGCAAGACCGTTAAAAAATACATCAAATGAAGAGATCCAATCTAGCGAAGTAGAAGAGGATGGTAAATAAAAAAAGGATTCTTTCGGGAGTTCAACCAACTGGTGATTTACATATTGGGAACTGGCTTGGGGCCATAAATAATTGGGTTAAGCTTCAAGAGCAATATGAAACATTTCTGTGTGTAGTTGATTTGCATGCAATCACAGCTTCATATAATCCCAAAGAATTATCCAAGAACACTATCTCTACTGCGGCATTGTACGTCGCTTGTGGGATAGATCCCAATATATGTTCAATTTTTGTCCAAAGTCAGATTTCTGCACATTCAGAACTTTGTTGGATATTAAATTGCATGACTCCAATAAATTGGATGGAAAGAATGATTCAATTCAAAGAAAAATCAATACAACAGGGAAATAATGTATCTATCGGATTATTTGACTATCCGATCCTAATGGCTGCAGACATTCTTCTATATGACGCTGACTTTGTCCCAGTAGGCGAAGATCAAAAACAACATTTAGAACTTGCCAGAGATATTGCACAACAACGAATTAATGCCAGATTTAGTAAGGATAAAAATATATTAAAAATCCCTCAACCAATTATTATGAAGAATGGGTCAAAGATAATGAGTCTAACCGATGGTTCAAAAAAAATGAGCAAAAGTGATCCTAATGAGGGCAGTCGCATTAACTTATTAGATCCTCCTGAAATAATCACAAAAAAAATAAAAAGAGCAAAAAGTGACAGCTCTATTGGAATAGAATTTAACAACCCTCATAGACCAGAATCTAAAAATCTTTTGATGATTTATTCAATATTATCTGGCAAAGAAATTTCTCAATGTGAAATTGAATTCGCTGAGACTGGATGGGGGACATTTAAAAAATTAATTACTGAACAACTTATTGAATCACTAGAGCCTATTCAGAAAAAATATAAATTACTAATAAATGATCCCTATCAATTAAATAAAATCCTTAATGAAGGGAAGGGAAAAGCTGAAGATTTAGCAAATCAAACTTTAAAACGGGTTAAATCAAAATTGGGATTCTTTGAAATGGAGCAATAAAGTATGCCAATAATTACCCTGCCTGATGGTTCAAAAAAGGTTTTCGAAAAATCAGTAACTATCTTAGAAATTGCGAAAAGTATTGGCGCTGGATTAGCAAAAGCAACAATTGCTGGGAAAGTAAATGATGTTCTTCTTGATGCAACTATTCCTATAAATGGAGATTCCAAAGTTGTAATCATCACATCAAAAGATAAAGAAGGAATTGAAATAATAAGACATTCCTTTGCTCATCTTATTGGTCATGCTGTTAAACAAATTTATCCCAATATTAAAATGGCTATTGGACCTGTAATCGAAGATGGTTTTTATTACGATATTTATTCTGAATACAGATTTACTCCTGCAGATTTAATAAAAATCGAAAATAGAATTAATAAATTAATTAAAACTAACTATGACGTCAAAATTTTACAAGTTTCCAAAGAAGAGGCAATTAAAACTTTTAGAGAAAGAGATGAGACTTTTAAATTACGAATAATTGATGAAATTCCTGAAGAAGGTCTAATAAATTTATACAAGCACGAAGAATATATCGACATGTGTAGAGGGCCTCACGTACCAAACACAAGACATTTGAGGCACTTTAAGTTACTAAAATTATCCGGCTCATACTGGAGAGGTAATAGTGAGAATGAATCATTACAGAGAATATATGGCACTGCATGGGCTAAAGAAAATGAACTCAAAGATTATTTAAAGAGAATTGAAGAGGCGGAAAAAAGAGATCATAGAAAACTTGGGAAAAAACATTCACTATTTCATATACAAGAAGAATCTCCAGGTATGATTTTTTGGCATCCAAATGGATGGACGATTTATCAGGTTCTTGAAAAATATATTAGAGAAATACTTAAAAAAAATGATTATTTAGAAATTAAAACCCCACAAGCTGTTGATAAATCTCTTTGGGAAAAATCCGGTCATTGGGAAAAATTTAGAGAGGATATGTTCACGACCGCATCAGAAAATAGAACTTATGCAATTAAACCAATGAATTGCCCATGCCATATTCAAGTATTTAATCAAGGCTTAAAAAGTTATAAGGATTTACCTATCCGTCTTGCTGAATTTGGTTCATGTCATAGGAATGAGCCCTCTGGTGCACTACACGGATTGATGAGAGTAAGAAACTTTACTCAAGATGATGCACATATCTTCTGTACAGAAGAGCAAATCCAAGAAGAGGTATCTATTTTTATCGATCTAATTTTCGAGGTTTATAAAACTTTTGGTTTTAATGAAATCATTATCAAATTATCAACTCGTCCTGAAAAAAGGGTAGGTAGTGAAGAGATTTGGGATAAATCAGAGGAGGCTCTTACAAAAGCTCTCGATAATAAGAATTTAAAATGGGACCTACAACCTGGGGAAGGTGCTTTTTATGGCCCAAAAATAGAATTCTCATTAAAAGATTGTCTTAATAGAGTCTGGCAATGCGGAACCATTCAGGTTGATTTCTCAATGCCTATTAGATTGGATGCAACTTATGTAGATATTGATAATGAAAAAAGAAATCCTGTAATGCTTCATAGAGCAATTTTGGGATCATTTGAAAGATTTATTGGAATTTTAATTGAACAATATGAAGCAAAATTCCCAATTTGGCTTGCTCCTTATCAAATAATTTTATTAAGCATTACCGATAGAAATAATGAACAGTGTTTAAAGTTTAATGAATTAATAAATACTAATGGTTACCGATCAAAAGTTGATATTAGAAATGAGAAAATAGGTTATAAAATTAGAGAGGCAACTCTTGGAAGAGTTCCTTTAATTGCAGTTATTGGAGATAAAGAAGAGGAAATCGATTCGGTGGCCTTAAGAGCTTTAGACGGAACAAATTTAGGGATTTTAGATTTACCAAATCTTTACAAATTGATGGATGAATTAATAGAAAAAAAAGGAAGAACTGAATAATTTTATATTTATGAATTTTCTGGCTTGTGATTTAGGAGGAACCAAGGTTTTATTGGGAATATTTAAAAAAAATATAAATAATGATTCTCCCAAATTAATATTAAAAAAGAAATATTTATCTTCCGAATGGGAATCTTTTGAACTAATTCTAGAAGATTTTCTACAAAATCAATGCAAAAATATTGCTCATCCTTATTCTGCATGTTTCGCTGTAGCTGGTCCTTTATCTAACAACAACGCAAAAATAATAAACTTAAAATGGAATATTTCTGAAAATGCATTACAAAAAAAATTTAAGTTTAAAAACTGCGAGCTAATAAATGATTTCGCAGTACAAATTTATGGGATACCTTATTTAAAAAAAAATCAATATACTACTATCCAAAATGGATCGAGCACTCAAGGGGCTAACGAAGATTTGCATGCCATTGTTGGAGCTGGGACTGGGTTAGGTATTGCAAGAGGCATAATATCAGGAAAAGAGGTGAAAGTTTTAGCTAGCGAAGGTGGTCATGTTGAATATTCGCCAAAGTCAAACTTAGAGTGGGAATTAAAGATTTGGCTTAAGAATCACCTAAAAGTTGAAAGGATATCTTGTGAAAGAATTATTAGCGGCACTGGTTTATCAAGAATTGCCGAATGGATACTAAGCAAACCTGAAGCCCAAAACCATCCTCTAAAAGAATATTTAGAAGAAAACAAAAATTCTGATTCTTTGAGAAAAGAACTTCCAGATAAAATTTGCACTCTTTCGAATGAGGGGGATCAGCTAATGATTGAAGTTGAGAGGATTTGGTTAGATGCTTATGCTTCTTTATTGGGAGATGTTGCTCTTCAAGAATTATGCTTTGGCGGGTTATGGATTTCTGGAGGAACCGCACCAAAACATTTCAAAAACTTTAAATCAGATTTATTTATGAAACAATTTTTAGACAAGGGAAGATTAAAAGATATTCTTAAAACAATACCCATCAAAGTAATTGTAGATGAAGAGTTTGGACTTTTTAGTGCCGCCTGCAGAGCAAAAATGCTTTTAAAAACTACTTAACAAAAAATGTCTTTCCCTGAAGTAGGTAAAAAAATAAGAGTGACGGTACCTTCAACAACTGCTAATTTAGGGCCTGGTTTCGATTGTCTTGGTGCAGCATTAGATTTATATAATGAATTCATTTTCACAAGAATTGAAGGTGGTGGAGATAGATTTGATTTAATAATGGAAAGTACAGATGGTAATCATTTAAGAGGAGGACCTGAAAACTTAGTTTTTAGAGCGGCTCAGAAAGTATGGGAGAGCGCAAATATGGATCCATTTGCACTTGAAGCAAGAGTTAAGTTAGCAGTGCCTCCTGCTCGCGGACTTGGAAGCAGTGCTACGGCAATAGTTGCTGGACTAATAGGAGCAAATGCAATAATGAATTCCCCATTACCTAAAGAAAAACTTCTTGAACTGGCCATTGATATAGAGGGTCATCCTGATAATGTAGTCCCCTCTCTCCTAGGTGGGCTCTGTTTGACAGCTAGGTCTTCTTCTCAAAGATGGAGAATCATTAGATGTGATTGGCACGATTCAATTAAAGCAGTTGTAGCAATACCTGCGATTCGTCTAAGCACAAGTGAAGCAAGAAAGGTTATGCCCAAGAATGTTCCTATATCTGATGCAGTAACAAATATGGGGGCACTTACTTTGTTACTCAATGGCTTAAAAACAGGGAATGAGGAACTAATAAAAGAAGGTATGTTTGATAAGCTACATGAACCCTATAGATGGAAACTTATTAAAGGTGGACTAGAAGTCAAAGATGCCGCATTTAATGCAGGTGCTCTAGGATGCGCCATTAGTGGAGCTGGACCAAGTATCTTAGCTTTATGTAAAAAAGAAAATGGTAAAAACGTTAGTCAAGCAATGGTAAAAGCATGGGAGAAATCAGGTGTAGCTAGCAGAGCACCATTCTTAAACGTTCAAACAACAGGTAGTCAATTTAGTGCTATCTCTGGTAAGTAGTTTTACTTAGGCATTTTTAATGTTATAGTCTCAAGCTAGTACAACTTCAACTAGAATAAAAAAATTATTCATTCCATAAATGAATTTAGAATCTTTTCCTTGGCTATCATCAATTGTTTTATTGCCTCTAATCGGGGCATTGATAATGCCTTTCTTGAGTTCGAAGGAAGGAGAAGATAACACACTCCCTAGAAATATCTCATTAAGTTTTTTATTTATAGATTTTTTACTCATAATTGGCGTTCTTTTCCAAAAATTTAATACTGCAGAAAGCTCTTTGCAACTTGTAGAAAGAACCTCCTGGTTACCCTCAATAGGCTTAGAGTGGTCTCTTGGCGTGGATGGTTTATCTGCTCCGTTAGTAACTTTGAGTGGGTTAATTACATTTTTATCCGCTGCAGCAAGTTGGAAAATCAAGAAAAAATCTAATTTATATTTTGCCCTTTTATTAGTTCAAGCATCTGCTCAAGCACTTGTTTTTCTCTCTCAAGATTTCTTATTATTTTTCTTAGCTTGGGAACTTGAGTTAGTTCCTGTATACCTCCTAATCGCAATTTGGGGAGGGAAAAAGAAGCTATATGCTGCTACAAAATTCATTCTTTATACGGCGCTAGCATCTTTATTAATACTGATAAGTGGTTTAGCTCTTGCCTTGAGTGGTGATACCTTCACTTTAAATATTACTGATTTGACCAATAAACATGTAACAGGCAGCCTAGCTTTATTATCTTATTTAGGATTTTTAATTGGTTTTGGAGTAAAACTCCCAATTTTTCCACTACATACTTGGTTACCGGATGCGCATGGAGAGGCTAATGCTCCAGTTTCAATGTTGCTCGCTGGAATACTTTTAAAAATGGGAGGATACGCTCTTTTGAGATTCAATGTTCAAATACTACCTGAAGTACATCTTCAAATTGCACCTGCACTAATCATTCTAGGAATCATTAATATAATTTATGGGGCATTAAATGCGTTTGCACAAGATAATGTTAAAAGGAGAATTGCATGTAGCTCAGTGAGTCATATGGGTTTTGTTCTATTAGGGATTGGAGCAGTAGATGCTCTAGGTATAAGCGGAGCAATGCTCCAAATGATCAGTCACGGACTTATAGCTGCAGCTATGTTCTTTGTTACAGGCTCATTCTATGAAAGAACTAACACTCTCTCAATACCAAATATGGGTGGTTTAGCAAAGGTCTTGCCAATAACTTTTGCTTTTTTCTTGGCAAGTTCTTTAGCCTCTCTAGCACTACCTGGGATGAGCGGATTCATAAGCGAAATAACTGTATTTTTAGGAATCACTAGTCAAGAAGGCTTCAGCTCTATTTTTAGATCGATCACTATTCTTATCGCAGCTATAGGTTTAGTTCTTACACCAATATATCTACTCTCAATGTGTAGAAGAGTATTCTTTGGCCCTAGAATTCCCGCACTAGCAACAGTTAAAGAGATGAATGGTCGAGAATTGACCATTGGTTTCAGCTTACTATTGCCGACATTGGTAATAGGTTTTTGGCCAAAAATCGCGATAAATTTATACGAATCTTCAACGAATGCTCTCAGTCAGCAGCTTACTCTAGCTAAATTAGTTGGGTTAATACCAACTTTAGTTAATTAAATTATTTTAATAAATGGATACCTCAATTTTTAAATATGGAGAATTACCAGAATTTAAAAAATTTACTCCAGAAAGTATAAATAAACAATTCCCATTAGTACTAGAAAAGATATCTGAAGATTTTAAAAATATAGAGAAAAATTTATCTAATTATTTAATTCAAAATGATCTAAATTGGGATAAGGTAGTAAATCCCTTAAATGAAGTCAATGAAATTCTTAGATGGAGTTGGGGAGTAATAAGTCACCTAAATGCAGTAAATAATTCTGAAAGTTTAAGAGATATTTATTCAAAATTTCTTCCACAGATTATAAGCTTGAGTAATAAATTCGGACAAAGCAAAATAATTTACAATTCTCTAGTCAAGCTTAAAGAGACAAATGATTTTGATCAGATCAAAAACAGAATTTTAGATAAAGAAATTCTTGAGATGAAACATAGAGGAATTTCACTACAAAAGAATGATCAAGAAGAATTCAACAATATTTCAGAAAAGCTTGGGAAGCTATCAACGGACTTCAGCAATAATGTTCTTGATGCGACTAATAAATGGTTTTTAATATTAAATAAAAAATCTGAAGTCGATGGTCTTCCTGAACGAGTACTTGAATTAATGGCAATTTCTGCACACAATCACTTAAAAAAAGATTGCGAAGTTGATATTCAAAATGGACCTTGGAAATTAAGCTTGGATATTCCAACTTATACTTCATTTATGACGTATGCCACCGACCGTAACCTTAGAGAGAAACTATATAAGGCATTCGTTAGTAGGGCGTCTCAAGGAGAAAAAAATAATTCTCAAATCATTGAAGAAATATTATCTCTTAGAACTAAACAGTCTAATCTTCTCGGTTATAAAAGCTGGGCAGAACTAAGTTTATCAACGAAAATGGCGCAAGAAATTAAAAATGTTGAAAACCTTCTAGAAGAATTGAGAGAACCAGCTTTTAAAACCGCAAAAATTGAATTAGAAACACTCGACAAGTTTTCTAAAGCCAATGGTTTTTCAAAATCACATAATATTGAGCCATGGGATATTAGTTATTGGTCCGAACTTCTTAGAAAGGAAAAGCTCAATTTGGATCAAGAGTCTTTGAGACCTTGGTTCCCTCTAAATGATGTTTTGAAAGGTTTATTTAAATTAAGTGAAAAGCTTTTTGAAATTAAAGTAGTCGAGGCAACTGATGAAGCACCTCTCTGGAATGATGACGTTTTATTTTTTAATATCCTCAACAAAGAAGATAACAAAATAGCATCATTTTACCTCGATCCATATTCGAGACCTGAATCAAAGAGAGGAGGGGCTTGGATGGACGAATGTTTGAATAAAAATAATGTTGGCAAAAAGACCCTCCCTGTAGCTTATCTCGTTTGTAATCAGACTCCACCGTCAAAAGATAAACCTAGTTTGATGAGTTTTGAAGAAGTTCAGACACTTTTCCATGAATTTGGTCATGGCCTTCAACACATGCTTACTACCGTAAATCTTCCTCAGGCAGCTGGCATCAACAATGTTGAATGGGATGCAGTAGAACTTCCAAGTCAATTTATGGAAAACTGGTGTTTCCATAAAAATACACTTATGAATATTGCTAAGCACTACAAAACAGGAGAGAAATTATCCGATGAGAATTTTGAGAAGCTTCTAAAGAATAGAACTTTTAATTGTGGTATGGCTACTCTTAGGCAACTACATTTTGCAATTACAGACCTCAGATTGCATAGTAATATTGATAAAAACGAAGGTAAAACAGCAGATAAAATAAGAAGAGAAATTGCAAGACAAACTACTGTTATTGAACCAATTCAACAAGATCACTTTCTTTGTTGTTTTAGTCATATATTTGCAGGCGGATATTCTGCAGGATATTACTCATATAAATGGGCTGAAGTGCTTAGTGCAGATGCCTTTTCATTGTTTGAAGAAGCTGACCTAGAAAACTCTGAAGATTTAAAGTTTATAGGAAAGAAATTTAAAGATACAATTCTTAGCCTAGGTGGAAGCTTACCTCCATTAGAAATATTTAAACTATTCAGGGGAAGAGAGCCACAAACAGATTCCTTAATAAGACACTTAGGTCTATCTGGGGCTACATAACAATTTCATCGATTATTTTATCAACCACAAATTTGTTTCTTACAAGGTTTCTATGTTTATATACTTTTACTGATATTTTTTTTCCAAAATTTAAATTAGTCCACCAGCCGGGGAAAACCATTAGATCCCAATAAGTAAAGAAATTGATACACTCGATATCATCAAGAAAAAAATCATTATCTGCAAGTTCTCTCAAAAATTTACTATTTATTTTCATTTCTGATATTCCTCTAAAAGGATATTTAGGTATTAATTGAGCCATCAAAGTTCCCTTGTGAGGAGAACCTATAGATATTAATCTTCTTGTTCTTTTATATCCATTAAATTTTTGGAGCCAGTACCTCCCTATTATTCCCCCCATAGAAAATCCCAAGATATCTATTTCTTTTTTTAAACCATATTTCTCTAAAATTAATTCGTTTAATTTACAAGACAAATCCAGAATTGAAGTCATTCCATATGAATGCTTAAGAGTTGGGGCAAAATATTCTATTCCAATATTATCAAGTTTTGAGGTAATAGAAGAAAAAATACTTGAAGTATTCCAAAGACCATGAATCAATATAATTGGATTTCTTTTTTCCAATACTTTAATTATTTTCAAGAATTCTTACTATTGATACCTTCCCATCGAAACCTGTTATTGGAGGATTACATTTTGTCAAAATAATTTTTATTTTAGAAAGTTTAAATTCCTGATCAATGATTTCTAAAATTGCATTTGAATATTTTTCGATTGTGAAACAATATATTTTCTTTGATTGATCTTTTAGAATTTCAACTAATTTTGAATAGTCAACTGTTTTTTTTATATCATCATTTACTGTACATTCTCCAAAATCAGTCCACAAAAATATATCCAAATTAAATAATTGTCCTAATTCCCTTTCTTCATCAAGAACGCCAACCCTAGCCCAAAGTTTAATTTTTTCAATTTTTAAAAAAGTTTCCATCTTAAAAAATTTTAAATATCTTTATGTGTATAGATAGCCTTTCCAGATGAAAAATCATCAACTATATTCCCATCACCTTTTAGGAAATATTTATAAGTTACTAACCCTTCTAGACCTACAGGGCCCCTTGGAGGAAGAGTTTGAGTAGATATCCCAACTTCAGCTCCGAATCCATACCTAAAACCATCTGCAAACCTGGTAGAGCAATTATGAAAAACACCTGCGCTATCGACAACATTCATAAATTTATTAGCTGTAGCTAAATTTTCAGTAATTATTCCATCTGTATGTTTTGAACTATATTTTTGAATATGAGTAATTGCTTCATTAAGATCGTCAACAATCTTTATTGATAAAATTAAATCTAAATATTCAGTTTGCCAATCTTCTACATTAGCCTCATACTTTATCCCTAATTCAACAGATCTTTTATCACCAATTAATTTAACATCATTGGAATTAAATAGAGGTATAGCCTTTTCAAAGAAAAATGGTGCAATGTCTTTGTGAACTAATAAAGTTTCAATAGCATTACATGCAGCAGGATATTGAATTTTACTATCTAGAGCAACTGATAAAGCCATATCGAGATTTGCCTCATAATCTATAAACAAATGACAAATTCCATCTGCATGGCCTAACACAGGAATTCTTGTATTTTCCTGAATAAATTTAACTAATTCATTACTTCCTCTAGGAATTATTAAATTAATATATTTCTCAAGATTTAACATCGCCATACTATCTTTTCTGCTTGTAAGTAAGCAAATTGCATTTTTATCAAAACCCGATTCATGCAACCCCTCTTTCAATGCTTTGACTATTGCAGTATTTGTTAAATTGGCTTCACTCCCCCCCTTTAGCATTACTCCATTTCCTGATCTTATTGCTAGTGAACTAATCTGCATAACAGCATCTGGCCTTGATTCAAAAATAATCCCTAGGACTCCTATAGGTACAGTTTTTCTCTCTAGGATCAATCCCTTAGAGAGCTCTCTTTTGATTTGAGCTTGATTTAAAGGATCAGCCAAATCTCCAACTTTTCTTACGCCTTCAATTCCTGAATTTAATTTTTCTTTTGATAACTTTAATCTAGAGAGTAAAGCCTTTGAGATGCCTTTCTTTTCTGCATTTTTATAGTCCTCATTATTAGCTTCAAAAATTTCTTCAATATTTTTTACTAGATAGTCAGCCATAAAATTCAAAGCTTTGATTCTTTCTTTATTTTCAGTCTGACTTATTTTTATTGATGCCAAACGAACCTGTTCAGCTTTTTCTAAAAGATCATTACCAGCTTGAGGAACTTCAAAAACATTGGACATAACATTTATTGTTTTTATTAATAATAATTCAGATTAGCGATTCTTTAAACCAACTTTTTTCCCAGAATTAATATCTCCAGAATAATTGTAATTGACTCTTCCAATCTCCTTTGGAATCAGAAGAACCTGTTACTTGCAAATCAACGTTCTCATTTAAGAACTCATTACGCTGTAAAGTTAAAATCCCTTGAGGTGGTATGTCATCTCTTCCTGGGATTGTTTGAATAGCAAAGTTTAACCAACCTGTTTCAGTAATATCAAACCCAATTTCTGTGATCCATTCTTCTGAAGAATTTTCTAAATTAAAAGTTGAGTTTTCAATATTTTCTAAATCTAAATTATCATTTGAGTAAATATTTTTGAGAGCATCATTATTTTCTATTAATGCAGGATATAAAGATAGCTGAAATCTTTCACTAAATGCATCTGCATTATTAATTTGAGAAATAAAAGTACGGTTAATTAAATTAGCTGAATTACCGCTTATTAAGCCAATAATTTGAGAGCGATTATAGCTGGGTGTACTTCTCAAAAATATATTATTACTGGATCTTAATTCATCTAAGAATCCATAATAGGAGGCCTCAATTCTTATAAGTCTTGTATTTCCAATTCCAATTGCAGCAAAGTCTTTTGAATTATCATTAGGACTCAAATCTGTTGATGAGTCACTTCTATTATTATTTTGATTTATCTTTCTTATTGGTTCGGGAACTTTACTAATAAGGGAAAAATTAGCTAAGGGTACCAAACAACTTCTTGATGCAAAAGCTAAATGATTATCTTTATTTTTATTTAGCTTAAATGGTGTTGTATACAAATTAGCTATGCCACTTAGAAGGTTAATACGACCTTTTAAACTTAAAGAACCACATTCCTTTTCATCACCTTTTTTCAAAGGTAATTCTTTTTTATCAATATCTTCTTGAATTTTTCCATTTATTGTTAAATCAGTTCCTGGAGGTCTTGTAGATATTTGAGTTTTAATTATATTTAAGTACTCTAATCTAAAGTTTGGCCCAAGTCTTAATTTCAAATTATCAAAGCCAAGACTCTGCAAATAACTCGGTATAATTTTCCTTAACTCAACCAAACTAAATGGCGTCTCATCAGAAATTATTTCAATTGGATCTTCATTTTCAATTGGATCTTCATAATCCCAATTAAGCTCTTCCCAATCTTTTCTATTTTCTTTATTTTCTAAATTAATATTTTTTAATTTGTAAAAACCATCCTTAAAGGTCATATCTCCTGAGAAAACAGGCTTAACCAATGATCCACTTATATCTAAATTTGAGTCATAAATATAGTTAAAATTTTCAGAAACTAAATTTAAGTTTTCTGTTTTTATAGTAATCTTTTTGTCAATTTCATTATCTTTTAAATAAACAGGCAGAAGTCCTTTAATGGATATAGTCCCTTTATCTTCATCTTCCGCTTTAAATTCGTCTATTATTCTTATCTCACTTATTATTTTCGAATCTTTCTCATAAAACTGCAAAGTAATTAGCCCATTTATATTTCTTAAGCTAGTTTCTAAGAAATCAATTTCTGAATCAATTATATTGAATCTTCCAATTATTTTTGGTTCATCAATTGAGCCTTTTATCCTGAAAGTATAAAAAACTTTTCCTTTCTTAAAATTAAAATAATTTCCAGATAAATCATCAATAATTTCAATTAATTCTTTATCCCCGACGAGAATAAGGCCTGAATCTTTCTTTACTGATTTATTTTTTGAATCTTTTTTTTCTGATTTATTTTTTAATGGGATAGAGCCTCTTAGGAATAAAGGATTCTTAGAATTATCAAATTTTAATTTTAAATCAGGTTTAAATATTTGTTCTTTAAGCTCAACATTGCCTTTGGTAAATTTAAACTTATTTCCATTAACTGATGTATTAATAGAATTTATATCTTTTATTTCAAGTAAGTTGTTTTCTACATTATAAATTAAATCAAATTTCAAACTACCACTAAAATCTATTGGCTTATCTAATAATAAGTTAAAAGTTTTTAGAGGTATTGTATCAACATTAAGTTTTCCGCCACCTTTAGATAATCCTCCATTAAAGCGCAATGAGATTTTCTCTTTTTTACTAAAAGAGTTATTTGTATTAAGTTTGATAGTGCCATCAAGATTAGCATTTTTTATTTTAAAATTATCTCTTTCTGTAGTATCCAAGCGAAATTTGCCATTAGTTCTACCATCGAATTTATTAATAAGTTTCTTTAGACTATATTTATCCCCAGAATCGAGATTCGAATCATTATAGTCACTAATAAAATTGATCTTTTGCTCAAAAGATTTATTATTTAAATCAATACTAAAAGTTTCTAGTTTTTCAGCACTCTTATTTTTCCTTATTGGCTTTTTGTTTAATCTTTTCAGTTCTTCAGAGTTCTTGTTTTTACTTATTTGATTATTATCAAAATCTAAAATATCAACTGCGGTGAGTAATTTCCAATCTGTACTTACATTTTCAAAACTGATATCAAAATATTTTTTATTCAATGAGTCATTATTAATTTCTATTATTCCTCCATCAATTGGATATATAGAAGCATTTAAATTATAATTTTCATCTTTGAAGTCAAGAGAAAATAAAGAATTAGCAAATTTGATATTTCTAAATTCGCCTAAACTCCAAGCAAGTCTTCCACTATATGAAGAATCCTTAAGTGAGAAAAATCCAGTTCCATTAATAATTCCACTGACACTATCAAAATTATCATTTCCTAAAGCCATTTGGAGCTCATCGAGAGGGAAATTATTTGCATTCCAATTAATCCCATCCCCATTTCTAACCATATTTAAATTTCCTTTTTTCAATACGTTATTAGATAGAGAAAGTCTTGTAATATTTGCTTTATTAAGTTTTAGGTATGAATCAAGTTTAAGTGAAATATCAGTTGGAACTGGAGAACTTCTAGATTTATAATTTTTCAATTTTATGTTATAAAATTCGTTTTTATTATCAATTGTGCCTGCCCAAATTTCTTTGTTTTTCAGATTTTTATATTTTGGGTAATCAATATTAAAAGTAACAGAAAGTTCAGGTTTTTTTATACTTCCTCCAATATCTCCCTCGGCGCTAACGAAACCACTAATACCTCTTTCTTTAAAAATATTTAAATTATCCAACTGAGTTCTATTTAATACAAAATTGGAATTAAGCTTTCCAAGATTTATTCCTTTTTTATCAATCCAATATTCAATCCCACTTGAAAGATTGAGATCTGGATTTGAACTATCTTCAAATTTAATTATCCCAGTAAGATCTATTTTATTTACACTTTGATTTAAGGGAATATTAAGATTAAAATCTGAAATTAAACTTCCATATTTTATTGCAAGATTATTAGCAATTAAGTTATTTTGTTCACAAACGAAATTTAAAGAATCAGAGTTTATATCTTCCTGTAGACCAGAAGTATTTAATTTAATTTTATTTAAAGAGAAGCCTCCATTACAAATTGCTTGATTTGAAACTTTGTAAAATTTTAAATTAGATTTAAACTTCCCTTTACTAAATAAAAACTGTCTATTTCCAATATTATATTCAGATGCATCAAGTTTGAGTCCATTTGAAAAAACTTCAAATTTTAAAAAGTCTTTATTCAGTTTCTTATTAAATTTAAATATTAATTTACCCCTATCTTCAAAATTTGACTTTATATTTCCAATTAATTGTTTATCAGCAGACTTGTATATTAGATCACCCTTAATTTTAGTATCTACTCCAATTTCCTTAAATTTAAAAGCTGAATAATTAGTGAAACTAAAATTTAAGTCATAATTAATTTTTGACTTTGAAATATTATTATTACTTAAATAGGAATTTTCTCTTTTAAAAAAATCCCTATCAATTTTAATTTCAGTTTTTTTAGGTTTTATTTTTAAAATCCACTTTTGATTAAATAAAGACCTTAATGGCATAATACCCACATATACATTCTTAGCTTTAATTTCGGAATCTTTATTTGTTTTATCAATAATTTTCGAATTTCCAAAAGAAAAACCCATAAATCTAATCCCAACATAATCACCCAAATCGACATTTTTATCTAAAAATTTCTCAATACTTTGCTCTAGTTCTGATTTCCTTGAACTATAAGTTTCCTTTAAAAAATTATTTAATAAAAAAGTACCAAAAAAGCCTAAGGGGAATAGCATCCCTACTAAAATAATCTTAGTATTTAAATTTAGAGATCTAATTTTTTTCAAGTTAGAGCCCAAAAATAGAGTAGGCTTACAAAATATAAGAAATTAATCAGGTCAAAGCCACTAAATGTCTTTTTTTGAACTATTAGAGAACACACCCAAAATTTTTGGATTCTTTGGAATATTCCTTCTAATCGGAACAATAATAGCTTTTTTATTTAATTTTGGCTTTAAATTTCGAATAATAGGAGCAACTATTTTTTCATTATTACTTTCTTTAAGTAGTTGGGCATTCATACAAAGTTACTCCAAAAATGTTGTAATAGAAGGTGCAAAATATGTTCCAATTGTTTATGACAATGGGTTTGATTTGATTATTGCTAAAGCAAATGATGACTTTCCAGAGGAATCTATTGAACCAACTTTAGAACAATTATCGGAAAACTTAAGGAAAGGTAGCAGATCTGGGGCGGATGTAAAAATAAAGATGAGGAAACTTGAAAAAATTTCAGATGGTATTAGTAAACCAGTGGTTATAGGAGAAGTTCAAAAAAATGTAAAAATGAATTAGTTTCTAAAAATGGAAATTAAAAAATTTTTAGATTTTTTGCCAACTAACTTTAGACATGAGAAATCTTTTTTTATTAAAAACAATCTAACTGACTATGAAAAATTAAGTAATCTTTCGGACCTAGATATAAATAAAATTCAAAGAAAATCTTCACTATGTACGTTGAATAATCTAAAGAAAATTAGAGCTATAGCTATTTTTAAAAAAGAAATTGGAATTTCTCCACCGCAAGCATATCTACTTTTACATTGCGGTATATCTTCTATTAAATCATTATCACTATCTACTCCTTACGAATTAGAACATAAAATTGGTAGATTAGAAAGAACTCTTAGAGTAAAAAGCGACACAGATATAACTTTTACTCTCTTAAAAGAATGGATTAAAAAAGCATGTCAAATCTGCAAATCTATTTAAAATCTGGGTTAAAAAATTTTTTTTATGTAGAATTTAAAAAAACTTAGGAATAATGAAATCTATTTTATTTTTTTTATTCATGCTTTCATCTTCATTAAATCCTATTTTGAGTCAACCTAACTTATTAGAAAGGGCAAAAAATAATCCTAGCGAAGGTTCAAAATTATGTAAAAAGTTTAAAGAGTACAATGCAAAAAATGAATCTGCCACTTCAGATGAAGCAACAAAATTTGTCTCTAAAAAGAATAACTTATCTATGGTAAATGCTGAATTTTATTCTATATATGTAATTGGGCTTTATTGCCCTGAGATTTACTAAAAAGCAAATGCATCAAATAAGATGGTTTGACAAGTCTCTAGTACTTAGAGATGGAGTAAGACTAATATCAAGGATTTGGTTACCAAGTAGTAATAATGGGCCATGGCCTGCATTATTAATGAGACAACCTTATGGAAGGGGAATAGCTTCAACTATCACCTATTCTCACCCTGAATGGTGGGCTTCCAAAGGATATATGGTAATAATTCAAGATGTCAGAGGTATGGGCTCTTCTGAAGGAATTTTTGATGGTTTCAAACAAGAAGCTAGTGATACTTCAGAGACACATGAATGGGTAAGGTCTCTAAATGAATGTAATGGAAAACTTGGCTTATATGGCTTTTCATATCAAGGATTTACTCAATTAACTGGTGAATCAAATTCAAAGCCACCCGATTGTTTATCTCCAGCAATGACTGGAATGAATATCAAGGATCATTGGTGCTCAGATGGAGGAGCATATTGGTGGCATAACAATATTGCATGGGGACTACAAATCGCAGCACTAAAAAAGAAAAGAGATAATAATTTCTCTGAGTGGGGAAAGATAAGATTAGCCTTAGAAAATAAAAGTTATTTAAGGGAAGGAATTGATATTTTAAAAAAATATGACCCAAATAGTTTTGTATTGGAATGGCTTGAAAAATTAAATAATGCTCGCCCTTTTGAAGAATTTAAGCCAATTTCAACCTGGATTAAACAACCAATGTTAATAATCGGAGGACTTTGGGATCCACATTTGAAAGGTGCATTTGATCTTTATAAAAAATCTAAAGAAGCTGGTGGCAGTCCTGAAATACTTATTGGGAATGCTACCCACCTAAATTGGTGGAAAGGATCACAAGAATCTTTATTGAAATTTTTTGATAAACACCTAAAATCAAATAAAAAATTTAATTCCAAGAATTCAAAAGGCGAGAAGAAAATATGGAATATTTCATTAAATAAATGGGAAGAATTAGATAATAAATTCCAACCTGAGTTTATTTTTGGACTCAAAAGCGATGGTAAAGCAAATGTGGATATTGAAGATGGAAGTCTGACAATAAATTCAAAAGGCTCAGGTTGGTTCACAATTGTTAATGACCCATGGAGGCCTACTCCATCTGACGGTGGTCATTTAGGTCCAAATCCTGGAAAGTTTAATAGAAATATTATTGATAAACGTCTTGATGTAGGCGTTTTTCAAACCAATCCTTTTAAAGAAGATCAATACTTAAAAGGAGTTCCTTTATTAGAAATTGCAGTAAAAAGTGATCAGCCCAATTTCGATATCTGCCTCGCTTTATCTCTGGTTGAAAAAGGTGATGAGAAGGTGAATCAATTTTCAACTGGATTCTTAAGGGTTAAAAACTCCAAAATAAGTGAAGAATGCATCTATCAAATAACAATGCAACCAACAAATATTTGTTTAATTAAAGGTAGCAAGCTTCGCTTATCCTTATCTGCAGCAGCTTATCCCGCTATTGGTGTTAATCCTGGCTTTGGAGAGGGAAATGTTGGAGCACCCTCAGCAAATCATAGAATTATTACTCTAAGTTTTAGCCTTAATAAAACATTTATGAAAATGAACCCTTTTTTTTGATAAATAATTATTTTTTTGGTTAATCATTTGATAATATTAACGCTTAACATCTACCAGTCATGATCGAGACAATTCAAGCAGACTGGATTAAATCAGAAGCGATCAACCTAGAAAATTGTTGCAATGATAATCCATTAAAAATATTAGGTCCTCATTTTTATGAAGAGCAATGGGTAATAAGGGTATGGATGCCTGAAGCTGACGAAGTTAAAATAAATTTTAAAGATAAAACCTATAAAGCAGAAAGCATAAATCATAAATGGCTTTTTGAAGCAATCCTGCCGGAAAATCCAAATTCTAATTATGAAATAAATATTTCACGAGGAGGTATCACACATACTCAACATGACCCCTGGTCATATAAAGAAGAGTGGATGGGAGAAGTTGATAGGCATCTTTTTGCAGAGGGTAATCACCATCATATTTGGGAAAAGATGGGAGCACATCTAATAGAGGACAAAAATCAAAAAGGTGTCATGTTTTGTATTTGGGCTCCAAATGCAAAATCAATCTCGATAATTGGAGACATAAATTCTTGGAATGGAAGACATCATCCAATGCAAAAAAGATTAGGGGGAATTTGGGAACTATTCATGCCAATGATGAAAGAAGGAGACACATATAAATACGAAATAAGAACACAACAAGGTCACATTTATGAAAAGGCCGACCCATATGGATTCTTACATGAAGTTAGACCTCAAAATGGTTCAATAGTTTCAAAATTGAAAAACTTTAATTGGAATGATAGTTCTTGGGTTAAAAATAGAGATTCCTCTAGTCAAATTAATAAGCCAATTTCAGTTTATGAAATGCATTTAGGAAGTTGGCTCCATGAATCGACAGATAATAAATATCTTGAAGACAATGGTGAGCCAAGAGACCCAGTACCTGCAGCCGATTTAAAACCCGGCACAAGATTGTTAACTTATCCAGAATTAACCAAAAAACTGATCCCTTATGTAAAAGAGAGAGGATTCACTCATATTGAACTAATGCCAATATCTGAACATCCTTTCGATGGTTCATGGGGATACCAGGTTACAGGCTGGTATGCACCAACAAGTAGATTTGGCACCCCAAATGAATTTAGAGAGTTTGTTAATAAGTGTCATGAAGAGGGCATAGGAGTAATTCTTGATTGGGTGCCCGGTCATTTCCCAAAAGATAAGCATGGTTTAGCATTTTTTGATGGTTGCCATCTTTATGAGCATGGAGATTCACGAATAGGTGAACACAAAGAATGGGGAACCCTAATATTTAATTACAGCAGAAACGAAGTTAGAAATTTCTTAGTAGCCAACCTCGTTTATTGGTTTGAAGAGTTTCATATTGATGGTATAAGAGTAGATGCTGTAGCTTCAATGCTTTACAGAGATTATCTACGTCCAGATGGAGAATGGATACCCAATGAAAATGGTGGGAATGAAAATATAGAAGCCGTTAAATTTCTTCAACAGGCTAATCATGTACTCTTCCAACACTTCCCAGGTGCACTTTCTATTGCAGAAGAGTCAACAACTTGGCCAATGGTAACAAAACCAACTGACACGGGAGGGCTAGGGTTTAACTTGAAATGGAATATGGGATGGATGCACGATATGCTTGATTATTTTGAAATAGATCCTTGGTTTAGGCAATTCCATCAAAATAGTGTAACTTTCTCAATTACATATAACTATACAGAGAACTTTATGCTTGCACTTAGTCATGATGAAGTTGTTCATGGGAAAAGTCATCTTTTACATAAAATGCCTGGCGATGACTGGAAGAAATATGCAAATACTCGAGCATTACTAACTTATATGTGGACCCACCCTGGTAAAAAAACGATATTTATGGGAATGGAATTTGGACAAAGACAAGAATGGAATGTTTGGGATGATCTGCAATGGGAGTTACTAGAGTTTGAGCCTCATAAAGGTATCAGGAACTTGATTGATGATCTAAACGTTCTTTATAAAAATGAACCTGCATTATGGAAAAATGACTTTGATCCTTATGGATTCCAATGGATTGATTGTAATGACAAATCTAATTCGGTTATAAGTTTCATGAGAAGAGAAAACGATACCAATGAGTGGCTTGTTGTTGTTGCTAACTTTACACCTAATACTCATGGGTCATATAAAGTAGGTGTTCCTGTTGAAGGATTCTATAAAGAAATATTTAATTCAGATGGCTCTAGATACGGGGGAAGTAACAAAGGAAATATGGGTGGTAAAGAAACTATAAATTACAATATTCATGATTATCAAAATGCTCTAGAACTTGCTTTGCCCCCATTAAGCGTGAGTATCTTCAAACATCAATCAAAAAAATAAGAAGGCTCATTTTACTTAGTGCTTCATATAAATGTTCATATAACGCTTTTGCTCTGCTTTACATTGTAAGATTTTTAAGTTGGATTTTAATTTTTTTAAAAATATCGAATTGAAAAATGGGTCAAGATTTACCACTACTACTCTCTGCCGCACTAGGTAAAAAAGTAAATAGGCCTCCAGTATGGATGATGAGGCAAGCAGGAAGATATATGAAAATCTATAGAGATTTAAGGGAGCGTTACCCAAGCTTTAGAGAGAGGTCTGAGAATCCAGAACTATCATATGAGATTTCAATGCAACCTTTTCATGCTTTCAAACCGGATGGTGTGATCCTTTTTTCAGATATTCTCACACCTCTTCCAGGCATGGGAATAAATTTTGAAATAATAGAAAGTAAAGGTCCAATTATTGAGGACCCAATAAGAACCCTAAATCAGGTAGAAAATTTAAAAGAATTAAATCCAAGAGAGAGTTTAGGTTTTGTTGGACAAGTTCTTACTTCACTAAAAAAAGATGTGAATAATGAGGCAACAGTTTTAGGTTTTGTTGGCGCACCTTGGACTCTTGCTGCATATGTAGTTGAAGGTAAAAGCAGTAAAAATTATTCTTTAATAAAATCAATGGCTTTTAATGAACCAGATTTACTTCATAAACTTCTTGATCATTTTGCAAAATCTATTGGTGAATATCTTAAGTATCAAATAAAATCTGGAGCGCAAGTAGTACAAATTTTTGATTCATGGGCAGGCCAACTAAGCCCACAAGATTACGATATCTTTGCTGGGCCTTATCAAAAAAAAGTTGTTGAAATTGTAAAATCGGAATACCCTGAAACACCTATAATTCTTTACATTTCAGGAAGTGCAGGGGTACTGGAAAGAATGGCAAAAACTGGAGTAGATATAATCTCATTAGACTGGACAGTAGATATTGAAGAGGCTTGTAAAAGAATCCCCAGGGGGATTGGAATTCAAGGTAATGTTGACCCTGGCATTTTATTCGGAAACAAAGAATCAATAAAAGAAAGGATAGATAATACTTTCAATAAAATTAAAGACAGGAAATATATTCTTAATTTGGGTCATGGGATTTTACCTGGGACTCCAGAAGAAAATGCTCAAACATTTTTTGAACATGGGAAAAAACTCACTTACTAGTCAAAGTCTTGGGATATAAAAACTTATTAATAACAGGCGCTAATGGATGTGTTGGCCAATATTTAGTTGATTGGTTTTTGAAAAACACAAAATTCAGGCTTTATCTCATGGTAAGAGACAAAAGTAAGTTGCCAATTTCTGTTCAAGAAAATAAAAAAGTCAAGTTAATGGTGTGCGATATCAGGGAATCAAATAGATATAAAAAGGAAATTAGTCAAATTAATTACCTAATACACACTGCTACAGCTTGGGGAGATCCAAAAAGAGCCTATGAAGTAAATGTTAAAGCTTTTGAAGAATTACTAGAAATGCTTGATATTGAAAAGTTAGAAAAGATTATTTATTTTTCAACAGCTAGTATTCTTGATACCCAAACAGAATTAATGAGGGAATCATTGATTTATGGAACAGAGTACATTCAAACAAAATATGAATGTTTCCAGAGACTTAGAGAAAGCTCATATGCAGTAAAAACATTCGCTGTTTTCCCTACCTTAGTTTTTGGAGGGAATCTTGGGGAAAAAAGTAAATATCCTGTGAGTTATTTAACTAGCGGATTGAAAGAAATTGGGAAATGGCTTTGGTTAGCAAGATTTTTAAAACTAGATTCTAAATTTCACTTTATACACGCAAATGATATCGCCCAGATTTGCGGGTTTCTAATTAAAAATCATAAAGAAAAGCAATACAAAGGCTTTAGAAAATTTGTGCTAGGTCAAAAATTCATTTCAATTGATGATGCCATAATTACACTTTTAAAGAAATATAAAATGAAGAGATTTTTTGCGATACCGCTTACAAAAAAAATTCTAAAAATATTATTAAGAATTCTCCCCATCCAAACTACTCCTTGGGATAGCTTCAGTATCAAAAAATACGACTTTAATCATGTCCCCATCACTAATCCTGAGACTTTTAAACTTAAAAGTTATGCCAAGTCACTGAATGATATTTTAAGGTTATCAAAGTTACCAAGCTGTAATAACAATTAAAATTCTCGCAGTTAGGTCACCAAAGCCTTGTAATATGTAAAGATAAGCGAATTTTTTATTATGTTACGTTCAATCTTTGCAGGGTTATTTGCAATAGTTTTAACTCTAGGTCTAGGTATTTCCTCAGTTTCAGCTAAGACTGTCGAAGTAAAACTTGGAACAGATGCTGGAATGCTTGCATTTGAACCAAGTACAGTAACCATTAGTGCTGGTGATACAGTTAAATTCATCAATAATAAACTTGCCCCTCACAATGCTGTTTTTGATGGGCATGAGGAATTAAGTCATGCGGACCTAGCTTTTGCTCCAGGAGAGTCTTGGGAAGAAACATTTGATACTGCTGGAACTTATGATTACTATTGCGAGCCACACAGAGGAGCTGGAATGGTAGGTAAAGTTATTGTTGAATAAATCTTATAAATAGTTAAATACCCTTTTTGTCTTAATATTCTTACTGTCATATCCAAATATTTATAGATGAAAATAGTTCCAAGCGAATTCTCAAGTTCTGCTTGGAACTTTTTTCTATTTGCCAAAGAAATTGCTTATAAAAATTATCAACAAAATGTAGACTCTGATAATTTATTATTAGCTCTTATAAAAGATGACAATTTTACAAAAAAGATTTTAAAAAAAAATAATGTAAATCTTAAAGATCTTGAGAGGGAAATAATTTCTTCATTAAATGCGAAGGCAAAAATGAAAAATAAACAAGATAATTTATTTATTGGTGATACTCTTCACAAAATATTTTTGAATGCGAATGATATTAAAAAGACTTTAAATCATGTAGTGATATCAACAGAACACTTAGTTTACGGTTTCACTTATGATAATAAATATGGATTTCAAATTTTAAATCAAAAAAGTATTCCAGAATTTCTTGAAACTATTAAGAAAATGAAGTCAGATCCAGTATTAAAAAATAACTTTGATACCTCAAATGAGTCTTTAGATAAATATGGTATTGATCTAACTCAATCTGCACGAGATGGGATATTAGACCCAGTTATTGGTAGGGATGAAGAGATTAGAAGAACAATTCAAATATTGAGTAGAAGAACAAAAAATAATCCAGTTCTTATTGGAGAAGCTGGGGTTGGAAAAACAGCCATTGTAGAAGGGTTAGCTCAAAGAATTATTAATGGCGATGTACCTTCTGCGTTACAAGATAGGAAACTAATTTCATTAGATATGGGTTCACTTTTAGCTGGAGCAAAATACCGTGGAGAATTTGAAGAAAGAATAAAAAATATTCTAAAGAAAGTGAAAGAATCAGACGGAAAGATTATTCTTTTTATTGATGAAATTCATACGGTAGTTGGTGCAGGTGCTAGTGGAGGTTCTTTAGATGCAAGCAACCTATTAAAACCAATGCTTGCTAGAGGAGAACTTAGATGTATTGGTGCTACAACTATTAATGAACATAAACAAAATATAGAAAAAGATCCTGCTTTAGAACGAAGATTTCAAAAGATAAAAGTTGATGCTCCTTCAATAGATGATACAGTATCAATCTTAAGAGGATTAAGAGAAAGATACGAAGTTCATCATAGTGTGAGAATTTCTGATAATGCTTTAGTTGCTGCTGCAACCCTTAGCGAAAGATATATTAACGATAGATTTCTTCCTGACAAGGCAATAGATCTAATCGATGAAGCAGCCTCAAGATTAAATATGGTCATAACTTCCAAACCTGAAGAAATTGATGAAATTGATCGAAAAGTTCTACAGTTTGAGATGGAAAAATTATCTTTAAAAAGAGAAACGGATAATTTTTCTATAGAAAGATTAAAAAAAATAAATAATGAACTTATATCCCTTAAAGATAAACAGGCAGAATTAGGCGCTCAATGGAAAAAAGAAAAAGATGAAATTGATGAGATTAGCACCATAAAAGAAGAAATTGAGTCTGTTCAATTGCAAATAGATCAAGCCAAAAGGAGTTTTGACCTCAACAAAGCGGCAGAATTAGAATTTGGAACTTTAAATTCTTTGCAAAAAAAATTGAAAGAAAAAAGTGAGTCCCTAGTAAATTCTCAAAAAAATGGAGATACAAGTCTCTTAAGGCAAGAGGTAACTTTTGATGATATTGCAGAAGTTGTCTCAAAGTGGACCTCTATTCCAGTACAGAACCTAAACCAGTCAGAAAAAGATAAACTCTTGAGCCTCGAGTCAGTCCTTAAAGAAAAAATTATTGGTCAAGATAGTGCAATTAGGGCAGTTGCAGATTCCATTAAGAGATCAAGGACTGGTCTAAATGATCCAAGCAAGCCATTAGCCAGTTTTCTCTTTTTAGGTCCAACTGGTGTTGGGAAGACAGAGCTAAGTAAAGTAACAGCCAAAATAATATTCGATTCAAATTCTTCAATTACAAGACTGGATATGTCTGAATATATGGAAAAGCATTCAGTGAGCAAAATCATAGGTGCGCCTCCTGGATATTTGGGTTTCGAATCAGGCGGTCAATTAACTGAAGCTGTGCGCAAAAATCCTTATTCATTAATACTCCTAGATGAAATTGAGAAAGCTCACAAAGATATTTTAGATATTCTCTTACAGGTTCTTGATGATGGAATCATTACTGATGGTCAAGGTCGTACAATCAATTTCAAAAATTCAATCATTGTTCTCACAAGTAATTTAGGAAGTCAATCAATAAATGATTTATCAGTTAGAAAAGAAGATACAAATGAAATTAAAAAAGTTGTAGATAATGAAATTAAAAAATTTTTCAAACCTGAGTTTTTAAATCGGCTTGATGAAATAGTTATTTTTAATAATTTAGAATTAAATGACATAAAAAAAATTGCAAAAATCCAGCTTCAACATTTAGAAAAAAGACTTAACAAAAAAAACTTAAAATTCAAAATTACAGATGAAGTAATTAACCAACTTGTCGAAAATAGTTTCGATCATGCCTATGGTGCAAGGCCTTTAAAAAGAATTATTCAAAAACAAATTGAGACAAAAATTTCAAATAATATATTGAATAATAATTACCTTAATAAAGACGAGGTTAATATTTACCTAGTTAATGGAGAGATAAATGTTGATTAAATATCTAATTAAAGAATTCTATATGACTTTAAAATTAACAACTTTAATCTAAGATTTGAACCAATCAGGAATTTCCTCATAACTTGCTTTATTCGATTTATTTTCTTTTGACTCTGTTTTCCAGCAACATGTTCTGCCCTTATCCTTATCCTTTAAGTATTCATTAGCCCATCTCCAAATTAATTCAGAAGTAAATTCCATTCCCACATTATCCATAATTCTCAGATCTAAAGCATCTAAGTCATGTAATTTTTCCCAGTAATTCAATAAGGGGTCATCTTTATTTATTAAAAAAGTATGGTCAAATTGCTGCTTTAGTTTATTTTCGAGAGGTTTAAGACCTGAAAAATCTACGACAAAACCATTTAGGTCTAATTTTTTTGCAGTAAACCAAAAGGTGAACGATCTTGAATATCCATGTACAAATCTGCAGTGGCCTTCATGGCGCCATTGCCTATGAGAACAGGGGAAATCCTGGTAACTTTTACTGCAGGAAAATTTCAGAGAATGAATATACATCAATTAACTGCTAGGATAAATTTTAATAAAACATAATGAGTAGGCTTTAACATAACAAGCATAATGACTTATTCAACTAATTTTTCGATAGAGGATCTACGCTTTGATAATTATGGATTAATCCCTGCAATTGCACAAGATTGGCTTGACGGATCAATCCTTATGCTTGCTTGGATGAACAAAGAATCATTGGCAATGACTCTTGACACCAAAAACGTTCATTACTGGAGTAGATCAAGATCTGAAATTTGGAGAAAAGGAGCTACAAGTGGAAGTACCCAAATACTTAAGGAGATAAGATTTGACTGCGATAATGATGCACTAATCCTTTTGATTGAACAAAATGGATCAGGTGCATGTCACACTGGGGAAAAAAGTTGTTTTTTTAACGAAATTCAAATTAATCAAATTGAAAAAAAGGAAAAAAAGACGACTCCCTTCTCAAATATTTGCTCTGAATTATTCAATACCATTCACGAAAGATCAATAAACCCATCAGAAAAAAGTTACACAAATCACTTATTTACAAAAGGGAGTAATTCAATTTTAAAAAAGATAGGAGAGGAATCTGCTGAATTTATAATGGCTTGCAAAGATAATAATAAAGATTCAATATCAAATGAGGCTGCTGATTTAATCTATCATCTGCAAGTAGCCCTTATGCACAAAGGCGTTGAGTGGAGAGATGTACTCGCTGTTTTAGCATCTAGAAGGAAAAATTAAATAATTAATATTTACGTTTTATGATAGTTTTAACTAAAAAAATGAGAAAAAAATTATTAATTAACTAATTAATAATTATTAATTAAATATTAATTAATTATTACATGTATGGCTTATTAATGAATTAACTATAAGTTGAATATATCAAGAGTGAGGTTAATCGTGAGTTCATTAAGCGATTTTCTTGGTGAAATTGGTCGTCACCAGCTTTTAACACCTGAAAGAGAACTCACTATGGGCAGAAAAGTCCAAGAAATGGTTGTACTTGTTAATAGATGCCAAGAGGCAGGCGGCAAAGGCCCCGCATGTGAATATTCCGAAGCCGAAAGAAAAAAGATAAAAATTGGTGAAAAAGCTAAAAATGAAATGATAACAGCCAACCTAAGATTAGTTGTTAACCTTGCCAAGAGATACCAAGGTAAAGGATTAGAATTGCTGGACTTAATTCAGGAGGGAACATTAGGTCTGACGAGGGCCGTCGAAAAATATGATCCCTCTAGGGGACACAGATTTTCCACCTATGCATATTGGTGGATCAGGCAAGGATTAAACAGAGCATTATCAACTCAAAGTAGGACTATTAGAATACCTGTCAATATTAATGAAAAGCTCACAAAATTAAGATCAGCAAAATCAAAACTGATGCAACTCAAGGGTATTCCACCCACTAGTGATGAGCTTGCTAAAGAATTAAAAGTATCTAAGGAGGAGATTGATGAACTCCTTTCTTGTGAATTAAGAAGCATCACTGTTAGCCTTCAAGGTACTGTTAAATCAAAGTCTGATCCCTCTGAACTTGTTGATATACTTCCAAGTGAGCAAACTCCTCCTATGGAATTAGCTGAACTAGCAGAGAGGACTGCCTCTGCTTGGAAGTTATTAGATAAAGCAAATCTAACTGAGAAGGAAAGAAAGATAGTAAGTCTAAGATTTGGTTTAGACGGTTCAAATGAGTGGAGAACTTTAGCTGAAGTGGCAAGACATATGAGTTGTAGCAGAGAATATTGCAGGCAGGTTGTTCAACGCGCCCTAAGAAAACTTAGAAAAGCGGGGATACAAAATGGACTAGTTGATAGTATTAGCTAAAATGTTTTATTAAAAATATTTAAAGTTTCATTTATTTCATTTATGAGGATGAAAGAAAATTTCAAAAACCAAGAAAAAGTTTATGATGCTGAAGTTTTAGAAAGTTCAACATTCGATGAAAATATCATTATCAAGATTCTTTTTAAAGCAGGAAGAACAATTGCAAAGCCAGCCCTAGAAGTTCTGGAGATGGCTATTGATCCTTATACCCCAGCACAAGTAAGAATTTCCTTAATGGCCGCGCTGGCATATTTAATTATGCCATTTGACCTTTTCCCTGATTTTATGCCATTAGTTGGTTTCAGTGATGATTTTGTAGCCCTCACAGCAGTACTTAGTATATGGAGTAAATATATGACTCCTTCTATAAGAGCAAGAGCTGAGAACAAGCTTAATAAGTTATTCCCTTTTTATTAAATGAGTAAATTATCTCAACAGGAAGAAAAGGAACTCATCGCTTTCATAAAGGATTGGTTGAAATCTCAGGGACTTAGCCAAAAAGATTTAGCATATTCATTAAATATTAAATCGAGCAGAACCTCTGAGATTATTCTAAAGATTAAAGAATTATATAAAAAAGGCGGTATGTTCAACATTGCAAAAAATCTCATAAAAATTGAACAAAATTTGTTGAAGAATATCAAAAATGATTATCGAGAGACAAAACAAACACCTCCATACAATCAATTAGATATCGACTCATTGGTATATCAGATAGATAAAGACACCAGTAATTGATTATTTATTTAAAATGTATCTTTATAAGAAATAATCTTCAAACTTATCAAAAAGTTTCCAAAAAATATATCACTCTTAAAAACTGAATTTTTAATAAATAAAATCGCTTTAATTGCTAAACATAACTGAAATTAAATTTTTAATAAAAATATATTTATATGTTTTATTTTAAATAATTTTATATTATTAAGAATAAGAATACTTAAAAAAATATTATATATTAAATTTAAAAAGCCTGTACCCAAGGGTAAATATCATAATTAATCCATATACCTTTTTTCCAATATATATCTTCCTCAATCAAATCTCTTAATTGATTCTTGTCATTAGCATTAAAAATTCCAAACAAATATTTAGTACATTTGGTTGGTCCTAAAGTAACTAAAATATCGCGATCTTTTAAGTTTTTAAGTCTATTAAAATGTTGTTCACGAAATGGAGCCCTTTTTATGATTGCATCTTCACAGTACTTTCCAAAAACTACAAACTTTTCCATTTTTAAAGATAAATAATAGAATAAATATATACTAAATAATTGCACATATTACACACAAATTGCTATCTTAATTAGGATGAATCTTCTTTAAATTAATTATGCTCACTGGTAGCGATCTTCTTGCAAAAGTTAAAGAGCTTGGTGATGTTAGCAAGTCTGACCTTGTTCGAGCTTGTGGATATGTTTCCACCAAAAAAAATGGAGGTGAACGACTAAATTTCACAGCATTTTATGAAGCACTTCTAGAGGCAAAGGGGATTAATCTTGGTGAATCTGGAGTTTCGGGTATTGGCAAAGGAGGAAGGAAGCTAAGTTATATAGCCACTGTTCAAGGGAACGGTAATCTTCTGATTGGGAAAGCATATACAGCACTCTTAGATTTAAAAGCAGGCGATGAATTCGAGATTAAACTTGGAAGAAAACAAATCAGATTATTACCTACAGAAGAATCTTAAAGACAACAAAAATAAATTGGATATATCACTTTTAATTAATTTAATAAATTAATAAATTATCTTTGTATTTATTTTTTTTGATCAGCGGCTAAACGCATTTCTTTACAAAATTCACCAACATGATCGACGACATCTTTTTCACTTGAACTAGAAATTCGTTTTACAAATGCACTCCCGATAATTACTCCATCCGCTCCCCACTCACAAACTTTATTAACATGTTCTGGGGTGGATATTCCAAAACCAACAGCGATTGGTTTGCTATTTACACCTTTTAATTTTGCAATAAGATTTTCTACTCTATTTTCCATTTTGTTTCTCTCACCAGTTACGCCTGTAACACTTACTAAATAAGTAAAGCCTTTTGTATGATTTGATATTTTTCTCATTCTTTCAAAAGGAGTAGTTGGAGCTACTAATAAAATCAAGTCCATAGAATGGTTACTAACTATTTTAGAAAATTTATAAGCTTCCTCTAAAGGGAGATCAGGAACTATTAGTCCAGAAACTCCAGCACTGGATGCCATATCACAAAATTTTTCAAAGCCAAAACATAGTAATGGATTTAGGTAAGAAAAAAGGATGATAGGAATATTTAATTTATCTTTTAAAGACTTTATAAGTTGAATTACTTTTCTTGGGCTAGTACCTGACCTTAAGGCACGAGAAGCAGCAACTTGAATAACAGGTCCGTCTGCAAGTGGGTCACTGTAGGGGATACCTAATTCAATAAGGTCAGCTCCATTTTCTTGTAACTTTAATAAAATCTCAGACGTTATTTCAATGCTGGGATCCCCAGCCATTATAAAAGGCATCAAAGCTAATTTTTTATTATTTTTCAACTCACAAAACTTCTCATCTACCTTAGATAAAGATTCATTTTTAGTAATTTTCATTTTGTTATCTTTCATGATTTTTAGATATTTTTCTATGAAAAATTTATAGATTTTTCTCTAAATCTTCCATTAGTTTTTGCTGTTCTTCCTTTGACAATGAGTTAAATTTGGTTTCTAGCTTATCATTAACAACTTTTTCATACTCTTTTCTATAACGCTGCCTTTGTTCCATAAAAGTCATTTTTCCATTTACAACTCTATAAACATAAGATGTTACCCAGGTAACAACAATCACAATCAAGATACAACTTGAGAGAGTTGTGGCTGTAAAGTTGTCGATACCAATTTGAGGTGCAAATTTATAACTAATTAATCCTATTAATGAAATAAATAAACCTATTTGTATAACTTTACCTTTAGTCAATTATTTACCCTTTACCACTTCCTTTTAGTCTGAGATTTAAAAAAGGAGAAAATAAAATTAAACCTGGAAAGAAAAGAAATACAAGGCCATAAATTCCTAATCTTTCAAATTTGCCCATAATATTCCATCTATTATTCATCCAGTAAAATAGTAATAAGGGAATAACCAATAAATATGTAGAAAAAATTCCAATATAAGCGATTAATGTAGCGAATGAATTATTGAAAAAACTTTCCATTTTGATGTATGGTTGATTAGTTAAAACATAACAACTATTGGAAGTTATCGTCAGAACTAAAAATAAATAATTAAATGATGGGAGTGGGGGGACTTGAACCCCCACGAGCTAAATCGCTCGACGGATTTTAAGTCCGGCGCGTCTACCAATTCCGCCACACTCCCGAAGGAATTTGCGCTATTTAATCGTACCCGAAAGCAACCCATTTAACCAAGAAAAATTGGAATATTTACACTTTTAATTGTCAAATTTAGTCTAAAATTTTAATTTACTATCCCTTCTACTTGCCATTGTAAAGTTTCACCTGCATGAAATGGTTTTATTTGTCCGACAATATTTTTTTCTTCAACAACATCAATAAATTCTTGAATTTTATTAGGTCTAGACACTAATTTTAATCTTTCTTTATTTGGGGGCACATTATAAAAATTAGGGCCATTCAAACTTGCAAACTTTTCAAAATTATCTAGAGCATCCTCCTCTTCAAATACTTTTAAATAGCTTTCTATTGCTACTGGCGAATTAAAAATTCCAGCGCATCCACAAAATGACTTCCACTTTCTAAGGTGTGGAGCAGAGTCAGTTCCCAAGAAAAAACATTGTTTTCCACTTGTTGCAGCTCTCCTTAAAGCGAGTCTATTATTTTCCCTCTTAGCAACTGGTAAGCAGTAAAAATCACTATTTAATCCTCCAAAAAACATTGCATTTCTATTTATATGCAAATGATGCGGAGTGATAGTAGCTCCAATATTATTTTCTTGAACAAAATCCACAGCATAAGAGGTGGTTATATGCTCTAAAACGATCTTTAATTTTGGAAATCTTTTAGTTATTTGAGAGAGTTCTTTATCTATAAAAACCTCCTCTCTATCGAATACATCTACCTCAGAATCAGTCACTTCCCCATGAATCAAAAGAGGCATTCCATTATCTTGCATTGATTCGAAAATCTTATATAGATTTTCTATTTTCTTTACTCCATGACTGGAATTTGTTGTCGCATTAGCAGGGTATAATTTTGCTGCGAAAAAGATATTATTTTTGAAACCATTTATTAGTTCTGCATTATCAGTCTCATCTGTAAGATAAATTGTCATTAGTGGTTCAAACTTAGAACTTTCAGGTAACGCTTCAATAATAGATTTTTTGTAAGAGATAGCACTTGCAACAGATGTAATAGGAGTTTTAGTATTTGGCATAACGATAGCTCTTCCAAAAAATTCGGAAGTAAACTGAATGATATTTTTTAATACAAGACCTTCTCTTAAATGTAAATGCCAGTCATCAGGTTTTATTATGGTTAAAGTCTTCAAAATTTTTTCTATTTAGTTAATTTTAACAGCAAATTAAAATTGACAATAATTTATAGATATTCGAGGATAGTTATTAACCAATTATGAAATTTTTATTATCTAAATAAAATCCTAAATATGAGTGATTTTTTATTTCCTATAATAGAAATAGTATTAGGAGTAATTTTACTTTTTGCTGGAGGAGAGTTCTTTATTCAAGGAGCTATATTTTTATCTTTAATTTTAGGAATACCTCAAATAGTAATTGGATTAACAGTTGTTTCTCTTGGTACAAGCTCTCCCGAGTTATTGGTAAGTTTAAGTTCAATTTTAAAAGGCAGTGATTCGCTTGCGGCAAGCAATGTAATTGGGAGCAATATTTTCAATGTTCTCGTTGTTTTGGGTATAAGCTCGTTGATAACACCTCTTAAGGTAAAAAGCAGAATAGTCAGAAGAGATGTACCTCTATTGATGGCTATTTCTTGCGCGGTTTGGGCTATGTCATCAACAGGTTTATTAACATTGCAGGCAGGGATCTTTCTAATATTTTGTTTAATCTTAAATACAATATGGGAAATTAATACCATCAATGAGAAAGGTGAAGAGACAAAAGATGCTGAACCAGAAATAGAAGAATTCAAAGATAACTATAAAGGTAAGCTTAACATTTTACTAAAGTTAATATTGGGAATATTTCTTTTAAGCCTTGGTTCAAATATTTTAGTAAATGGCTCTCAAACGCTAGCTACTCTTATGGGGGTAAATGAAATTGTTATTGGTTTAACTATCGTAGCTACCGGAACATCTTTACCGGAATTAGTTACTTCAATAATTGCTGCATTTAAAGGCAAAACAGATCTTGCTATTGGTAATGTAATAGGAAGTAATCTACTTAATCAACTTCTAATCCTTGGAAGTTGTAGTATTTTTTCAGGATTTAAAGGTCTAATAATTGAACAAAGTCTTATAAAAGTTGACTTACCTATTATGGTTTTAACTACCTTTGCATGTTTACCAATTTTCTGGAGCAAAGGGAAAATCACAAGAATTGAAGGATTTATTTTGATTAATTTTTATATTTTTTACATTCTCGATAAGATACTCTTTTTGAATGAGTTTGATTATCTCTCTGAATTAAGGATAGGTTTATTTATTTACTTTTCATTACTTATAGTAATTTTACTTGCCCAAGAAAAATTAAAATTTTCTAATTCATAATTTTAGCCATACATAGTTACAAACTCTTCTGAAATAGTTGGATGTAAAGCCATAGTAATATCAAAGTCCTTTTTTGTTATCCCTGCATTTAATGAAATTGATGCCATTTGAATAATCTCAGATGATGTTTCTCCAAACATATGACATCCCAGGACTTTGTCAGTTAGCTTATGAACCACAATCTTCAACATACATTTTGATTTATTCTCTTTAAAAGTATTAGACATGGGGGTGAATTTGCACTTGAAAATTTTTATATTTTTTTCAGAGTAAATCTCTATAGCTTTTCTCTCACTTAATCCAACTGATGAAATTTCTGGAATAGTGAAAACAGCCTTAGGGATATTTTCATAATTTACTTTTCTTTTTTGGTTATTAAAAAAATTATCTGAGAAGACTCTCCCTTGTTCAATTGCTACTGGAGTTAAGTTTGGTTTATTTATAATATCGCCAACTGCAAAAATATTTGCGTTGCTTGTTTGATTAAGTTCATTAACATCTAAATATTGGCCATCCATCTTTAGATCTAAAAAATCTAAATTTAAAGGCAAAAGATTTGGTTCTCTACCTGTTGCTATAAGGATACTATTAGTTAGGAGTTTATGACCTGAATCTAGGGTAGATTCCAGATTTCCATTTACTCTTTTGATTGATTTTAATTGAGTATTAGAAATTATATTTATTTCATTAAAAGTAGGTGATTCCGCTAGGCATAAAGAAAGATCCTCATCAAAACCATTAAGTAAATGTTGACCTCTAATTAATTGAGTTACTTCAGTACCTAAATTCCTGAAAATAGAAGCAAATTCACAAGCAATATATCCTCCTCCAACTATTAATATTGATTTGGGAAACTTCTTTAATTCAAAAATATCATCACTAGTCCATGCCAAATCTATCCCAGGAATATTCAATTTCTTTGGTTTACCTCCAACTGAAATAAGAATTTTCTTTGAACTTATTTTATTTTTAATTTTCTCTGTAATTGGACATATAATTTCTATTTCATTTTGAGACGTAAATCTTCCTAAGCCCTCAAAAACAGTAACATTCAATTTATTTAAAGAATTTCTATGTAAATTACTTAATCTTAAAACCTCCTCTCTAACATTCTTTAATAAGATATTTGATTCAAAATTAATACCTTCGTTTTTTAATCCATATCCTTCAGAAGAATCAATATTTTTTTTACTCTTGGCTGCATAAACCATCAATTTTTTAGGAACACATCCCCTTATTACGCAAGTTCCTCCTATTTTACTTACCTCTATGATTGCAACTTTTGCTCCATAACTAGCAGCACGTTTAGCCGCCGCGAGTCCTCCAGAACCAGCGCCAACTACAATTAAATCAAATTCAAATTCCAAGATTTTTTTTAATCAATTACTATAACGTTAGTTTATAGTTTATTTGAAATAATGAATGGGATTTTGACATGGGATGATTTAAATAAGTTTGAAGTTGAAAATCTTGATAGAGTCAATGGAATAAATAATTCCTACGCAAATTTAAGATTATTTGGGCATACTGAAAATGATGTAATAGTTACTCTCTACAGAGACCGCCATTCTTGGTGTCCTTACTGTCAGAAAATATGGTTATGGCTTGAATATAAAAGAATTCCATACAGAGTCAAAAAAATAAATATGTTTTGCTACGGTCAAAAAGAAAGTTGGTTCCTTGATAAAGTCAGATCGGGAAAATTACCCGCAATTGAATTTAAAGGGGAAGTTATAACTGAAAGCGACGATATCATAGCCTTTTTAGAAAATACATTTGGAGCACTTGGATCTTTTATAACATCCAGTAACCTTATTAAGATTCGAGAATTAGAAAGGGAAATTTTCAGATCTTGGTGCAATTGGCTTTGCAGAGAAAGCTTTAATTTTATAGATAACTCTTTTAGAAAAAAAAGATTTAAAGAATCCATTTCTAAACTAGATGAAATCTTAAGTAGATCAAAATCAGGGTTTGTTGATCCATCAATATCTAATACGGGTGATATAGAGCCTGGTCTTGGAGATATAATTTTTATTCCTTATATGGAAAGAATGAATGCTTCTCTGAGTTATTATAAAGGTTTTAATTTAAGATCTAATTACCGTTATATAAATAACTGGCTTACTCTTTTTGAAGGGACAAGTGCTTACAGAGGTACCCAAGGAGATTTCCATACCCACTCTCATGATTTACCACCACAAATGGGTGGATGCTATAAAGAAAGCAATGAACAACAAATTACTTTTTCTGAACTAATAGACAGTGGAAAGGGTCTAGGTAATTATGAATTAAATAAAAATTATGATTCAAAATATTTCGCTAAAGTTGCTCTTAAAAGAGTAATAAAGCATAAAGATAATTTACTAAAAGTAAACCCATACAATAGAGAATCTTTTGAGGAATCATTGAGATCAGCATTGACCCATATGATCACAGATGAATTAGTAATCCCTAAAAAACTTTCAGGAATTTCTCTAAGATACTTAAAAAATAGAATCTCTGTACCAAGAGATATGCCACTTATTTCGGCAAGGTTATTGAGGCAATCATTAAATAAAATTGAATCGCTCAGCAATATCAATGAAGTAGATAAGATACCTTTCAAAAATAGATATGATCAAAATCCTAGAAATTTTATTTCTAGTTAACAGTAAAACTATAGATTTTTTCTTGAATCTATTTGCAGTAAATCCCTTATTTTTTGTACTTGACTTGCAATATTAGGATCAATAGACAATTTTTTTTCAACTTGTTCAATAGCATACATAACTGTTGTATGATCTTTTCCCCCAAACTCATCTCCAATTCTTGGAAGGCTTAGATCAGTTCCATGTCGCATCAGGTACATGCCTATTTGTCTAGCTTGACTTACTGGTTTTCTCCTACTTGAACTAATTAATTCATCAGTAGAAACTTTAAAGAAATCTGAAACTTTATTAATAACTTGTCTTGGAGTAACAACTACTCCAACACTATTAGGATCAAGCATAGGAGCAATTGATTGGACTGTCATAGGCAAACCTGTTATTGATGCAAATGCGACAGCTCTAGTAAATGCCCCTTCCAATTCACGAATATTCGAAGTGAATCTTCCTGCTATAAATTGAATTAAATCTCTTGGAAGACTCATCCTCTCCTGTTCTGCCTTTTTTTGAAGGATGGCTGTTCTCGTTTCAAGGTCAGGAGGCTGTATATCTGCAGTCATACCCATTGAGAACCTAGAAATTAATCTTTCTTGAATTCCCGACAATTGATTTGGAGGCCTATCACTTGCAATAACTATTTGACTTCCTGATTCGTGAAGAGCGTTAAAAGTATGAAAGAATTCTTCCTGAGTATACTCTTTACCTTCTAAGAACTGTATATCGTCTATTAAAATCAAATCTACATTTCTATATTTATCTCGAATAGCTGTCATCCCATCTCTCCGTATTCCACTAATAACATCATTAGTAAAAGTCTCTGTGGATACATATTTGACTTTTGCTCCTGGATCTATTTCTACTCGATAATGACCTATAGCTTGCATTAAATGAGTCTTACCAAGACCTACTCCGCCACAAATAAATAATGGATTGAATTCTCTCCCAGGAGATTCGGCAACGGCTAAAGCTGCGGCATGAGCCAATCTGCTATTTGGACCTACAACAAATCTTTTAAATACGTAGCGCAAATTTAAACCATTAGGATTTTTGAATTGATTTTTTGAAGAGTTTTTTTGGTTATTACTAGAAAAAGAGTTTGTTGTATAATTAACGCTCTGTTCACTAAGTCCCTCTTCATTTGTTAGATCGCTTCTAATATTTGTTTCTGATTTAAAAACAACTTTTACATCATGGCCGCAGATTTCTTTAGCGGCTTTTTCAATAGTTTCACAATAATTTTTTCTTAACCAATCACTTGAAAATGTATTTGGAGCAGTTAAGGTCAATAGGCCATTTTCAAAACAATTAAATTTAGCCGGCCTTATCCATGTCTCAAATGAAGGCTTACTTAAAGTTTTTTGGAGTGATTGTTGAACTTCCGCCCAAATAGGATTAGTTGCTTGCAAAGTTTTATTCTCTAGATTATTAATCTAGTTGGAATTTAATAATTGGCCATTATCAAATCACAAGATCACGACAAATTTAAAATTACTTAACAAAGCATCAACTAAATTAATAAAGATAAATTTTAAATTTTTTTAATAGACATATAATTGTATTGAATCCCATTAAAAATATTGGATAAAGCGTTACTAATTATAATGGCAAAATGGCATGGTTTTGGAAGATGCAAAACAAGATTGTCAAGAGATATAGGCAAAAGTAATTCTGCAAAAGTGCAAAGTGTAATGACTAAACACACTATTTCAGTCGCAAAATTTCTCCAAGAAAATAAAATAATTGATATTTGTATGGCTATATCTGGTTTAGGAGTAGGGAATTGTAAAAGATGGTCTAAAGAATTAGGCATTAAAAAATTTAATTTACAGGGTAAAGGTTGCTTAGGAGAAAAAATGAAAAGGCAAATAGTAATTAATAAAAAATTTTGTGCTAGACATAAGATCAAAAATATTATTTTTATTGGTACGGACCTTCCAGATTTATGTCATCAAGATTTATTGAATACTCTTAAAGAGCTTCAACAAAATGATCTTATTTTAGGACCATCTAATGATGGGGGATATTGGCTTATTGGTTTATCAGAAAAAATAATGTCGTCTCATAGTTATCTACCTTTTATCAACATTAAGTGGGGGACAGAAAATGTTCTTAAAAATACAATAGATAATTTTGCTTATTCAAAATTTAAATATAAGTTTTTAGATAAAAAAATAGATATAGATACAATGATTGATATTGAAAATAGAAAGTAATAGAGTTGTCTAAAATCTCAATTATCATTCCAACTATTAATGAAGCTAATAATTTGCCATTATTGCTTTCAGACTTATCAAGTATTCAGGAAGAGGGGGAAATTATAATTGTTGATTGCGGCAGTGAAGATAAAACTATCGACATAGCAAATATTTATGGAGCAAAAGTATATATATCCAAAGAAAAGAATAGAGGTTTACAATTAGACATGGGAGCTAAGAATTCAAAAGGAGAATGGCTCATATTTTTGCATGCAGACACAAGATTAACTCATGATTGGTTTAGAGAAACAAATTCATTTTTAAATGGCAACAAGAATAGTATTTACTATTTTAAATTTAAAATTAATCACAAAAAGATAATCTATAGGGTTCTCGAAATTCTTGTAAATATTAGAAGCAAATATTTTAAACAACCCTATGGTGATCAAGGTTTAATAATTCATAGAACTACCTATTTTAAGAATAATGGTTTTAGAAAGATACCTTTAATGGAAGATATAGATTTTTTAAAGAGATTAAACAATAAAAAAGATTTAAAACAATTAAATTCACCTATTTTTATAAGTTCAAGGAAATGGGAAAAGACTAATATTTTTCTCCAAGCTCTCAAAAACTGGTATTTCAGGAGAAGATGGTTAAAGGGTGAATCAATAATATCAATATATTCTGACTACTACAAAAAATAATTAATTCGCATACCAAAAAGCACATTTAGAGCCTCTTGGTTCTAATGTCCAACCTTGCCTTTTGTAAAACGTAACCACTTCCGCATCAGCAAAAAGTGTAACTTTAGAAATTCCAATATTTTTTAATTCTTTTAGTATGTATTTCATTAACTCTTTACCCAATCCTTGTCCTTGATATACAGGATTAACAGCCACATCCCAAACTGTTGCCTCTAGGATCCCATCGCCAGTGCATCTTGCAAAGCCTACTAATCTTGGAAATTTTACGTCATGACGCCATAACCCAACCACCAAAATACTAAAGTCCAAAGCTCTTTTAACTCTCCTTATTGGTCGTCTGCTCCAACCAACAGTTTGCAAAAGTTGATCAAGTTCAATTAGATCTAAATCTTTATTTTTACTACAAACAAAAATTTCTTCTTTATTTTTTTGAGTGAATTCATAAGAATTTAGACCATATAAATCTATAAGTTCATCTCTCGATATACTGTTCGATTTTTTTATTGATGACCCTTGGTTTCTAAAAATCATTAAAAATTTGCAAATCCTTTTTGTTGAAGCTCAGAGAGCTGAAAATATAAACCTTTTTTCATTCTTAATTCATTATGTGTTCCCTCTTCAACTAATGAACCACCTTTTAAGACTAAAATCTTATCAGAACTTTCAATAGTTGCTAATCTGTGAGCTATTACTAATGCTGTTCTTTTCGTAAGAATTCGTTGAAGGTCTCTCTGCAAAGTAGCCTCTGTAGAAGGATCCATAAATGCTGTAGCTTCATCCATTATCAAAACAATAGGGTTCCTAATAGCTACTCGAGCCACTGAAAGAAGTTGTCTCTCTCCAGAAGAGAGATTCCCCCCTCTTTCCCTGAGGAAAGTGTTCAAACCTTCTGGTAATTTCTTTAATAGACTATTTAATCCTAATTCTTTACATAGATTTTCTAATTTAATGTTGTCTATATTCGTATTTAGTTTCAAATTATCTGCGACATTTCCACTAAAGATAAAGGTATCTTGTAAAACCACTCCCAACATATTTCTAAGGGTTGCTATGGGGATATCTTTTATATCGATATCATCGATTAAGATTTTGCCTGATTGAGGTTCATACAATCTACATAACAATCTAATTATGGTTGTTTTACCTGAACCAGTTGGTCCTACAAAAGCTACATGCTCTCCTGGATTGATCGAGAAAGATAAATCTTTTAGGATATATTCTCCTTCTTTATAGAAGAAATTAACATTCTTGAATTCAATTTTACCCTTAAATTGTTTATTAGCATTTTGAGTATCTTTCAAAAAGTGCTTTGCGTTGAAAGAGTCTTTAATTTGAATTTCTTCATCCAATAATTCATTTATTCTCTCAACCGCTGTAAGACCTCCTTGAATCTGAGTAAATCTTTCAGCAAGCTGTCTTAAGGGTTCAAAGAGTCTTTGGGAATATAAAATAAAGGTTGTTAATGTTCCTAAACCAATATTTCCCGAAGTAACAAGATATCCTCCAACTGCTAATACCAAGGAAACTGCAGCAAGGGAAATCCACTCTATAAATGCTGAAATGCTGCTGTCATAGAAAATAGTTCCATTTACTGCTTTCTTGTAAGCAACTCCAGTATTAGAAAATTTCTTACTATTAAAAGCCTCTCTTCTGAACATCTGAACGACTTCTAAACCTTGAAGATTTTCTTGAAAATCAGAGTTTAGTTGAGATAACTCTTCTCTTACTTGATAATTAGCTTTTCTGTAGCGTTTTTGGAGCAAAATAATGAAATATGAAACTGGGATTTGAGTCAAGAGTAATAAGATAGCAAGTCCACGATCAATTGAAAGCATCGTCAAAGAAATCACTATCAGACTTACAAAATCAGCAATAACTCCAACAGCCCCACTACCAAAAACCTCGGCTAAAGCATCTACATCATTGGTTAATCTTGTTAATAGTTTCCCGACAGGCATTTTATCGTGATATTTAAGAGATAAAGATATTGAATGATTAAAAAGCTCTCTTCGTATCCTCGCTGTCAAACGTTGACCTACTGATTGAATATTATAAGATTGGTATCCTTGCAAGAACAACCTCAAAAGAACAGTTACAAATAAAGTAAAGATTATTGAATTTATTGACTGCCCAAAGAAAGTTTTACTTAGCCAGACATCTGTCCTTTCGTTTTTAAGAATAGTAATTGCTTGTCCTACTAATAGAGGCTGAATAGCTCCAGAGAAAGAAACGGGTAACAAAACTATTAAGATTAAATAGATTGTTTTTTTATCTTTAGTTAAATATTTTCCTAATTTTTTTATCCTTCTAAAATCCTTGAAAAACATTTAACTAATCTTCCATAAAGCATTAGTTGATTCTATTGATAAAATCGTATCTCTGAGGTGATTATCATCTAATCTCATAGATAAAGGATTTCCAATTAGTCTTGCAGTTGAATAGAAAAGATCCTCTATTTTAATTAAACCATTCTCTTTAAGAGTCTTTCCTGTCGCAACCAAATCAACTATGGCCTCTGCCATACCTGTAATGGGACCAAGCTCGACTGATCCTGTTAAATGGACTATTTCTACAGGAATATTTAATTCTTCAAAATAAGATCTTGCTGTTTTTATAAATTTACTTGCTACTTTACAATTTGCCGGAAGATCAGTTGGTTTTGAATAATTACTATTTTTCTTAACCGCCAACGACATATGACAACCACCAAATCCTAAATCTAATAACTTTGCGACTTTTAATTCAGATTCTCGTAAAACGTCATACCCAACAATACCCAAATCAGCCTGACCATAACTTACATAAACAGGCACATCTCCATTTCTTACTAATAAAGCTTTTGCCCTTTTGCAATTTGATTCAAAGGTTAATGATCTATTATTCTCGTCCAACGCATCCGAGAAATCTAACCCAGCTCTTTTAAAAGTTGAAATTGAATCTTTTAACAGAGCTCCTTTTGGTAAAGCTATAGTAAACATAGATCAATTTCTTCAAAGCATTCTTCATTCTAAGTTAACAATGGAATTTAATAAAGCTCGAAATATAATCGGACTTAGAGTTTTAAGTGATAACGTCATTTGGTTGTTGGTAAAAGATAAATCCGTTGTGGTTGTAGATCCATCTGTTCACGAACCAGTTATTAGATATATAAATAAAAACAATTTTCACTTAGAAGCTATTTTGCAAACTCATCATCATTCAGATCATATCGGGGGAACGAAATATCTTATTGAAAAATGGCCGAATGCAAAAGTGATCGCTTCCTCCAAAGAAAAAAAGCGAATACCTTTTCAAAATGTATCAGTAAAGGATGGAGAAACTTTGAATCTTTTAGGAGAAAAAGTAGAAATAATTGAAGTATTAGGTCATACAAACTCGCACATCGCCTTCTTTATTAATGGCAAGAATCCAGTCCTTTTTATTGGTGACACATTATTTTCTGGAGGCTGTGGAAGAATTTTTGAGGGAACTTATCAACAAATGTATTCTTCACTTGAAAGAATCAAATCTTTACCAAAAAATACTCTCATATATTGTGCACATGAATATACGAAGGCAAATATATTGTGGGCATTGAATCTCAAGCCAAAAGATCAAGATATAAAAAATAAACTTTCGGAAGTTGAAAAAAAACTTTCTCTTAATGAATTGACAATTCCATTTTCACTTGATGAAGAGATGAAAATAAACCTTTTCTTAAGAGCAAAAAATTTAGAAGAATTTACTTTTTTAAGAGCAAATAAAGATTTATGGGTTTAAATAGATAGGTATCTTCTTAAAAAAATGTCCTCAAAACAAGTAATTAAAACATCAAATGCTCCAGATCCAGTAGGACCTTATAATCAAGCAATAAAAGCTGGAGATTTTATCTATTGTTCTGGTCAAATTGCTATAGACCCAGCTTTAAATGAAATAACATGTTTAGGTGATATAGAGAAGGAAACTATTCAAGTTTTAAAAAATCTCGCAGCAGTTCTTGAAGCTGGTGGAGCAAAAAAAGAGGATGTAATAAAAACAACTATTTACTTAACTGACTTAAGTAATTTTCAAATTGTAAATAAAATATATAGTGATTTTTTTAATATTGAAAATCCTCCAGCAAGGGCCTGTGTGGAAGTTTCATCTTTGCCAAAAGGAGTTTTAGTTGAGATAGATTGCGTAGCATTTCTAGATTAATTTCTAATTATTGAGAATTTTGAAATATGAACCAATTGTGCACCATATTTGTATAGATTATTAGTTGGTTATTCCTCTGAAATCTATGTCAGCAGCAAAGCTAAATATAGATGAACTAGAAGCAGGTTATCCTTTATTTTGCAAAGCTCTTAGATTATTAATTTTAAAAGGCAACTCAGTTAAAGATATAGAAAAGACAGTGTGTTGGGGTCATCTTGAAACTTTAAATAGATGTCTACCTGGTAGATATAAAGCCCCTACATATTTAATGGCCTTAATCAAAAGAGATATTGCAAAGCCAAATAATTATTAAAAAGGACTAATCTTCTATATAAAATTTATCAATTTGCTCAGAAAAGTCTTTTTCCCTCTCTGATATTTCTTTATTATCTAAAAATATTGAGAGACTTACAAAATTCTTACCGAAGCTGATATTAGGATAGATATCCTTTTCTTTGCATAATTTCTCAATTTTTCCCATAAATTTACTAATTTTTGAGTATTGCTCAAATTCAAATCTTTTTTCAATCCTCAAAGGTGATTCCCTTTCATTCCACATTAAATTCCTTATACAACACTAATTACACTATACATTCAACAAAGTTTCTCAATAAATTTTTGAAGTTAAAATTTTTAATCACTCTCCCAATAATCAATAATACCGCCAATTGTTAAATCGGTTTGAACTTCTGGATTAGGGCATGCAAATCGAGCGGCAGAGCCACTAGCAGTAAAAACCCAGTTACCTTCTCTAGCACCAACAGGATCAACAGCAACTAATTTCTTTCCTTTATTATTTTCTAAAATTCTTAAATTCATGTGACCTAAGCCTGCGACTCTTTGAGTACATACCATCCTTCCAAGAACCTTCATTATTTCCATAATTTATATCCTCCTTTTTTATGACTTGTCAGGATCCCAATGATCTATTATTCCGACAATCGTTAAATCGCTTGGATAAGATTTGCTTCCTGCAGCTTCCCTAGCAGCAGAACTTCCAACACAAATAACCCAATCTCCTGGTTTACAGCCAACAGCATCTACAGCAACCTTTTTTGAAGAACCATCCAATACAACCTGAAGATGCTTGTGTTCAAAACCAGGGATCCTATTGGTTGATACGAGTGGTTTTACAACTTTACAAATTAACATAACTAGTGAGCCTCCTCTGTTTTTTTATCTAAAGACATTCCAATAATTTGGGCGGAATGAATGTTGTCCCTATCTCTAATAGTAGAGCAAGTATGTAACAACCCTTGATCAACTAAATTTTTATATCTAATTGATATCGCATTATTAACTCTTTCACAATCATTTATTGCTCTCTCTTTTGCGCCGGGGACTTTTCCTGAGTAATCAAATCTTATTACTACCGGAATAGGTAAATCTTGAGAAACATTTAATCCAGTAAAAATCTTCACTCCTACATCTAAATCTGGAGCCCCTTCTTCGACTGTATCTAAATGAGCAAAATAAGTTAAATTTCTGAGATGTACTTCTTTGAAACCTATACCTACCCCAATAAACCTCTCTGCATGTCCAATATCTTTATAAGAACCATTATGAAAACCCTTAACATAATCAATTTGAGAAATATTATTGACAATTAATTTATACGTAAATTTTTCCAGTCCACTGAGTTTATCTTTTGAAGATTGCTTAGAAATTGTCTGGCAAATTTCTCTTTCTGCATCCTCTCTTGAGAAATTTATTGTTGAATTATAAATTTCTAATGTAGAAATAGTTTTTTCTAAATCTATACCGCCATCGCTAGTTGATAAATGTATTTTTAATGAATCAGTGTCTGTATCAAGTCCAATTAACATTAAATCCACAGAAGCTCCGCAGCAAAAGCTATTCTCTACAGCCTCTTTGAAAGCATATAATTTATTTCTACCTTCTGCTGCAGCTAACTCGTCATTACTCCCATGAGCTGCGCATCCCTGATGCAAAGGATCTACTGAACTAAAGTGATAAGTTACAACTTTTAAGTACCTGGTATCTTTATGAGCTTCATTAGGAACATTCTCTCTATATCTTTTATGTTCAGTTTTTACCCATCTATTAACGGTATTTTCAATATCAAACAGTGCTCCAGCATGGGATCTTCTTCTTACTGAACTAAAAGGTATTCTCATTACATAAGCAACTGAATGAGCTAATCTTCCATCTGAACAAGGAGTTATATCAAGTAAATGTATTCCACAATCTAAGAGAAATTTTTCAAAGTCTTCCGCATCCTTACTTCCAGCAGAACCTTCAAGAGGATCATTGTTAAAAAAATTATCGCTTAATTTCTCATGCTGTTTGAAAGCACACCATGCATATAAAGCTCTCATATCAAGAGGTTTAACCCAAGATTTATCTAATACATGTAAGGGTAAATCTATTCCCAAATTTTTTCTTGATATTTTCTGTGCCTTATTTATAAAATCTTCGTGATGTTGAATTCGAGCAATTTCCTTGAGAGTTGGAACAATTTCATCAAAATCATTTTTTATTTTGCTTTCATACCTATATAGATTTTCATTTTGGATACTATTAGTTAATTTATGAGATTTTCCAGAATTTCTTAAATCGTTTGATTCTTTAGTTTGTTTTTGAATATTTTCCGTAAAAGTTTTCATTGGAGCTGTAGGCCCCAATGTAAAGTTCTTGGCTTTTGCCAGTCCTCTTAAAGGCATTATTTAGTTAACCTCGTGCACCACCTGAAAAGGTAACAAGTTGTCCATCACGAGTATTACCACTAGATCCAGTTATAAGAAAATCAGGCTCTTTCATTTCATCATTTCTTTTTATATCCATCACTGGCATTGCACTCGTCATGCCTGGTCTTGTAGGATTTCTTTTTCTTGCTGAGGCTCCTTCAGTACCTGTTACCCTGTCTCCTCTAGCCCAATCATCTCCTGTTATCTTCAACCCAGCAGATTGCCCCTCCCCAGTAATTCTAGATTGAGCTCTCTCTTTTGAAGAATCAAATTCCTTTGAATCTTTTTTTGGGGTAAGGAGGGATTTTTTGTTTTTATCAAACCTAAATTGTTCTGTCCCTGTAATTGTGTCCTTAGCCATATCAAATGGGCCGGTAATCTTTGAACCATTTTCATACTCATTTCCCGTAACGCCATCTCTTTTTTTATCAGAGTATTTGTCTCTTGAAGGAGAATTTACAGAAAACTCTTCCCATGATCTTGATTTTTCTCTTTCACTGTTGGCATAATTTTTTTCAGTTGAATGATTGGAACAATTATTGCCTAGCTGATCTCCTCCGACATAAGGAGTACCTGTTGGATTTAGACATGCACCTTTATCTGATCCAGTCATACTTCCTCCGATACCTGGTTGTATACCAGTAAGACGTGCATTTGAGCTGCCTCCTAAATAAATCTTTCCTTTCCCTTTTAAGTCAGTTATTAAGTCAGAATTACAATTATCCTCAACTTGATCTAATCCAGCATATGGGGTTCCAGTCACATTTTTGCAAGTTCCAGGTTCATCTCCAGTAACTTTCTCAGATCTTCCAGTTAAGGTACCACTAATTTCATTAGCGTTATTTGAAAGACTAACTCCAACCTTCCTTGCTTCAGCTTTTGGTTTAGATTTACAAAATGACTCGTATTGTTGGGAACCAATATATTCATCGCCAGTTACATTTTTACAGCTTCCTGGTTCATTACCAGTGACGAATTCAGACCTCCCTACACCTGTACCAGTTAATGCATTGCCATTTAATGTATTGTATTTCCCGACTTTTTCATGAGCTCTACCTTTAGGATTAGGTTCTGAACCAAGATATTGATCTCCTGTTAATTGATGACCGGATCCTGACTCATCTCCAGTTACAAGTGAAGATCTCCCAGGTAAAGACCCAGATACTTTTAATCCGTCAAATGTACTGCTATGTTGAACCTTTGAAGGATTTTTGGATACTTCTCCACAATATTCTTTTGACTGATTTGCAGAAGAATATTCAGTTCCAGTTACATTTTTGCAAGTTCCAGGTTCATCTCCAGTAACTTTCTCAGATCTTCCGACCTCATTACCTGTGACTTTATTTCCAGCTGATGTTGAAGTTACTGACGATCTAGTTGGTTGTTTATAATCAGGTTGATTTTGGCAAAATTGATCAAGTACTTCGGATCCCAAATATTGCGTACCTGTGACACTTCTACATGTACTAGCTTCATTACCTGTAGTTTTTAATGATCTATTAGCCTGTGTACCTGTTACTGTTTGTCCAGAATTAGTTTCACTTGTACCAACTTTCCAACTTGCATCAGCAATATTCATTTTTGATCCATTTTTATTTGGACCACATGGTCTACATTTACCATTTCCTTTTTTAGAGGTTGCTCCAGTTTTACTTCTTAATTCTCTAACCCTTTGAGATATTTCTCTGCTTGATAAATCTGGATCTCCTCTTCTAGCCAAAGAAGCTGCACTATTATTTTGTTTAGAAGCTGATTTGCCATGTTTAGATTGTGCTTCTCTTCTTGCCAAAACAATATCTCTACTTGTATTGGTAATAGGTTTTCTTTTTTGATTTACCCTTCTTTTAATTTTAGTATTTATAACTTTATTATCGGAATTACCAGCATTTGGTAAGTCAGGTTTTTTATCAGGAGTTACTTTAATTTCATTTACTTGGATCTTTTTATTAACTTCTGTGCGAGTTCTATCAGATGAACTTATAGCTGATTTGCCATGAGTTGACATTGCTTTCCTTCTTTCAATTACAAGTTCTTTGCTAGATAAATTTTTAGAAAAGGATTTTTCATACATTTTTGTTGTTGGAATATGTTTTTTCGAAGTGTCTGAAATATTTGTATTAATTGAAGATTTTGTCCCAGAAATTTGCATATCATCAGATGAGCGAACTCTATCTTGGGTAGTAGAAGAACTGGCAACAGCTTTTTTCCCGCTATCACTCATAGCTTTTCTTCTCTCTAATGCAATTTCTCTACTAGTTTTCATTGACATAACCTTCAATTGTGAAACTTTTTATAAGACTTTCTCCAAAAATTAAGTTCTTTTGGAGAAAGTTATTAACTAGGATTAGTAGCTTTAACGTCCTTGGAAAACAACAAAAGCTGTTCCTTGACTTTGAGTGTAAGCATCGTATCCGATGATTCTTACATGATGATCAGGATATGCTCTATGGCATGCCTCTAATTCGCTCACGATCAAGTTAAGATCTTTTTCCCCAAAGAATGGGAGTTTCCAATAAGACCAATAAGTTTGCATACATCCACTTGGATGAACATGCTCAATAACTGGACTCCAGCCTTGAGCAATTATGTACGCAATTTGGTCATATATTTCTTCCTGGGTCATCGGTGGTAAGAAACCGAATGTTTCCAGGGTTGCAACTGTTTGATAGTCGCTTACTGTGCTCTGGAAAGGCATAATTAATCAAAATGTGAATGTGATTACTCGTAAAAAACGAGAATTTAAAAAGTTTGAGGAGAATAAATCTCCTCAATTTCGAAACTTGAGTTAACCCTGAACATCAAGCTTGTCGACAGTGTCAAACTCGAACTTAATTTCCTTCCAAGTTTCTAGAGCAATAGCTAATTCAGGACTATGCTTAGCAGCTTCCATAAGAATGTCTCTACTCTCTTTTTCGATTTCGCGACCAGCATTACGGGCTTTTACACAAGCTTCTAAAGCAACTCTGTTAGCTGCAGCTCCAGCAGCTGAACCCCATGGATGACCATGTGTTCCTCCACCGAACTGAAGGCAGGAATCATCCCCAAAGATTGCTAGAAGTGCAGGCATATGCCAAACATGGATACCACCTGATGCGACTGCAAATACTCCAGGCATTGAACCCCAATCTTGATCAAAGAAGTTACCTCTTGATCTGTCTTCAGGAACAAATGACTCTCTTAAATTGTCAATATAACCAAGAGTTGTTTGACGATCACCTTCTAGTTTTCCAACAACGGTTCCAGTATGTAATTGGTCTCCTCCAGATAGTCTCAAACATTTTGCAAGAACTCTGAAGTGAATACCATGCTTTGGATGTCTATCAATAACAGCATGCATAGCTCTGTGAATATGCAGAAGCATGCCATTTTTACGACACCAATTAGCTAATCCAGTATTTGCAGTAAAACCACCAGTTATATAATCATGCATGATGATTGGCATATCTAGCTCTTTTGCAAATTCAGCTCTTTCATAGAGTTCTTCAGGAGTGTTAGCAGTACAATTTAGATAGTGACCTTTAACTTCTCCAGTTTCTCGCTGAGCAAGCTTAACTGCTTCTGCAACAAACTCAAATCTTTCTCTCCAACGTTGGAATGGTTGAGAATTAATATTCTCATCATCCTTTGTTAAATCAAGACCACCTCTAAGACATTCATATACAACTCGACCGTAGTTTTTACCAGATAATCCTAATTTAGGTTTGATGGTACAACCAAGTAGAGGTCTTCCGTATTTGTTAAGTCGATCTCTTTCAACTACGATTCCGTTTGGTGGACCACCGCAAGTTTTAATGAAAGCAATTGGGAATCTAATATCTTCTAGACGTAGATGTCTTAGAGCTTTAAATCCAAAAACGTTTCCTACAAGAGATGTTAATACGTTTGTAATTGAGCCTTCTTCAAAAAGATCTAAAGGATATGCAATAAAAGCATAGAAAGCTTCAGGATCTCCAGGAACGTCTTCGATTCGATAACAACGTCCTTTATAAAATTCTAAGTCTGTAAGTAACTCGGACCAAACTGTTGACCAAGTACCTGTTGAAGATTCGGCGGCAACAGCAGCTGCAACTTCTTCTCTTGGAACACCTTCCTGACCTGTACATTTAAAACAGGCTAGTAAATCGGTGTCTAGGGGTACATATTCTGGAGTCCAGTAGGTATCTCTGTACTCCTTTACCCCTGCGTCATACTTCTTACTCATAAGGATAAATTTAGGTCTGTGTAGGGAAAATAATTATTTTGCAAAATTTATAAATCTTGCTTTATTTAATTAGTCCTTTTGACCAAGAAATTCACCGTTACCTAGAGCAGGTTCAACTTCTCTATGAGGACGAGCAATAATGTGAGCTGCAACTAAACCGTCACCAACTCTTTCACAAGCATCAGCACCAGCTCTTACAGCTGCGTTAACTGCGCCTGTTTCGCCTCTAACTAATACTGTGACATAACCGCCACCAACGAATTCACGACCAATAAGGCGAACTTCTGCTGCCTTTGTCATTGCGTCTGCTGCTTCAATTGCAGGTACAAGTCCGCGTGTCTCGATCATGCCGAGAGCGATACCCATTGTTTCTGTAGCCATTGTCTACTAAATACTAAATGTGGAATGTTCATTTCGAAGAATGCTTCATTAAGTACTTATAAGTCAAGCGTTTTCGACAAAATCTCCATTAATGTTTTTTCTATCATTCATAAGTTAAACTTATCACCCTTGGTACTATTGATATGTCAATACTTATGCGAATTAGTTAGTGCATCAAAACATACTGTTGTGTTAAGAAAAAATTTACATTATGTTATTTCCGTACGAGACAGGCCCTGTCTACACAGGTGTGGAATGTTCAACCTTTCCTGTCTCCGTATCAAGCTTTGAAGTAAGATAATATTCACAATAAATATTTATATTATTTTGAACCTTCCAGTTCTAACTATTGCGAGTGGCAATCAAAGAAAAGTATCTGAAATTTCAGAAATGCTGGATGTTTTGTCTTTAAAGGTTCAGAAGCAACCAGAATATTTAAATGTCGAAGAAACTGGGAAAACATATTTTGATAATGCACTACTTAAAGCCAAGGCAGCTTCTCTAGAGACAAAAACTTGGGCATTAGCTGATGACTCGGGTCTTGAAGTAGATGTTTTAGATGGTCGACCAGGAATTTATTCTGCTCGATATGCCAAAAATAATGATGAGAAAATCAAAAAATTAATTAATGAACTTTCTGATAGTCCTTATAGGAGTGCAAGATTTATAAGTTGTATGGTTTTGTGCGATCCCTCAGGAAACTTAGTTAAAGATACAACTGGAATATGCTGGGGAGAAATTCTTAGGAACCCCAAATATCCTAATGGGGAGTTCGAATCTATTTTTTGGGTTAAAGAAGCTAATTGTGTTTACGGTGAGCTCTCACAATCACAACTAAATAAATTAGGTAGTAGAGGTAAAGCTGCAAAAATTATGTCACCTTTTTTAAAAAAAGAGATGGGTTTAAATTAAAAAAAGGTTTAAATAAAAAATTCTCAATAATTTGAAATTTCTTCAATTGCTCTTATAGCAGCAGCTGCTGCCTCTTCTACATCTCCTTCTTTCCCGGCGAGAGTTAATCTACCAAAAGCTCCAACGGCTTTAACATCAACAACAGTTATATTAGATGCCTTTTCAGCTTCATTAGCTGCTTTTAAAACATAACCAGCTGGTTCAGTTTCTAATATAAACATGCTCATTCCAGATTGAATCATTGATCCACTTCTGTTTTGTCTATTTATTAAAACTGCATGATCTGGAGTAATTGCTCGAATAACTTCAGTCCAACTCGTAGCAGGTTTTGTTCTTTTTCTAACTTCACTCCCAATAGCATCTAGAACAACATCTCCAGAATGTAAAACCGTGCTTTGATCTTTATGGTAAAGAGCAAGAGATCCAAATGCCCTTTCAACAATCATCTGACCAAGTCTCACATTACTTGCTTTTAGGGCAATATCAGTAACTCTATGAACAGCCATTCCGGGTGAAACTTCCATCCAAAGACATGAATCACCAGGAATAGGTAAAAAACCTCTACTAACAGTTCCCATATATGCGGCTAATTGAGGTTGCAGAGAATCTAAAAAAACATAAGTTCTTAACTCAATTTGCTCAACTTGACTTGCTTGTCTGGATACCAAAGACTTTTCTGAATCAGTAGTAATAAAACAGCTAGCACCACTGGCCTGAGATTGCACCTCAGATCCTGTGACTAGAGAACTCCCTTTTTTTCGTTTCCCTCTGTTTAAGCTAGAAGTTGGTTCCATTGAGGCGACTATAACGGATAATGGTTCATTTTTTCTATTAAATTTACTTGCATGCTTACCACAAAACGATAACTTCAAGTAAAAGATATGCATTTTTATGGGAACTCCTAAAAAAAAAGAACCAAATGTTTCTGGTACTGAAAAAGAATTAACTCCTGATCAAACTCTTGGATTAGTTAGCCTAAGCTTGATGCAAAAACTATCTCAGAAAGACCCATCTTTTAGTTGGTTAGAAGAAGATAAAATTGAAAAAGTAAATCTTAAGAACCTCAGAGATAGATTGGAGTTAACGCAATTAGCTATAAATACTGGAGCACCTTTAACCACTTCAGAAGTGACAGCTTTAATTGGGGCAAAGCCCGGAAAATCTAAGTTGGAAAGAGCAGGATTATTAGCAACGAAAATAGCTAGAAATGTATGGAAGCTTTCAAAAACAAGTCAAGGAAATTCCTTCTACAGAAATTAAAATACGCCCCAAAAGTTTTTTTCATAATTCCCATTTAAGTATTTAAACATTCATATAAGTTTTTTAAATGTGTTCATTTTGTAAGAGAACTTATTAATTACTTTCTTAAATTAAAAAGTTTATGCAAGCTTGAAATATAAGCTCTTGAAAATTTTTAATGAGTAAAGTTGAATTTAATAAGGAAACTGGGCCAAGGGAAGTTTTTTGTGGGTTAACTTCAATAGTTTGGCTCCACAGAAGAATGCCTGATGCGTTTTTTCTGGTAGTAGGCTCAAGGACATGTGCTCATTTAATTCAAAGCGCTGCTGGGGTTATGATTTTTGCTGAGCCAAGATTTGGGACGGCTATTCTTGAAGAAAAAGATCTTGCTGGTCTCGCTGACGCTCATGAAGAATTAGATCGAGTGGTTAATGATCTTATTGCAAGAAGACCAGAAATAAAAACTCTTTTTCTAGTTGGATCTTGTCCAAGTGAGGTAATTAAACTAGATCTTGCAACTGTCGCAGAGAAATTAAATAAAAGATTTTTTGGTCAAGTAAGATTCGTTAATTACTCTGGCAGTGGGATAGAAACAACTTTTACCCAAGGAGAAGATGGCGCATTAAAAGCTTTAATTCCATTAATGGAGTCATCAAATGAGGAGAAATTATTATTAGTTGGGACTCTTGCAAATAATGTAGAGGATAGGTTTAAAAAGATTTTTAGAAATTTAGGAATTTCAAATATTGAGAGCTTTCCACCACGGCAATCAACAGAATTACCAAAGATTGGCAAAAATACAAAAGTATTATTAACCCAGCCTTATCTAAGTGATACGGTTAGAGACCTCAAACATCGCGGTTGTGAAATAATTTCAGCTCCATTTCCTCTTGGTATCGAAGGAAGTACTAAATGGTTTTTAGCTGCGGCGAGAGCTTTCAATATTAGTGAGCTTAAAGTTCATGAAATTATTTCACCTTTAATCAACAGATCAAAACTTGCTCTTGAATCTCACAAAGAAATACTTAAGGGGAAAAGATTATTTCTTCTTCCTGAATCGCAACTTGAGATCTCTTTGGCAAGATTTTTGCATAATGAATGCGAAATGGATCTTATAGAGGTAGGCACTCCTTACTTAAATAAGGATTTAATGAAAGAGGAGATTAATTTATTACCTGATAATACAAAAATTGTCGAAGGGCAACATGTAGAAAAACAATTAGATCGAGTAAGGGAATCTAATCCAGACTTAGTAGTTTGTGGGATGGGTTTAGCTAACCCACTGGAAGCGGAAGGAATTAGTACTAAGTGGTCAATAGAAATGGTATTCAGTCCAATTCATGGTATTGATCAGGCCGCGGATTTGGCAGGTCTCTTCTCTAAACCTTTAAGAAGGAATCAAATACTAACTTCAAAAACTTTAGTAACGCATTAAAAGAATATGGAATTAACTCTATGGACATATGAAGGACCACCACATGTTGGTGCGATGAGAATTGCCTCTTCAATGAAAGATATACATTATGTACTTCATGCGCCTCAAGGAGATACATACGCAGATCTTCTTTTTACAATGATTGAGAGGAGAGGGCAAAGGCCTCCAGTGACTTATACAACTTTCCAGGCTAGAGACCTCGGAGGCGATACAGCTGAATTAGTTAAGAAAAATATTAAGGAAGCTGTAGATCGGTTTAAACCCAAAACTCTTCTAGTGGGAGAAAGTTGCACAGCAGAACTTATCCAAGACCAACCTGGAGCTCTTGCAAAAGGTATGGGGTTTGATATGCCAATTGTTAATCTTGAATTACCCGCTTATAGCAAGAAAGAAAATTGGGGAGCTTCAGAAACTTTTTATCAATTAACAAGAACTCTTTTGAAAGAGAAAGTAAGTTCTTCAGAAAAAATAAGTCCTCTAAGGTGGAAGGAATTAGGTCGCAGACCAAAAGTCAATATATTGGGTCCCTCATTACTGGGATTTAGATGTAGGGATGATGTTATTGAAATCCAACGTATACTCTCAGAACAAGGAATAGATACAAACGTTGTTGCTCCTTTAGGCGCTAGTCCAGAAGATATTGAAAGATTAATTGATGCTGAAGTAAATATTTGTCTTTATCAAGAAATTGCTGAAGCATCATGTGAATGGCTTAAACGGAACTTTGGAATGGAATATACAAATACTATTCCAATTGGAATAAAAAATACAATTGAATTTATCAATGAAGTTCATAACAAGTTGGATCTCCCTTTGATTAATAAAGAAGAATTAGAACACAAGTCAAAACTTCCTTGGTACTCAAAATCAGTGGACTCTAATTACTTAACCGGCAAAAGGGTTTTTATTTTTGGGGATGGAACACATGCAATCGCGGCTGCAAAAATTGCCAAAGAGGAATTGGGTTTTGAAGTAGTTGGTCTTGGTACATACAGTAGGGAAATGGCAAGACAGGTAAGAGCAACTGCAAAAGATCTAAATGTAGAAGCTCTGATAACCAACAATTATCTAGAAGTAGAAGATGCTATGAAGAAAGCCGCCCCTGAACTAGTTTTAGGTACACAAATGGAAAGACATAGTGCAAAAAGGCTCGGTATTCCATGCTCCGTAATTAGTACTCCTATGCATGTTCAAGATGTTCCTGCAAGATACAGCCCTCAAATGGGATGGGAAGGAGCAAATGTGATTTTTGATGACTGGGTGCATCCGCTAATGATGGGCTTAGAAGAGCATCTTATTGATATGTTCAAACATGACTTTGAGTTCGTTGATGGTCATCAAAGCCATTTAGGACATACAGCTACGCAAACAAAGGACTTTTTAAATTCTGACGAAAAAAAAGAAAAAAATAGTAAAGAAGGAATTATCTGGACTGAATCTGGTAGAGCTGAATTAACAAAGGTTCCATTTTTTGTAAGAGGTAAAGTTAAAACGAATACCGAAAAATACGCAATCTTGAGAGGAATTCCAGAAATAAGCGATGAGACCCTTTACGACGCAAAAGCATATTTCAGTTAATTTGTTTACTAATAAATTATAATTAAGTCATGAGTATTTTAACTTATAATTTGATATATTTCATCCTAAAAATTCAGTTATAAGAACATATTTTCGACTTTTAATACAATTAAATACATATTTGTTTAGAAACATATTTCATGTGTATTTACGCTGCAAGAATATAAATAATAATGTGTTTTAAGCTTTAAATGACAAGTACTATTAATAGGCCTCTTGACGGAGAAGGAAGTGTTCAAGTAAAGCAAGATCCAAAAATAAATATTGAAGAAGGGGCTTTAGTTATTGCCGTATATGGAAAAGGAGGCATCGGAAAATCAACTACATCATCAAACCTTTCTGCGGCATTCTCAAAATTAGGCAAAAAAGTTCTACAAATTGGATGTGATCCGAAACACGATAGCACTTTCACTTTGACTCACAAAATGGTTCCTACAGTTATTGATATTCTCGAAGAGGTGGATTTTCATAGCGAAGAATTGAGGCCAACCGATTTCATGTTTGAAGGTTTTAATGGCGTAATGTGCGTAGAAAGTGGAGGTCCTCCTGCTGGAACAGGTTGCGGGGGGTATGTAACCGGACAAACAGTAAAACTATTAAAAGAACATCACTTATTAGAGGATACTGACGTTGTTATTTTTGATGTCCTTGGAGACGTCGTTTGCGGGGGATTTGCAGCTCCATTGCAACATGCAAATTACTGTCTAATTGTTACTGCTAATGACTTCGATTCAATATTCGCTATGAATAGAATAGTCTCTGCAATCAAAGCAAAAGCAAAAAATTATAAAGTCAGATTAGGTGGGGTAGTCGCAAATAGATCAAAAGATACAGACCAAATTGATAAGTTTAATGAAAGAACGGGTTTAAAAACTATGGCACACTTCAAAGATGTCGACGCCATCAGAAGATCAAGACTAAAAAAATGCACCATCTTTGAAATGGAACCAACTGAAGATGTTATTGAAGTTCAAAATGAATATTTATCTCTTGCCAAAAACATGATTGAAAACGTAGAACCTTTAGAAGGAAATCCACTTAAAGATAGAGAAATTTTTGATTTATTAGGATTTGATTAGTCTAAATTAATCTAATCCAACCAATTGACTTGTTAAATCATAAGTTTGTTGAGAGGTCTTCGTATCAATTATTCTTTTTGACAACCTTTGAGAAAAAGCTTTTCTGCCAATTTTTTGACGATTTCCCCAGCTCCAATGGACTGATGGTTTAGCAAATTCTTTGTAAGTTGCTACTTGAGCGACTCTCTCTCCTGCCAATCTTTGTGACACATATCCTTTTGTTATGAATTTTTGAAATATTGGGAAAAGTAATCTAAATAACCAAGGTGTATCTCTAAAAAGTTTTGTATCAGCAACACATCCAGGATATAGAGAATTTACAATAATCTTCTCTGCAGGATATCTTTTTGATAATTCCTGAACGGTCACCATATTGCAAAGTTTACTATCCTTATAAGCCTTACCAGGTTTAAATTTCTTTCCATTCGCCATACTTATTGGAGATAAAAAACCATTTTTAAATCCAGATAAATCTCCCAAATCAGCTGGGGCAGGGATGGGGATTCTTCCTCCAAGTTCTGAATAATTAGCCGTAACAGTCCCTAATACTGTAATTCTTGGCTTGAATACAGTTGATTTGCCATTTAAAACAATTTCTCTTTCAGAAGATAAAATATTTTCTATAAGAAGGTTTATCATAAGAAAATGCCCAAAATGATTTACTGCCATAGAGTTTTCAAACCCCTGAGGAGACCTTTCAGGTCTCTTTAGTCTCGGTTTATATACTGCTGCATTACAAATAAAAGAATTTATTGGCTTTTTAAATCTTTCTAAAATTTCATCGCAACCTTTTCTCACATCATCCAAGTTAGAAAGATCTATTTCTATGAAGTGAACATTTTCAACTTCCTCTTTTGTCAAGGATTCCTCAGCAATTTTTATAGCTCTATTATTTGATCGATTAACAGCTATAACCTCCCATCCAAATCTTAAAAGAGGTTTTAGAGTATTTAATCCAACTCCTGAAGTTGTTCCTGTTATTAGGACTAAACCCTTAATGTTCTTACTCACTAGCAAAAAAGTTAATAGAAAAATGAAAAGTAGAATGATTCAAGGTCATTCTTATCAACGCCATATTACTCTGATAATGTCCCTAGAAATTATTTGATTCTGATCCTTCATAAATCTTTGCTCACCATCAGAAGAGAATAAATCATCAAACTTACTTGTTAAAACATTAAATCTATATTTTTCGTTTAAAAATGAGTCTTCAATCTCCCTTAATCTGGTCAACCTTACTTTGGAATTATAGCCAAGTTTGATGAGGCTTATTATTGCTAAAAGGGAAAAGCTAATTTTTATAATTAGAAAAATCAAAGATACAAGATTATCCTGTTTCTGTTGTCTTTTTATAAATACGAACCCTAAGTATTTTTTTTGAAAAATACTATTTCTATAAAAAGATTTCGACAAATTAAGTACTAGATATTTTTACTGAATAAATCAATTCAGTCTTACTATATTATTACCTTATAAAGGTTAAATTTTCTAATAAACTTTAGTTCCTACCTAAACTAATTCCTAGTCTTAGTGCTAAAACTCCTGCATGCATAACAACTATGAGGCTTAATGCAATAAGATTTATCGTTTGAGTTGGCTCCATGGTAAAAAATTATTTCCTATATTCTCCACCGAAAAGAGGAGATTTGAAACACTATTACAAAATGATGTTACGTAATTAACAAATTGAAAGAAAAAATTTATTGAAAATTATCATAAATAAACCTACAAAATTAATTTTGGGAATAGAAAATCAGGCTTTAATTTTTTCAACAAATAATTTACCTGGATTTGATCAAATGGCTTTAGATTTAAATTCTTTAGATCAGACAATTTCGAATCCTGAAATAATTCTTACATTGAGGTTCTACTATTGGACTGGGGATTGGCTTTCAATTGGTTATCACCAAAAGGAAATTCCTCTTCATTGGAAAAGTTTATTATCAAATGGGGAAATAAACATTGTTAGACGTCCCTCTGGAGGGGGGGCTGTTTTACATTCAGGAGGCATAACATATGCATTAACATTCAAAAAAACTTACTATAAAGTCTTAAGTTATGAAATGGTTAATAATTGGTTAATTAAAAGTTTTAGGGAATTAGGTCTAAACTTACAATATGGTAATTTACGAAACTCAAGCATTAATACAAATTGTTTTGGGACTTCATTAATTTCCGATTTAGTTGATCAGGATGGGTTTAAGAGAATAGGTAGTGCCCAATTTCGTAAAAAAGGGGCATTCCTTCAACATGGAGAGATTCAAACAAATCCTCCAAGGGATTTGTGGTTCAAATTATTCAAACAAGAAGCTCCACCAAAAGTAAATTTAAAACTTACAAATGATGAAATAGTTAAACATTTGAGAAATTCATTTCTGAAAAATAAATCAAATTTAAATTTCAAAAATATAGCCATATAAAAAAATTGAAAATTGTAATTACAAGAATTATTAAAGATCTCCTTTCTGCTTCATCGAATTAATTATTCTTGGCAATTCAATTCCTAAGGGATAATGATTTTTAAAGTTTAATTTATTAACAATCTCTGAAGGCAAAATAAAACCTAATTTATTCAATACAAAGTTTCCAATTTTTGACCTATCAATTATCCCCAAAGGAATATTTGCAGCATTGAGAACCAACAAAAAACCTTCATTTGTTTCTTCAAGTTTCTCTATAGTTCTCCATAATTTATCGTTATAAGATACACTTTCAAAACTTTCGATTGATTTCATAAAATCTCCAACAAAGTTCTGTTCCCATTTTTTTAAGGAAATAGTTTTTAAAATATTCTCATCAACAAAACCGGTCCATCTACCATTATTCGTAACAAAAAAATATTTATCCGATGCATCCTTCTTATTTTTTATTAATTTATTAAATTCTGAGAAATTTGAATCGAATTCAATTTTCCTCAAAGGCTTTAGTTTAATCTCAGAAACTTTACTAAATTTTAGTATGTTTTCAATTTTAAAAAATTGACTTTCAGATTTTGAAGAATTAACTCCAAACAAACCTAAAAAAGAAAGAATTAAACCGTAGTAAAAGCTAAATTTAAATAAACAAATTATCCCAAATATCAGAACAAAAAAAGATAAAGACAAATTTACTTTATTGAGAAACCTCCTTCCTTTATTTTTACTTCCTGAAAAATACCAAATAATACTTTTTAATAAATTTCCTCCATCTAAAGAACCAATTGGAATTAAATTCAAGAAGCCAAAGAACAAATTCAATATGCCAACTCTAGAAATTATATTTAAGGATATTAGTTCTTGAGATGTACTATAAATACTTATTAAAAACAGGATAGATGCAGTAGCAAAACATAATAGTGGTCTAACGATTGCTATTTTTATATTACCTAAAGCATTTTGACAATATTTATCTATTTGTAAAATTGCTCCAAGAAAATAAAAAGTAATATTTTTTATTTTTACACCCTGCTTAAGGCAAACAAAAGTATGTAAAACCTCATGAGAAATAATTGAAGATAACCAGAAAAAAGAAGTTAAAAATCCTATAGTCCAAGCTTCTTTACTATTGTAAATTTCACCTGATGTTAAATTAACATGATTACTTGTACTCCATGAGAATAAAAAGAAAATTGCAAACCAATAAGGATGAATTTTAAAGGGAATTCCCCGTATTTTAAAAATTTGCCAACTTTTCAAAAATAATCTCCGCTATATTTAGCAATATTAGTAATTCTACATACAGTACATTCATATGCCCAAGACTAATACTCTTGTTAAAATTTGTGGATTAACAACCGAAGAACAAGCTCTTCAAATCGCAAAATTAGGAGCTCATGCTATCGGCATTATTTCTGTGGAGGATTCACCAAGGTATGTATCAGCAAAAATCAAGAGAAAGATTTTCAAAACCTTAGAAAGGTTTTATCCAAAAATTGAGAGGGTATCTGTAGTACAAAATTGTCCTATAGATTTAATTATTAAAAATTTCTTAGGAAACCCTAGTGAGACAATTATTCAATTACATGGAGATGAAGATATTAATTATTGCAAAAAAATAAGGGAAAAAATTCCCAATATTGGCCTATGGAAAGCTTTCAGAATAAAAACAGAAAAGGACATAGATAAAATAAAACCTTTTGAGGATTATGTAGATGCGATACTACTTGATTCTTGGAATAAAGAAACTTATGGAGGTTCAGGGAAAAAAATAAATTCTATACATCTAAAGAATTTGCAATTTAGCAAACCATGGTGGTTAGCAGGTGGGATATCAATTGAATGGATTGATGAAATCCTCACTGATTTCAAACCAGATGGATTAGATATTTCAAGTAGTATTGAAATATCTCCAGGTTTAAAAAATATTAAAAAAACAGAGGAACTTTTTAATTTTCTGAAAAGAAATTAGTAATTATTTGTAGCGGACTGCTGTTTTACAAGCTCAAAAAATTCTTGTTTTAAACTTAAATCGTGTCTAAAATCGCCTCTCACCACAGAATTAATCATACTTGTATTTGGTTCTTTGACTCCCCTCCACTTCATACAATAATGTTGGGCCTTTACAATAATTCCTAAACCTTTAGGTTCGCATAGTTTTTCAATTTCATCTGCAAGAATCATTACAGCTTCTTCCTGAATATGAGGTCTTGAAAAAACCCAGTCAGCAACTCTGGCAAATTTTGAAAGCCCTATGACTTTATTTCCAGGTTTAATACCTATCCAACATTCTCCTAGAATTGGAACTAAGTGATGTGAACATGCAGATCTGACTGAAATTGGGCCAACCGTATAAATCTCATCTAGATTCTTGTCATTAGGGAAACTTGTAACTTTAGGTTGTTCATGATATCTGCCTTTAAAGACTTCATTTAAAAACATTTTTGAAACTCTTTCAGCAGTTTCTTGAGTATTATGATCATTCTCAACATCTATTACGAGGGATTTTAGTAAGTCTTTAACCCTTGAGGCTACTTCTTTTTCTAAAATTTCTAATTCACCAGGATTTATAAAATCAGAAATATTATCGTTGGCATTAAATCTAGTCCCAGAATTCTTAATTCTGTCTCTAATAATTTCAGAAATTAGTTTATTAGTAATCTGGTCGTCAAAGTTTCTAATATTATCGTTGGGTAATGTAGAGGTCATAAAATTTTAAACAGAAAATTGTATGCAACTTAATTAACTGTATCTTCCAAAAGCTTAATTGCTTATATACTATATCACATTCTCTTGTTCAATCGGGTTCAAATAGTACTAAAAAAAATCACTGTTTTAAGATTAATCAGACAACCAGAATATTTAAAATGCTCCGCCAGAAGGCATCAAGGTCAAGTCTTCGATCAATTGTGATTCAGGTTTTTGAGCCATGTAGAGAATAGTTTCTGATACCTCCTTTGAGGAGAGCATAGAAGTTCTATCAAAATCAGAATTAATTGATTCGGAGTCCCAAAGAGGAGTATTTACTGAACCAAGAGTTATTGTGCACGCTCTTATTGAATTAGATCTCTCCTCCTCCCTCAAGCATTTAGTAAACATAGCTAATGCAGATTTTGAAACACAATAAGCTCCCCATTGGGAGAATGCATTATAAGAAGCATGACTACTAACATTAATAACTAAACCACCATTTTTTCTCATTTGAGGAATTATTGAACTACAAATTTGAAAAACACTTGTGAGGTTTATTTTAATAGTTTGTTCCCATTGACCTAATTCCATTTCAACTAAAGGGCCATTGAATGCGCAACCGGCATTATTTATCAATACTGAAGGGCACCCATACTTCTCAATTGCCTCTTTAACACAATGTTCTATTTCTAGGAGATTAGTTAAATCACACTTTACTAGATGAATTTTTGAATTAGTGGTCAACAGTTCGCTCTTTAATTTCTCCAATAAATCCATATTCCTGGAAAGTAAAATTAAATCCCAACCAGCATTTGCAAAAGTAATTGCAGTTGATCTACCAATACCTTTCGTAGCACCCGTTATAAAAGCTAGTTTCAAGTTATTCAGTTTTTTGGGGGATTTCACTATAAATTTCTTCAATATTATTTGCTTCAATGAATTTACCTAAAACCCTAAACTTTTTGTATCTTTCCTCAATTAATTCGTCTTCAGGCATTTGCAGTAAAGCATTAAGGTGTTTCTCAATAGCCTCTTTTAGTGTGTTACCAGCATCTAAAGGAGCCCAATTATTCCCACCAGAAGGTTCTGGTAGTACCTCATCTATTATACCTAATTTTAGTAAATCTTTACCTGTGATTTTAAGTGCTGATGCGGCTTCTGGTGCCTTTGAAGCATCTCTCCACAAAATTGATGCACATGCTTCCGGACTAGCAACTGTGTAAACACTATGTTCAAACATTAGTAACCTATCGGCAACACCTATACCAAGTGCTCCTCCAGAACCTCCTTCTCCAATGACAGTAGCCACAATTGGGACTTTCAATCCAAACATCTCTCGAAGGTTTCTTGCTATCGCTTCACCTTGACCTTGTTCTTCAGCTTTTAAACCAGCATAAGCTCCAGGAGTATCAATAAATGTAAGAATTGGCAAAGAAAATCTATTTGCGTGTTGCATTAATCTAAGAGCTTTTCTGTAACCTCCTGGTTTTGCCATCCCAAAATTTCTTACTACATTTTCTTTTGTGTCCCTTCCTTTTTGATGCCCTAACATCAACACTGGTCTATTATTTATCGAACCTATCCCCCCAATTAGTGCCATATCATCGCCACCATTTCTATCTCCATGTAATTCGATCCAGTCATCACAAAACATTTGAACAAAATCCAAAGTACTAGGTCTTTGAGGATGTCTAGCTACCTGAATCTTTTGAGCAGGGGTGAGAGATTTAAATATTTCTTCTCTTCTCCTAGCAGCTAAGGTTTCAAGCTGCAGAAGCTGTTGACTAACATCTACCTCTGAATCTCGAGCTAATTCTTTAATTTGCTCTATCTGCTTCTCAAGTTCAACTAGAGGCTTTTCAAAATCAAGGAGGTAACGTTTAGCCATAATTTAAACAGTTAATACCTTGGGCTGCTTATCAAGTCCAATCGCAGAAAAACCATGCTTTAAAGATGCTGCTCCAATAAACTCCATCTTTTCAAGGGAAATGTTATTTCTTCCCCAACTAAAGTTTGTATGACATTTTTCAAATTCTAAAATCATAGCTTCTGCAAAGCAAGCAAACATCTCTCGCTGAGGGTTTTGCATTTCCGCAAGTTCCATCATATTCCAACCAATATCATTAAAAAACTCTACTATACCTCCTTTTAAAACATGAATATTTTCACCCTGAAATTTCTCATCAAGATTTTTGGGGTATCCGCCATCAATCATTAAACATGGTTTTTTTAAGTTATCTGTATCAATTTCAATAGTTTTAGGCATACTTGCAACCCATACAACAATATCCGCCTGAGGCAATGCCTCATTTAAGCTTGTTACGGTGCCACCATCTAATTCTTTTTGTAATAGTGCTAGTGGTTCTTGTTGTCTTGCCACCATAAGTAGTTCTGAAATCCCAGTTTTATTGATAAGCCATCTACAAACAGCACTACCAATATCACCTGTAGCACCAATTACTGCAACAGTTGCTTTTTTAAGGTCTATCCCAATGCGAGGCGCATTTATTTCTAGTTGCTTACATATAACCCAGGCGGTATGAGTATTGCCAGTAGTAAACCTTTCCCACTCTAATGAAGTATTTCTAATTTGTTTATGCTGTAGAAGATTAAAATTCTCAAAAATAATAGAAGTAAACCCTCCTAAAGCGGTAATGTTAATCCCTTTTTTCTGAGCTAATTCCATAGCATTTAGTACTTTTCTTCTAGCCGTTTTAAACCTAGAAAGCATTTCAGGAACAAAGCACGAATCTATATAAGAACCTTCAATAGATATTCCAGTAGCACTCTTAACTTCTACATTTTCAACAAGCTGAGGAGGCGCTGTACACCAAACATCCAAGTCGCCATCAGCAATATGATCAAAGCCTAACATCGAAGCTTTTCTTTTTGCATCTTCAAAACTGGTTGAGTGGCCTATTAACCCAAACATTTAAAATTTATAAATGGTTTCTATACGATGTTATGAACAATAGCACAGAGGTAACTACTTAAATAGGATTGATTAATTATTAAAATCCTTAATTTATTATAAATGTAATTAGACGATAGCTGCCATAGCCATTCTTGCAATTTCTCTATTATCTAGACCTATTTCCATTAATGTATCTTGATAAGCAATCATAAATTCTTCCATTAATTCTTCTCTTTCCATAGCTAAAACTGAAGCGTCATCTGCTACTTCATCTAACATCTTTTTAATTAACGGAAGATTAACCTTATTAGCTTCTATTAATTCCTCTTTACAAGTAGATAGATTCTCTTTAAGCCACTCTTGACCATAATTCAAATGAAGATATTCATCTTTAACCACTCCCTCTGTAATTTTTTTTGCAAAAGGATCCGCAACTCTTATGTAAACGTTGTAAGCAGAAATTGCAAATGCTTCAATTAAGATAGCTTGTATTAAAAGACATGTTGTTAAATTTCCTTTTTCAAGAGCAACTTGAAAATTACCATGTAATTTAGAAAAGAATTTTTTAGCGAATTCCATATCAGCTACTACACCTAAATTTCTTCCACATGCAGTAAAGCCTTTTTTATGCTTCATTTCCATTCTCGCCAATTTGGTTAACTCCTCTAACTCATTTGGAATTAAAGTTGCTATTGAAATGTAATTATCATGTGCCTCTTGCTCTCCCTCTATAACAATTGCATTTATTCTGCTGTACGCATCCTTATAAGAATCTGTAGTAAAGTCGGGCAAATCTAAAGAAATCGAATTATTCGATTCATCAATAGTTTTTTTATTTGATTCTAGAGTTTGCATGTCAGTAATCTTTAGCTCATTATGCATAAATATTACACGATTATAGAGAGTTTATTTAAATATCATGAAAATAGTTTCAAATGTTAAGTCACATTTTTTACTTAAACTTAATTAAGAATTATTTGGCCAATCTGATTGCATCAGATTCATAATCAATTTAAACCAATGATTAATCAATAATTCCTTTAAATTTTTCCCTAAAGACTCATTTGCTCCTCTACTATCTCCAATAACACCTGATTTACTGAAGTCTTCAGTAAGCCAAGCAGTAGGCGCATTGCCCTCTAGACTCCAACCTTCAGGGATCTCTACCTTATTACCCTCATGTGGGCGTTCATCACCTACTAATTCTGGTTTCAAAGCGAGCATCAAACTTGTTTCAGCTAAAGAAGCATGAAGCCCATCCTCAATCTCAGTTTTTGTTAACAATTCACTTAATCCATTCACACCACTCCATAAGAAACAAGGGAAAACTGCCATCCCTGGCGCGACACTTCTTAGCTCTCTTGCAGCTGTATTCAATAGTGAAATTTGACCTCCATGTCCATTAATTAATATCAACCTTTTAAAACCCATTTCAGATAATTGACCTCCGACTTCCTTGATCATTGAGGTAATTAAATTTGAGGAAAGTGAAATTGTCCCCGCAAAACCCTTATGCTCTGGAGAAAAACCAATATATTGGGTTGGAAGTTTTTTTAACGGAATGTCAGCAGAGCATAATTTTAAAACTTCGCTAATAATTTCATCAACAAAAATACTGTCTGTAGCAAGAGGCAAATGCGGCCCATGTTGCTCAACAGCACCGAATGGCCAAATCACAGTTGATCTTTTGTTTTTTGCAAAACACTCAATTTCTTGCCAATTTAAATATTCAAATTTATTAGGTATTGGTTTAAAGTTCATTAAATTAAATTTTGAATACTAACATTTAGAGTATGTTAATAATTAATTATCCTTATTTTACCTACGATGGGAGTCAATAATAAAAATGCCCAGGATTATATCCAACCGAAGGGCAATAAAAAAGATCCTAAAAAACCTCTTCAGGTACTCCACATAAGCAAGAAAGACACTCAAAAAATAGATAATGAGCAACCCAATTCGCAAGAAGAAATTAAAAAAGAAAATATCGCACTTAAACCTCAAATAATTGATGATGAATCGGCGAAAGGAATTGAGGAAAGTTATGAAAACATTAAAGCTTTTAATAATTCTCAACAAGACTTGAATAGACCCACTAATTTTTCTGAGCAAAATTCAGATTTTCAATTAGAAAGAATAGTTGATGAATTCGATTTTGACGAAAGTGCTTTTTTGGAGGCTTTAAATGCAAATGAACCAATTGGAGCTACAGGAGAAATAATTTCAGGGAAGGTTATAGCGATCGAAAGTGATGGACTTTATGTCGACATTGGCGGAAAAGCTCCTGGATATATGCCCAAAAAAGAATGCGGGCTGGGAGTCATAACAAACTTTAAAGAAAAGTTTTCTGTAGGCCTTGAAATGGAAGTATTGGTTATCAAAGAACAAAATGCTGATGGGATGGTAACAGTAAGCTCTCGGGCATTAATTCTCAGGCAAAGCTGGGAGAAAGTATCAAGTTCCGCAAAAAATGGAGAATTAATTGACGTTTTAATCAATGGATTTAACAGAGGTGGGCTTACGTGTGATGTAGATGGATTGAGAGGATTCATCCCAAGATCCCAACTTGAAGATGCGCAAGACTATCAATCTTTTGTTGGCAAAACTCTAAAAGTAGCTTTTCTTGAGGTGAATCCAGAATCTAGAAAATTAGTTCTTTCTGAAAAGAAAGCATCATTAGTCTCTAAACTTACAAGTCTAGAGGTAGGTCAATTAGTTGAAGGAGAAGTTTTAGCTGTTAAACCTTATGGCTTCTTTATTGATTTGGGGGGAGCTAGTGGACTTCTTCATCAATCCTCCCTTTCAAATGGATCCATTCGTTCTTTGCGAGAAGTTTTTAGGGAAGGAGAAGTTATAAAAGCTTTAATATCTGAAATTGACCTCGAAAAAGGGCGCATTGGTCTTAATACAGCACTCTTAGAAAACTCTGCGGGAGAATTAATTATTGATAAGCAAAAAGTTATGCAAGAAGCCACAGAGAGAGCACTAAAAACTAAAGCACTCTTTGATAAAAAAGAACAAGATAAATGAAAATTAATAATAAAACAGAACCATTACTTGAATTAAAAATTTCAGATTGGGAATTAGACTTTTACTCAAGACCAATTATTGAATCCAATGGGAAAAAAAGGTGGGAGTTAATTATTTGCTCTACAAGAGGTTATAAGAAAGAAGATATTTTTCTTTGGAATAAAAAATGTCCTGCCAATGAAGTTAATTCAGTATGGCTTACAAAGTCATTAAATGAGGCAATAATTGAAGCTAAAAAACAGGGCTGGGCAAAACCTTCAATAGTTCGATTCTGGAGGTCTTCAATGAAGTCAATCATTAAGAAATCCCTGAAAGCCTTGAGTATTGAGGCACTGGTAAGTAGAAGAACTTACAATTTGCACGATAGAATCGGATTTCTTGAAAAAGAGATTTATCCTAGGGAAAAAGGTTATGTAAGAGGTGTACTAGCTCCTACTTTTACTTCTAAAACAGATAACCTGTCTAAACCTCTACCAGAAGCCGTGAGGGGTGATGCTTTAACTATCTCTGAAATATCAATTGGCGAACTAAAAACAGCAGAAAATTGGCCTATGGAATTTGGAGATATTTTCCCGATTCAGCAAGATGCAAATGATAACGATTTAGTTCCAGGATTAAGACTTTTTAGCAAAGATAGATCATTAGCACTTTCTGCATGGTTCAGTTGTTTAGAACCTATAAAATTGACTATAAGTAAGAACCAACTCATCCTTGAAGCTTCAGAAGACGACAAGTGGCTAGTAACAGATTTACCAGAAAAAGATGCAAACATTTTGAATAGAAAGTTTTTAGAGAATAAAAAAAATTCTTTTGGTTATCAATTTATTTCCATACAATCAACCCCCTATGTCGAAAAATTTGCAGGATTCTGGATCTTGAGAGATATTGAATTAATTTCATAAGTCTAGTTAGGAGCAGGGACTATTACTTACAAAGAAATATATTTCTCGAAAGCTGAAATTTTTATTCAAAACAAAAAATTTGAATATTATTCATCGCCCATCCTTAGTCAAAATAATTTCAAACATGCATACTTTACGAAGTCTAGTTCTGAGAAATTTCTTCAATTATTAGGAAATCACTTTAATAAAAATTATATAAATTGTGTTTCCAATCAAATTCACGGTAATGAGATTGTGTTTGGATCGCATTCACAAGAAGGAAGTAAGACTGATGCAGATGGTCTTATTGGTGATAAATGCAATCAAAACTTATGGATTTACACAGCTGATTGCATGCCAATATTTTTTGCAGATAAAAGAACAAGAAAGGTAGCAGCCTTGCATTGCGGAAGAAAAGGTTTAGAAAAAAAAATAATAAAATATCTAATTAATATTTTCGACAATTTTGGGACAAATAGAGATGACTTACTCGTCGGAATAGGGCCAGCGATTTCGAAGGAACATTACCTAGTTGATAAAATAACACTCAAAGAATTTTATAGAAGGGCCGAAAACAAAAACATAACGATCAACTCACCTAAAACTGAACAAGATCTTGGTTTTAGTGAATCAAATCACTTCAAAGAGCTTAACTCAAATCAACTTGATCTTAAAAGATCTGCTTATAGACAACTTTTAAATGAGAACATCCCTGATACAAATATAAATATCTCAAATTTATGTACATACAAATTAAAAAATAAATTAAATTCCTGGAGAAGGAGCAAAACAATATCGAGGCAATGGAATTTTATTTGCTCATAAAATATAGTTAATTTGGACAGACTTTACTAGTTAGGTCTTTAGCTACTAATAATTCGGTCATCTCCTTAGTTCCTTTAATATTAAAAACTTTAGCTAACAAAACACTCTCTTTGAAACCAAAAGGTTTTATTTTCACTTTGCTTCCCCTAGGGAATTCATTCTTAAGTAAATTGGTTGCTTCGAGCTCATCATTTTCATTTACTTCTACACAAAATAATCCAATCGTTAAATTCCTATTTTGATCCCCTACCAAAATAGTATTTGAACTTTTAATTTGAAGAATTTCAGCCGAGCTAACTGTTAAAGGATTGAGAACAATTAAACAGATTATAATTAAAAATTTTGATAATTTTTTCAATTCAGAAACATATAAGTTTTTTAATTATTTTAAAGTTAATTTTTCAAGATGACGAATTTAAAAAAATTTAGTCTTCACAATTAACATATCCAACCATTTGAGCATTACTTTTACCAGGAGGAACCATTGGATAACAATTTTCACCTCTTCTAACAAGAATATTAATCAAAGCAGGACCATCATGATCAAGAGCATTTTTTAATTCATTCTTTAATTGTTTTCTATCAGAAATTAAGTATCCTTTAACTCCAAAAGACTCAGCAAGTTTTACAAAATCAGGTTCACCACAACTCATATCAGATGAGGAATATCTTTCATCGTAGAAGCTTTCCTGCCATTGTCTTACCATCCCTTGCCAGCGATTATTTATTATGATCAATTTCACCTTTAAACCATATTGAGATAAGGTTCCTAATTCTTGAATATTCATAAGAACACTTGCATCTCCAGCAATACAAATTACATCTGAATTAGGTAAGGCTGCTTTTACTCCAATTGCCGCTGGCAATCCAAAACCCATAGTTCCTAAGCCAGCACTACTAATCCATTTTCTTGGAGAATTCCTAAGATATTGAGCAGCCCACATCTGATGTTGTCCTACATCAGTAGTTACATAAGCTTCGGGTGAAAGTTCCCTAACTTTTAAAAGAACTTCCTGAGGATAAATTTCTCCTTCTTTAGGCGGTTCATATAAAGGGTGTTTATTTTTCCACAAATTAATTTTTTCTAACCAGTTCTTCGTTTGATAGGTAGATTTATTATTAATAGATTTTTTATTAATTTTGCTAACAGCTTTTGATACGTCAGAGATAATTGCAACATCTACGCGCCTATTTTTATTAACTTCAGCTGGATCAATATCTATATGAATAACCTTTGCATCAGGCGCAAAAGTATCTAATTTTCCTGTTACCCTATCATCGAATCTAGCTCCAATAGCTATTAAAAGATCACATTCTGTAACTGCAAAATTTGCATATGCAGTTCCGTGCATGCCTAACATACCAACTGACAAATCATCTTTTTCATCAAAAGCGCCTTTCCCCATTAAGGTCGTAGTAACTGGAATTTGATAATTCTTTGCCAAGATTCCTATCTCTTCATGCGCCCCAGAAGATATTGCTCCACCACCAACGTATAGAAGAGGTCTTTCAGATTCCTCTATTAATTTAATCGCTTTTTTTATATCACAATCATTAATCTCTCCATTTCTTTTAAATCCTTTAGGAATAATCTCACCAGGCATAACTCTTTCATAATGAAAGAATTCTTGACCCACATCCTTTGGTATATCAATTAAAACGGGGCCAGGCCTTCCAGAAGATGCTATGAAAAAAGCTTCTGAAACTACTTCCGCTATGTCAGAAGGATCTCTTATTACCCATGAATGCTTAACGATTGGAAGAGTTATTCCAAAAATATCGGTTTCTTGAAAAGCATCTGTTCCAATAGCAGGTCTTGGGACTTGACCTGTAACTACTACTAAGGGGACTGAATCCATTTGAGCAGTAGCAATTCCCGTTACCAAATTTGTTGCCCCAGGACCTGAGGTCCCGAAACATACTCCTACTTCACCAGTTGATCTTGCGTATCCATCAGCCGCATGAGAACCTCCTTGTTCATGTCTCACCATATAATGCTTTAACCAGCCATCTTGTTCTGCCTTATGAACTGCATCATATATTGGTAGTATGGCCCCACCAGGATATCCAAATATTACCTTTACCCCATGAATTTTCAGAGAATCCATTAGTGCATCCGCACCAGTTATCCAAACCGGATTTTCATTTTTTGAACTATCCTTTGACAAGGATCTCGAAGTAAGAGTCACTAAAGAAATTCAATATTTAATATAAATATTAAACTCTATTGAATATTTTTGCCTTGTTTAGAAATGTAATGTCAGAAATGAATTAATAAAAATCTTTCAACAAATTAAAATATTTTAAGAAAATACAAATTAAACTTTATAGAATACCTAGCCTATGCAATGGGCCAGAGCCTGAAATAAGTTCAATAAAAAGCACAAGAAAAATAATCATTGCAACCCTTCCGTTCCACACTTCTGAACTATTATTCCAACCCCATTGCCATTTCTCTTGGGGATAAAGTTTAACCTTTTCAGGCAACTTAGAGGCTTCGTCTATATTAACTATAGGCCCTTCCAAACAGGAAATTACTAGATCACAAAGTCCTTCAATAAAAGTAGGATGAGTATTTAGAGCCTTAACTCTTCTAAAGTTTTTAATACCAGCCTGTTCAGCAATTTCTTTATATTCAATGTCAATTTCTTGCAATGTTTCAATATGCTCTCCAACGAAACTTATGGGGACCACAATTAAATCATTCACATTTTTCTTTCCAAGATCAGCTAATACTTCTTCTGTATATGGCTTCAACCATTCAACAGGACCAACTCTACTTTGATAAGAGAGTGTATAGGGGTTACTATGTCCTAGAAATTTTTCAAGTTCATTTATTATTAATAAAGAACAATCTTCAATTTGTTGTTTGTAAGGGTCTCCAGCTTCCTCTACGTAACTCTTAGGTACTCCATGAGCTGTAAAAAATATATGAGCTTTTGAAGGAGATTCGCAAAGTGAAATTTGTTCAGATATTAATTCGACCATTGACTTTAAATAACCTGATTGACTGAACCAACTTCTTACACATCTCATTGGAACCTTCTTAAATTCATCATCAGATTCCCGCAATTTTTTTAATTCCCTAAAGCTGGAACCACTTGTACTTATTGAAAAATGAGGATACAAAGGTATTACTACAACTTGATCTATACCATCTGCTTTCATATCAGCAATTGCTGATTCCGTAAAAGGATGCCAATATCGCATAGCGATATAGGTAGTAGCATTAAAACCCTTATCCCTTAATTTAGATTGCAATTCTCTAGCTTGTTGTTCAGTTATTCTTCTAATAGGCGAACCCCCACCTATAGAGAGATAGGCTTGTTGTGAAGTAGTACTCCTAAGTGTGCTAATTAACCAAGCTAGGGGCTTTTGAAAGACAGGAAAAGGGGTCCTGATTATTTCTGGATCAGAAAAAAGATTATATAAGAATGGGCCAACATCAGTAATGCGTTCAGGCCCTCCTAAATTCATTAGTAAGACGCCTATTTTATCCATTTAAGATTTATGGAGATTGAAAATCAACATTAAAAACGTCATTATATGGTCAATTATATAAGTAAATGAACGTAATTCAGGAAATTAATAATGTCAATGATAAATTTGCTACTAAAGGCAGCAAGCTTAAAATTGAGAAAAGAGGTGAGAAATTAAATATTCGTGGTTCACTACCCTCTAAGGAAGATAAAAATAACTTTAAGATTCAAAGAATATCACTTGGTTTAAAGGCTGATATTTCTGGATTAGAGGAGGCCAAAAAAAAATTACAATTAATCAATTTGCAATTAGAATTGAATCAATTTGATTGGATTAATTGGATAGGCAATCCATATAAAAAGGAAATAAAAAATGGTTTTGAATTCCCAAATAGATTAAATAAATTTGAGGAATTTTTTTTTAAAGAGAGCAAAAATGATTTTCGAACCAGCACTAGAAAAACCACTTGGAGAAGCTCTTACAAACCATATATGAAAAGAATCCTAAGTATTTACAATGATTATGAGAATATGGCTCTAGAAAAAATATTTCAAAAAACGCTTGAAAGTTACAAGGAAGGAAGTAGAAGTAGGAAACAATGCGCTACTTCTCTAGGTGTTTTGGCTAAGTTTTTGGACATTAAATTACCAGAAGATTGGAAATTAAATTCTAGAGGGTATGGTCTTAACAAAGCAGGATTTAGGGATCTCCCCACAGACGAGTTAATAGAGAAACTTTGGGAGAAAATACCAAACAAATCATGGAAATTTGTTTTTGGTTTGATGGCTACTTATGGACTGAGGAATCATGAAGTATTTTTTTGTGATTTAAGTTCTCTTACTAATTTTGGGGACAAAATTATTAGAGTTTTACCTACGACAAAAACTGGGGAACATCAAGTTTGGCCATTTCATCCTGAATGGGTGGAAAAGTTCGAATTATCAAAACTTGGTGAGAATCCAGAACTTCTACCAAATATTAATAGAGACCTTAAAATTACTACCCTTCAGAATATTGGAAAAAAAATTACAGACCAATTTAAGCGTTACTCTTTACAAATAAAACCTTATGATCTCAGACATGCGTGGGCAGTTAGAACAATTTTTTATGATTTACCTGATACTGTGGCTGCCAGAATGATGGGACATTCCGTTAGTTTACATACTCAAACTTATCACCACTGGATTACTAAAAGAGATCAACAACAGGCAGTGAACAATGCACTTTTAAAAGTCAAAAGAGATAAAAATATTTAAAGATTTATAATAACTAAATAAATAAGGGTCATATGCAAGAAAAACCTTCATCTTCCGAGAAAATATTTAACCTCGATAATCAAGCAAATAAACTTGGAATGGGAGGTAAATTATCACCGGAAAGCAATGAGAGCTCATATAAAAAAAGAATGCAGCAAAGAAAAGATATTCAAGCCGAAAGACTACAAATCAGAAAAACAAAAAAAGGATTATTGATTGTTTTCACAGGAAATGGCAAGGGCAAGACAACTGCATCCTTAGGTATGGCTTTAAGAACGATAGGGCATGGCTATAAAGTAGCAATAATTCAATTTATCAAAGGAGGCTGGACCACTGGAGAAGAAAAAGCAATTAAAAACTTGTCTTCAAACATATCTTGGCATTCATTAGGAGAGGGATTTACTTGGGAAACACAAGACAGAATAAGAGATGAAAAATTAGTTCAAGGGGCTTGGCAACTTGCCAAAAAATACATCAAAAACGAATCTTATAAACTTATCATTCTTGATGAAATTAATATTGCGACAAAACTTGGTTATCTTGCACCCGAGGAAATAATCACTTTTTTAAAAAGCTTAAATAATAGAAAAAATCATATTGTTTTAACTGGAAGGGGAGCATCTGATTCAATTATCAATTACGCAGATCTAGTTACAGAAATGAAACTAATAAGACATCCATTTAAAGAACAAGGAATAAAAGCACAAAAGTGTGTTGAATTTTAGTTAAGGTAAATTATTATTTAAAATTTTCTTTAGGCAGGTTTAGAAATGTTTAAAGACGCAAGCAATATCTGAACAAAAAATAAATTTGGTGCTTTTACTTGCTAATGTCTTAAAAGTACAATTATTGAATGACTTACAAAAGAGTTCTCTTAAAACTTAGTGGTGAAGCACTAATGGGTGAAAAACCTTATGGTATTGATCCTGCTATAGTTCAGTCAATTGCAGAGGATGTTTCAAAAGTAGTCGAAAATAATGTAGAACTTGCAATAGTTGTTGGGGGCGGGAATATTTTTAGAGGGCTTAAAGGTTCTGCAGATGGCATGGATAGAGCGACAGCTGATTATGTTGGGATGCTTGCAACAGTAATGAATGCAATTTCACTTCAAGATGGTTTAGAAAGAGTAGGAGTTGCAACAAGAGTTCAAACTGCAATAGAAATGCAGGAAATTGCCGAACCCTACATAAGAAGAAGAGCCATGAGGCACCTAGAAAAAGGTAGAGTTGTAGTTTTCGGAGGTGGATGCGGAAATCCATTTTTTACAACTGACACTACGGCAGCTTTGAGAGCAGCAGAGATAAACGCTGAAGTTGTTATGAAGGCTACTAAAGTTGATGGAGTATACGATCGTGATCCTAATCAATTTAAAGATGCAAAAAAATATTCCTCTCTGAGTTATCAACAAGTTCTTAGTGATGAAATTGCCGTAATGGACAGTACTGCGATTGCACTTTGCAAAGATAATAATATCCCGATTATGGTTTTTGATATATTCAAAAAAGGGAACATTTCTAAAGCTGTTGGCGGTGAGCCAATAGGCTCTTTAATTAGTTAGAGATCATTTAATTTTTTTATTATGAAAGAAAAAGAAATTCAAGAAAATATGAATAAAAGTATTGAGGCCACTCAAAGAAATTTTAATACTATTAGAACTGGCAGAGCTAATGCTTCACTTTTAGACAGAATAAGTGTTGAGTACTACGGGGCAGAGACTCCAATCAAATCACTTGCCTCAATAAGTACTGTTGATTCACAAACGATTTCCATACAACCTTTTGATATTTCATGTTTACAAGCGATAGAGAAATCTATTTCGATGAGCGATTTAGGTATTACTCCAAATAATGATGGTAAAGTCATAAGAATAAATGTTCCTCCTCTCACAGAGGAAAGAAGAAAGGAATTTTGTAAATTAGCATCCAAATATGCAGAAGAAGGAAAAGTAGCTTTGAGGAATATCAGAAGAGATGCTGTTGATAAAGAAAAAAAAGACGAAAAAGATGGTCTTATTTCTATCGACGAATCGCGAGATAATCAAGCTGAAATTCAAAAAATTACTGATAAGTTTATTGCTTTAATAGAAACCAAATTGTCTGAAAAAGAAAAGGAAATTCTAAAAGTTTGAAAGGATTTGACGTTGTAATAATTGGTGGAGGTTTATCAGGAACTTCCACCGCTCTTAACTTATCAAAAAAAGGTTATTCAGTTCTTATTATTGAAAAAGAAAAATCCCAAAATTACAAACCATGTGCTGGTGGAATGGCATCTTCAATGCAAAAATTTCTTCCTCTAGATATAACAGATTCCATAGAATCAAAAATTAAGAATGTTGAATTCAGATGGAAAGCTTCAGATAATGTAGTTGCTGATCTTACTGGTGAATCCCCATTTTGGATTATTAAAAGAGAGAAACTTGATCAATTATTACTTGATAAGTCCTTGAGTAATGGAGTTCAAATAATAAGACCAGCATTAGTAGAAAAAATCATAAAAAAAAATGATAAATGGGAAATTACTTGTGATAATAAATACACTTATATATCTGAATTTCTTGTTATTGCAGACGGGTCTCAGTCTAAATGGGCAGGATATTTTAATTTAGGTCCAAGAAAACCAAAATTTGCTAACACAATCTCACTAAGATTAAAAGGTTTTGGTGAAATTCCTAAAGATGCAGTTAGATTTGAATTTGGATTTATAAAATATGGTTTTGCATGGGCATTCCCCCTAAGAGAAAGCTTAAATATTGGTTTAGGTACTTTCATAAACAATGCTCTGTTGGAAAATCAGGCTGTAAATAAACAAGTTATTAGAAGCTTCGGTTTTGATGATTTTCCTACTACAACTATTAATAAGAAACTGAGAATATGGAATGGCTTCCACCCAATTAATGATGACAAAGTTTTAGCGGTTGGAGATGCAGCATCTCTATGTGATCCATTTTTAGCTGAAGGAATTAGACCATCTTTAATTAGTAGTTTTTATGCTGCAGAGTCCATAGATCAGTGCCTAACAGGGAAAGTAGATGATTTAAATCTTTATACGAAAAATATTAACGACATTTGGGGAAAATCAATGGCTTGGGGGAGGAGAATAGCACAGGTCTTTTATAGATTTCCCAGAACTGGATATCAACTAGGCGTCAAAAGAAAAACAGCACCTAAACGTATTGCTCAAATATTATCAGGAGAAATGAGTTATGAAGATATTGCAAAAAGAGTTATCAGAAGACTTTTAACAAAAGTATGACTTAATTCTTTTTTTTTCAATTCAAAATTAAATTTAGTTAGTAGAAATCAATTTATGATTTTTAATCTCTGAATATCTCTTTATTAACAGCTCTTCCAATTCTTCTATAGCCTTACTGAAGCCAGTAATGCCTTCACTTAGCTTTTCACTTGCCATTTGATCTTCTAACATACTTAATCTGAAATCTTTTTCTTCAAATTCGTAGTCAATAGAATTATTTATTTGGGTGCTTACATCTAATTTTCTAATTAACTCTCCTTTTTCTTTATTCAACTCATCAAGGAATTTAGGTGCGATTGTTAAAAGATCGCAACCTGCTAATTCTTTTATTTCATCAAGATTTCTAAAACTAGCTCCCATTACTTCTGTTTTGAATCCCTTTTCTTTAAAGTACTTATATATTTGTGTAACCGAAATAACACCAGGGTCTTCAGCACCAGCAAAACTAGTTTTACCAGATTTGGCTTTATGCCAATCCAAAATACGGCCAACGAACGGAGAAATTAGAGTTATCTTTGCCTTAGCACAAGTTACCGCTTGGCAGAAGTTAAAAAGTAAAGTTAAGTTGCACTTAATACCCTCTTTTTCCAAAATTTCAGCCGCCTTAATCCCCTCCCAAGTTGCGGCAATCTTAATCAAAATTCTTTCCTTTTCAATTCCAAAATTTTTGTAAAGATTGATCAATTTTCTCGCTTTTTCTACCGTAGCTTCGGTGTCAAAGCTCAGTCTTGCATCAACTTCTGTAGATACCCGCCCTGAAATAATTTTCAATATTTCTTTTCCAAAAAATACTGAAACTTGGTCAACAGTTTCTTTGATTAATTCAATTTCGGAGAATCCATGGGGCAATGCATTTTCTGAACTTTCTAAAGCTTTGTCAATTAATTTCACATAATCAGGATTCTTTGCAGCAGCAAGTATTAGTGATGGATTGGTAGTGGCGTCCCTTGGTTGAAACTTTTTTATCGAATCTAAATCTCCAGTATCAGCAACAACAACGGTCATTGAGGACAATTGTTCTAAAATTGATTTCATTTTTAGATAATCATATATATATATAAACTAACCTTTATTCCTGATGAAATCATCAGATAAAGGACTAAATATTTATAAAATTCGAAAATTTTAGGGTTTTTTAACAATCATTCCATGATCTTTAATTTTAGGAGGTATTTTTTCAATTACTATCAAACTCTCGATAATTTCTTTCGCAACTGGTACAGCAACAGTTGAACCATATGCATGTGATTTAGATGGCTCATCAACGACTACAAGGACAGCATATTTTGGATCATTAACCGGTAAGGACGCGATAAAACTACAAACTTTTTTGCTTGTGTAAGAACCATTTAAGGCTTTTTGAGAAGTGCCCGTTTTCCCAGCAATCCTAAATCCCTCGATTTTCACTCCAGATCCACTACCTTTATCAACTACGCTCTCCATCCATTCAAGGACAGTTTTAGAAACCTCTTGTGAAAAAAATTGTTTTTTTGGATTTTTATTAAATCTTTCTTTGAAAGTTGAGGTTACATGAGGAGTTACTTCAAAACCCCCATTTGCAAGAGCCGCATGAAGTTGAAGCAATTTAAGTGGCGAAATTGAAAACCCTTTACCAAAAGAAGTTACGGCAGCCTCAATTGATTGATTTACAAATAAATCTTTTCTCTTAAGTTGGCCAGCAGTTGATTCAAACAAGTCAGTCTCTAAATTTTTATCTATACCTAAATTATTTAACAACTCCCAATAAATTGTGGGGTCTAAATTTTGCATTATTTTTACCATCCCAACATTGCTTGAAACCTGCAAAACTTTTGGATAGTCAATGTATCCATTACCTTTTTTATCCCAATTAGAAAGTGTCCATCCTCCAACATTAATTTTTCCACTATCTTCAACTACTCCATCTTTCTGGATTACTTTTTCTTCTAAAGCTAAGGCAAGATTAATAGGTTTAAAAGTTGAACCAGGCTCAAATAAATCTTGAGAATACCAACCTCTAAAAAGTTCAGAATCATACTGCCAAAATTTATTTGGATCGTAAGACGGGACTGTAACCAATGAGAGAATTCGACCATTATTCACGTCCATAACTATGGCAAATCCCTTCTTTGCTTTCCATTTGCTTACTTGCTTTGATAATGCATTGAATGACGCTTTCTGTAATTTTGAATCTATAGTCAGGCCTAATTTTTTGTAATCAGAAATAAAATCACCTGGGGCTGAATTATCCGGCAGAGGTGTTCCATCTCCTCCTATTTTTATAAGATTACTTTTATTAAAAACTTTAATTTGATTATCTAAATGAAGCTCTAAACCTGCTGAAGCTATATTCTCATCATTAACAAAACCGACCAGATTAGAGTAAATTTCCCCTTGTGGATAATATCTCTGCGAATATTTAAACAAATCAAGTCCGCTTATTTGAAGGTTTTTAATCTTTTCTGCCTGTTCTTCGGAAATTTTATCCAAAAGCATAATACCACTCATTTTATTATTAAATTTGCTCAAGAGCATTTCACCATTAATATCCAAGATAGGTGACAATTTTTCTGTAACTTCTTCAATACTGCGAACTCTGTTAATTGAATCACCAGGAAAATTAAAATATTTTGGATGGGCCCATAATTTATAAAGCGGTTTATCGTAAGCAATTAGTCTATTATTTCTATCAACGATGTCTCTCCTTTTTTTTAAGGCGTTAGTTTTAGAAGACTGTGTTAATCTAGCTTTCCTTTGCAAATCGGAGGCGTTAAAGACTTGCAATTTAACTAACCTGCCAAACAAAGAAAATATTAATAGTAAGCTAAAAATATAGAGAAATTTAAATCTTCTTTGATCAAGGGGTACTAGACGAACAATTTTTTTGTATTTTTTCATCAATATCCCCTTTGATATTTGCTATCACTAAATCCTTCAAGGAAACTACTTAAATTTTTCTTAAATAAACTTTCTTTTTTTTCTGGAAGTTTATCTAGATAAATTAAATCTTTAGGTTTAGTTTTTCTATAAGTATCAATAGACTCAAGTTCACTAATATAAAATTCCTCAATTTTAGAAGTAAAATCAATAAGATTATTATTAATAGCCCTTGTTTTAGATAAGTTTTTATATGTATTTGACCATTTTCTTTGACTATTAAAAGACAAGACAAAAAAGGTGAAAATTAATACCAAAAGAGAGATATTAATGGTGTCGAAAATTTGATGTATTAATTTGATATTAATTATGGATATTTTTTCAGAGTTTTTTTTACTTTCATATGAAACTTTTTTTTTTAAATTAAGTTGATTCCCATAAGGTTTCATCTATGATTTATTTTTTAAATATAAGGAGTGTTATTAATTAAATAAACATCTTTTTGTTTGATTCGCAAGTATAAAATTAAATTCTTTATGTACGCAATAAGAACAAATTTAAGAAAGTCAATCCATTCCATAAAGAATGCATAATCACTGAGGAAAACAAACTCCCTGAAGCAATTCTTGTAATTGCTAATCCAATCCCTAGTACGAATAATGGCGGCATTTCTCCCAAACTTAAATGGGCTAATGCAAAGATAAAAGCTGAAACTATGATCCCTGAAATTACTCCAAAATCTCTTGAAAGAGTTGGTAGTAAAATACCTCGAAATATAATCTCTTCAAATATAGGAGCTAATAGAGTTGTTGTTACAAATAATAGGAAAAATGATAAGTAATTATTATTGTTAAGAACAATTTCCAGCAAAGGGTTACTACCATTCTGATTATCGATCAGACTATTCATAATAAGAGAGATCAATAAAACAAAAGGAACAATTGTTAACCAACCTTTAATTCCATAAATAATTGCATTTTTTATTGGCAAGAAATTGAACTGTAAATAATCCTTTTTAAAAGTAAATTCACCATTCAAAGATTTAATTTGATAATAAACTATCCATAATGGTGGAATAGCCATAAAAAGATATCCAAAGAAAATTTTTAAAGATTGAGATAATTCATTAGAGATATTTTTAGAAAAAAGTTCAACCAAACCGATTGAAAACAAAGGGGATACCACTTCTCCTAAAACAACAAATCCACCTGCAATTAATAAAACCATATCTATTAATTCTAAATCTAAGGATTTAATTTCTTTCCAACCAAACTTTTTCAAAGATATGTTTGTCCATAATATTTTTAAAGCCAGAATAGAGCCAATAAGTATTGTTAAAAGTGGTATTAGTCTTATGGCTAATATTTTAAAAAACATTTTGCTTGAAAATGATTTTGTTATTAATGAACTATCGTCAAAATCAAATTTCCGGCTTAAAAGGTGATATAAAAATCTATCATCTTTAAATAAATCAAATTTGTCAGAATTTGCTTTATATGAATTGTTATTAGATTTTTTTTCTATTTCATCAATCAAAAATTTAAAGTTACTATTTTGAAAATCTTTGGATATATTTTTATAGATTATAGGATCATTTGATTCTGAAGTAATTATTCTAATTAATTTATTTCTTTCTGTTAGTTCTTCAAATGAGACATTAGAGAGTGATTTATTTATTTGATCAACAGGATCATTATTGATAAAAAATTTTTTAAGATTTTCAGGTATTGATTGGACAGATAATTCGGCAATTTCTTGCTCTTTTTGACTAATATCAAATGAAACAGATGGTCTATTTAAACTGTCTCTTAAGCCTTGTTGCCATACAAAAAAAGTTATGACGATAGAAATAAAAGCTAAAGTGAGTTTTGACTTGGAACTATTTTTGAAGATCATAACTTATTATATTCTTGAAAACTATAGTTAGTTATCATTGAATTTCCTTATATTTATGTATCTATTTTAATCACGCCATGAGATGATTAAATTATCTTAATTTTCAAATTTATATAATGGCTATAAGATTAGTTTTAGTTAGGCACGGACTAAGCAGTTTCAATTTAAAAGGATTAATTCAAGGAAGAACAGACGATTCATTATTATCCGATGAAGGATACGAACAAGCCCGAAAAGCAGGAGAAGCATTATCAAAAATAAACTTCGATAAAATCTATTCCTCCCCACTTGTGAGAGCGGCAGAGACTGCAAAAACGATTAAAAAGGCCTTCAATAAAGAACAAAATATTGTATTCGACGATAATTTGCTAGAGGTAGATCTTAGTGATTGGTCTGGTCTAAAAATTGATGAAATAAAAAATAAATTCCCAGAAATTTACCCTATATGGAAAAATGATCCAGAAAATCTTATCTTAAAAAGAAATAACAATAAAACTTATAAACCAATTCAAGAGTTATTTTTTCAAGCAACAAATTTTGTAGAAGAAATTTTAAAAATTTATCAAGACAAAGATGATATAAATATTTTAGTTGTTGGACATAATGCAATTCTCAGATGTTTAATACTCTTGTTATTAGGAAAGCCTAAGCAAGGTTTTAGAAAAATAAGATTAGATAATGCTTCTTTCTCGATACTCAATATTTCAAAGAAAGATAACACTTTTAAGACTCAAATTGAATGCTTAAATCAAACTTCCCATCTTAATAAAAATATTCCAAATAAAATTGGAGATTCCAGAATATTTCTAATAAGGCATGGTGAAACTAACTGGAACAAAGAAGGTAGATTTCAAGGCCAAATTGATATCCCTTTAAATGAAAACGGAAAAGATCAAGCTAGAAAGACTTTTGAATATTTGAGAAATATTTCTTTCAATAAGGCATTTTCAAGTTCAATGCATAGGCCTTATGAGACTGCACAAATAATCCTTCAAAATAACAAAGATTTAAAAATTGAGAAAATAGATTCACTCGTAGAAATCAGTCACGGATTATGGGAGGGTAAATTGGAAGCAGAAATTAGAGAAGAGTGGCCTGCTTTACTAAAAAATTGGCATGATAAACCTGAAGAAGTAATAATGCCCGAAGGTGAATGTATAAAAGATGTATCAGAAAGGTCAGTAGAAGCTTTTGACAAAATTTGTTTATCTCAAAAGGATAATGATCTAACTCTCATGGTTGCTCATGATGCAGTCAATAAAACTTTAATTTGTCATATCCTTGGGATTAATTATTCAAATATATGGATGATAAAACAGGGTAATGGCGGCATAACAGTAATTGATCTTTTTAATGATCCTAATAAGCCCCCTTTGATTAGCGCTCTTAACATTACAACACACCTAGGGGGAATATTTGATTCAACTGCTTCAGGAGCACTTTAAATTAAGCCATGTTAAAAATTTGTTTTGATAAATTCAGAGTCAGGGAAAAGGCTTCATTTACTGAAAAAGCCAACTTGACTAAGAGGCCAAAATCTGAAATATGCTTTACCAATTATCTCTTTTTTATGAAGAAATTTACTTCCAGGCCAATATCTTCCATCCCAGCTATTTGCCCTATTATCACCTAAAACTAAAAAATGATCTTCTGGCACTTTTATGTTTTCAAATTTACCACAATTATTAAATAGGGATAATGAGCACTTATAAGAGACATAGGGTTCAGGAATTAATTTATTATTTATTATTAATTCACCATTAGAATTTACACTTACAATTTCTCCTGGAAGGGCCACCACTCTTTTAATATATGCATCGCAAGCTTGATCCCTCAAACCAGGAATAAACGACATTGGAGGAAAACTCATAAAAAAACAATATCTTTTTTTTGGTAAAGGCTGAGATCTTGATGAAATTAATTTTTTGTCAAACGAGTAAGGTGAGTTAAAAACAACTATATCTCCTCTTTTTGGTAAAGTGTTTCTTATCGAAAATTTTTCAACAATTAACCTATCATTTATTTGTAATTCTGGGAGCATTGAACCAGAAGGGATATAACGTGGTTCTGCAAAAAATGATCTACAAGAAGAAACAAAAAAAGTTAATAGAATTAGTAGACCCCATTCTTTTAAAAAACTTTTTATGGAACTAGGCATAGGATTAATCAAGTCTTGATTTTCTAAACTTATATAAATTGTTTTGCATATTCAAATTCGTTAAAACCTAATATTACTTTTTTCAATTCGTAAATCAAAAATGGTCTTTTTATTAATTTGCCATCACTTAAAAGAAGTTGAATAATTTCTTCCTTTGACAAACGATCAATATCAAGATCAAGAGTTTTAAAGGCTTTACCTCTTGTATTGAAAATCCTTTTCTTATCATCAGAGTATTGTTCTAAAGCTAGATTTAAATAATTAACAAGTGGAGGTTCTTTTACAATATCAATTAACTGAAATTTAAAATCTTTGCTTTCAAGCCACTTTGCAGCTTTTCGGCATGTAGAGCATTTTAAATAACTATAAAAAATTATTTTTTTCAATTTAATTTACTAATATTTGATTTCTTAAGTACTTTAAAGTTTTTCTTTTTTTGAGGCATACAACTTTTCAATAAATTTTCAACTACATCAAAATCCCTCCAACCATCAATTTGAACTGTTCTTCCATCGAGCCCTTTACTTGTTCTAAAAAATTCTGCAACATCCTCAAGCTGATTAGGAGCAATTTGATTAATACTCACTATGTTAGCCTGCCTAGGATTAGCCATTGGCACACATAAAAGTTTTCCATCATATGCACCACAATCATGCATATCCAAAACTCCAATAGGTCTAGCTTTTATTAGACAACCCGCAAAAGTAGGTTCGTCCATTATCACCATTGCATCAAGGGGAGCTCCATCTTCTGCAAGGGTATTTGGGATAAAACCATAATCAAAAGGGTACCTCACTGAAGAATGTAATACTCTATCTAGGGCCATTATTCCTGCGTCAGAGCAATATTCATATTTATTCCTACTCCCTGCAGGTATTTCAACAACAATATTCACTATTCCCTTCATTGGAGATGGAGGTATTGAACTAAGGTCCATCTTTTTTAAAATCGTGATTATGAATTATCTCGTTTCCTTGAGATAAAGGTCTGCCAATTAAAATGCTTATTGAAGGTAAAAAAATTGTCAAAAAGGCAAAAATAATACCTAAAGATGTTATTGATAAACTCCTTATACTTAAGGGGTCATCATCATCTCTTTCAAAATCATTTCGAGCAGAACCCTGAGAAGATTCTTCGCTTGATTTACTTTGAATAAACTGCTTTGATTTCGTGTAACTCAAGAACTCTTAAGTGGTAAAGATTAAGGAGATAATTAAACATCATTATCCTACATTCAAAATGTCAATAAATCAAAACATTGATAGGTGACTTTTTAATTACTCTTTTTCTAGCAAAGATCTAATAGATTTTAGTTCGTCCAATATTTGCGCCAGTATATTTTGAGCAGCGGACGAAGGTGTATTAAAGACCTCTACGGTAACTTCCTTTATTCTTAAGATATCTTTTGCAAATCTTGCTACTTCATTAGGATGGAATTTTAAAGGATCTTTTTGATCAGTCCGAAATTCGGGATTTAATTTTCTTGGATTAAAACTAGGGTTTAGATTTCTTAAATCTGTATTTGTATACCTATAGACAGAAGCTCTTGATCTATTTAGGAATTTTTGAACTTCATCAATACCTACTAATTCCTCTTCACTAGAAATATTGGAATCTATATTTTCCATAAACTTAAGAAAATGATTAAGTAGTAATGAACTTTTTAAAGAGTTTGAACTTCATTAATGAAGAAGTTAGCAGAAAGAGCATTTTTAGACTAGCCGCGTTGAGGGACTCAAGACACTTTGAATTAATTTTTCATCTTAATTGATAAGATTTAATATTATCTAAGGATTTTTCTGTATGCGCGTGACCACCTCATTTCCTCTGGGGACACTTCGTGACACACCTTCTGAAGCTGAGATTATTTCACATCAATTACTCTTAAAAGCTGGGTACATTCGCAGAGTTAACAGCGGTATTTATGCCTATATGCCACTAATGCTAAGAGTTATTGAAAAAATATCCGCAATAATAGAGAAAGAACTTAATAGTATTGGTTGTACAAAATTACTATTACCCCAACTTCATCCTGCAGATTTATGGAAAAAAAGTGAAAGGTGGGAAGGATATACAGCAGGTGAAGGAATAATGTTTAATCTCAAAGATAGACAAGGTAAAGAATTTGGTTTAGCACCAACTCACGAAGAAGTGATCACGAGTATTGCATCAGAGACCATCAACTCCTATAAGCAATTACCTCAATGTTTTTACCAAATTCAGACAAAATTTAGAGATGAAATAAGGCCAAGGTTTGGGTTGATGAGGAGTAGAGAATTCATAATGAAAGATGGTTATTCTTTTCATTCCTCAGAAAACGATCTAGCTTCTTTCTATGAAAAAGTGGGCAATGCTTATGAAAATATTTTTAAATCATGTGGACTGCAGACTGTAGGTGTTGAAGCTGATAGTGGAGCAATTGGCGGTGCTTCATCTAAAGAATTTATGGTCACTGCTGATGCTGGGGAAGATTCCATTTTGTTCACTCAAAGCGGTTCTTATGCTGCCAATATCGAAAAAGCTGTTTCTCTACCCTCCCAACCTATTCCACTAAAAGATAATATTGCAGAGTGGTTGGAAACGCCTCATCAAAAAACAATCCTAGAAGTTTGCAATAATAACAATTTAGACCCAAGTCAGATTATTAAAGTAGTAATATTCCTTGCACAGTTCGAAGGTAAATTTGAGGTCCCAATTCTTGCATGCATAAGAGGCGATCAACACATTAATGAAGTAAAGCTATTTAACCTAATCAATAAACTTCATCACTTCAATCTCCTTAACCTTAAAAAGATTGAAGACAAAAATACTATCGAAAAAAATCTAGTTGATTTACCCTTAGGTTTTATCGGACCAGATTTAGATAATAAAACTATTAAAGCTAGTTCTAATTGGGGGAAAAAATGGACAAGAATAATTGACCATTCTGCAAGTGACCTTTCAAAGTTTATTAGTGGTGGGAATAAAGTAAATTTCCATAAAGTTTTTCAAGAATTTTCTTTTGATTCGAAAGACTATCTAATTGGGGATATCAGGAATGCCAAAAAAGGAGATAAAGTAAATATTTATGATGATGAAGAACTTAAAGAAAAAAAAGGTATCGAGATTGGACATATTTTCCAACTAGGTCAGAAATATAGTGAAAAATTAAATGCAAAGTTCTCTGATAAGGACGGTCAGTTAAAAAATTTATGGATGGGTTGTTACGGAATAGGAGTGACAAGAATAGCTCAAGCTGCTATCGAACAGAATCATGATCAAAAAGGAATTTGTTGGCCTATCCAGATTTCTCCTTTTGAAGTTATTATTATCCCAACAAACTTAAAAGATCCTATTCAAAGTGATCTTACTGAGCAAATCTATAACAACTTTTTAATTAATAAAATTGATGTCCTTCTTGATGATAGAAACGATAGAGCTGGAGTGAAATTTAAAGATGCGGAATTAATTGGTATTCCTTTTCAGATAATTGTTGGCAGAGATTCTATTAATAAAGAAGTAGAACTTTTATGCAGAACAAACAATACTAAGCTTAAAATTAGTACTGATAAATTGTTAGAAACATTTATTTCCGAATCTGAAATAATGTACAATAAAAAGTCTTGAGGCTTATTTTTTTTGGGAGCTAAGTTATGTTACTGAAATGGACATCAAAATTATTTTTTAAGAATCTTACCAAAGCTATATCTTTTGCAATATCCTTAATTGTTGCTTTTACACTATTTAGTTCCCCTTCCATAGCTGCAAAAACCGCTATGACAGGTGACTATACAAAGGATACAATTTCAGTTGTTAAAACATTACAAACAGCTGTTGATACTCCAAAAGATTCTCCAAATAAAGATGAAGTAAGAAGTGAGGCTCTTACACTCATAACTGACTATATTTCAAGATATAGAAATAGAGGGATGGTGAATAAAACACAATCATTTACCACAATGCAAACAGCATTAAATGCTATGGCAGGTCATTACAAAAACTTTGCAAGTAGACCTTTACCAGATAAACTAAAAGAGCGTTTAACCAAAGAATTTTCTCTTGCTGAAAAAATGGTTCTAAGAGAAAGTTGATACAATTCATTTACTTTTTAAAAGTAAACCAAGATTTTTGAATATATTAAATATTCGCACAAAAATAATGCTCTTCTAAAATTGGCCAATGTTGTTGTAATCGGAGCCCAATGGGGTGACGAAGGAAAAGGTAAAATAACTGATTTACTTAGTCGTTCGGCAGATGTTGTCGTTCGCTATCAAGGGGGAGTAAATGCAGGTCATACTATAGTCGTAGATGATAAAGTCTTAAAATTACATTTAATTCCCTCAGGGATACTTTATAAAAATACTTCTTGTCTAATTGGTTCGGGAACTGTTGTAGATCCAAAAATCTTGCTTAAAGAAATTGACATGTTAATTGATAATGGAATTGATATCTCAGGATTAAAAATTTCATCAACATCACATGTAACAATGCCCTACCACCGAATATTAGATGAAGCTATGGAGGCTGATAGAGGTTCAAACAAAATAGGGACTACAGGTCGTGGGATTGGCCCAACTTATGCGGATAAATCACAAAGAAATGGGATCAGAATAAGAGATTTGCTCAATAAGGACAGGCTAAGTGATGTGATCAAAATTCCATTAAGAGAAAAAAACGGTCTACTAGAAAAAATCTATGGCATTAAACCACTTAAATTAGAAGACATTGTTGAAGAATATCTTGACTATGGAAGAAGGTTGTCAAAGCATGTTGTTGACTGTACGAGAACTATCCATACAGCCTCAAGAAACAAGAAGAATATTCTATTCGAAGGGGCACAAGGTACTCTACTTGACTTAGATCACGGAACTTATCCCTTTGTTACCTCATCAAACCCTATATCAGGAGGGGCATGTATTGGTGCTGGAGTTGGTCCCACTCTAATTGATAGAGTAATAGGTGTTGCAAAAGCTTACACCACAAGAGTAGGAGAGGGACCATTCCCAACGGAATTACAAGGGAGTATTAATGATCAACTCTGTGATAGAGGTAGTGAATTTGGAACCACTACTGGGAGGAGGAGGAGATGTGGGTGGTTTGATGGAGTTATTGGTAAATATGCTGTATCTGTAAATGGTCTTGATTGTTTAGCAGTTACAAAACTTGATGTGTTAGATGAATTAGATGAGATTCAAGTTTGCATTGCATATGATCTCGATGGAGAGGAAATAGACTACTTTCCAACAAATTCAGATGACTTAAAAAAATGTAAGCCAATCTTCAAAAAATTAAAAGGTTGGCAATGTTCAACTGCAGATTGCAGAAAACTATCTGATCTCCCAGAGAATGCTATGAATTATCTAAGATTTTTAGCTGAATTAATGGAGGTTCCAATTGCCATTGTCTCGTTGGGGGCGAATAGAGATCAAACTATAGTAATTGAAGACCCAATACATGGTCCTAAAAGAGCACTGTTAAGGTAATTTAGTTATAAATTAATGATGGAATCCTTTAGACATTTTGCGGATAATAAAAAAATAGATCTCATTGGTCTGGGCAACGCAATAGTAGATATTATCGTAAATGTTGGGGATGAGTTTCTAGAGATAAATAATCTGGATAAAGGATCAATGAATCTCGTTGATTCTGATAAATCTCAAAGATTGTTAGAAAATTGCAAAGTGATCAAACAAATTTCAGGTGGGTCATCAGCAAATACCGTTGTTTCTTTAGCAGAATTAGGCAATCATGTGCAGTTTATAGGAAGAGTGAAAAATGATCAATTTGGGAATTTTTTTTCTGACGATATAAAAAAAAGTAAAACGATATTTAATACTCCGCCAACTATTGAAGGTGCTCCAACAGCTCATTCAATTATTTTAGTTACACCTGATGCACAAAGAACTATGTGCACTTACCTAGGAGCATCTGTAGAGTTTGAACCAAAAGACATTGACTTTACTTTAATTAAGGAAAGTAAATACTTATATTTAGAAGGATATTTGTGGGATAGCGAATTAGCTAAAAAAGCTTTTATTAAAGCCGCCCAAATTGCACAACAATCTAATACCAAAATAATTCTTTCTTTGTCTGATTCATTTTGTGTAGATAGACATCGTGAGAGTTTCTTGGAATTAATTTATGAATATGTAGATATTGTTTTTTGTAATGAATCCGAGGTGTTAAGTCTATTTAAAAATGATAAATTATCAAGCTGCCAAGAAGACCTATCTTCCCTATGTGAATTAGTCATAGTAACTCTTGGAAGCAATGGTTCTCTCATAATTAATAAAAATGATATTGAAGTAATCAAGTCAACCAATAAGGGGAAAGTTATTGATACTACAGGTGCCGGAGATATTTATGCCGGAGGATTTATTCATGGATTAATAAACAATTATCCCCTAAAAAAATGCGGAGAGATAGGTTCAATTTGTGCTGGGCATATAATTACACAATTAGGATCTAGATCTAATTTAGATCTAAAAAAAATATTAAGAGAGATATAATCATATAGTTTTATTGATCCAATTATAATAAATCATATCAGAATGATATTTTTTATAAATAATTTGTGGAACATCATATGTAGAAATTTTATTTAAGAACTCAATTAAGTAATTTTTAAATTCTGGTTTACTTTTTATTGTAATTTCAAACTCCTTAGTTTCTTCAATATCATCTTCCCACTCATAAATTGAGAAAATTTGCTTTATCGAAACACAAGCTGCAAGTTTATTTTGTATTAATAATTTTGCCATTCGCAAAGCATTTCTTTTACTTGACTCTGTTGTGACCATAACTAATATTTCCATAATGAATTAAATATCAATACTTGTTTTAATTATGTGATTTATCAAATTCCGGCATTGATTGAAAGACTGAGAATAATCATTCTTAACTTTTGGCCTTTTAACCAAAAATAACTTCATATTACTTCCAGAAACTATACTTTCCCAGTTTTTCTGAGAATAACTTCCAGATTCTCTGCAAAGAACATAATCTATCTCCCAAAAATCACAAAGTTTTTTTTCTAAAATATTTTCATTATTTTTACTAGGTTCAAGTATTGCTATATTTGAATTTTCAATACATGAACCAAAAGCCTTAGTTATACTTTCATAAGTTGGGAGAACCCTTGTAAATAGATTAGCTTTACAATCCAAATAATATTTAGCTGTATCGTTAAGGTGTCTTGATCCTATTGCCAGAAGAATGTTCTTATTTTCTAGATCAACATTGTTTATATCCTTTAAATTATCGATATAAAAAAAATTATTAGCTTTGTTTGTAAGGGATTTCCTCTCAAATAGTAAAAGAGGCATATTAATTTCTTTACAAGCATTATTAAGATTTTTAGAAATTATCTCGGCAAACGGATGAGTAGCATCGACAACGCATTTGATTTTATTTTTTTTTATGAAATTAATAATCTCATCTTTATTATTTAACTTACCCTTAAAGATATGTAACTTTGGATTTTCAATATAAGCTTGCCCTGCTTTATAAGTTAAAACACTTACAAAAACTGAATAATTAAGTTCAAGAAGCCTATTAGCTATTACAGGTCCATCCGAAGTTCCTGATAGGATCCAAACATTTTTATAGCAATTTCCTTGATTCTGCATCAGTATGTCTTTAATTAAATAGAAAGTAATGAATCATTGTTTAATTCAAGCTGTAATTAATAGCGCTCCCCAAATGAGGTATACCAAAGAGAGCCAAATTCCTATTGCAGAAATGATTGTTAATTTTAAAGGATTACGTAGTGAAGATCCAGCCAGAGATCTCAAGATCATAGGATGGGGAAATATTGCCCAAGAAATGGTAGATGAACTAAAGGAGGGGCAAAATATTGTAATTGAGGGACGTCTAAAGATGAATTCTGTCACTAGAAAAGACGGAACCAAAGAAAAACAACCAGAACTAACAGCTTCAAAAATTCATCAAATATCACCAGTTGATGTTATTAAGTCTGATCAAAAAGAAAATAATGAGTCATTTGAAAATAAAGAAACCGCCAAAAAATCTAGTTGGGATAGTTCACCTTTAGTACCTGAAGTGGACGAAATACCTTTTTAAATCAAATATCAACATTATTTTCTTGAACACTTATAATTAGTTTGCTTATTTTTCTTTCAAGCGCGGCAAGTTCGCTTCTGATTTCTGGCCATTTACCCTTATCAAGATTTTCTAGTAGCCATGCTCTATGTTGATCTAGTTTAAAAATTAAATCTCCTTGATTTGCAGTATTAGGATCTTGCATAATACTCATTAGCCCATTTAAAACTCATTCTACTAAATCAAAATGAAGAAATACTTATCGCCTGGAAACTTAATCGTAACCGCTGGAGGTATATTAGCTTTTGTTGGAATGACTGCTTATTTTACAGACTCAGTGAATCTAAGTGTACCTACTTTTTTTTATGGAGTACCTATTTTCCTAATTGGCTTAGGCTTAAAGACTTCCGAAATACCTCCTGTAGAGTTATTTGACAAGACAAATTTTGCAACAAATAAATTCAATAGACCAAAAGAACTAACAGCATTAGTTAAAGATGTTACAAGATGGAGGTATGGGATAAAAGCTCATCTTGAATCGTCATTAGAATCTTTAAATTTGTGGGACGAGGATAACCCCCCTCAATTAAAAGAAATAGAAGAAATTACAAAAGAAGAAAAAAATGGTCTCAGAATGCGTTTCGAATTAAACGCTGTCCCTCTAGAAAAATGGATTGAAAAACAAGAAAGATTAAATAGGTTTTTCGTCAAAGGTCTTGAATCAGAATTTATTATCGACGATAATAAAAAAGAATTTGATTTTATTCTCTTTTATTGAATATAAGGATATATTTATAAAAACCTAATTTCTCAATTCAATCAAGTTTTAATGAATTTTAATAATGAATGATTCTCAAAGAGTATCAATATTAAGCGAAGCACTTCCATATATACAAAGTTTCTCAGGTAGAAAAATTGTTATCAAGTATGGTGGTTCTGTTATGGAGAATGATAATTTAAAAAATGCTTTTTTTAGAGACATTGCACTTTTATCAACCGTTGGGGTTTGTCCGATAGTAATTCATGGAGGTGGACCAGAGATTAATAATTGGTTAAAGAAATTAGAAATATCTCCTAAATTCGAAAATGGATTAAGAATTACCGATCAAAAAACAATGGAAATTGTCGAGATGGTTCTAATGGGTAGAGTCAACAAACAAATTGTAAAAGGGATTAATAAAACTGGATCCTTAGCTGTGGGGATATCAGGTCTTGATGGCAACTTAATTCAATCTAGAGAACTAGGTGATGGTAGCCATGGGTTAGTGGGAGAGGTTACAAAAATCAATCCTGAAATATTAGATCCTCTTATTTCTAAAGGATACATCCCAATTATTTCTAGCATTGGATCAACCTTGGAGGGTATTTCCCATAACATTAATGCAGATTTTGTTGCTGGAGAAATTGCTGCTGCAATAAATGCAGAAAAACTTATTCTTCTTACTGATACTCAAGGGATTTTAAAAGAAAAAGATAACAAAAATAGTCTTGTTGAAAAAACTAATCTCAAAGAGGCAAGGGATTTTATTGATAAAAAAATTGTGACTGAAGGTATGATTCCAAAGACAGAATGCTGTATAAGAGCTTTAGCCCAAGGAGTCAAAGCAGCTCACATAATTGATGGAAGAATAGAACATTCATTACTTCTTGAGATTTTTACAAATTCCGGAATAGGTACAATGATAGTCGCCTAACCCATGAAAACTTATGAGCAAGTTTTAGAAAAAGTAGAACTTGCTTTAGCTAAAGGTGAGTATCATTATTGCATTGAATTTCTTTTGCCCATAATCGAATCATTTCCTTTATCAAGCAAAGAGGGAGTAAATTTAAGAACAATCTTAATTACTGCTCTATGTGGGATCAATAAAAGGGAGGAGGCTAAAAGGTTTTGTAAAGAACTTCTAAAATCTTACGATAATAAGACGAGAGAAAATGCAAAATATTTGATGGAAGTTATAGACTCTCCTGACATTAAAAAACCAGAAAATTGGAACGTACAGTTTGAAAGCGACCCATCACTCAATAAAAAATCTCTTAACTCACTGCGCAAGAAAAGAGAAGTATTGAAGAAAAAAAAATTTATTAATGTAACTGAGACACCAACTGGTGAAACAAAACCCTTTCAGAAAGGCTTTTCACTGATCATTTTTTTAATACTATTATTATTAATACCACTTTTAAGTGGCTGCGTAAAAATTGAGGATACCCTTGATCTTAGTGAACTTGATTCAATAACTAATAATTTCGTGATAGAGAGTAAATACATAAAGAAATTTCCTTGGCAATTAAAATTTGAGGAGAAGATGAAAGATATTTTTCCTGACGCAGAAATTGAACAAGACGAATCAACCTTTTCTTTGAAACATAAAAATCTCAATTTAGAGGATACAAAGCACGTTCTTAAAATCACCCAAAATATAGCTGGAGAGTTAGCGGGAGAATCAACAAATATAGAAATTAATACAACTCAAAAAAACTTCATTTTTTTTAAAAAATACTTTTACAGGTTAGATTTGGATCTAAATTCTATTAAAGGCATTGATAATTTAGAACTCATTTTCAAAATTATTCACCCTAATAAAGCTATTCTTACCGATAAAAATAATTCAAATTTAGAAATCACAAAAAATCTAATAATTTGGGATTTAAATCAAGGGCAGATAAATAGTCTTGAATTTTCTTTCTGGAGCCTCAACAAACTCTTGATTGGGATATCTTTTATTTTAATAATTATAATTTTGGCTTATTTATTAAGATTCTATAGATTTAAATTAGGTTCAGATTTACCTCAACTTCCATCAAAGTAATTACAACTCTGCTGGATTAACATCTATTGTTAAAAAAACATTTTTTGGAATTAGTTTCCATAATATTGATCTATCAGGTAAAGGTATCTTTGTTCCCTCAGGACCATGTATTAATATCTGCCATCTAAATTTTTTACCGACTTTAGCTATTAAACTAGGGGCAGGACCAATTAATTTCCAGTTCTTTTTCTCACAAAAACTGAGTAGATATTTTGCTAATTTTATTGCAACTGACTCAGTTAATTCATAATTTTCACCTGATAATTTAAGTAGGCAAATTGTGCAAAATGGAAATAAATTAGCATCCTTTCTCAATCTCGAGTTTTCAATTAAGAATCTTTCATAATCTCTTTTTTGTAGATACGAAATCACAGGGTGGTTTGGTTTATATGTTTGAAAAATTACTTTCCCTTTTTTTTGTGCCCTGCCGGCCCTTCCTGCTACTTGCAAAAATAATTGTAATGATTTTTCTTCTGCTGAAATATCTGGGCGATGAAGCAACCCATCTGCTGCAATAACTACTGAAAGAGTAATATTGGGGATGTCAATACCTTTTGCCAACATCTGAGTACCGACAAGAATATCAGCATCACCTTTAGAAAACTTTGAAAGAATATCTCTATGACCATCCTTTCCTGAAGTTGTATCTCTATCAAAGCGAAGTACTCTTATGTCAGGAAATTCTTCATTTAAAAACTCTATTACCCTTTGCGTACCAATTCCAAAAGGTTTGAAAGCAGTTGAATGACAATCTGGGCAACGATTGATCAATCTTGATTTATGATCGCACCAGTGACACCTTAACCATTTTTTTCCTTGTGATCCGAGATGAACTGATAAAGGAACGTCACAGTTGGGGCAATTTATTAAATATCCGCAATTTCTACAACTTAAAAATCCACTATGCCCCCTCCTAGGGATCAAAATTATTGCTTGCTCTTTTTTTAAGCGTAGTTGAGGAAGCAATTGTAATAATTCATTGGAAAAAATTTTCATATTTCCCTTTTTGAACTCATCCCGCATATCAATAATTTTTATTTCAGGAGTCTCATTACTGGATATCCTTTGAATCATTCTTACCAATTTAAAATTCCTTTCAAAAATACACTTTTTCCAAGTCTTCATTGATGGGGTTGCACTCCCAAAAATTAACTTTGCAGAATTCCTTTTTACTATTTCAATAGCAATCTCTCTTGCGTCATAGCAAGGCATAGGACTATCTTGCTTATAAGAAACATCATGTTCTTCATCCATTATTATTAATCCCAGATTTTTGATTGGAAGAAAAACTGCCGACCTTGTACCTATTACTACTAAAGGTTCATTAGCATTAATAATTTTCTTCCAAACTAAAGTTCTATGATCGGGAGAACAATTACTATGATATTCGTAAACGACATTATTAAATCGCCTACTAAACCTATCAATAAGTTGAGGAATTAATCCAATTTCTGGGGCTAGTATCAAACAACTTTTTTTCTTAAGAAATTGATCTTCAGCAATTCTCATATACACTTCTGTTTTACCTGAACCTGTTTCGCCCCAAAGAAGTAATACATCTCCTGGTTTCATTGTTTGAAATTCTTGAAATGCAATTTTTTGCTCATTTGTAAGATTTGGTTTTTTCGTTGCGATATGATCTTTAAAAAAGGAATTTAATTTACTACTTATATTTTTTTTTCTTTTAGATTTAGCAAGATAATTTTTACTGACCATTGAGTTAATTAGAGTGTAATTAAAACCAGACTTTATTAATTCACTTTGCCAATTACCTTTTTTAGATAAGGAATCCATTAAAAAAAATTCTTTTTTGGTTAATCCATTTTTCTTAATATCAAATTCTTTTTTAATTTCAATCCATATTTGATCTTTTAAACCTTTAGAGAAATTTTTATATTTACCAATCCAGCCAGGAGGAAATGCAGTTTTAAACATTTTTAAATTACTAACCATATAAAAGGAGGCTAGAGAGTCTATCAATTCTCTCCAAGATTCATCAATTATTTTTTTCTGCAAAATACTTTCAACAAACAAATATCTTATGCTTTTTCCTCCAGTAATATTTGATTCATCATTATTGATTGTCGAAAAGTCTTTTTTGGAAATCACCAACCCATTCAATAATCTCCCCCTTAGTCTCACGCTTACAATATCTCCAACTTCTGCTCCAAGATTATTTCCATCTAAATAGTAAAAGCTTTCATTACTACTACCTATATCAAGCAAAATTTCCAATTTGTAGGAGATATTTAATAACTGATTACTTGCCG
>QCBW01000001.1 GCA_003281485.1 Prochlorococcus sp. AG-347-J20 | reverse complement strand
TGAAGCAAGGCAAGTCCTTGATTCAAGAGGTAATCCGACTGTAGAAGCAGAAGTATTTTTGGAATGTGGGGCCAGTGGTAGGGCAATAGTTCCCAGTGGAGCTAGCACTGGTGCACATGAGGCACATGAATTAAGAGATGGTGGTTCACAATATATGGGCAAAGGCGTTTTAAATGCTGTTAATAAAATTCATGAAACAATATCTCCTGCTTTATGTGGTTTGTCAGCTCTAGACCAAACTTTAGTTGATAACTTAATGATTGAAATTGATGGAACTCCTAATAAGTCTAACCTTGGAGCAAATTCAATCCTTGCAGTAAGTCTTGCGACTGCTAGAGCATCAGCAAATGCTTTAGACATTCCCCTATATAGGTATCTTGGAGATCCATTATCAAATCTTCTTCCAGTCCCATTGATGAATGTAATAAATGGTGGTGCTCATGCACCAAATAGTCTTGATTTTCAAGAATTTATGCTTGTCCCACATGGAGTTAATAATTTCAGTGAATCATTAAGAATGGGGACTGAAATTTTTCACTCTTTAAAATCATTACTTGATCAAAAAGGTCTGTCTACTGCTGTGGGGGATGAAGGTGGATTCGCACCTAATTTATCATCGAGCGAAGAAGCAGGGGACCTATTATTAGAAGCAATTCAAAAAGCGGGTTTTAGCCCTGGTGAACAAGTCTCTTTAGCTTTGGATGCTGCTAGTACTGAATTTTATAGTGATGGTATTTATAAATATGAAGGAAAAAGTTTAAATAGTTCTGAAATGATTTCATATCTTTCAAGATTAGTTTCTAATTATCCAATAGTTTCAATAGAGGACGGTTTGGCAGAGGATGACTGGGAGGGTTGGTCAGAGTTAAATAATGAATTGGGAAATAAAGTTCAGCTTGTAGGTGATGATTTATTCGTTACTAATACAGAAAGATTAAGGAAAGGGATTATGGAAAAATCTGCTAATTCAATCCTGATAAAGGTTAATCAAATTGGAACATTAACTGAAACTTTAGAAGCTATTGAATTAGCCAAAATATCTGGTTTCACAAGTGTTATTAGTCATAGAAGTGGTGAGACTGAAGATACAACAATTGCTGATTTGTCTGTTGCCACAAGATCGGGCCAAATCAAGACAGGCTCTTTGAGTCGAAGTGAAAGGATTGCAAAATACAATAGGCTCTTAAAAATTGAGGAGGAATTGGGAAATCAAGCAAGATTCGCGGGTGCTTTAGGTTTAGGACCCAAAAATATATAGTTCTTTAGCGTTTAAGTTTTTCTAAACGTGAACCTTTACTCATGTTAAGTTGGCATTTTAGCCAATCAATACTTATTGGTAGTGCAAAAAGAAGTGGTAATAATGCAAAATTATTTTGTTTATTGGTTACGAGTAAAGCAGATGTAATTGATAAACTTCCTATAAGAATTGAATGGCCCAAAGTTTTTTGAGCAGTAAACATTTTTTTGAATTGTCTATCAGACTCTCCCATTCTTATTTGTAATTGTAAATCGCCCTGCTCCAATCTCTCTAAACTTTCATCTATTCTTTTGGGAATTCCAACAGCTTTCGATCCAAGTTCACCTACTTGTCTTCCAAATTGGTTAATTAAATCGTTGGGAGTTTGATTATTAGAAGTCATAAGTTCTATTAAATAAGGCTTAGTAACTGATACAAGGTTAAACCCTGGGTCAAGCATTCTACCAACTCCTTCAAAAGTTGATAAAGCTCTCATTACAAAGATTAAATCTACTGGTAGTTGGAATGGTGTTTCATAAACAAGTTCGTATAAATCTCCAGATAATTTTTCAATAATATTTGGACTAAATGGTGGAGTTAAGGCTTCTTTAAGCATTAATCTGACTAATCTTCTGACTGGCCCGATATCAATATCCCTTGAAATTAGGCCAGCCTTCTGGAGTTGAATTACAAGTGATGAGGCGTCTCTTAAAGCAGCAGCCTTAACCATAGCACCTAATCTTGTTTGCAAATTATTTGAGATATTTCCCATCATCCCAAAATCATAAAAAATCAATTTACCTTCATTTGAAACTGCTAAGTTTCCTGGATGCGGATCTGCATGAAAAAAACCATAATTTACTAATTGTTTTAAATAGCTGATGGCCCCTATTTCAGCTATTTTTGGCAAATCAATTTCTTGTGATTTTAATTTTTTTAAATCGCTTACTTTTGTTCCTTCTAGATAACTTAAACAAAGCACTTTTTCACTGCTCATATCCCAAATCACTTCAGGAATTTCAATATTTTCATCATCAAGAAATTGCTGTCTAAATCTTGCCGCATATTGTGCTTCACAATTAAAATCAAGCTCCTTCATCAGAACTTTCTTGCATTCTTTAGCAATCTCAACCCAGTTTCTACCTCGATTCCAATTCTTATTTTTCTGCAATAATCCCGCAATCTGTTGCATTATACTCAAATCGATAATAAATAATTCTTTTAAATTTGGTCTTTGAACTTTAAATACTACTTTCTTACCATCTTTTAAAGTCGCTCTATGAACCTGAGCTAATGATGCTGATCCAACTGGATCGCATACTATATAATCTATTGCATCAAACTTAGGCCCTAGTTCTTTTCTGATTGTTTCCTCAACTTTCTCAAATGAAAAATTAGGAACTTGATCTTGCAATTTAGATAATTCTTGAATCCAAGTGTTTGGAATTAGATCAGGTCTGGCAGATAATAATTGTCCAATCTTAATGAATGCTGAGCCAAGTTTAATTAATTGATTAGTAAACCACCTCGCACGTTTAATTTGGATCTTGCTTTTTTTATTGTGCTTAGTTTGGAAAATTGCAAATCTAATATTATCTAGCCACAAATTTATTAACAGCGAAATAAGGGTTATCCAAATAAGATAACCTCTCTTTATTTTTTTAAAATGATGATTTAAATTGAGTTTTTTCATTTAATTAGAATTATTTATTTTTTTATTAAATAGTTCAATTTGATTGTTAATAACTTCTATTTCATTTAAAACTTTTTTTACTTTGGAATTTTGATAAATATTATTGGAGTCATTTGTTTGTACATTCTCTGCTTTTTCCATCCTTGAGGCTTCCTCAATAATGGATTCTTTCAAGCTATCAAATTCTTTTTTAAGTATTTCTGGAGTATCTTGAGCAATATTTGTTGCTTCTTCAATTTTTTCAATCAATATCTCGTTTAACTTTTCAGTAACTTTTTTTATGGCAGCCTTTAATAGGTAATCAGAGTTGGTCATGAAAAATATAATGTTTCTTAAGCAATAAACTTAATAATTTTGTTTTTATAATAAATCAATACAGATCAAATTCAGGTAAATGATCGTTTTGATAATTAGATTTTTTATTTTTCCTATGTAAGTTTGTTTCTTTATTATGCTTTTTTCTTTTTTTTCTCTTAACTTATACCTATATACAGGTTAGATATCTTCTAACCAAAACTCATCTAATTAACTACTTAAAGGAGTTTTATTAAATTGGAAATTATTGAGTCAGATGTAGTTATTATCGGAGGAGGTCCGGCAGGATGTACTTGTGCACTTTATACATCTCGTTCAAACTTAAAGACAGTAATCTTAGATAAAAATCCATCTGTTGGTGCCTTAGCAATAACTCATCAGATTGCTAATTACCCTGGGGTTCCTGTTGATATAAGTGGTGAAAAATTACTTACTCTTATGAGAGAACAGGCTGTGCAATATGGTACAGACTATAGAAGAGCCCAAGTGTTTGGGATTGATGCTGGGGGAGAATTGAAAACGGTTTATACACCTGAAGGTACCTTCAGGGCTAAAGCACTAGTTCTTGCAAGTGGAGCTATGGGAAGGCCTGCATCATTTAAGGGAGAGGCAGATTTTCTTGGCAAAGGTGTAAGTTATTGTGCTACTTGTGATGGAGCTTTTTACAAAAATAGAGAAGTGGCCGTCGTTGGAGTTAACAAAGAGGCTATTGAAGAAGCAACTGTTCTTACCAAATTTGCTTCAACTGTGCATTGGATTACATCAAGTGATCCTAAATCAGATAATGAAGAGGCCATGGAATTAATGGATAATTCAAACATAAAACATTGGAGTAGAACTAGATTACTAGAAATTTTGGGCGATGATATGGGGGTTAATGGGGTTATTGTTAAAAATAAGCAAGAAGAAAATCCTATTAATTTAAACTTAGATGGAGTTTTTGTTTATATGAGTGGTTCAAAGCCTATTACTGATTTTTTAGGTGATCAGATTGCTTTAAAAGAAGATGGAGGAGTTATTGTTGATGATTTTATGTCTACAAACTCTGATGGTGTATGGGCCATTGGAGATATAAGAAATACACCGTTCAAGCAAGCTGTTGTTGCTGCTTCTGATGGATGCATCGCCGCAATGTCAATTGATAGATACTTAAACAGTAGAAAAAATATAAGAGTGGATTGGATTCATTCTTAAAACGTAATATTATTAATCCGTTTAAAGTGGAGTTGCTTCAGAAATATAAGCGACCCCACCGTAATAGCTTAAATCATCTCTAATATTGTCTCTCATTTTATCTATTATTTCTTGTTCACAAAAAACAATTACATGAACATTTGATCCAAATCCTGTAAATTCCATATCTTCAGTAACAACCCTTTCAGGCCCTCTGCCTGTGGCATGTTTCATAACTGTATATCCAGGAACGTCAGCTTTTTCTAATGTTTTAATGATTGCATCTAATTCTCTTTCACTAAAAATTAAGTCTAATCTTTTCATTTTTTATAGGGGAGAAAGTGGGATAATTGTATTTACTAAACTCATATATATTGGAATACCAAGAACAATATTAAAAGGGAAAGTTAGGCCTAATGTAGTTGAAATATAGTAACTAGATTTAGCCTCAGGAACTGTCATCCGCATAGCTGCAGGAACTGCTAGGTATGATGCGCTCGCACATAAAACCACAAATAAAAGTGCATTGCCAGGGCCTAAAGATAAAAATCTTGCAATGAGAACACCTATAAATGCATTAAACAATGGCATGAAAATGGCAAAACCAATTAAAAATGAACCTGCACTTTTCAGCCTAGGTAATCTTTGAGCAGCTACTATACCCATATCTAATAAGAAGAAGCACTCTGCTCCATAGAATAATTGTCCTGTAAATGGCTCCATTTTCGTTATTCCTGAAGGGTTACTGGAAGCAGTAAGGAATCCTACAATTAAGCTTGAAAGCAACAAATATACTGATCCATTCAGAAATGATTCGTGTAATATTGCGCTTAGATGCATTTTTCTTGATTTAGGTCTATTTTGGGGAGCTGCAAATTTCACAAGTAATAAACCAACTATTATTGCTGGTGATTCCATTAAAGCTAAAGCACCAACCATAAACCCATCAAAATCTATTTTTTGACTTTCTAAAAAACTTTCTGCGGAGATAAATGTAACAGCACTTATTGAACCGTAAGCTGCTGCTATTGCAGCTGAATTGAAGACATCAAACTTAAATCTTAAAATTAAAAATCCAACCAGAGGTATCACTAGGGACATAAGTATTGCAGCACCTAGCGTGGGCAATACCTGATCAGTAAATCCACTTTTCTGTATCTCTATTCCTCCTTTAAACCCAATTGCTAAAAGCAAATATAAGGAAAAAAGTTTTGGTAAAGGAGCTGGTATTTCTAAATCAGATTTAAAGAGAACTGATATTGCTCCAATTAAAAAGAAAAGAACTGGGGGTGCTAATACATTTTGAAGAATTGGATTGATTTCCATAAATTACTAAGCTAGTTCATTTAGGGCAGTTTCTAAAGCTTCTTTTCTTGTCTCAATAATGCCTTCAACACCAAACTTAGATAATCTATCTTTTACTTTTTCGTTAGCACCAGCAACAAATGCTTTTCTTGAGTTATTTTTCGCTTCTTGCATCATATCCTCTATTGCAAGAGTAGCAGTCACTCCAAGTCTTGGAACATCAGTTATATCTAATATCAAAATTTTGTAGTTTCTTACGAGCATCATTCTCTCAGATATCCCTTTCGCTGCTCCAAAACTCAATGGACCTTTAAGTCTAAATAGCATTACTTCTCCTGAACATCTGTCAAGTAGAGCTTTTTCATCGGCAGGTAATGCATTTTTAGCTTGATCATCTTTTGATAAAGGATTATCTTCATCCATACCCTCTAGCTGAGTTTCGGTGATTGAATCGATAGTTAGCATATTTGCTATAAATACACCTACTAAAACTGCCCAAATTAAATCCCAGAAAACAGTCATGAGAAGTACGCCATACATTACGACTGAAGTCTTAATAGATAATTTGTGAGCCCTTCTCAGAAATCCCCAGTCAATAATATCTAGACCTACTTTAATAAGAATTCCTGCTAGCAAAGCAGTGGGGATTTGCTCAGCTAAAGGTCCTGCACCAACTAAAACTATCAACAATACTACTGAGTGAACCATGCCAGAAATAGGAGTTGAGCCCCCAGATTTAACATTTATAACGGTTCTCATTGTCGCTCCTGCTCCAGGTAAACCTGAAAACAAACCTGCTACAGCATTTCCTATACCTTGTCCAATAAGTTCTCTATCAGAATTATGCTTTGTTTGAGAGATGTTATCTGCTACAAGAGATGTTAGTAAAGAGTCAATTGCGCCAAGTACTGCGAGGACTAATCCAGCCTTAAAAATAATTGGGAAATATTGGTTAAAACTTGGGAAATTTAAAGATGGAACTCCTCTTGGAATCTCTCCAATTCTATCAATAGCTCCATCGCCAAAAATTAATATCGATATTGGAGTTACTATCAAAAGGGCCAAGAGAGGAGAAGGAACCCATTGACTAATTTTTCTAGGTGTTAGAAATACAATCCCTAATGTCATTATCGCTACTCCAATAGCAGCGCCATTAGGTTGGAAATTTGAAAACACAGTAGATAGAGATTCGACTACTCCGCCGCGAGTGCTTATTCCTAGTAATGGTCCAATTTGAAGAGCTATTATTATTACTCCAATACCTGACATAAATCCTGAAACAACAGAATAGGGAACTAAAGTAATGTACTTACCAAGTTTTAGAAGTCCGAATACTATTTGCAACAAACCTCCAATTACTACTGCTGCCATAACCAATGGCAAAATTTGTCCTGCAGAAAGATCTCTCGGAACACCGACTGCTGCTAAACCTGCTACTACACCAGCAACAGTTACACTCATAGGACCAGTAGGTCCACTAACTTGAGCAGGTGTACCGCCGAATAATGCTGCTAAAAAACCTACAACTACTGCCCCATATAAACCATAGATTGCTCCGCCAGGCCCCAGCGCAGCATTCCCAAAAGCAAGAGCGAGAGGTAAAGCCACTACTGCGGCTGTGATGCCTCCAAGAATATCGCCTCTTACATTTTTCAGATGAAATCCATTAATTATTTTCAAAGATGCTCTCCTTAAAATAAATACTTAACTAGAAGATACTATCTCTTAATGACGTAAATTTGTGAAAAATGAAGATTGTGCAAAATATTTTTGTAACTTTTTGTGCTCTTACTAAATACACTTTAGTTAATTTTCCTGAACAAAAGTAGTCTCTGATTGATTTATGTGCGAGGCGAGCGATTAATGTATTAGATAAATATTTTTCAATTTAAATATATTCAAATGAATTCGATTATTCGTCCTAGAAGATTAAGAAGAACTGAAGCAATTAGAGAAATGGTTAGAGAAAGCCATCTAAGGGCATCTGACTTTATATATCCATTATTTATTCATGAAAAAGATTTTAAAGAGGAAATTTCAGCAATGCCCGGAACTTATAGATGGGATATTAATGGCTTAATAAAGGAGGTTACTAGGGCATGGGAATTGGGAATAAGGTGTGTGGTTCTTTTCCCAAAAATTAACGATAGCTTAAAGACTGAAGATGGAGCAGAATGTTTTAATGAAGACGGTTTAATACCTAAAGCTATTCGAATATTAAAAAAAGAGATTCCAGAAATGGCAATAATGACAGATGTTGCTTTGGACCCATACTCTTGTGATGGTCATGATGGATTAGTTGATGAAACTGGAAAAATATTGAACGACGAAACAATCGAAATTTTAAAAAAACAAGCTTTAACACAAGCAAGAGCTGGAGCAGATTTTATTGGACCTAGTGACATGATGGATGGGAGAGTTGGAGCGATCAGAGCTGCTCTTGATAGTCAAGGATTTAGTGACGTAGGTATTATTAGTTACACAGCAAAATATTCATCTGCTTATTATGGACCATTTAGAACTGCTTTAGATTCGGCTCCTAGAAAAAATAGTAAGAAAATAATCCCAGACAATAAGTCTACATATCAAATGGACCCTGCCAATTCAAAAGAGGCTTTAATTGAATCTGCATTGGATCAGTATGAAGGAGCTGATATTTTAATGGTAAAACCAGGAATTTCATACTTGGATATTGTTTATAGATTAAGCACGTTTTCAAATAAACCTATAGCTGCATACAATGTTAGTGGGGAGTATGCCATGGTAAAGTCGGCTGCTATGAAGAACTGGATTAACGAAAAAGATATTGTTTTAGAAACATTGCTTAGTTTTAAAAGAGCAGGAGCAAAATTAATACTTACTTATCATGCTTGTGATGCATCTCAATGGTTGCATGATACTTAAAAACTCATTATTAACAAAAATTTGGTTTATTCTTAAACAAGTAATAAATTAACTGCTTTGTTTTGAAGTTTTCACAAGGAGTAAATAGGATTGGTCACATTGCACTTAGAGTACAGAATCTCGAAAGGGCGAAATCTTTTTATATTAAGCTAGGTATGAATTTAGTTTGGGACGATAAAGATTGGTCTTATTTAGAAGCTGGCAAAGGGAAAGATGGACTTGCGTTATTAGGCCCTAGCTACAAAGCAGCGGGACCTCACTTTGCTTTTCATTTTGAAAATAAAAAAGATGTGGAAAATATTCAAAATGATTTAAAAAATTCTGGGGTAAAAGTTGGTCCTTTACATGAGCATAGAGATGGTACAGCATCTTTTTATATGAAGGATACTGAAGGAAACTGGCTTGAGATGCTTTATGTTCCTCCTGAAGGGATTCAATCGAATGTTTGATTCTTTTTTTTTGTATGCAAGAGAAAAGTAATTCAAAAAAATCATATTCAGATAACACTTTAGAAGAAGAATCTATAAGCCTTTTAGAGTGGGAATCGTTAAAAACGCATTTATCTTCATTCTCCCTAACGGAAATGGGTAAACGAGCAATTTTAAATTTTGGGATTCCCTCAGAATACGAATCATCTAGAAGACTTTTGAATGAAACTGTTGAAATAACTGAGCTAGAAAATAATCTAGATAAATCAATAAGTTTTTCCGACGTTTTTGATATTAGTAGAAAGATTGAAATTTGTTCCAAGGGAGGTGTAATTTCATCTTTTGAATTGTTGGAAATAGCTAAAACAATTGCTGCAGCACGAAATTTAAAAAAAATTTTATTAGATTTTGAACAAAGGCCTTATATTTCGTCATTTATAAAAAATTTAATTGACTATCAGAATATCGAAACGATTTTTAAAAAAGGTATTGAATCTAATGGAAGGATTTCAGACCATGCTAGTAATGAACTTTCTATTCTTAGAAAAGAATTATTTTCTAAGAAACTTGAAAGAAAAATATTAGTTGAGAAATTTATTCAAAAGAATTTAGCTTATTTGCAAGATACTACTATTGGAGATCGATATGGTAGGCCTGTTTTAGCTGTGAAAGTTAATTATGTAGATAAATTTAAAGGCATTATTCATGACTCTTCATCTTCAGGAAATACAGTATATTTTGAGCCTGAAAGTGTAGTTAATAAAGGCAATAAGATTGCTTCTTTAGAGGCTAGGATCACAGCAGAAGAATTTAAATTACTTAAGAAATGGTCCCAAGTTGTTAGTGATAATTCAGAAAATCTTATTGAAATGACATCCATTTTGTTGAGATTAGAAAATGCTCTAACTCGTTCAAGATATTCGAAATGGATTGGAGGCAAAACTCCTACGTTTGAGAAAAATCCTATTATTTCATTAATTGGTTTTTCTCATCCCTTATTGATTTGGGAACATAAGAAAAAAGGAGCCCCTCCTCCAGTGGCTATCGATTTTCATATAAATGGAAATATTAAGGTTGTAGCTATTACAGGTCCAAATACTGGAGGTAAAACAGCAGCTTTAAAAGGTTTGGGTTTGTCTTTAATAATGGCTAGAGCAGGATTATTGATACCCTCAAGTAATAATCCTATTATCCCTTTTTGTCCAAATATATATGTGGATATAGGAGATAATCAATCATTAGAAGAAAATTTATCTACCTTCAGTGGGCATATATACCGTATAAAAGAGATTTTAGATTCACTTGATAATAAGAAAGGATTATCAGTTGTTTTGTTAGATGAGATTGGATCAGGTACAGATCCTCTTGAAGGCAGTGCTCTTGCGATCGCTTTATTAAAAGAATTTGCAAATAAATCTGATATCACTTTAGCAACTACACATTATGGAGATATTAAAGCTTTAAAATATAACGACTCAAGATTTGAAAACGTATCAGTTGCCTTTGATGAGGATTCTTTGAAGCCAAAATATATACTTAACTGGGGTATTCCTGGGAGAAGTAATGCTTTGTCAATCTCAAAGAGAATTGGTCTAGATGAAAGCATACTCAATGAAGCTGCAAATTATTTAAAGCCAAAAGAAGTTGATAATATTAACAGTATTATAAAAGGACTTGAGGAAGAGAGGATTAAACAACAAAATTCTGCAGAAGCGGCTGCAGAACTGATTGCAAGGACTGAAATATTACATGATGAATTGAAGAGAAATTATGAATATCAAAAAATAAATGCTGAAAAAATCCAGGAAATTGAAAGGTCTAAATTATCAAAATATATTGTAACCGCTAAAAAAGAGGTAATAGATTTGATTAAAAAATTAAGAGATAAAAATGTTAATGGAGAGGATACTAGAATTATTGGAAAAAGATTAAAGGAAATTGAGATTGAACATTTAACCCAAAAAAAATTTGAAAAGTCAATATCATGGAATCCCAAGGTTGGCGATTTTGTGAAAATAAAAAGTTTAAATAGTACGGGCCAAATTGTAGATTTAGATAAAAAAGGTGGTTTTTACGAAGTTAAATGTGGTTCATTCAGAAGCACATTATCTGTAAATGACTTTGAAGGTATTAATGGAGAACAGCCTAATTTCAAAAGGTCAAAAATTGAGATCAAGTCTACAAGAGAAGATTTTTCTTTTTCTAAAATTAGAACGAGTAAAAATACAATTGACGTAAGAGGACTAAGAGTTCATGAAGCCGAAGTAATTATTGAGGAGAAAATTAGAAAATTTCATGGACCGCTATGGATTGTTCATGGAATTGGCACAGGGAAATTAAAAAAAGGACTAAGAAATTGGTTATCAGGATTAAATTATGTTGATAAGATTGAAGATGCTGCCAACAACGAGGGTGGACCTGGTTGCAGTATTGCGTGGATAAAATAAAATTTAAAATATTTAGAAAACAATTTAATAAGAGTATTAAGTGCAATTTATTGATCAAGCAAACATTATTCTTAAAGCTGGAAAAGGTGGAAATGGAATAGTTTCATTTAGAAGAGAAAAATTCGTTCCTGCTGGAGGACCCTCTGGGGGAAATGGTGGCAGAGGGGGTTCAGTTATTTTGATGGCTGATAATAATCTTCAAACATTATTAGATTTCAAATTCAAACGTGAAATAATTGCTGAAGATGGATGCAAAGGAGGTCCTAATAAGAAATCAGGTGCCTCAGGTGAAAATACAATCCTTAAAGTTCCCTGCGGTACAGAAATAAGGGATATTAAAACCGGCATTATTTTAGGAGACTTAACTAAAGATAAACAGAGTTTAACTATTGCCATTGGAGGAAAAGGGGGACATGGTAATGCTTACTATTTAAGTAATCAAAATAGAGCCCCAGAATCGTTCACTGAAGGAAAAGATGGTGAGATATGGGAGGTTCAATTAGAACTAAAACTTCTGGCAGAGGTTGGGATTATAGGCCTTCCTAATGCTGGAAAAAGTACTTTGATTTCGGTTTTGTCATCTGCCCGTCCAAAAATTGCAAATTATCCTTTCACAACTCTCATACCTAACTTAGGTGTAGTAAGAAAAATTGATGGGAATGGTTGCCTTTTTGCTGATATTCCTGGATTAATATCGGGGGCAGCTGATGGAGTAGGTTTAGGGCATGATTTTTTAAGGCACATCCAAAGAACGAAGATACTTGTCCACTTAATTGATGCAATTGCAGAAAATCCTTTACATGATTTTGAGATAATTGAGCAGGAATTAAAAAAATATGGGAAAGGTCTTTTAAATAAAGAGAGGATAATAGTATTGAACAAAATGGAGCTTGTAGATGATGATTATTTGAAAATAATCTCAAAAAAGTTAGAAGATTTATCTAAAAAGAAAGTTTTAGTAATTTCTTCATCTTTAAAAAAAGGTTTATCCACACTGCTTTCCGAAGTATGGAAAAGGATTTAATTTAAATTAAAAATTTTATTGTTAAAAAAACACTTGATTTAATAATGAAAATTAGTCATAAATAAGATACTTCTTAAAAAACAATATGAATTTCTATACTTGCTTTGATCAACAAGGAAAAATAATAGCCAGATGTCAAACCATTCAAGATATTGAGGTTTTGAAGAAAATGGGAAGACCGATTGTAGAAGTCAAGGAAATGAAAAATGAGGAGTCTGTTGTATGTTCACTTACAGGAAGTCCATCCGACTTTAATAGAGATTATTAATAGAATTAAACAAATAAAAAAAGGGCCTATAGAGCCCTTTTTTTTATGTATTACTTTCAAAAGGAAAACTTAATCATCATAAACGAGACATTCTGGTTCATCCGGGTTGGCATCGCAGAATAGTTCCAAAGCATTTGGGTCATGTTCATCCTCTGGATGATGATCCTTATATTCTTCGAGTTCTTTTAGCTCTTCAGTTAAATGTCTGACCTTGGGAAGATTGCCCTCTGCTTTAGCAGATTCGATTTCCGATTGATCTTTTTTGATGTGTTCGTCAATGGATTTCATTTTAAGCTTTTCGTACTTTAGTAGACATACATAACATAGTTAATTTCTAATGAAATTGCATTATCTATGAACTAAATAAGTGTTCATTACAACATCATTTTTTTTTTCAAAATTGATTTATGTATTTTTTAGGACTCTAATCTCATTATTTCCTCTAACGAGGGTAAAACTGGGATTAGTTGATTTGGGTTTAAAGGGAATAAAGCTTTGTAGTAATCATTTTTCCATTCATTGTCGAAGCATATCCTATTTACATTAGATAATTTAAAGAATTTTAATCTCCATTCAATAATCTTTTCGAAACTTGATAGTTCTTGTTCAGTACATTTGAAAAGTTTGCTATATATTAATTCCCATCTTATAAGCGTTGGAAAAAGGTAAATATCTGCGTAGGTTAACTCTTCGCCAAATATCCAGTCACCTTTACTTTTTCGGAGTAAATTTTCAACTTCATTTATAGCTATGAAAAGATTTTGACTTGCTTTTTCATAAGCTTCCTGGTTTCTGGCGAAACCACATTTATATACGCCATCATTAATGCTGTTATTAATCAAATCTAAAAGTTTTTGATTACAGTCTTTAATAGTTAAGATTTGATATCTTGATTGAATTTTTATTGAATTGAGTAGTCTCATAATCTGTGAACTTTCATTAGATAGAATATTTACTTCATTTTTTTTAAAACTAATTAAAAGAGGTAATGTCGCTCTAAAAATAATCTTCTTATTTGCTTTTTTGTAAAGATCTGAAAGTCTCATACATCCCTTAAACTTTGTATGGAAAATCCATTCGCCATGCTCAATATCTGCTTTTAAAAAAATAACTTTAACTTTTTTAGATAATTGTCTTATTTCGTGGACTAGTAAAGTTCTTTGACACCATGGACAAGAATTCCCTACAAATAAATAAATTTGTCCATTTTCATTATTAATGTTGTATTCTCTTTCAATTGTTATACCTTTAGGCCTTTTATAATTACCATGTGAATCTGATGGTGCGAAGCCATTCATTAGTTGGGTCCAAAACCAAAACCAGAATTTTTTGGAGGCCTTAATAAGGTATTTATTTTGCATAAAATTTTATTTTTAAAGAAAAAATGACTGTTCAAAGAATACTTATCGTTTCAGGCACTCATGGGAATGAAATTAATCCTATTTGGGCGATTAAACAATTTAACAGAAGAGAAAATAGTTTTAATAATGGTATTGAGTATGAATACATCATAGGTAATCCTGCTGCCTATGAAAAAGGTTGCAGATATATAGATGTAGATTTAAATAGATCTTTTAAAGGAAGTGAGAATTATGATCAACATAAGAATAGCTTTTATGAAACTAGTAGAGCCAATTTTTTAGTAGATCAATTTGGAATCGACGGATCTAAACCTTGTCAAATTGCAATCGATTTGCATACTACTACTTCAAACATGGGGACTAGTATTGTTTTGTATGGGAGGAGATTCAAAGATTTTTGTTTAGCTGCATTACTGCAGAACAAATTTGGATTGCCTATTTATTTGCACGAAAAAGATAAAGCTCAAACAGGCTTTCTTGTAGAAGCTTGGCCATGCGGTCTAGTTATTGAAATAGGAGCTGTCGCACAAAATTTTTATGATCCAAAAATCATAGATAGATTCTTGTTAATAATCAGCTCCCTAAGGGAAGAGATAGATAAATTAAAAAACAACCTTATAGAACTTCCAAAGGAATTAGTTGTTCACGTTCATCAAGGGAGTATAGATTATCCAAGAGATGAAAAAGGAGATATTGATGGCATAATTCATCCTGAGAGAATAGCTCAAGATTGGAAAATGATTAAGAAAGGAGATCCTTTATTTTTGGATAGCCAAGGAATCATCCACAAATATGAAAGTGACCAATTGATTTGGCCTGTTTTTATTGGAGAAGTTGCTTATAAGGAAAAAAAAATTGCCATGAGCTACACAAAAAAAGAAGTGATTTTTTCCAAAAAACAATGGGTGCAAGAGTTTGAAAGTCTTTAAATTAAGAAACTGGAACAATAAATTACTGAAAACTGATAAGGATCTTTTATTGAATAGATAAGTTTATTTAATGTTCAATATTTTTATTTTTTTTGCTAACTCTTAAGCCTTAAAAACCTAAATTCTTTCACTCCAATAAATAACAGCTCCAAAAGCCTCTAATTGCAGTCTTCTATGCTTAGCCTCTCTTAAGGAAACTACCTCCCTAGATCTTTTTCCGTTAAGAAGCCATTCAATTATTACCAAGTTGAATCCTCAATAACAAAGAAAATCTTAAGACATGGAAGTTCTTTTCTCCTGTTTCCCAAAAAATAAGTTTACTTTAAGAAAAAATATTTACACATTTTTAGCGATTTTGGTCTAAAATCTTCGAAGCGGAATATATTTCCGTTTTTATTTACACGTCTCACTTTAGAGACATACTTTACGAACTCATGACAACTATTCAGCAGCAGCGTTCTTCGCTGTTAAAAGGTTGGCCACAGTTTTGTGAGTGGGTAACATCAACTAACAACAGAATTTATGTTGGTTGGTTCGGCGTCTTAATGATTCCATGCCTTCTTACAGCAGCGGCTTGCTTCATCGTTGCATTCATCGCAGCACCACCAGTAGACATCGACGGAATTAGAGAGCCAGTTGCTGGTTCATTCCTATATGGAAACAACATCATCTCAGGTGCAGTTGTTCCTTCATCTAACGCTATTGGTCTACACTTCTACCCAATTTGGGAAGCAGCAACTGTAGATGAGTGGTTATACAACGGTGGTCCTTACCAGCTTGTAATTTTCCACTTCCTAATTGGTATCTCAGCATACATGGGAAGACAGTGGGAGCTTTCATACCGTTTAGGTATGCGTCCTTGGATCTGTGTTGCATACTCTGCACCAGTTTCAGCAGCTTTCGCAGTATTCCTTGTATACCCATTCGGTCAAGGTTCATTCTCTGACGGAATGCCTCTAGGTATCTCTGGAACATTCAACTTCATGTTTGTTTTCCAGGCAGAGCACAACATTCTTATGCACCCATTCCACATGGCTGGTGTTGCTGGTATGTTTGGAGGATCTTTATTCTCAGCTATGCACGGTTCACTTGTTACTTCATCTCTAATCAGAGAAACAACTGAGACAGAATCTCAGAACTATGGTTACAAGTTCGGACAAGAAGAAGAAACATATAACATCGTTGCAGCTCATGGCTACTTCGGTCGTTTGATCTTCCAATATGCTTCATTCAACAACAGCAGAAGTCTTCACTTCTTCCTAGCTGTATTCCCAGTTGTTTGTGTATGGTTAACTTCTATGGGTATCTGCACAATGGCATTCAACCTTAACGGTTTCAATTTCAACCAGTCAGTTGTTGATGCAAACGGTAAGATTGTTCCTACATGGGGTGACGTTCTTAACAGAGCTAACCTAGGTATGGAAGTAATGCACGAGCGTAACGCTCACAACTTCCCACTTGATCTAGCAGCAGCTGAGTCTACAACAGTAGCTCTTTCAGCTCCAGCTATCGGTTAAGCTTAAAGTTCTTAAATCTACAAGCCTCCTTTTAGGAGGCTTTTTTTTTGTTTAATTTTCAATTGGTTTCATATAATGTTTATATATAGATAAAACATTTGATATTTCTATGAGTAGTAGTTTTGGAAAAATTTTTCGTGTTAGTACTTTTGGAGAATCACATGGTGGTGCAGTAGGAGTTATCCTTGATGGATGTCCACCTAAGTTAAAAATAGATATAAATCTGATACAAAATGAATTAGATAGGCGCAGACCTGGCCAAAGTGACATTACAACACCCAGAAATGAAGAAGATAAAATTGAAATATTAAGTGGGATAAAGGAAGGGTTAACACTTGGAACTCCAATAGCAATGTTGGTAAGAAATAAGGATCAAAGACCAGGAGATTATAATAATTTGGAGCAGGTATTTAGACCTTCTCATGCAGATGGTACATATCATCTGAAATATGGAATTCAGGCAAGTTCTGGTGGAGGAAGAGCCTCTGCAAGAGAAACAATTGGTAGAGTAGCTGCTGGTGCTGTAGCAAAACAATTATTAAAAAACTTATGCAACACTGAAATACTATCTTGGGTAAAGCGTATACATGATATAGATTCTGATATAAATAAAGAAAAGATTTCTCTAAACAAAATAGATTCTAATATTGTTAGATGTCCTGATGAAAAGGTATCAGCAGAAATGATAGAGAGAATTAAGCAATTAAAGCGTCAAGGAGATTCTTGTGGCGGTGTTATTGAATGTCTTGTAAGAAATGTTCCTTCTGGTCTTGGAATGCCTGTTTTTGATAAATTAGAAGCTGATTTAGCGAAGGCTTTGATGTCTTTGCCTGCCACGAAAGGCTTTGAAATTGGTTCAGGTTTTTCTGGAACTTATTTAAAAGGAAGTGAACATAATGATGCCTTCATTAAATCTGATGATATTAGGAAGTTAAGAACGATATCTAATAATTCAGGTGGTATCCAAGGAGGAATAAGTAATGGAGAAAATATTGAGATGAAGATAGCTTTTAAACCTACAGCAACTATTGGTAAAGAACAGAAAACAGTAAATGCTGAAGGGAAAGAAGTATTGATGAAAGCAAAAGGGAGACATGATCCATGTGTTCTACCAAGAGCAGTTCCTATGGTTGATGCTATGGTGGCTTTAGTACTTGCTGATCATTTACTTTTGAATCAAGCTCAATGTGGCCTAATGAATAATTAATATTTTTGTTAAATAAATTATATTTGTATTTAATTTAATTATTTTTGAGCCATTCAAATATTTTTGGATCAAATTTTTTATTTATAATCGCTTTATCTCCAATCACGATTGCTTTATATCCTAAAGATTTATAAGTTTTTACCTCATTGATGGATAGGCCTCCAGCAGCAATGAAATTAATGTTTTTAAAGTTGAGTAAATCTATCGAACTATCTTTACTTTTTATTGGATAAATTTTGATAATTTTGCAATTTAAATTTATCGCTTCCTCAAGATCTCTTAAATTCTTAATTCCAGGGATTAATAAATAATTTTTTGAATTCGCATAATTGAAAAGATCTTTATCCCAAAATTTCATCATCGAAAAATTTAATCCAATTTTTAATGAATCTTCTATTGATTGCTTATTAACTATGGAGGCAGATCCTAAATTAATTTTCGGAAATTTGATTTTAATTTCGGACACAAAATTCAACCAATTTTCGTTATTTGACCAACTTATTTCAATATTCTTTAATCCTAATTTTACTAAGCTTTCTAATTCTTTAAGAAATGAATTCTTTATAGAGGTATTTGAGTAAAAAGTATCTACAGGTTTTATAAGTAAAAAAAAAGATTCTTTTAACATCAAATCAGAAAAAGAATCTTCCTTAATATCCATTAAATTTTAAATTTTTAAAATTAGATATAGTTTGCAACTTTAACTTCTGAGCGGTTAAGCAAATCTTGAATATCTTCAGTATCTATAGTTTCTCTTTCGATGAGCATTGTAGCCATTTCGTCGAGAACAGTTCTATTATCTGTCAAAACTTTTGTAGCTCTTTTGTATGCCACATCTACAAGCTCTGAAACCTCAACATCTATTGTCGCAGCAGTATCTTCAGAGAAGTCTCTCGTTGAACTCATATCTCTGCCAAGAAACATTCCACCTTGTGATTGACCTAAGGCGACTGGACCTATTTTGTCACTCATACCAAATTTAGTGATCATTTGCCTTGCTACATTAGCAACTTGCTGTAAATCGTTTGAAGCTCCAGTTGTAACTTCTTCTTCTCCATATACTATTTCTTCAGCAACTCTTCCACCAAGAGCCACAGCCATTTGATTTTGAAGGTAAGAACGAGAGTAAAGACCTGATTCCATCCTTTCTTCACTTGGAGTAAAGAAGGTTAAACCTCCGGCTTGACCTCTAGGAATTATTGAAACTTTTGCCACAGGATCATAATCAGGCATTAATGCTCCAACGAGTGCATGACCAGCTTCGTGATAAGCGACTAATTCTTTTTTCTTATCACTGATGACTCTATCTTTCTTTTCTGGACCAGCCATAACCCTTTCAATGGCATCACCGACTTCATCATTACTTACTTTATCTAAATCTTTTCTAGCCGCTAAAATTGCTGCCTCGTTCAATAAATTGGCTAAATCGGCACCAGTAAATCCTGGTGTTCTTCTCGCAACTTTATCTAAATCAACGTCTTTTGAAAGAGTTTTATCTTTCGCATGAACATTTAATATCTGTAATCTTCCAGCGTAATCTGGTCTGTCAACCGTTACCTGTCTATCAAATCTTCCAGGCCGCATTAGAGCTGAATCAAGGACATCAGGTCTGTTGGTAGCAGCTACTATTATTATTCCAGAATTACCTTCAAAACCATCCATTTCAGTAAGAAGTTGATTTAACGTTTGTTCCCTTTCATCATTTCCTCCACCCATACCGGCACCTCTTTGTCTTCCAACAGCATCGATTTCGTCAATGAAAACAATACAAGGAGCATTCTTTTTAGCTTGTTCAAAAAGATCTCTAACTCTGCTAGCACCAACTCCTACAAACATTTCTACAAATTCTGAACCTGATATTGAGAAAAAAGGGACACCCGCTTCTCCAGCTACAGCTTTTGCAAGCAATGTTTTTCCTGTACCAGGAGGGCCAACAAGAAGAACACCTTTGGGAATTTTTGCTCCTACTGCAGTAAATCTATCTGGGCTTTTAAGAAAATCTACAACTTCAGTGAGTTCTAATTTGGCACCTTCAACACCAGCAACATCTGAAAAAGTTACCTGTGTAGAAGGTTCCATTTGTAGTCTGGCTTTGCTCTTACCGAAGCTCATTGCAGGGTTACCGCCGCCAGCATTACCGCTTTGTGATCTTCTGAAAAGAAAAAATAGGCCTCCAATCAAAAGTACTGGGAAAATCAAGCTACTTACAGCTTGTTGCCATGGATTTGCTAATTTTGTGGGAGTTACAGCAATGTCTACATTATTTTCAGTTAGGATTTTTAATAGATCTTTGTCAGGGGCTAAATTGACCTCAGACCTGCTTCCATCATTTTCTACAACTTGAGCTGTGGCATTATCTGGGGATATTAGGACTCTACTGATTTCTTTATCTTGGACTGCCTCTATAAAATCACTATATCTCAAGGTCTTTGTAGAACTTTCAGTACTTGGTTTATCAAAAACAGAAGTACCAATGAAAATTACAGTAATTACAGCTAGAACATAAAGTCCTACGTTTCTCCAACGTTTGTTCACGATAAAAAATCTTTAATAAATCTATAATACTAATAATAAAACAATATTAAGAGCGTCTTAGTACATCTACTACACTTTTGAATGCAAACCATTCAGGAATTGGTTCGCCATTCCTCAATTTCTTTCTAAATTCAGTACCACTAAGTTTCATAATTTCATAATTAAATTCTTTAGCTTCTTCAGCTGTTATATATCCTTTTTCCTTTGTATAAACTAAATTTTTTGAAGGAACAGTTTGCATCATCAATTCCTCTGCACATTTATTCGCAAAATTCTGGGCGTCATATGGGCCATAAAAATCTTCACCAGTTGATGATGACTTACAACCAGCCATATCTCTACCAATAATAAAATGGGTACAGCCATAATTTCTTCTGATTATCATATGTTGGAGGGCTTCTCTTGGCCCTGCCATATGCATTGAATAAGGTAAAAAAGCCCATTTTATTCTTTCATCAGATATTTCCTCTTCTAGTTCTTTATAGGTTAAATATCTAACTTTTCCAGGGATATCATCTTGTTGAGTTGGCCCACAAGTTGGATGAACTAAAACAACTGAGTTAGAGGAGACATTATCTGAGAGTAAAGCATTAGTAAATAATTCATAATGCGCTCTATGAATTGGATTTCTGCATTGAAATGCAACTACATCATGATTTGATGGCAGTGTAGATCTAACTTCTTCTGGAGTTTTGCAGGGGAATTCTCTAATTGGTAGTTCGAAACCATAAACTCTTCCTCCTATATAAAATCTTCCCCTCTCGTTAAAAATCATCTTAACAGCAGGATGATCTAAAGAATTAGTCCCATAACAAAGTTCAGCTTCTGAGGATTTATCAGGCTCCCATTTAGAGCTAACTTCTAAAACTGCTATTTTTTGTTTTTTATAAGTAAGTAATACTGTCTCTCCAACTTTTACTTTTTCATTATTTGAATCAAATACAATCGGCAAACCAAAAAGCAACCCTTTTATATCTCTATAATTTTGAATTACCGATTTGTAGTTATTTTCATCCATAAAACCTTCCAATGGAGAAAAAGCTCCAACCATTAAAAGTTCTACATCGCACGCATTTCTCTCACTGCATTCAAACTCATAACTAGCTTTAGATATAAGTTCATTCTTAAGGTTATTATCTTTGATAATTAAGTTTTTTAGTTCCCCTCCATAGGGGGGTATTAATCCCATAGGGTCTTTTTTGGTTTTTTGTTGTAATTCCATTTTTTGATCGATAAAGAAAAATTTTGAAAAAAAAAAAAGGGGTTTAACCCCCTTCTTCTCTTAACTAGGATTTATGCCTTTCTTCCGTAAAGTTCTCCTATTATTTTTACATCAAGTGGATCTTTTGATCCCATGTCTGTATCAGAAGGTTGGATAGCTTCAAAAGTGCCGGCAAATTCGTCTGTGTCAGAATCTACATTGTTGATTGAAAGAGTAATAACACCAGTTCCATTCACATCAACTTTAATATTTTCTTTTGCAAGTTCTTCATCATCTCCTCCTAATGCAACTAAACCTTGTGCATATTCAACACCAGTATTTTTAGCTCTTGCTTTAGGATCTAGAAAATCACCAGTTCTGTAGTTAGGTGTAAATGTTGAACCACTAACCTCAGTACCAGGCTCAATAGATGAAGGTAAATCAGCTGTAAGATCTTTTGCTGAGAATGCAAATGGCACCTCTAAGCCTCCAGGAGTCAATACAGTTATAAGTTGAAAATCAATACCACCTTTTTCGGTGAAAGTTCCTGAGTCTATATCTCCATAAACTTCTGTCACAGTGGTGTTATTTCTGGGACTAATAATTTTTGTAGTAACAAATTCTGCAGCTTTTCTTTTCGTTCCTGGCACTTTCACGTAAACTTCTGTTGGGTGCATACATATGCCTTTAAGGCTATCTCCATTTTCAAGAGAGATTGACCCGACAAGAGATGAGTCTAATATAGGGCAATCATTAGCTTTTCCTGTATTAACAACATCTGTAAATTGTGCATTTCCTCTTTCAGAAAAAGCATATGTTTTAACAGGTACGAAAGCAAAAGTTATACAAATTGAAATAACAAAAGCTAAGAAAGAACGAATTCTCATAATTAAAGTTGCAGTAAAGTTCTGTGACGATTGATTAAAGGTCATCTAAATAGTTCAGTACGGATATTACAAGGGAAAGGACATAAAAGATAGGACTTTTAAACCCTCGAAACAACCCGTAGCTTTTTAGATTTTAAAAAACTGGAATTATTTTAAGCTATCACATTATTTTTAATGATTAAGATTACAAAAAAATACAAATTAAAAATTTTTTTTTATTTTTTTAATGAAATAATTTGGGTTATTAATTTATTTGCTAAATCAATTTTTGATGTTTTGTTAATGTAGTGTTCCATTTTGTTTGTATCGAAAAGCCAACCTTCATTTTGTGCCAAAAAGCCAAATCCTTGATCTTCAAGATCAATTGGATTTGCGAATAGATAATCACAACCCTTTTGAAAAATCTTTTCTTTAATTGTTATTCGTGCTTCTTCAATAGATCCTGTAAAAGCGCAAAAGCCTACAAAAACTTGGTTATCTTTTTTTGATTTACTAATTGTTTTTAAAATATCTGGAACTAGCTCAAAGTTTTTATTCAAATGCTCATTAATTTTATTTTTGGGAATTTTAGTTGAAGTATCAGAGGTTATCTTGAAATCAGATACTGCTGCATTCATGAAAAAATAATCACAACTTGATATCTCATTATTAAGTGCCCTAATTAAATCAACACTAGTTTCAATTTCATATCTTTTTATTCCATCAGTGAGATTCTTATCAATTTTCAGAGGCCCGTGAACAAATTTTACTTGTGCGCCTCTAAACCTCGCTACTTGAGAAAGAAGTAGACCCATAGCTCCAGAACTTTTGTTAGAGATGTGTCTTGCCGCGTCGATTTTTTCTGAGGTGCAACCTCCAGTTATTAAAATTTCTTTATTAAGCAAATCTTTGCGATAATGATTTTGTTTGTGAGAAGCTATAAATTCAAGAGCTAATTGAATTAGATCATTTGGAGGTATCTTACCGATGCCAATAGCATCGCACGCTAAGAGTCCTTCACTTGGTTGTAAAGACAAAACATTCTCGTAATTTTGTAAATTATCATAATTTTTTTGCACAGCTTTATTTAGCCACATTTGTGTATTCATTGCTGGTGCAACAATAATTGGCTTTTTATTTGCTATTAAAATACTTGGAATCAATCCCTCTGCATTGCCAGTTACCCACTTTGATAATGTTGTCGCTGTTAAAGGGGCAATGATTAAAATATCAGCCCAATTGGTTAGCTCAATGTGAAGAGGTGTTGATTGACTATTTGACCATTGATCATTTTCTAGAATGCAAGGGTTTCTACTTAAGATGGAAAGAGAAAGCGGCTTTATTAATTTTTCTGCATTTTCAGATATAACGCATCTTATTTCATAATTTTCTTTTGCTAATTGGCTAACTAATAATGGAATTCTTACAGCTGCAATACTCCCCGTTATCAATAAAAGAATATTTATTTTGGAGCCAGTTCTTTTAGTTTTCATCGAAAGGTTCCTGATCAAGGAGATGTATGTAATTAGTTGTTAATTCAGGCCTATTAATTGCTAGAGCCCTTAATAAGTGCCAGTCTTTTAAACCATCAAATGGAGTATTGTAATTATCTTCTTCTAGCCTTTTAGCGAGCTCAAGGGTCATCTCTTCATTAAATGAATTGACTAATTCCTCACTTATTTTATTTTCAGAAATGAATTTCATATTGATTAAAGCCAATATATTCTAATAATAAAGCCTCAAGCAATTATTTAAAATTGATAAAAGTATTAAGTACATATTTTCAAAAAAAAAATGAGGAATTCAAAGGGATTTACCTTTTTAAGTTTTTGTTTATTTAATTTATCTTCATTTTCAGTTATAGATATGCAAAATCTCATTATCAAAAATATTATTCCTTAAAATAAACTACTAAAGCTGTTTAAATCATGTCACAAACCAAACGAGAACATGTTGTAAGTCACTTACGTTATTTAAGGCAAGAACTAAGAGTAATGCATTTGGGAATAAAAGAAGATGGTCTCTTCCCTGAGCCTGGTGAATTAAGAGGACTAATGGCTCAGATGGATGCACTTCTTGAATTAGTAGAAGGAAACACTAGAATCCAATCAAATTCTGAAGCGGCTTAGTATAAAGTAAATGGTTTTTAGACCTCAAAAGACAAATTTTCAACTAAAGATTGTAGAAAATATTCAAACACTAAGTATTTGGGCTAATAACCCATGGCGAAGATATTCAATTTCTTTAATAATCCTTTTACTTGGGTACTTTTTTGGAAGCTCCCTTGGTATGGTGAGTGCTGTATTGGAACTTATGGATCCTGTAGCTGCGTTCTTTTCGGTTATTATTATTGAACTTCTGATTATTCTTAGAAGAAATTTTCGACTTGAAAGGAAGAAGAAATTTTTAGTGCTTTTATTAGATTCTTTTAGACTGGGATTATTTTATGGCTTCTTTACTGAAAGTCTTAAGTTACTTTAGATTTTTTACTTACTATATTTTTGCAATAGATAAAGTAAAGCCATTCTTATTGGGACGCCATTCCCAACTTGATTATTGATTAAGCAATTGGGATATTCGTCAACCACCTTACTACTGATTTCAATTCCTCTGTTAATAGGCCCAGGATGAAGTATTGGAATATCTTTTCTATTCAAAGATAATTTCTCAGGGGTTAGTCCATAATCCAAACTGTATGAATCAATATTACTTAGTAGATTCTCCATCATTCTTTCTTTCTGGAGTCTCAAAACAATAATTGCATCTGCAATTTTTATTGATTCTTCCAATGATCTAGAAATTGTTATCGAACCCCTTGATTTAACAGGATCTTCTATTTGATTTGGTGCAGGGGTTTTTAAAAAATTGATAAATTCATCAGGTATTAATGTTTTCGGACCACATAAGATTATATCTGCGCCAAATGCACTTAAAGCCCACAGGTTGGACCTTGCAACTCTTGAATGATTAACGTCTCCAATTATTAAAATTTTTTTGGAATTTAATATCTCTGGACTTAGTGATTTTTTGGAAAAGAATTTTATTAGCGTATAAATGTCAAGTAATCCTTGGCTAGGATGACTATGTAATCCATCTCCCGCATTCAGAACGGAAGTCTTTGAATTTATTGCATCAAGTTTTTTAGCTATCTCAAAGGTTATATAGCTCGATGAGTGTCTAATAACAAGAATATCTGCTCCCATAGCAGAATATGTTATCGCTGTGTCAATGATTGTTTCACCTTTGGTTAAAGAACTAGACGATGGAGCAAATGTTTGTACATCTGCAGATAGCCTTTTTGCTGCGAGTTCAAAGCTATTTTTAGTTCTAGTACTAGCTTCAAAAAACAACGAAGTTACCAAAGTACCTTGTAATGCTGGTATCTTTTTTGTTCCTGTATTTTTTAATGCATCAAATCTATCAGCCAATTCAAATACTGATTTGTAATCTTGAATAGAAAAACTAGCGAGTGAGTGGATGTGTTTATGAGGCCAAGATTTCATTACGCTTATAAAGATAAATAATTATTAGATTTAGGTGTTCTATCACCTTTTAATCTTTTACTTACACTCCTACTATTTTTAAGATACCAACGCCATTTTATATTTTTTGCTTTGGAGATGCCAATTCTCGTAGTTTGAATAAGATCTTTTTGTTTTAATATAGAGTTTTTTTGAGAAATCCATAAAGAGTTGCTATTGAGAACATCGAGTGAGTTAAATGAAGTATCTATTCCAAATGATTTAGTTACTAAACCAGGTCCAGAAGCTGATCTTTCATTCTTATTAGGGATGAAAACGGCTCTAATTAGCACACCACTCGCAAAATTCTCCTTGTCAGTAACTATGTTTAGACAATGATGAATTCCATAAGATTTGTAAATATAAAAAGTTCCAGGTTTGCCAAATAATGATTTATTTGATTCGGTTTTTTTACGATAGCCATGACAGGCCTCTTCTTCTTGCGAATAAGCTTCAGTTTCAATAATAATCCCCTTAATTTGATCTGTCTCATTATTTTTTTTTATTAAATAACAACCTATTAGATCAGGGGCGACAAGTTTGGAGTGTCGATAAAAAAAATTTTTTGGAAATAAGTCTGCTTCTATTTTTTATTATTTATCTAATACTATTTTTAACTGAGAACGATGATTGATGCTATATAAATTCAATTTTATTTTAATAAAACCTAATTATAAGTTTCATAATTGTTTGAAATTTAGAGGATAAATGAATAAAAGTGTGCTAGATCAACTATTATTTAAATTAAAAACACTAAAGGTATGACAAAAATAAGTCAAGAGGAAGTAAAAAAAGTTGCTCATTTAGCAAGATTAGAATTGAATGAGAGTGAAATTAATAACCACGCGGAACAGCTAGAAAAAATTTTGGAATATATAGAGCAACTAGAAAAAATTGATACTAATGATGTGCAAAGTACAACAAGAGCGATTGAAGTTATCAATGTATTTAGAAAAGACGAAAAGAAAATTTCAGATTGTACAGAAGAGCTTTTAGAGTTGGGGCCATCTAGAGAAGATGAATACTACAAAGTTCCAAAAATTTTAAATGAATAAGTTAGGAGCTCCCTATAAATGTTTTATTGACTATTTTTAATAGATATTTTTTTATTTTATAACCTGGATACAAATTTATTATTCTTCTTATCCTTCCCCCCTTTTTGCTATGACTCCTTACACCAATAAATAAATCATAAAGAAAGTTAAAAATATCTTCTTTACTTTCAAAAATCCCAACTCTTTGGGGTGAGCCTTTTTTATCCAAAAGAGGCTTAGTTTTTTCATAGGCAATTTTATATTCGAACCAAGGAATTGATGGCCAAAGATGGTGAATAAGATGATAATTTTGACCCATTATCAATAAATTCATAAATTTGCTCGGATAAACTCGAGAGTTTATCCATTTATTTCTAGATCGAAAAGGTCTATGCGGCAGATAATCGAAAAATATCCCTAAAGTAACTCCAACCATTAAGGCAGGACCAAACCAAAGATTATAAATTAGATTCATAAAATCAAATTTTAGACCTGCAAAGATTATTGTTATAAAAATAGATCTTTCAATCCCCCATTGTAATAATTCATATTTTCGCCAGAGCTTTCTTTGAAAGAAAAATACTTCATGATAAAAAAATCTTGGAGCAATCAGCCATATAGGACCAAAAGTACTCACAATATGGTCAGGATCGTTTTTTGGATGATTTACGTGGATATGATGTTGTAAATGAACCCTAGTAAAAACTGGAAAACTAAACCCTAAAAGAATTGCAGAGCCATGACCCATTGCTTGATTTATCCAAGGAATAGGGTGTGCTGCTTTGTGACAAGCATCATGAATTACTGTGCCTTCAATATGCAAAGCTAAAAAGGCAGTAGCTACAAGTAAAGGTAGAGGCCAAACACCTCTATACCATTGCCAAATGCTAAGAAAAGCTAGAAAATAACCACCGAAAAAAAGTCCTAATGTTGGGTTCCAAAAACTTGGCGGATCTACGTATTGTTTTATCTCCTTTTGCCAATTAAATGTTTTTGAAGAATTAGTAATTTTTGTTCTATTTTTTTTCGTAAAGTTTGAAATAATTTCTTGTATTCTTTAAATAATATAACTGATATTTTTCGATGATTGTATGATCAAATTAAAAAAAATTTTCAAAAGATATTAAATTTTTATTTAATGTGTCAAATTAATCATCATAAGTTAAAAATATTTTTAAAATTTACCCCTTTCAATTATTATTTTATTTGAGCGGTCGTGGCGGAATTGGTAGACGCGCGAGTTTTAGGTACTCGTATCTTCGGGTGTGGGAGTTCAAGTCTCCCCGACCGCATTTAAGGGAATTCTGATACTAAGTTTATTAATTAAACTCATTTTCTTATAATTAGGGTTAATGGATCAATAAATGAAAATCTTCATAGTTTCTTTAGGATCTTTTTATATTGCAATTGGAATTATATTTTTATTCGTGCCCTTGATTTATCTTGAGCTTGGTAGACCAAAAGATTTTATAAAAGCTTTTTTAAATTTATTGATAGGTTTTATTTTAATAATCATAAATAAAACCATAGATAAGTCATTTAGTTTGATTTTGCTTTTATCCACATCATTAGTCTTTTTATATGTTGTGGAGCTCTTTTTATTTAGATGGAATCAATTGACAGATAAAGAAAAGAAAAAATTAACTTCCTTTTTGGAATTCAAAAATAATCTTTTGAAATTATTAGAAGCAACTTCTCTAGCGGTTGGAAATTTGATAAAGACTTTAAATTTTTTGAATTTTGATAGCAATAAAAAAACAGGCCCAAAAAAGTGGGTAAGAAATGATAAAGATGATAATATAGAAGCTTAAAATTAGATTTAATAGTTTTTTGAAAAATGCCAAAAAACCACAATTAAATTTAAAGAATATAATAAACTAGATTTATTTAACCACTCTATTGATCACCAATATTTATTAGATCGTCATATGAAATCTCTAAATAAAAAAGAACAAAAAGAAGAGTTTTCTTATAAAGAAACTTTAAATTTATTGAAAACTGATTTTTCAATGCGTGCAAACTCAGTTGTAAGAGAACCGGAGATTCAGGATTTTTGGTCAAAAAATAATATTGATTTCGAATTGGGAACAAACAACCAAGGCGAGATATTTACACTACATGATGGCCCACCTTATGCAAATGGATCGCTTCATATGGGTCATGCTCTCAATAAAGTTTTAAAAGACATAATAAATAAATACAAAACCTTGAAAGGATTTAGGGTACATTATGTTCCTGGATGGGACTGTCATGGATTACCTATTGAATTAAAAGTACTTCAGAATTTGAAATCTGATGAAAGAAGTAAACTTACCACTCTTTCTTTAAGAAAAAAAGCAACAGATTATGCACACATACAAATAAAAAATCAAATGGAGGGCTTTAAGAGGTGGGGTATATGGGGTGATTGGAATAATCCTTACTTAACACTAAAAAAAAGCTATGAATCTGCGCAAATTGGAGTATTTGGGAAAATGTTTCTCAATGGATATATATATCGAGGTCTTAAACCTGTTCATTGGAGTCCCAGTTCAAGGACTGCACTCGCAGAAGCAGAACTAGAATATCCTGAAGAACATTTTTCAAAGAGTGTTTATGTTTCCTTGAAAATTACAAAATTATCTAAAGAAATAATACTGAAATTATGTCGAGGAAATCCTGATTTTACTGAGGATTTTATCCTAAGAAATTCTTTCATTACTATTTGGACCACAACGCCATGGACTTTACCTGCAAATGAAGCAGTTGCAATAAATCCAAAAATAAACTACGTTTTTGCTGTTGATGAAGAGAAACGAATATTTCTTTTCGCAAAAGATTTATTTTCTGAAATTACTAATAAATTTAATAAGAATTTAAATTCCCTTCAAGAATTTCAAGGGGCAAGTTTGGAAAATATTGAATATCAACATCCTACAAAGAATAAAAATTGCAGAATTGTTATTGGAGGAGACTATATCACAACAGAATCAGGTACTGGAATTGTTCACACTGCACCTGGTCATGGGATTGATGATTTTAATGTGGGACAAAAATATGATTTACCTACAACTTGTGTTGTTGATGAAAAAGGTAACTTAAATGAATATTCAGGGCAATTTCAAGGATTAAATGTCCTTAAAGATGCAAATGATTTAATTATCGAATTCTTAAAGCTAAATAATTTGCTTTTATTACAGGAAAACTATAAACATAGATATCCTTATGATTGGAGAACGAAAAAACCAACTATTTTTAGAGCAACAGAACAATGGTTTGCCTCTGTTAATGGTTTTAGATCATCTGCATTAAAGGCTATTGAAGATGTTGAATGGATGCCTTCAACTGGGAAGAAAAGGATTTATTCTATGGTCGTAGGAAGAGGGGATTGGTGTATTTCCAGACAAAGGTCTTGGGGAGTTCCAATTCCAGTTTTTTATAAAAGAAACAGTAATGAAATTCTTCTAAACAGCGAGATAATTAGTCATATTCAAAAACTTTTTAGTGAACATGGAGCAGATATTTGGTGGGATTGGGATGTTAAGAATTTATTACCAGAAAATTATGCAAAAGAATCTAATTTATGGGAAAAAGGAACAGATACAATGGATGTCTGGTTCGATTCAGGATCTAGCTGGGCAGCAGTATGTGAGCAAAGAAGTGAATTAAAGTATCCAGCAGATCTTTATTTAGAGGGTTCAGATCAACATCGAGGTTGGTTTCAGTCTTCTTTGCTTACATCTGTTGCAGTTAATAATAAACCACCATATAAGAAAGTTTTAACTCATGGTTTTGCACTTGACGAAAATGGCAGAAAAATGAGCAAATCTTTAGGAAACGTTGTTGATCCAAATATAATTATTAATGGAGGCAATAATAAAAAAACTGAACCTGCATACGGTGCAGATGTTTTAAGACTATGGGTAAGTTCTGTAGATTATTCGGTGGATGTCCCAATTGGTTCAAATATACTAAAGCAACTATCAGACGTTTATAGAAAAGTTCGAAATACTGCAAGATATCTTCTAGGAAATATTCATGATTACGATCCTAATATTGATAGTTTTGATATTGATAAATTACCTATATTAGATCAATGGATGTTAGGTAGATTAGTTGAGGTTACAAATCAAATATCAAATGCTTATGAAAATTATGAATTTTCGAAATTTTTTCAAATCTTACAAAGTTTTTGCGTTGTAGATCTTTCAAATTTTTATTTGGATATTGCAAAGGATAGATTATACGTAAGTTCTAAATCACAATTTAGGAGAAGATCATGCCAGTTTGTTATGTCTAGAATTGTTGAAAATTTAGCTGTTCTTATTTCTCCAGTACTTTGTCATATGGCTGAAGATATTTGGCAAAACATTCCATATTCAAATGAAGAAAATTCAGTATTTCAAAGAGGATGGCCAATTTTTCCGAAGTCATGGAAAAATGAAAGTCTCAATGAGCATATTGTGAACTTAAGAAATTTGAGAGTGGAAATTAACAAAGCTATAGAAGGATGTAGAAATAAACAAATAATTGGAGCAGCTCTAGAAACAGAAGTTAATTATTTGCCTGAGGATAAGGCTATAAAAGACTCTCTGAATTGGCTTAAAAAATTTGGTAACAAAGATGTAGATTTATTTAGGGATTGGCTTATAGTTTCAGATTTTCAAGTTGTTTCTGATTTAGTAGATAAATCTCTCATCATTGACAATAATAAACTTGGTAAAATTCAAATTCTTAAAGCTAATGGTCAAAAATGCGACAGATGTTGGCATTATCAAAAAGAAACTTTTAGTGGAATTCAAAATACAAAATTATGCAAAAGGTGTTCAAACATTATTAATCATGAATTTAGCTAAACCCAGTTTTTTTGATTCAAAAAGAAAACTGGGTCTTTATTTTCTTTTATGAAGTTATCTTTGCTTTCAGTTAAGGGCGCCTTATAAAGTTTAAAGTTTGTGAGTGTATAACTGAATCCTATAACTTTTTTTTCTAAATCTATTGCAATTGGATGCGTGGTTGAGCTACTAAAACCTTTGAAAATAATTATTTCTAATTGTTCTTTATGGTCCTCTTTTAGAAGGTAACCATCTATTTTAAGTATCCTATTAGGTATTCTAGAACTTATTTTTTCTAGAATATTTATTAAATCAATTTCTGCCATTTTCAGAGAAGCAAGAGTTTCTTCCATTTTTTGGAAGTTTAATTATTGACCACTGAATCAAGCCTAAAGCATAAATTAATAATGAAAATAATCCTAAAAATTTTGCTACTGGCTCAGTAAAATTAGCCCCAAAGAAAAAATTAAATAAACTTCTTAAAATGTTATAGAAATTTGAAGATGGCAGAAGCCATATGTCACAGCCAGTAGAATTAATAAAAGAGAAGCAATTAAAGTTTCCTATACTTTGAATTAAGAAATTAAGAGATACAAACGTAAGAGACCATCTCCATACTTTGGTTGTAGTTGTTAGAGAATCAGAGATATCATACTCTTTTAATTCATCATTAATATCTTTCCAAAACCAAACTGAAATTGTCATTAAAAAAGTTGAAATATTTGTAATCAAAAGTGCATAATTAAATTTACCGATTAAAAGCAAAAGACTAATAAAAAATAAAATTGATATTTTCCAATAAATTGATACAAGTTTTATAACAGCTTTATGTCTTTTTTTAATTGACCAAAAAAATAATGTAAAAGGAATACCAATAAGGAAAATTATTGAAAGTTGAAAAGATAGCCAAATGGAAAGTTGATTAAAAAAGTTCAAAACTTTTACTTTTTACATACATAATAATTAAACATCAAATTGTTCCTTTTTAACTTACTATTGTCATAGTTATGAATATTATAAATCTCATTATTATTTCCAAAAAATAAATTAATAACTATATGAGACAGCATGTTAATCCGCTCAGTAAACATTTTAATGAAATTGAGAGAATCCCTTCTTCGATTGAAATGTTTGATAATCCTAGATTAAATCTTCACTTGGATATAGGTTCTGCTGCTGGGGAGTTTCTATTTGATTTAGCTTTAGAAAATACCAATTGGAATTATCTAGGAATTGAAATACGTGAGAGATTAGTTAAAACTGCAAAATTAAAAGTACGAGAAAAAGAAATTAAAAATTTATATTTTTTATTTGGTAATGCCCATAATATTTTGAATGATGTACAAGGAAAATCTATTATCAATAATACAAAAAGTATTTCCTTTAATTTTCCGGATCCATGGTTCAAAAAGAGACATTCTAAAAGACGAATAATTCAACCAGAATTTATTAATATTCTCTCAAGTTCATTGCAAAAAGGATCCCTAATTTTTGTAAAAACTGATGTAAAAGATCTATTCGATTATATGGAATATACTATTTTGAGAAGTTTTAATTTTAAAATTATAGATAAAAGGAACTTCAATTATTGCAAAAGTTTTAATCCAAATAAAGTTAAAACTAATAGGGAGAATTATGCGATTATGAACCAACTCGATATTTTTAAGGGGATTTATATAAAAGTCTGATTTTACTAATTCATTATTTTATTAATTTCAAATAAGAGTTTGTTTGTTATTTCTTTTGATAAAGAATTAACTTCCTTGTCATTTTTGGCCTCAACAAGAACTCGAATTAGGGGTTCTGTGCCACTAGGCCTTATATAGATCCTACAATTGTGTGAATAAATTCCCTGAAAATTATCTATGATTTGATCTATTAGAATTTTGGTTTTTGGATTTATTTTATTAATATTTAAACCTAGACTTACGTTAGTTAGCTTTTGAGGAAAAGGATCGAAACTACTTTTTAGCCAATCATTTAAAGTGATATTTTTCTTTTTACAGTATTTAGAAATTTGTAGTGCAGTCAAAATTCCGTCTCCAGAAAAGTTATTAATATTTGAAAGGATATGGCCTGACTGCTCACCACCTAAAACCGCTCCATTTTCCTTAATTGCGTCATGAACGTATTTATCTCCCACATTAGTTCTATATAAAATTCCACCAATTTTGTTCCAAGCCTTTTCAAAACCCAAATTTGCCATTTGAGTCGATATAAGTAAATTATTTGTTAGAGTCTTTTGTTCCATAAGTTCTCTACCCCAAAGAAAAAGAATATGATCACCATCTAAAACATTGCCTTTAGAATCTAATCCAATTACTCTATCGGCATCTCCATCGAAGCTAAAACCCATATCCGCAGCATTCTCTTTTAATGCTTTTTTTAATGGTTCTAGGTTGGTAGAACCACAATTCATATTAATTTTTAATCCATTCTTAGAGTTATTGATAACTCTTACATTAGCACCAAGATCCCTAAAAATTTTTTTTGCGCAGGTTGTCGCTGATCCATAGCATGTATCTAATATTATTTTCATGCCGCTTAAATTTTCTCCGCCCATTGTTTGGATTAGGCTTTTTATGTAAATATCCATTAGTTCTTGACTTTTTTCTAAAGAGACAATTTTGGTGGGAGCTGATATGTCTTGATTAAACTCTTCTATAGATTTCTGAATTTTATTTTCACTATTCTTAGCAATTTTTTGACCATTATGATCAAAAATTTTTAAGCCATTATATTCAGGTGGATTATGACTTGCAGATATCATTATCCCACTACTTAGTTTCTCTTGCTTAATTAAAAATGGGATAGCAGGTGTAGGACAGATTCCAAGATTTATAAATTTTTTGCCACTAGCAGTTATACCTTTTGTTATTGCCTGAAGCAGAATATCTCCACTAATCCTTGTATCTCTACCAATTAATATTGGATTATTATTTTCTAAATTAGAACCTAAAGAGTATCCAACTTTATAGGCTAGAGAATAAGTTATCTCTTCATTAAATTTTCCTCTTATTCCATCAGTTCCAAAGATTGATTGCATAATTAGATTTCTGGAATAAAAGATATTTTGATTTCTATTCAATTTTTATTTTATCAGTTGATTAAAAGGTAATTGATTTCAATTCTCTTTATCTGTTTAAGTTATTTAAAATATTCATATTATAGAAATTATTGATAATGCAATCTGAGGATAGAAAGCCACTTTTAAGTACAAATTTAAATGCAATAATTGTTTTTCTCTTTGCTGCTATTATTATTTTTCTAATCTTGTTTAGAAATCTCTTTTTTGAATCAACTTACCTTCTCAAGAGTTTTGGAGAATTATCTGTTGATCCTGAAATAGCTTTTAAAAACAACAAGCCTACTTTTCTTGAATTTTATGCTGAATGGTGTGAAGTTTGCAAAGAAATGGCTCCAAAAATATCTGATTTAAAAGAGGAATATGAAAAAGATATCAATTTTGTTTTTTTAAATGTTGATAATCAAAAATGGGAAAATTATATACGAAAATTCGACGTCAATGGGATTCCTCAAGTCAATCTTTTTGACAGAAAAGGCGTCTTGAAAACTACTTTTATTGGTAAACAAGAAGAATTAAAAATAAGAGAATCTATTGCTAATTTAGAGAAAGAAGTAGGATCTCAAGAAGAAGTTTTTAATACTCAATTATCTGAAATTAAAGAAAATAAAAATAATCAAATATCTCCTCGCGGACATGGATAGTTTTACCAATTTAATGATTTTGATACAATCGGGAAACTTTCTTTGAAGATTGTTTTGCAATTTTGGGCTATAGACTTGTGTTCTTCTTGGGTACCATGAGCTGATCTTAAATGTATGTAATGAATCCACGATCTGCATGATCCAGACATGTAGATTCGGGTTGGCGTTGCTAGTGGTAGTACGAATCTCGCACATTCTTTAGCTATTCCTTCTGATAGTAAATCTTCATATAATTCGGATGCGGCTTTAAAATGTGAAGCAATTTTTGCATTGAATCTTGCTTTTAATTCATCTGGAAGATCAGGAATTGAATTTTGTCTATTTTTAAAATCTTGTCTTCTCAAATCTGGCAAAGGAATATTTCCCAATTGAGAACTGTCTGCATATCTCTGAGAAAATTCTTGGAATGTAAATGATCTATGCCTTAAAATTTGTGCTGCAATTCCCCTGTTAGTTTCTATTTGCAAGGTCATAAATGACTGTTCAAAGACACTCCAATGCTCATTTTTAATACAGTAACTTAATAATTTTGAATAGTCTTCATTATTCTGATTGCTTGGATTACTAACTCTTGCAATGTATGCCATTGTTTTTTCGGCATTTGGAGTTAGAGAAATTAGTTCAACCTTACTCATTTTAGATTTTGGCGAGAGTAACCTTTTCTGGTTGATTTTGATATTTACCCTTTCTATCTTCATAAGTAGTAGAGCAAGGATCTCCTTCAAAAAAAAGTAGTTGGCATATACCCTCGTTGGCATATATTCTGCAATCTGCTCCTGAGCTGTTACTAAACTCTAGTGTTAGGTGCCCTTCCCATCCAGCCTCAGCAGGAGTGGTATTAACGATAATTCCTAATCTTGCGTAAGTACTTTTGCCTATACAAATGACTGTTATGTTTTCTGGCACTTTCATCTTTTCTAAAGCCACTCCTAACCCATAGGAGTGTGCAGGAAGAATAAAAAAGTCTCCGTCATCATCATGATGAAGAACAGTTTTTTCTAAATTACTAGGATTAAACTTTTTGGGATTCATCACAGTGCCAGGGATATGTCTAAAAATAAGGAATTCTTTCGATGAAAGTCTTAAATCATAGCCATAAGATGAACATCCGTAACTCAAAACTGGCCTTTTTTGATTATTTGGCTCAAGATGCCTTACCAAATTTGATTGGAAAGGGTTGATCATCCCTTCAGAAGCTTTTTGATTTATCCAGAGGTCATTTTTAAGCATTGGGTTTTATGAGCGCAGTTCGGTAATTTGGTTGGCCATTAATAAAAAATCTTTAGGAATGTCTGTACCAGTAAGGATTACATCTCCAGATATAAATCGGTTTTCAAGTGTTGAAATCAAATCATCTTTATCGATAATGTTCATTTGAATGGCAAGAAAAATTTCATCAAGTATGATTTGATCATTTCCGCCAGAAAGTAATTGTTTTTTACAAAAATTCCATAATTCACAAATGGATTCATGAATATATTTTTTTATATTTTTATTATTTTCAATTTCTTCAGAGTTATATTGGTCGAAAGAATTTGATGCTCTTACCCAAGTTAATTTCCCACAAAGATTTATCGCATTATGAACCCCTTGTTTTACACCTCCTTTCATGAATTGGACTAAAAGTACTTTCCTGCCAAGAGCAGCATTTCGCAAAGAGTCACTTATGATGGATGAATAACTTCCTCTATAAGGTGATTGGTAAATTTGTATTTGCCCGTTTTGAGTAAATTTTTTAAAGTTTGTTTTGAGGGCACTATTTATTTTTACAACATCAAGATTACCTTTTGAATAACTATTAGCTGAACTAGTTACCATTATTTTAATTTCTTGACTATATAAAGTATAATTTGAATTTAATAACACTGCATATAGTGTAATTTTACTTAAAAAAACTTCCAGAAAATTGAAACTAACTAAAAAAATTCCTAGAAAAAAAATTATAAGAATCGAGATTTGTTACTGTTGATACAAGATATTTTAAGTTGTCTTCTTAAATTTTTTAATAGTCAAGATATTTATGATACCTGCTTCCCGAGGATTCAGCCGCTTTAGTCCACAACAGTCAGGACAAAGTAAAATTAACTCTGTTGGAGAACGCTTCCCAATCAATAGAACTTTAATGGAAGTAATTAAAGGTTTAGAGGGTGCAAGCACAGAAATGGTTGAGAGATCTAAAACAATATTTTTCCCCGGGGACCCTGCTGAAAGGGTTTATCTGATAAGAAGAGGAGCGGTTAGGTTGTCAAGAGTTTATGAGTCAGGGGAAGAGATAACCGTTGCTCTTTTGAGAGAGAATAGTCTCTTTGGTGTTTTATCTCTTCTAACAGGTCATAGATCTGATCGTTTCTACCATGCCATAGCATTCACAAGAGTTGAAATGATAACAGCACCTGCCAATTCTGTTTTAAAAGCGATTGAAGAAGATGCCTCAGTAGGATTATTACTATTGCAAGGTCTTTCTAGTAGGATACTTCAAACTGAAACAATGATAGAAACTCTTACACATAGAGATATGTCTTCTCGTTTAGTAAGCTTTTTAATGGTTCTTTGCAGAGACTTTGGAGTAGCGAGTGAAAAAGGTATTACTATAGATTTAAGGCTTTCACATCAAGCAATTGCAGAAGCTATTGGTTCAACCAGAGTTACGATTACAAGATTACTAGGAGACTTAAAGGATTCTGGGCTTCTTACTATTGAAAGAAAAAAAATCACAGTATTTGACCCTATTGCTCTTGCAAAAAGATTTAATTGATTCATCATTAATTATGATGTCTTGAGTTTATAAAAAGTTTGGCTTGGATTTTAATCGTCTTTTTAATACTACTAGGAGGATTAATTGCGCCATTTGGTGATCTGCTTGGAACAAAAATTGGTAAAGCAAGATTTAGTATCTTAAAATTAAGACCGAAAAAAACAGCAACTATAATAACGATAATCACTGGGGGGTTTATTAGTTCAATATCAATAGGCTTATTGATTTTGGTTAGTGAAGAATTCAGACAAAGACTTTTTGTTGATATCCCTTTTTTACAGAAAACTTTAGATGAAAGTAAAAAGGCTCTCATACCATTGCAAGAAGAGCGGAAGAAACTTGAAGGTACAATAATTAAAAAAGAAAAGGAATTAAATCAATTAAAAAATAATATTAATGAATTTAGGAGAGGGAATATTGTTATTAAAAGAGAACAAACTTTATTTGTTGCTGAGATTAATCCTAGTTCAAATATGAAATTAGACTTAGCAAAGATTTTTAATCAAGCTGATAAATTTGTTCGAAAAATTGTTATCCCAACTAATAAAGAAGCAAAAAATATTCTTTTGTGGAAACCTAGTGATATCAGAAACATTGAGGATAAGGTTAATGGAGGAGGTAATTGGATCTTATTAATTAAATCTGCAACAAATGTACTGAAGGGAGATAATTATGTTTTTGTATCACCTAATTTATTAGAAAATAAATTTATAGTCAGAGAAGGAGAAATTATTTCAAGCTCTATTTTGGAAAAGAGTGATTTAAATCTTAAATCTATAAATTTAGAAATTAAATCATTACTTATAGAAACAAGAGATCAAATCAAATCAAAAGGTTCACAAGTAACTGAAATTAATACTAATCGAAATTTTGTAAAAAAAATTAAAGACTTTCTTCAAGAAAATCAAAATATTAAATTCAAGTTAGAAGTAGTTTCTTTAAGAGATAGTAAAACTGCAGAACCTATTTTTGTCGAAATTAATATTTTGAAGATACCATCATAAATGGGTAAATTAATTACTATTGATCCCGGAAAAAGTAAATGTGGCTTAGTGATAGCTGAAATAAGTGAAAGAAAAGTTTATGAAGCCATCATTATCAAAAGTGAATTACTTGGAGATTATGTCAGAAACTTAAATAGTGTTGAGGAAATATCAAAAATTATTATCGGTAACGGCACATATTGTAAAGAGATTTCAGAAAAGCTAGGATTTTTAAAAAAAGAAATAATACCTTTTGAAGAAAAAAATACTACTTTTAGAGCCAAAGCTAGATACTTTGAACTTTTTCCAATTAGTGGATTAAAGTTTCTAATCCCTAGAGAGGTTTTTATTCTTAATAAAAATCTTGATGCTATATCTGCTTTAATAATTTTAGAGGATTATTGCAAAATAAAGTTTTCTTTGCATCAAAACATAGACGTTAAAACTTGGCTGAAATAGTGAACTTATATTGGTTACCCGCCTCTAATTCATAATCTTTTCTCAATAAAAATCTTAATAACGCATCCTCAATTAATGCTCTTCCTAAAGAAGGACTCATTAATAATGATCCTTTATTAAAGGCCCATGTAAAATTCCATTTAAATTGACTAGCTTCAACAACTCCCTTAATTTGCTTTTTTGAAAAGCAATATTCTTTAATACTTAAATAGGCTATTGTTTCTGGTTTCGACAGCATTTGTTAAATTTGGTCTTTATGAAAAGAATTTAATTCATTTATTATAAATTCCTCTTTTTTAGTATGAAGTTCTTCGAGAGAATCTATTACCCTTTTGTAGACTTTTTCCAATATTGATTTTTCTTCTTGAGAAATATTACCTAATACGTGAGAAATAGTATTGAAATTATTTGTTCCTTTAATTGATGGAGGTAACCCTATACCTATTCTTATTCTGTTAAAGTTTTGAGTTTGCAAATTTTCGATGATGTTTTTTAGCCCATTATGCCCCCCTGAACTCCCTTTTTTCCTAAATCTTATTTTTCCGAGGGGGAGATCTACATCATCGACTATTATGAAAATTTGATCTAAATTAATTTTGTACCAATCAACTATTGCTCGGACAGCTTCGCCACTATTATTCATATAGGTATTTGGCAAAAATAACCTGTAAGTGGAATCATTTATTTTGAATTCTGAGCATAAACTTTTGAGCTTATCCTTTAATAAAAAATTTGAGTTATATTTTTTTGAGAGATTTTCAAGCAATATAAAACCAATATTATGTCTAGTATTTAAGTATTTTTTACCAGGATTACCCAAACCTACTAAATATACTTCATTCATAATTTATTTCTAAATTTTTTTTTCATTTAGAATTATAAATATTTAACTAAACTTTACCCAAAAATAAAAATCCAAACTCCAGAAAATTTCAGAAGTTTTCATATTAAAAATTTACTAAAGATTTCAGAAGTTCAGTTTCCGTTCCAATCTACCGAAAAGCCTTGTAGTAGTAAAGATTGGTTGTAGATTTGTAGAAGAATTACTAAAAATACAAGAAGTAATAAACCTATGACTGTCATGATAGGGACTGCACCCCAACCAGGTACAACTTTTCCTTGCCCTGAATTTCCAATTGCTTTTAAGAGGCTTCCTAATGCTGTTTTTTGGCCCATGTTGAATACACTAAATCGAATATTATTTCGCTATTGTATAAGAACTTATACATAATTTGTTTACAAACTTAGCAAAATTGATGCAAACTTTATCATCCGCTCCAGATCCTGCAGTTTCTATAGCAGTAACTATTCTGGCATTACTTCTAGCTTTAACTGGATTTGGTCTTTGGACTGCATTCGGCCCTAAAGCTGCAAAGCTGACAGATCCTTGGGATGATCATGATGATTAACCTTTTTATTAAAGTATTTCAAAATTTTCCAAAAATACAAAAAGTAAACCTTTTACCATAAATTAAATATAAATTTAATAAGATATAAATCTGTTAGCACTCGAAAACTCCATGCTTGCCTTAAAAATTTCTGTATACACTATTGTTTTTTTCTTTGTAGGAATCTTCCTTTTCGGATTTTTAGCGAGTGATCCTACTAGAACACCTAATAGAAAAGATTTAGAAAGCCCCCAGGATTAATCTCTTATAATTTTCTGAATTTATAAAATAAAAATTCTTGAAATGATATTCTTCTAAATTTCAAATTCCCTTTAAAGTTATTAACTTTCAGCGTTAAATCTTATATATGGTAGTTCTTTAAGCTTTTTCTCAACTAAACTTGAATTTTTTAGTAAGTTAGAAGTAGCATCCCAATCTCCTGATAAAAACATCTTTTTTGTACTTTCCTTAATCCCAAGATCAAGAATTAAGTTTTTTGATTTAGCTATAGAATTTTTTAGATCAATTTCTAAAAATAAAATTTTATTATTGTTCTTTTTTTGAAGAACTTGTATTGATTTTTTAGAAAGAGTAAAACAAGGAATTCCAATAGCAATACAATTGCTATAAAAAATTTCTGCAAAACTTTCTCCTATTATTCCTTTTATACCCCATCTCATAAGTGCCTGGGGAGCATGTTCTCTGCTTGAACCGCATCCGAAATTGCTATTAACAATGAGAATTGAGGCATCTTTGTTTTCCTCAAGATCTAGAGGATGCATTCCCTTTAAGGTTTTTCTATCGTCTTCAAAAACAAATTTGCCCAATGAATCAAAATTAACACACTTTAAGAAACGAGCAGGAATTATTCGATCAGTATCAATGTCGTTGCCAATTAATGAGATGCATTTCCCTCTTATCTGAGAAATTTTTCCAGTAGGTAAGATCAAATTTGATTTCATTTGTCAATAAATTCTCGAACGTCACTTACTTTGCCTTCAATTGCAGCAGCAGCAACCATTGCCGGACTCATCAGCAGTGTTCTTCCATTTGGAGATCCCTGCCTGCCTTTAAAGTTTCTATTGCTAGAACTAGCACTAACTTGATTACCAATTAGTTTATCTGAATTCATAGCCAAACACATTGAACAGCCTGGCTCTCTCCATTGAAATCCAGAATCTATAAAGATCTTATCAAGACCTTCTTGTTTTGCTTCAGTGGCCACTTTTTCTGAACCAGGAACTACGAATGCTTTTACTTTCTTGGATATTTTTTTATCTTTTAATATTGCAGCAGCTACTCTCAAGTCACTGATTCTCCCATTGGTGCAACTTCCTATAAAACAAACATCAACCGAAGTATCTTTAATTGATTGACCTGGGTTAAAACCCATATATTCATAAGCCTCTTTTGCAATAAGTTGGTCATTTTGGGACAATTCTTCTAAAAGAGGTATCTGTTGATTGACGCTTACACTTTGACCGGGAGTAATTCCCCAGGTTACGGTCGGTTCAATTTTTGAAGCATCTAATTTAATTACATCATCATAAATAGAATTTTTATCGCTTTTTAGTGATTTCCACCATAAAAGAGCTTTATCCCAAGATTCATTTTTCGGAGCGCATAATTTATTTCTAATGTAATTAAAAGTCTTTTCATCAGGGTTTATATAGCCGCATCTAGCCCCGCCTTCAATAGACATATTGCATATAGTCATCCTTTCTTCCATTGATAATGCTTTTATTGCTGGCCCTGCGAATTCATACGCAAAACCAACTCCAGCCTTAACACCAAGTTTATTTATAATATTTAGTATTAAATCCTTAGCGTAAACGCCATGGGATAATTTATTTTCACACCATATCTGCCTTACCTTTAATTTGTTCATGGCTATAGTTTGGGTGGCAAGAACATCTCTTACTTGACTTGTACCTATCCCAAAAGCAATTGAACCAAAAGCTCCATGAGTTGAAGTATGTGAATCTCCACAAGCGATTGTCATTCCAGGTTGCGTTAATCCCAACTCTGGGGCTACTACATGTACAATACCTTGATTTCCACTGCCAATATTAAAAAATCTTATTTTGTGTTGTAAGCAGTTTTTCTCAAGTGTTTCAATCATTTGCTCTGCAAGATTATCTTTAAAAGGTCTGCTTTGATTATCTGTGGGAACAATATGATCAACTGTAGCTACAGTTCTATTAGGGAATTTTACTTTTAAATTTTTGTCTTTTAAAGCACCAAATGCTTGAGGACTTGTTACTTCATGTATGAGGTGAAGACCAATAAAAATTTGATCTGAGCCACCAGGAAGACTAGAAACTTTGTGTAAATCCCAAACTTTATCAAATAAGGTATCTTGACTCAATTGGTAAAAATAGTTACTTACTACTTGATAATAGGATTAATCTGAGACTGTTTAAACACACATTTACACTTAGTGTTTGAATTTCTGTTCTATTTCTGGTTGAGTTAAAAATTTTTTTGATATTAGTAATATTATTATTTGGTCCTGAAATCGAAATGTAGACTAATCCGACAGGTTTTTCTTGACTACCTCCATTAGGACCAGCAATTCCACTGATCGCTATTGCCCAATCTGCATCTAATTTTTCTTTGACATTAATTGCCATAGCTTCACAAACCTCTTCAGAAACAGCTCCGTATTTTTGCAGATTATCTTCTGAAATATTTAATAATGAATTTTTAAGCTTATTACTATAGGAAATTATACTTCCTTGAAAAACTTGAGAGGAACCTGATATCGATGTGATGGATGAGGATAGAAGCCCTCCAGTACAAGATTCAGCAAAAACTATAGTTTGGTTCCTTTTTGCTAATTCTTTTATTAAAACGCTAGAAAGAGTATCGTTATCTTCTCCAAAAATAAATTTTGAAAACTTTTTTTTTAATTTTTCTTTTACAGGTTGAATAATATTCTTTGCATCTACTTCATTCTTTGCTCTAGCTGTAATTCTGAGTTTTACTTCTCCTAAATTTGCATATGGAGCAACAGTCGGGTTTTTAAGATTTAATAGATCATCAATTTTTTCTGCTACGCTGGATTCTCCAATTCCTGCAAATTTTAGAGTATTTGAAAAGAAGGAATAACCATCTGAGAATCTTGTGGTAATGAAGTGAATAGCCGTTTCTTTCCACATTGTTTTCATTTCACTTGGTACTCCAGGGAAAGTAAGAATAGTAAATCCTTTTATTGGTTCCCATATCATTCCTGGTGCAGTGCCCCTAGGGTTATTAATTATTTGAGCATTTTTTGGGAAGAAACATTGTTTTCTTAAGCTAGAGGAGTCGTCTTGGGGTTTTGAGTTTGAAAGTTTTTGTTTAATTTCATCCCATAGGTAAGGTTTTTCATAAAGAGATACGTTAAAAGTTTTGGCTATTGCTTCAGTAGTTAAGTCATCTGGGGTGGGTCCCAAGCCGCCCGTAATGATTAGAAGATTACTTCTTTTAGATATTTCTTGTATTACTTTTATAATTCGATCACAATTGTCACCTACAGTTGTTTGCCTAAAGTGATTTAAGCCTAATTGAGACAACTGCTCAGAGATCCATTGAGCATTTGTATTTATAATATTTCCTAGAAGTAGTTCCGTTCCAATAGAAAGAATTTCAACTCCCTTGGAATTAGGACTCATTTAATTGATGCTTCAAGTTTGCCTTCATAAAGAGGAAAATGATTGCAAAGGGTTAATACTCTTTTCTTACATTGACTTTCAATCAGAGCATCGTTCGGATTAAGTAATCGATCAGCAATAATTTCGCCAACTTCAACAAAAGCACTCTCATTAAAACCTCTTGTAGTTAAAGCAGCAGTTCCCAACCTAAGTCCGCTGGTCACAAAAGGTGATTCAGGATCAAATGGGACAGTATTTTTGTTTGCCGTTATATTTACTTCACTTACTAGCAGGTCAGCAATTTTACCAGTCATATTGATACTTCTTAAATCAAGTAAAACGATGTGATTATCAGTACCTCCACTTACAATATCAATTCCCCTGCTTATTAAAGTTGAGGCTAAAACTTTAGCATTTTTTATTACTTGTTGGGAGTAATTAACGAAATCTGACTCCAAGGCTTCTCCGAATGCAACTGCTTTGGCGGCAATAATGTGTTCAAGAGGACCACCCTGAGTTCCAGGGAAAACGGATTTATCAAATTTCTTTCCAAATTCTTCATCTTTGCACAGTATAAGTCCTCCTCTAGGCCCTCTTAATGTCTTATGAGTAGTTGTAGTTACTACATCACAATGAGGTATTGGGTTTGGGTGAAGTTTACTTGCTACGAGTCCAGCGATGTGTGCAATATCAGCCATTAAGAAAGCACCAACTTCATCTGCAATATTTCTAAATGATTCAAAATCTATTGTTCTTGGATAAGCGGAATACCCACATATAATTAATTTTGGTTTTGTTTTTAATGCTATCTCTCTTATTTCATCAAAATTCAACTCACTAGTTTCTTTATTTACCCCATAGTGAACTGCATTGAACCACTTGCCACTCATATTTACTGGAGATCCATGAGTAAGGTGCCCACCATGAGATAAATCCATCCCCATAATTGTGTCGCCAGGTTTAAGAAGACTCAGAAAAACAGCGGCATTTGCTTGTGCTCCACTATGAGGTTGAACATTAGCCCAACTTGCATTAAATAATTTTTTTGCTCTCTGGATAGCTAATTCTTCGATTTCATCAACAAATTCACATCCCCCGTAATATCTTTTTTGAGGAAGTCCCTCCGCGTATTTATTGGTAAGGACGGATCCTTGAGCCTGCATGACGGCAATTGATGCGAAATTTTCACTTGCAATTAATTCAAGATGGGTTTCCTGTCTATTTTTTTCAGAGTTGATAAAATTGAATATTACTGGATCACTTTCTTTAAGATTTTGATGGATATTCATTGAATTTGATAAGTAATACTCTCAATATAGACGATATTTTTTAGAAAAATATAAAAAGAATATTTCATAATCTTAAAACGCGCCTGGAGAGATTCGAACTCCCGACACCCTGATCCGTAGTCAGGTGCTCTAATCCACTGAGCTACAGGCGCATAATTATGTAATATCTCTGTTTCAGGGTCTCTTAGTCAACTAGATTTGGAGTAAAATATCCATTATTAACAATCCTTTTTTTTAAATATGCCTATAAAGTGGTACGGAAATGGTGATTTAGAGGATCCCATCTATAAGCATTTTTCTCGAATAGTAAACTTTGTTATTCACTGCATGATATTTACTGCAGTTGTTAGTGGCACCTGGCTTTTAAAAGAAATTAAATATGAAATCTCTTTTTTTAATAATTTTGCAATTTTCTGGACAGTTCTTTTGGCTAGCCATTTATTATTTGTAATTATAAAAAAACCTAAAGACACTGCAGAACAATCAACTTAAATCAATTTTTATTTATGGAATCTCAACTACTCATAAGTGATTTAGAAAATATTATTTCAGAAAAAATATTTATTAAAATAGAAAAGTGGAATTTATATCTTGGAGATGCTGGCCTTTCAAGACTTCTTGCTGTCGAATGTATTAGGAATAAAGAGCAAGGTCCATTAAAAGCTGCAAAAATAAGTTTGGAAGCGATAAATGTAAATGTAGGTGATGGTGTTAAAAGTTTTCCACTTATTAATTTAATCACTACCTCACAAATTCTAGAGTTAGAGGAGATTTTGGAAAGTTTTTTTGATAATTAAATCTTTTTGTAAACTTTAAATTTGTTTACTTTAAAGCATTTTGTAAGTAAAAAATAAATTATAAAAAAAGTGAGAGATCCAAATATTAATACTAAAAATTCTCCGATATTTGAATTAAAGTTATTAGTTATTTTGAGAATGGTAAAACAAATTGCACTATCTATAAATGCGGCTAATGACATAAGGGTAATTTTCTTCAATAAATTAAAGTTTGGCAAATGGATATCTTCATTACGCAGATTCAAAGAGAGCAAAATAGAAACTAATAAGTTGACTATTACTGATGATAAAATTATTCCAACAACTCCAAAATTATATGGTGAAAGATTTCCAAAATTCTTGATTGGAGCACCAATTAAAAACCAATCAAAAAAAATATTAAATATTATTCCCGCAAATGACAACTTAAAAGGGAAGTTTGTTTTTTCTATTGAGTAATAAGCTCTTACTAATAAATCCCTATAGAGATAAAAAGGTATGCCAACCGAATAAGCAATTAATATATTCTTTACTTTTAATGTCGCTATGTAATCAAAAGCTCCTCTTTGAAAAACTAATTGTACAATTTGGCTATTGAATGTTAAGAAAAACCCAGTTAAAAAAATAGTTGTCAAGAAACAGTATTCTATTCCAGATATCAATTTTTTTTGTATTCCTCTTTTGCCTTCATTCATTCTCAATTTAGAAAATTTTGGCAGTAATGGTAAAATTAAGGAGTTGGATAATATGCCCAATGGGGCTTGTATCAGAAAATTTCCATAAGCTAGTCCAGAAGCTGCTCCTTGAAAACTGGAAGCGAAAAACATATCAATGAAAACATTAATTTGACTTAGGCCAGAAGAAATTGATGCTGGAATAATTAGTTTGAAAATCCTACTCTCTTCATCCTTAAATACCCTTAATGTTGAACTAAATCTAAATAGGCCAATTTTATTTATTTCCCAAATTTGAACAACAAACTGAATAAATGTTCCTGTCAAAGTTGCAAAAGCTAGTAATCCCTTATGAGTAAGAAAATTTGTAGATGTATTTTCCTGGTTGAAAATCAAACTAAATAAAATAAAAAAAATAATAGTTATGCTGGTTATGGCAGGGCTTATACTTGATAAAAAGAATTTTCTTCGGGAATTTAAAGCGCCAAAGCTTAAACCTATAAATCCAGATAATGGAATGCAAGGTGTAAGTATTTTTAATTGGTAAGTGGCAATAGATTTAGCTTCGTAAGTTAAATTGGGGGCCAATAATTCAATCAATAAACTTGAATTGAAGTAAACCAATAAAGCTAAACCTAATAATAATATTGAAAGTTTTATGCTTACTTGACTTAGAACAATCCCCCCATTTTTTTTATTAAGAGGAGTTAGAACTGCTACTACTGCATTATGTAAAGGACCGTTAATCCCTCCAATGATTATGAGCAAAAAACCTGGAATTATATAGGCATAATTAAAAGCATCGTATGTTGTGCCAATACCAAAAGCAGCAGCAATAAATATTTGTCTTAAACATCCAGCTAATTTACTTAGACTAGTACCAAATGAAATTGAAAAAACATTATTTTTTAAAAATGAATGCATTTGGCGTTGACTAAAATTTTTTAAATAGATTAAGTTTCAATTATATTTGATTTCTAACTGACGACATCTTTTATGATTGAACGGATAATTGAATTTGATCCATTAATTGAAGGGGTTTTAATTAAAAGATATAAAAGGTTTCTTGCTGATATTAAATTAGATAGTGGAGAGTTAGTAACTGCTCATTGTCCTAATACAGGCCCGATGAAGGGGCTTTTGACTGAGGGCGCAAAAGTAAGAGTCAGTGTTTCCCCTTCTCCAAAAAGAAAATTACCTTTTACTTGGGAACAGATATGTGTTCTAGATTCAAAAAATGAGGCGGTTTGGGTAGGAATTAATACCTTATTTGCAAATAAGCTGATCAAAAAGGTTATTGAGAAAAACTTGCTTAATGAAATAATTGGAGAAATAGAGACAATTAAACCCGAAGTCCCTTATGGAAAGGATAAAAAAAGCAGAATTGACTTTTTTTTAACTCCAAAATCTTCAAATCCTGATAAACGTAACATTTACTTAGAAGTAAAAAATACGACCTGGATCAAAGAAAATGTGGCTCTATTTCCAGATACAGTAACGAAAAGAGGACAAAAACATCTCATAGAATTAAAGGATTTAATTCCTGAAAGTAAAAGCGTTTTAGTTCTCTGTATAACAAGAAAAGACGCTTGTTTCTTTGCCCCTGGAGATGATGCAGATCCCTTATATGGCAACCTTTTTAGAGAATCTATAAGTGCGGGAATGATATCTATCCCATGTTCCTTTGAATTTCATAAAGACCACGTAACATGGAATGGAATTAAACCATTGAAATAAATAAAAAAATTGATATTTTAAAATCCCAAAAAAATAATTTTCAAATTTAACAAATAATTTTTTAGGGTGCAACTATAAAAATGGTATAAACAACTACTAGACACGGATAAGTTTTTTGAATAAATTTAAATTTGAAAGGAAACAGCACAAACTGTTTTTTTGCAGATCTAATTTTTTTTTATGACCACTGCTTTGCAAACGCCTCAAAGGCGCTCTAGGTCCAAACTTCAAGATGCAAGTCTTGTTAATGGACCTATGCTCCTTTTGAGGAGTATTCGAGGATTTAGTTCAAACCGCTCTATGTTGTGGCTTGCAACTGTTCCCCTAGCTTTGTTTGGTTTAGGTATTTTTAATCTTTCAGCTCACGCAGCTGATTTACCTGAGTTGAATGCAGCTTTTCTTGCTAACAATTTATGGCTTTTGATCGCTACCATTCTAGTGATCTTCATGAACGCCGGTTTCGCTATGGTTGAGGCAGGTATGTGCCGTTCTAAGAACGCTGTTAACATTCTTGCTAAAAACCTCTTTGTATTTGCTCTAGCTGTAACTTCTTATTGGTTTATCGGCTATTCATTAATGTACGGAGGTAGTGTTGCTGACGGGTGGCTTTATTTTGGCGGCTTATTTTTTGATCCAACAGTTACTGCAGATATGGTAACTGATGCTGGATTAGTCCCAACTGTTGATTTCTTGTTCCAGTCTGCATTTGCAGGAACTGCGGCAACTATCGTTTCCGGTCTTGTTGCTGAAAGAGTTAAATTTGGAGAATTTGTTGTTTTTGCTATTGTATTAACTGCATTTATTTATCCAATTGCTGGTAGCTGGAAATGGAATGGCGGTTGGCTTGATTCATTAGGTTTTGTTGATTTTGCTGGTTCTTCAATTGTTCACTCAGTTGGAGCATGGGCAGGTCTGGTAGGAGCAATGCTTCTTGGACCAAGAATTGGCAAATACTCTGATGGAAAACCACAAGCTATGCCAGGTCACAATATGGCTATAGCTACTTTAGGTGCATTAGTTCTATGGATAGGTTGGTATGGATTTAACCCCGGTTCACAACTTGCCATGGATCAATGGGTTCCATATGTTGCAGTAACAACTACTTTGGCTGCAGCAGCTGGGGCTATTGGAGCAACTATTGTTTCAACATTAACTTCTGGTAAGCCAGACCTTACTATGATTATTAACGGAATCCTTGCCGGATTGGTTAGTATCACTGCTGGTTGTGGCGATATGACACTTGCTGGTGCCTGGTTTGCAGGATTAGTCGGTGGAATTATCGTTGTATTCTCTGTTGCAGCACTTGATGCTGCTGAGATCGATGATCCTGTTGGTGCATTCTCCGTTCACGGAGTTTGTGGTGTATGGGGTACTGTCGTTATCGGTCTATGGGGTACAGCTGTTCAAGGAGATGGTGCTGGTATGGGATTGTTTAATGGTGGAGGTATTAGCCTTCTTCTAATTCAAGCTCTTGGTGCCGCAGCTTATGCTATCTGGACACTAGTTACTTGCTGGATCGCCTGGTCTGTAATTGGAGGTTTATTCGGTGGAATCCGAGTATCTGAAGAGGAAGAGACTCAAGGCTTAGATATAGGAGAGCATGGTATGGAAGCATATCCAGACTTTGCATCTGCTAAATAATCTAATTTAAAATTGATTTAAGAAACCTGACTTTTGTCAGGTTTCTTTTTTTTTTAGGAAAATTATTTGAAATGTTGTAATATCTAAAGATGGATACTCAAGCTTTTAGAAGATCTCTTCATCATTCTGACAGATATAACAGAAGGGGTTTCGATTCCCCAACAAAAAGAGCAAAAGCGTTAGAAGAAGCTTATCAAAGTGATTTGATAAGTTCTATAAGAGATAATGGTTTTACTTACACTAAGGGAAGACTGAATATTAAGTTGGCTCAAGCCTTTGGTTTCTGCTGGGGAGTAGAAAGAGCTGTAGCAATGGCTTATGAGACTAGAAGACATTACCCTCAGGAGAATATTTGGATAACAAACGAAATAATTCATAATCCATCAGTTAATGATCATTTAAGAAAAATGAATGTAAAATTTATTTCGGCTAAAAATGGAATAAAAGATTTTTCGTTAGTCTCTAATGGTGATGTAGTTATTTTGCCCGCTTTTGGAGCCACTGTTCAAGAAATGAAACTCCTTCATGAAAAAGGATGTCATATTATTGATACTACTTGTCCATGGGTTTCTAAAGTTTGGCATACTGTCGAGAAACATAAAAAACATGTTTTCACATCTATAATTCATGGAAAATTTAAGCATGAAGAGACTCTTGCTACTAGCTCATTTGCAGGCAAATATTTAGTTGTACTTGATTTAGAAGAAGCAAATTATGTATCTGAATACATTCTTGGGAGAGGCAATAGAAATGAATTCATTAATAAATTTGCTAAGGCTTGTTCCAATGGATTTGACCCTGATAAAGATCTAGATAGAGTCGGAGTCGCTAACCAGACAACAATGCTTAAAAGCGAGACAGAAGAAATTGGAAAAGTGTTTGAAAAAACGATGTTAAAAAAATTCGGACCAGAAAACTTAAATAGTCACTTTTTAGCTTTTAATACTATTTGTGATGCTACTGAGGAAAGACAAGATGCAATGTTCTCTTTGGTTGATGAAGACCTTGATATTCTTGTTGTAATTGGAGGCTTTAATTCCTCTAATACTACTCACTTGCAAGAAATAGCAATTACTAAAAATATTTCTTCTTTTCATATAGATACGCCAGAAAGGATATCAGTTAAAGAAAATTCAATATTACATAAACCACTCAGAGCAGATCTAGAACTTAAAAATAACTTTTTACCTAGTGGAAAAATTAATGTTGGAATTACTTCAGGTGCATCAACTCCTGATAAGGTTGTTGCGGATGTTATTGAAAAGTTAATTGATATAGCATCCTGAATTTGATACGCAATTTATAAATTTGCTTAGTTTTTTTAATTTATTAGTCAGATAATTCCTAAAGATCTACTTTATTAATTAGAATACTGAAAAAATTATGAAGTATGGAAGACAAAACACAAACTAATCAGGTTCAAACTGCAAGTATGAATAGAACTAAAGCTCCCCAAAAAGTTGAAGTTGTAGTTGCTAATCAATCATCAGGTTCAGAGGTTAATATTCTTGGAGAACTATCAATTTTTGTTCTCAGAATAGGTTTTTGTGCATTGATGATTCATCATGGCTTAGAGAAACTTCAGGACCCACAGGGTTTTGCTGAGTTTGTAGTTGCTAAGTATTTCCCATTTTTGCCTGGTGATCCTGTTATTTGGACTTTTGGAGCAGCTATCACTCAATTAGTTTGTCCAGTAGGTTTAGCATTAGGTGTTTTTGCAAGGCTTTCTTCTCTGGGGCTATTCTCCACAATGGCTTTTGCTGTTTATTTTCATCTCTTAGATACTGGATTAGAAGGTTTTCCCCTTGCAGTAGTTGAAGGTCATAATTATGCCTTCGAATTGTCTTTTATATATGGAGCTATTTCTCTCTACTTTCTGTGCGCAGGCCCAGGAAGGCTGTCTTTATTCAGAAAGACGAACAAAATTACATATTATCCAAAATCAACGTAGCTTAATGTAAAAAATGTCTTTTTTGGGTAAATACCATTGCGATTCCTTTTGAATTGCACATGTCAATACTTTCTTGATCTCTTAAACTTCCTCCAGGTTGGATAATAGCTTTTATTCCGTACTCATTTGCAATCTCTACAGTATCTGCAAATGGGAAAAATCCATCGCTAGCTAGTACAGCCTCAGAACATAATCCGCCAGCTGCCTTTAATGCAATTTTTGCAGCTCCCACTCTATTCATTTGACCAGCTCCAATTCCAATAGTTTTTTGATTTTTTGCTATAACTATTGCATTTGATTTTACGTGTTTACAAATTTTCCATGCAAAATTTAGATCTAAGTTGAATTGATTACTTGGAATTTTCTTAGTTACCGAAATCCAACTTTCAGCTTTTTCTTCACTATCATCAATATCTTGTATGAGTAATCCTCCCATTATAGATTTTGTGACAGTTTGGTTTTTTATTGCAAGTTTATCTTTTGGTAACTTTAAAATTCTTAAATTCTTTTTGGATTTTAAAATTTTTAAAGCTTTTTGATCAAATGATGGAGCGACGACACACTCTAAGAAAATATCTTTGAGGTTAATTGCTACTTCATAATCAACATTTGAATTAAAAGCAACTATTCCCCCAAACGCACTGATTGAGTCGCACTCTAGAGCATTTAAAAATGCTTCGGAGGGTGAATTACTAATAGCAGCACCGCAAGGATTATTGTGTTTTAAAATAACACAAGCAACTTTATCTTTTTTAGGTTCCCTTTTTTCTTCATAGCCAAATTCTAAAACTGTTGAAAGTGCCGACTCAAGATCCAGTAGATTGTTATAACTTAACTCTTTACCTTGTATTTGTTCTGCTGAGTTCCATCCACTATTGCTTGAACCGAACCAAAAAGCATTTTGATGAGGATTTTCACCATATCGCAAAGTTTTGATGAGAGGAAAAGATTGAATATATTTGGTAGATTTTAAACCTTTCTTTTTCCCTATCCAATTAGATATTGCAGTGTCATAGTCAGCGGTATGTTGAAAAGCTTCAAAAGCTAATTTTGCCCTATATTCTTCATTTAAATCCCCTTTTTTACTTACTTCAAGAAATTCTTGATATTGACTAGGATCTATTAGAACGGAAACATCTTTATGATTTTTAGCTGCAGAACGAATCATTGATGGCCCTCCAATATCAATATTTTCAATAGCATCTTCCCAATTAGATCCCTTCTCAACAGTTTTCTTGAAAGGATATAAATTGACAATTACCAAGTCAATAAGTTCTAGATCATTAGCTTCTATATCTTTTATGTGTTTTTCGTCGGTTCTTTTAGCTAATATTCCTCCATGAATTTTTGGATGTAAGGTCTTAACTCTTCCTCCAAGGATTTCCTGAGAATTAGTAAAATCTGCAACTTTAATAACTGGAATTTTTGCTTCTATTAAATGTTTTGCAGTTCCTCCACTTGATAAAATTTTATAATTGAATTTTTCCACCAATTCTGAACAAAATTGGATTATATTCTTTTTATCTGAGACGCTTACAAGGGCTAATGGTGACATTATTAGAAAGTTTACTTACTTAAGAATATAAACATGAAATATAATATTGATCATGAATTTGTCTCGATTAGCTCTCAAACTGCTACTCATAGAATTATTTTATTACATGGCTGGGGAGCTGATGCAGATGACTTATTAACATTTGGAAAGGAGATGAGAGAAAAAATAAATTATGATTTTGAAGTTATTTCTTTAAGGGCGCCTGGCATACATCCAAGTGGTCAGGGAAGGCAATGGTATGGGCTATACCCCCATGATTGGAAGGGGGCTGAAGTTGAAGTCAAAAACCTTATTGGTACATTAAAAAAATTTGATACTGAGCAGATACCACTTAGAAAATCAATTTTGTTGGGTTTTTCGCAGGGGGCAGCAATGGCAATTAATGCAGGATTTAAGTTGGATTTAGGATTAATAATTGCTTGTAGCGGTTATCCTCATCCCTCCTGGCATCCAGAAGAAAGATGCCCACCTTTAATTCTCAGTCATGGGATATTTGATGAAGTAGTGCCTATAAGTGCATCTAGAATTATTTATGAAATGGTAAAAAATAAGTCTTCTAGATTATGTGAACTAGCAGAATTTGATGGTATCCATCAAATTGATATAAATTTAATTGATTTTATAAGATTAAAAATAATTGATATCTTTTAAACGAAAGCATATTCATATTCTTCAATCTCTTCCCAATCATCTGCAGAAAGTTCTAGTCCCTCAAATATTTTGTCTTCTCCTATTCCTTCAACTACAACCTTAAGTGATGGGAATAGAAAGTGATTTTCTTCAGCATATTGGGCGCTAAATAAACCTTTTTCACCCCAAAAAAACCTATCAGTGGTATGTTCATTTCTTCTTACATTGAAAACTGAGGGGGCAGATAACTCATTTTCAGCTATAAATCTTCTAGCAGCTGTAACTGGTTTATGTTTGCCGGTTTCGATATGATAGATAGGTACATGTGCCATAACTCTCTGACCAGCCAATCTTCTTCTGCTGATTCTTTTTCTTTTTTTGGACATTGATTGGTACTCCTGAAGTTATTAATGAGATTAGCCGTAATTATTTTACTAATCTTATATTGGTGATTTAAAATTCACTTCAAATTACATAGAGGACCCATCAACCTCTGATGTAGCTAAAATATGATCAGAACGTTCATATTTTGGGATGGCAAATGTTAAGCCTCTTATATCTTAATACTTTTTTCATATTTTACAAGCCTTTTTCAAATTTTTTCTGAAATAACTCAAAATATTATTAATGATGAATCCCTCTGCAAAATTTGAAGAATTAATTGTTAAACAGCTAGAGAGTTTTGGTTGTTCAATGGGAGTGACTCATTTGGTGATGTATATTGCTTCAGCTAAGCAAGGAACTAAAGCATCTTTTGAAATGATTGGTCAATGGCCGCAAATTGAAAGGCTTTTAATATCAATTGAAGATGATCCTAGACTAAAAGTTTCCTCCCCCAATAGAAGATGGTATCCGCTTCAAGAAAACGATATTCTACTTGGTGTTCTTAGGGTAGAAACTGATTTAAAAGGTGGAAATTGGTCTGTATCTCTTGATTCTAGATTAAAAGCGCTTTCAACATCTTTAGCGAAATGTATTTCTATCGAACTAGAACGTCAAAATAAAAATGAAGAAATAAATTATTTAAAAAACCAAGTCAATGTCATAATCCATCAATTAAGGAATCCATTGGCTGCACTTAGGACATATGCAAAATTACTAATAAAAAGACTTGGTCCTGATGATGACTCTATTGCAATAGTCGAGCAAATGATAATAGAGCAAAAGCAAATTAATCAATATATGGAGTCTTTTGTACAATTAAATTCACCTATTCCACTTCCCTTAGAAATTGGAGAAGAAAGATTATTATTACCTCCAAATTTTGATAATAAAAAGGGAATAACTGTTCAGAATTTATTGAGGCCAATTTTAGATAGGGGTAAAGCTAATGCGAATTTGGAGAATAGAGATTGGACTGAACCTTCTTTTTGGCCAGATTGGACCTTATCACCACTAAAGGCAAAATTTGCTGTAATTGCTGAAATTGTGGCCAATTTATTAGAAAATGCGTTTAAATATGCCCAAAAAGATGCTGAGATTGGACTCACTATTACGAGTAAGGGTCTTTGCATATTTGATAATGGTAAGAAAATAACCAAAAATGAAAATGAAAAAATTTTTCAAAAAGGCTTTAGAGGATCAGCCGCTAAAAAGAAGGAGGGCACTGGAGTTGGACTTTTTTTAGCGAGGAAATTAGCAAAACAAATAGGAGGAGAATTGAGATTACTGGAAAATTACTCGATAGATGACACTGAGGAATTAAAAAATTTCAAGAAAAAAAATATTTTCTATTTAGAACTTCCTATAAAAGAATTGCATGAGTAAATAACATTCCAGTTTCTACTAACACAATACTCGCACCACAGGCATCTCCATTAAACCCTCCTATTTTATTCCCCAAAATGTATGGAATAAAATAACTTAAAAATACACCAATCAAAATAAGAAATAAAAATTTTATTAATATTGCTTGTGATGTAGTAATCGAAACTAATTGGTATGCAATGAAAATAAAAAGAAAAATAATGGATATCAAAGACTCTTTTTTTAATCCTTTCCAAAACTTTTTATGACTAATAGATTTTTTTTTATAACTAATGTATTTAAACTTTTCTATAAAAAATAAATTTGAAAATCTTCCCCAAAATAAGCATATTGGCAAAACAATAATTATTTGGTTTTGAATTCTCAAAAGACAAGCAATTTGAATTAAAGTTATAAAAACTAAGGATTGAACGCCAAAAGAGCCAACTTTACTATCTTTCATAGCTTTTAAACGTTTCTTTTTTCCCGCAAAAATACCATCAAAAGTATCCATTAAACCATCGAGGTGTAGACCACCAGTAATTAAATATCCTGAAGCTAAACAAATTAACGCTGATGCATAAATTGACCAAGAGTTTGCTCTTAAAAAAATAAAAATATAACTCTGTATTGTTCCAATAAAAAATCCTAAAGGTGGCGCAAATTGCGCAATATTTTTAAATTCTGGATTAATGAAAGGTATCTTTGGAAATGTCGTATAAAAAATCCAAGATCCTGCCAAATTTTTTATTAAATATTGTTTGATGAGATAAAAATAGATTCAATAATAAATGATAGGGTAGATTAATAAAAAAGGATCAAAAATTTTTATAAATTATCGTGTTTGAATTTGAAATTACATCAAATTGCAGTAATACATGTGCAAGAACTGGTATATTTCATACCCCAAATGGTCAAGTAAATACCCCAAGATTTATGCCTGTGGGTACTTTGGCAACGATAAAAGGAATTTCATCTAAACAGTTAACTTCAACAGGATCAGAAATGATTCTTTCAAATACCTTTCATCTTCATCTACAACCTGGAGAAAAAATAGTTAAAGAATCTGGTGGAATACATAAGTTTATGAATTGGCCTGGGCCTATTCTTACTGATTCGGGTGGATATCAAGTGTTTAGTTTGGCCAAATTAAATAATATTTCTGATAATGGTGTGGAATTTAAAAATCCAAGAGATGGTAGGCATGTATTTTTATCGCCTGAAAAAGTAATGCAGATTCAAATGGATCTTGGTTCAGATGTTGCCATGGCTTTTGATCATTGCCCGCCGCACACAGCTAACGAAAATGATATCGAGGATTCTTTACAAAGAACTCATTTATGGTTGCAGAAATGTGTTGAGGCACATCAGAAATCTAATCAAGCATTATTCGGTATAGTTCAAGGTGGTAAGTATCCGAAATTTAGAGAATATAGCGCAAAATATACAAGTTCTTTTGATCTACCCGGAATAGCAGTAGGAGGTGTTAGTGTTGGCGAGGCAGTCGAAGAAATACATGGTGTAATTGATTACGTCCCGAAATACTTACCAATAAATAAACCAAGATATTTAATGGGGATCGGCTCTTTAAGAGAAATTTCTTTAGCTGTTGCAAATGGATTCGATATATTTGACTGTGTTTTGCCTACAAGACTAGGAAGACATGGGACTGCATTTTTTAATGATGGAAGGTTGAATTTGCGAAATGCTCGATTTAAAAATGACTTTTCTCCAATTGACAAAACTTGTAAATGCGAGACATGCAAATCCTATTCTCGAGCATATTTGCATCATCTAATTAGAAATGACGAAATATTAGGCCTAACCCTCATAAGTTTGCATAATATTGCTCACTTAATAAGATTTACCAATGCAATCTCTACTGCAATTAGAGATAATTGTTTTACAAATGATTTCGCTCCTTGGAAAACATCCTCTATTGCTCACTATACGTGGTAACGTCTTATCATAATTAATTAAATTATCAAAAAAGGTGCTCATTCTATTTAATACATTCGCTGAATTGCCCGAGGCTTATAAGGCCTTCGCTCCAACTGTAGATGTTCTTCCACTTATTCCTTTATTTTTCTTTTTATTGGTATTTGTTTGGCAAGCTGCGGTTGGATTTAAATAAAATCCTTTTAGTTTAGATTTCTTGTATTAGACAGGATTCTCAAGTAAAATTGCGTCTCCAGAATTATCTACAGCACTTTCTATAAAATCAGCAATTTTTAATGCTCTTGAGGCTTGCTCACCATCTACCTCAGGTATTTCTTTACCTTGAACGCATTTTAGAAAATGCTCCAGTTCTGCATAAAGAGGTTCAATGGAGGTTGTGCTAACTTCCTCGACATATCCATCATTTCTATAAACTAATTCTCCATGATCTGCTGTGTATGATTCATGTGACTTTCGATGGATTTGTAAAGTGTGATTTAAGAAATCAGTTTCTACTAGGCCATTTTGGCAGTGAGCACTTAAATTTCTAATTTTTTTGTGACTCATTTTGCTGGCGGTTAGGCTTGCAATAACATTATTTTTAAAAACTAAAGTAGCATTGACGTAATCTATTAATCCTTCGCTATTTCTTCCTCCAACTGCTGCTAATTTTTGTATTTTTGAGTTTACAAGTTCCAAAATAAGATCAATATCATGGATCATTAAATCCATTACTACAGATACGTCATTTGCTCTGTCTGCATGAGGACTGTGCCTCCTTGCCTCTAAAACAACAATTTCTTCATTATTAACTATTTTATTTAATTCTCTAAAAGCAGGATTAAATCTTTCAATATGTCCAACTTGTAATAGACAGTTACTTGCATTTGCGGCCTCTATTAAAGATTTTGCTTCCAACTCGTTAGCTGCAATTGGTTTTTCAATGAGAACGTTAGCACCTTCCTTGAGACAATCTAGTCCTACTTTTTGATGAAGTAGTGTAGGAACAGCAATACAGATAGCATCAACTTTTGGAATTAGGTCCTTATAATCCTTGAACCATTCACATTGAAATTGCTCTATGGCTAATTTGCCTCTCTCTTCATTTGGATCTGCGACTCCAATGAGATTTGCATCTTTGAGTAAACTTAGTACTCGAGCATGATGCCAGCCCATATTTCCTATACCTATGACTCCAACCTTTACGGGTGATGAGGTTGGTTGCATAATTTCAAATCCATATATTTATTATCATTATCCTCCATAGGGAGTCATATTTAGCTATTGGGAAGGATTATTTTAACACGATCAATTTTTGGACCTGACATCGAAATAACTTCAAATTTAATGTTATTAAAATCTAAAACGTCGCCAATTTTTGGAACCATTTGAAATTTTTCTAACATAAATCCAGCAAGGGTATGATAATCAGTACCTTCTGGAATAGAACATCCTAACTTTTTATTGATTTCAATAATTTCTGATTTTCCAGCTATTGACCATTTTTTAGAGAAATTATCTAACATTCTCATGTCTGAATAAATTCTATTATTGAGCATTTCCTCTCCAACTATTTCGCCATTTAGATCAGCTGCAGTTATGAGTCCCTCTGTTCCGCCGTGTTCATCAACTACAAGTAAAAACGGATTGTAGTCTCTTACTATTGGAAATATTTCTGCTAATGAACATGTTTCTATTATTTTTGTTACTGGTAAAAGGAATGGCTCTAATAATGTATCGGCTTCCATTTCACCTTTTGATATTGGCTTAGCTAGATAACGCAAATCTAATACACCTAATACATCATCTAGAGACTCACCAATCACAAAGAAGCGAGCATGTCGAGTTTTATCTACTTGTTTCATAAGTTCTGAAAAGGTTATATTTTTTGGCAAAGTTACCATTTCAGATCTTGGAATCATCACTTCTTTAACCTGTGTATCTTTTAAAGCAAAAACTCCCTCAAGAATATTCTTCTCATCTGGTTTTAAACCTGTTACGTTATCTGTTTCTATAAGAGTTTCTAATTCTCCAGCAGATAAACCCGAGTTTAAAGAATCCCATTTATTATTTAAATTGAACAAGCCTAAACAGGCGCTAGTAAAGAATTCTATTGTTTTCACTATAGGATTCATAGCTTTTCTGACGGCATCGAATATTGTGGTTAACCTTAATGCAGCAGATTCTGGATTGTTAATTACTAAAGCTTTTGGAATTAGTCCAGAAACAAGAGTAACAACCAAAACAATAAATAAAAATAATAGAAGATCATAAAATCTACTTGATAAAATATTGCTTTTCCAATAATCATTAGCCAGATTATTGCTGAGCCATCCAATTGCAATTAATGAAATTGTTACTCCAAATTGTGAGGCAATTAATGAAGATCTAAATCGTTTTTGAATTTTTAAAATTGAAAATGCCCCTTTCTTTTTTTCTTCTATTAACCTTAAAACTTTACTTGGTCTTATTAATAAAAAAGAGAGTTCACTTGCTGCGAAAAAAGCTGGTAAAAATAAAAGGAATAAAAGTAGAGTTATTTTCATTCGATGACAAATGAATAATGGGGGTGGCGAGGATCGAACTCGCCTTAGCCAAATTATGAGTTTGGTGCATTCACCAGATTGCTACACCCCCAAGGGAATTTATGTAATTTTAATTACATTGATTTTCAATATACAATATAAAAATAATATTTCAAAAAACACCTCATTAGGAAGTTTTTGTGAGATTTCTTTTTTTCTTCTAATCTTTAAATATAAATTTAACTTTTACTAATGGGCAAATTTTCGGATAAGTATGATTTAAATAAAGCAAAATTGTTAAAACAATTAACTGAAAAATCTTACAAGAAAGGAAGCTTCACTTTATCTTCAGGCAAAAAAAGTTGTCATTACTTGAACTGTAAACCAGTTTCATTAAATGGCGAAGGCTTAAACTTAATAAGTGATTTATTTTTAGAGTTAAAAGACTCAAGGTCAAAAGCTGTAGCAGGATTGACATTAGGTGCAGACCCTATAGTAAGTGGATTAATTGTCAAAGCAGCTTCGCATGGCCTAGACCTTGATGGGTTAATAATTCGGAAAGAAATCAAAAAATACGGAACCAAAGCTGGAATAGAGGGGCCAACATTAGAAGAAGGAGCTTTGATAACTGTTTTAGAAGATGTCGTTACAACTGCTGGTTCAGTGATAAAAGCTATAAAAAAGTTACGCGAAAATAATTATGTTGTTGAGGAAGTTTTGTCTATAGTTGACAGGCAAGAAGGGGGATTAGAAGCCCTTGAAGATGAAAATGTTAAATTAAAGAGTCTTTTTACAATAAAAGACTTTTTATAATAATTTCAAAATGCAAGATATAAAAAAAAAGTTTTGGCTTGAAAAATTTGATTGTTTTTCTATTACTGGAAAAGATGCCAGAAAATTTTTGAATGGAATAACAACTGGTAATATTCTTAATGCAGAAAATAAAGTTATCAAAACTTGTTGGTTAACTCCAAATGGAGTTTTAAGGTCATTAATTGAAATTATTTTTTTTGAAAACAACTTAGAAGTAATTATCTTGGCGGGTAACACTAGTGAAATAATTGATTACTTTAATCAAATTATTTTTCCAGCGGACGATGTAATTCTAAGTGAACCTTTCTTGATAAATAGAATTCAGGAAATTGATGAATATAGTTCTTGGAGAACTTATCAGCCTATTTTCTTCAAAACAGAAGATAAAGAATTTGAAATATATAAAAATAAACTAAATTTACTAAATCCTAATGATTTAAAACTTTGGAAGATTAATCAGGCAATACCCTCATTAGAAATGGAAATTAACGGAAAAAACAATCCTCTTGAGCTTGGATTACAAGATCTTATAGATTTTAATAAAGGTTGTTATTTAGGACAAGAAACAATGTCAAAAATAAAAAATATTTCTTCTTTGAAACAGGAAATAAGAATTTGGAAATCATTTGAATCTAATTTGAATTTAGAAGTTGAAGATAAAAATTTGTATATAAATTCTGCCAAGGATATTTCTGTAGGCAAAATCACTAGTTTTTTAAAATCAGATTCTCAAATAAAAGGTTTAGCAATGATAAAAAGAAAATATTTAGAGAAAGGAACTTATTTTTTTTCAGAAATTTTTGGAAAAATTATTATTAATAAATCTGTAGGATCAATTTTTCTTTAATTGATTTTTGATTAAATATTCTGCAATTTGTAAAGTAGCAAAACAATCATCTTTGTTATATTGGATAATTTTTTTTAAAAATATTTCGTTTTCTGTAATTTGATATTGAATCCACCAATAAAGGGCTTTCGAGCCACTTGCATTTTTCTCCATCCATTGAAATCCAAGCCAGTTAGAAACACTTTTTAAGCTATAGTTTTTTAGTGGTAATATCCAAGACTTTCGTATGAAGATATGTAAGTCTATAAATCTTGAGGCAAGTGAATCAATTTCTTCAAAACTAAAATTTAGGTTTTTAGCAATATTAATTATTGCTACCTTTTCAGTTTCGCCGTAATGTAAAACCGGCCATTCCTTCTGTGAAAAAAGTATTTCAATAATTTTTCTGTAAGATTCTCCTTTATTTTTTTTGAGATTTAAAATTGGTTCATAAATAAGATCTTCTTTTTTTGTAAACAAATTATTTATTTTTAAAAAACCATATAAAAAGTCATGCTTATCATCTGGATTGGACTCAATATCAAATATATAAAATCCCGAAAATGTTTTTTTTAGTAGATCGTTAGTATCATTTTTATTTGAAATACGATATGGTTCCCCAGAAATATAAGCTTGTGCTTGCTTTACAAATAGGGACGCTTTTTCATACTTTTGATCCTTGAATTTTGATAATGTCTCTCCAAGTTTTTTTTCGCTATAGGAAGCTAATGTTTGGGTATCAGATATTCCATTACTTATGAGTAATGAGGCCGTTTTGGATCCTATTCCATCTATATCTGTTAGATATCCATTTTCTTTTGACTCTTTATCACAAAATTTTTGCCATGAACAAATAGTACATTTTTTTCTATCTTGAGTTATTTCCGGCATAAATCCCTCTAAGCATTCATTCAAACTTAATAAAACATTCAAAACTTTTTTTCTTAATTTTTTATTTAAATCAATTTCTTCAACATTAACTTTTTTATCAAAACTTGAAATTACTAATCCTTTCTCAATTTTAGAATCTTGAAAAGATTCCAAAAGCATAGAACTAAAAGCTAAGTCGAATAAATGTTCTTTGGTGGTTTTGTGGCCTAATTTATAAACGGCAGGTAAATATTTATATTGTCCCCATTTACTTTTACCTTTAGTTTTTACAAGTAATTGTGGACGTATCTCTGCGTTAATATTTTGGAAAAGATTCCCTCTTAATTTTAATCCAATTACTCCTTGATAACCATTTTCACAGGCTTTTAATCCTGTATATATTTCACTATTACAAAATTCAGAGAAAATTTGAAACTGATTAATTTTATCTATAGCTTTATGGGGAGACCAAATTTCATAAGATTTTTTACCCTTAAAATCTAGCCATGCTTTTCTTTTGCATCTTATAAAACTTTTTAAATGAAGAGAATTCAAATTATTTTTTAGGACGGTTTTAAAATTTACTCATATAAATTAGTATAGATAATTAGAAGAAATCAAGGAACTTTTAAATTTGACAGCTGATAAATTAGATAAAATAAAATTTGGGACTGATGGGTGGAGAGGAATTATTGGATTTGATTTTAATTTATCCAATCTTTCAAGAGTTGTCGTTGCTGCATGCCAGGAGTTGCATTATCAATACTCTAAAGAAGTTAATTCAAAGAAAATTATTATTGGATATGATCGTAGATTTATGGCTTTTGAATTTGCAAAGCAAATAGTGCCTTTTGTAAGAGGATGTGGTTGTGAGCCAATTTTATCTAATAGCTATGTCACAACACCCTCTTGTAGTTTCTATGCCAAAGAAGCCGGTTGTCTTGGCGCTTTAATAATTACAGCAAGTCATAATCCATATAATTGGCTAGGTCTGAAAATAAAGAGCTTTAATGGATGTTCTGTTGATCAATCTTTTACAAGTGAAATTGAAAAAAGATTAATGCTTGGAAATTCAATTGAAAAAATAGATGGTGTTAATCAATTGGTAGATATTAAAAAATTTCATTTAGATAGAATCAAATCCCTTTTTGATATTGACTTTATTTCCAATAGATTGAAAGAAATGAAATTGAGGATTTTTGTTGATTCTATGCATGGTTCAGCGGCAAATTGTATGGCTGAGATTTTTGCTCCTAATGATTTAGAAGTTATTTCAGAAATCAGGAAAGATGCTGATCCTTTTTTTGGAGGAAAACCTCCTGAACCTCTTTTAAATTATGTAGATGATCTAAATCAAATACTAATGAAAAATTCAACAAATGAAGTGAGAACCTTAGGAATTATTTTTGATGGTGATGGTGATAGAATTGCGGCAATTGATGAAAAAAGGAGATACTCTAGTACTCAAGATTTACTCCCATACTTTATTAGCTACTTGGGCCAAATTAAAAATAATTCTTATCCAGTTTTAAAGACTGTTAGTGGTTCAGACATTATTAAAAATATATCAGAGAGTCAAAATAGAGATGTTTTTGAACTTCCGGTTGGCTTTAAATATATTGCTGAAAAAATGATTAAAGAGAAAATATTTATTGGAGGAGAGGAATCTGGGGGAATTGGTTTTGGTGACTTTATGCCTGAAAGAGATGCTCTATATGCAGCGATGGTTTTATTAAATGGAATTGCTGAAAAATCTCAATATTTATACGAAACCTTAGATGAAATTCAAAAAGATTTTGGGCCAAGTTTTTATAAAAGAATTGATATTAAATTTCCAAATCAGTCAGAAAAAAATAATGTAAAAGAATTTATCATAGACAATATTCCCGAGAATATTAATAATCACAAGTTAAAAAGTATTTCAGAGATTGATGGAATAAAGTTGAGAATTGATAAAAATTTTTGGCTTCTTTTTAGGTTTTCAGGAACTGAACCTCTTTTAAGGTTATATTGTGAAGCCCCAAAAGAATCTTATCTAATTGAGATATTAGAGTGGGGTCAAGAATTTATAAATTTAGCAGGAAAATAAGGATGAAAAATTTATATTTAGCGAGTAAGAATAAAGGTAAAATTGAAGAATATAAGAAATTGCTTGCTGGAGTTAATTGTAAATTGTTACTCCAGCCAGAATCATTAGAAGTTGATGAGGATGGAATGACATTTAGAGATAATGCAATTAAAAAAGCGAGTGAAGTTTCGAGAAAAACGAATAATTTTTCAATAGCAGATGATTCAGGAATTTGTATTGAAGCACTAGGTGGTAAGCCTGGCATTTACTCATCTAGATATGCAGAAAATGATCAGAAGAGAATTGAACGAGTTTTAAGAGAACTTGATGGAGTTCAAAATAGAAGTGCTTTCTTTATTGCTAATATTTGTGTTTGTTCCCCAAATGGTGAAGTGATTATTGAATCTGAGGCCAAATGTCATGGCAGTGTTATTTTAAACCCCAGAGGAAAAAGTGGATTTGGGTATGACCCAATTTTTGAGGAGAGTTCTACCAGATTAACTTTCGCAGAAATGAATAATAATATTAAAGACTCTTGTAGTCATAGAGGTAAAGCATTAAAAAAAATTATTCCAGATTTAATTGATATTTTTTCTTAAATTCAATTAACCCAAGATCCATGAAGGCCATGAGGAATTGAAATGGGTAATTCATAAACAGCTAATTCTTTTAAGTCTTTTGCGTCTAATATTACTAAATCGCTTCCTCTTCTTTCTCCGTTCCAGAGAAGTATAAATAAAAATCCCTCATCTTCTTTTGAAGAGTTTTCTGATGGAACCATAATTGGTTCACTAACAAATCCACTTGGATCTGCTGACCAACAAATCTCCTCCTTAGAAGTTAAATTTATTTTTTTTATTGCTTGAAGTGGAGCGTTCCCAAGCTTTTGAGATGTGGTTGCCATCCAACTAAAAGTTGCTTTTAATCCTAAGTTTTTGGGATTAACAACAGCAAATTCACAACATTGTTCACTGAAAGTTTCAAGTTCACTAGTTTTTTTCTTTAGATCTATAATTGATCTTTTCAATTTTCCTTCTGGATATTTATCAAAGTCAATATCCCTAAAATTCTCGTCTGGGCCAACTGATGGGAAATCATCATAAAAAATACTATCTAATATGATTTTGGAATCTTTTTCAAATGCATTTACATGATGAAAAACGAATCCATCTGGAGCATCTATTGTTAAAGGAGGCTGTCCTCTGAATAATCCACTTTCTCTGGGAATGATAAAAAACTTTGCCTTTTTATTTGGGTTTGACTTTAGACATTGTGCTGCTCCTCTTTGACCCATTACAAATGGAAGAGGATTGAAATCAATAGCATTCTGTAAAAATATTGCCCAATTAGTTGTAATTGCGAAATCATGAAGGAATGCAAAGCCATTAAAGGTATCTTTTCTGTCAAAAATGAGCTCTCCAGAATTTGTACCAGCATTATCAAATTCCATTAATCTAATGGTACTTTTTGGACCGGTTTGTACTCCAAAAGTGACTAAAAGTTCTGAAGATTCATTTGAGTTTAGGTCTGTTTTGGGATGGGCACTGAATGCTTCGTTAGGCCTGAGTACCCCTTTTAGAGTTGTTAAACCAATAGTGTCAAGACTATCAGGATCCATTGCATGTGGACCGGCTGCTTCCCATAATGCGAGAATTTCATCTCCTAATTTAACGACATGAGTATTAGCGATATTCTTGAATTTTAGATCTAATGCATTATTTAAAATTCCTCCATTTTTTTGTGTCCCAAAAACGCCTCTATAAATAAATTTATTTATTTTTTCTTCTTCCAAGTAGCCTTTAGTTTTAACGAATCTATTTGTTAAGAATGGCTGACCATTTTCGAATTTTATGGAAGTTATCATTCCATCACCATCAAATGGATGATGAACCCATTGTCCACCTCTCTCTAATATTCCTGGTCCATTTCTTAATAATGTTCCATTTAAATTTTTAATATTATTACCTTTGCTAATTTTTAGAAGCTCCTTGGTCAGCTCTTTTTCTACATTTTGATAAGCACTTGACCAATCTTCTTTATTAAAACTTTTAAATTTATTAATTTTTTTATCTTGTAAATTAGTCACAACAAAATAATTACTTTATCTATCTTCGCCAAAAATCAACTGAATTGTGGCTGATTTGAAAAAATTTCTATTTTATTGATTTTCTAGCATTCCTTTACTGCTTGGAATTGAATCAGATCTTCTTAGATCTATTTCGGTAGCCATTCTCATTGCCCGTGAAAAAGCTTTAAAGCAAGCCTCAACTATATGATGTGAATTACTACCTCTTATTTGATTAATATGCAGTGTAATACCGCTGTTATTTACAAAAGCAATAAAAAACTCTTTTACTAGTTCAGTATCATAATTGCCAATTCTAGGAGCTTTTAATTGAAGATCATAAGATAGATGTGGTCTTCCGGAACAGTCTAAAGTCACTTGAACTAATGCTTCATCTAATGGGGCAAAGAAATGTCCAAATCTACTTATTCCTTTTCTTTCTCCCAAGGCTTTTGAAAATGCTTTGCCTAACGCGATTCCTATATCTTCATTTGTATGATGATCATCAATATAAGTATCTCCAATTGCTTTTATTTTTAAATCGAATAAACCATGACTGGATATTTGATGAAGCATATGATCTAAGAATGGTATCCCGGTCTCAATCTCTGAAATCCCATTCCCATCTAAGTTTATAAATACAGAAATATCTGTTTCATTCGTTTTTCTTTTTATTTCAGATTGCCTTAGAGATGACATTTTTATGCAAAAAACTTAGTTTACATTCCGTTAATGCAGTAACCCGCATCAACATAAATTGTTTGGCCTGAAATGCCGCTAGATAGATCACTTAATAAAAAAGTAGCAGTATTACCTACTTCTGTTTGAGTGACCGTTCTGCGTAAAGGAGCCTTTTTTTCAACATTGTGAATCATATCTAAAATGCCACCTATAGCAGAACTCGCAAGTGTTCTTATAGGTCCTGCACTTATTGCATTCACTCTGACTTGTTTTTCTGGACCAAGTTCTGCAGAAAGATATCTGACTGAGGCTTCTAGAGCTGCTTTAGCGACTCCCATCACGTTATAGTTAGGAATCGCCCTTTCAGATCCTAAATAAGTTAATGAGACAACGCCAGCACCATCACTAAAAAGTGGTTTTGCTGCTTTACATAAAGGTGCTAATGAATAAGCACTTATATTAAGAGCCCTATCAAAGCCCTCTGAAGTGGTAGCACTATAATCTCCAACCAATTCGTCGCGTCCTGCAAATGCTAAGCAGTGAACTAATCCGTCAATTTGCCCCCAATTGTTTTTTATATTTTGAAAGATTTTTTCTATTTGAGCTGGATTTTGAACATCGAGAGGCAAAAATAACGATGGTTTTAAAGGTTCAGTTAGTTCTCTAACTTTAGATTCGAATCTTCCCTTATCGTCAGGCAAATATGTGATGCCGAGTTCTGCGCCAGCTTTTGAAAGTTGTTGAGCAATACCCCATGCTATTGAACGATTGTTGGCAATTCCTGTAACAAGAATTTTTTTGCCAGTTAGATTTAGAAGCATTTTGTTGACTATTTCTATTATTCTCCTATATAAAAGTACCTATCTTTACGGATTACTTCAAAATATACAATAATTTTCAAATATCAAAGAATATTTAACTTAACAATGGTCAGAACAAATTCTATGGTTTTGGAATTAGGTTTTCAATTACCTAATTTCGAAATGTTAAATGCTAATTCTTCAAAAAATCAATATTTTAATTCTCATAATCTAGATAGTCGGCATTTACTTTTAATGTTTATTTGCGCCCATTGCCCATTTGTTAAATATATTGAGAATCAAATTTTCACCTTAAGTAAAGAAATTGAAAATACAGTTCAAACAATCGCAATTTCTAGTAATGATATTGTCACTCATCCTTCAGATTCTCCTAAAAATTTGAGATTACAAGCACAAACACAGGGATGGACTTTTCCTTATCTATATGATGAAAATCAAAATTTTGCTAAGGAATTAAAAGCGGCTTGCACCCCAGATTTTTATCTTTTTTCAAATGAAGGAGATGGTGATTTTTTATTGTATTATCATGGCCAATTAGATGATAGTAGGCCAGGTAATAATATTCCTCTATCGGGAAAAGATTTGCGCTCTGCTGTAAAAGATTTGAATCAAGATAATTCTTATCCTTCAAATCAGATGCCTTCTTTAGGTTGCAATATAAAATGGACTCCTGGTAAAGAACCAAGTTGGTTTAAATGAATTAAAAATTTTTTTACCCATACAAATATGGTTTAGGGTTAATATATTTACTATGCAGATACCTCCATTTACTTTAAATAGGCAGTACCACGAAATTGGCTCAGAAATTGAGAGTGAGGTTTCTAAAGTTTTAAAAGGGGGCCAGTATATTGGAGGACAAGAAATCGCCAAATTTGAGGAGAGTTTTTCAAATCTGATTGGTGTTGAAAATACTATTGGATGTAATAGTGGAACTGATGCTTTAGTATTAGCTTTGCGCGCATTAGATATTGGTGTGGGTGATGAAGTTATTACCTCATCTTTTAGCTTTTTCGCAACTGCAGAGGCTATTAGTGCAGTTGGTGCTAATCCTGTTTTGGTAGATATAGATCCAGAAACTTATCTCATTAATACTGAACTAATAGAACAAGAAATAAATTCTAATACCAAGGCAATTATGCCAGTTCATCTATTTGGTAATGCGGTGAATATGACCTTAATAAAATCTTTGGCCAAAAAATATGACTTAAAAGTAATCGAAGATTGTGCTCAGGCAACATGCACAATGTGGAAAAATTCCAAAGTTGGTAGTATCGGTGATATAGGCTGTTTTAGCTTTTTCCCTACTAAAAATTTAGGAGCTGCTGGAGATGGTGGAGCAGTAACAACTTCAGATCAGAAGATTGCAAAAAAAATTAGAGAACTGGCTGTTCATGGTAGCCCAATAAGATATCATCATACCCAAATTGGATATAACAGCAGACTTGATACCATTCAAGCTGCCATATTAAACATTAAAATTAAATATATTTCTAAGTGGATTAATAATCGCCAAAAAATTGCTAATAATTACCTTGATTTATTAGAAAAAAATCCATTCATTAGTTTTCCAAAAATTAGCTCTGATTCAATTTCCCATTCTTGGAATCAATTTGTCATCAGAGTGAGAAACGATAAATATTTTTTAAATGAAGATTTTCCAAATTTATTTGATACTGATTGCAAAAAATACTATTCCTTAAGGAATTTGGTAAAACAACAACTTTTTGAAAAAGGTATTAATTCAATTATTTATTATCCAATTCCAATACACGCACAAATAGCTTACAAAAATAAAAATTTTTCTAGAACAAAACTCATTAATACAGAGAGAATTTGTACAGAAGTTCTTAGTCTTCCAATGTTTCCTGAAATTTCTTATGAAGAGCAAGTTTATGTAGCAGAAAATTTTAATAAAGTTCTAAAGATTTGTATAAAGGAAATTCAAATTTCAGCATAAAGTGATTTAAATAATCTTTGTTGTATGTTGTGATTGACAATAGGGCTTGAATAATTATTTTTTTCTAAATTAGAGATCTCCCCATTTAATAATTCTGAATTTGACACTTTAGATAATTCAGGAATCCAATATTTTATATATTCGCAAATAGGATCAAATTTTTTTGCTTGGGTATATGGATTAAAAATTCTAAGTGGTTTTGGATCCATACCGCTACTGGCGCTCCACTGCCATCCCCCATTATTTGCAGCTAAGTCTCCATCAACCAAAGTCTCCATAAATTTTTTCTCGCCCATTTGCCAATTGCATATAAGATCTTTTACCAGAAATGAAGCGACTATCATCCTACATCTGTTATGCATCCAGCCAGTACTATTTAGTTGACGCATTGCAGCATCAACTATAGGTACTCCGGTCTCTCCGTTACTCCAATGCTGAAACCACTCATTATTATTTTGCCATGGAAAGTGATCCCATTTTTCTCTATATGGACCTTTCTCTAGCTCTGGGAAATGGAATAAGCAATGTTGATAAAATTCACGCCAAACAAGTTCTTTTTGCCAAGTTTCAATTGATAGGTAATTTTCTTGATTTGCAAAATCTGAATTTAAATTTAAGGTAGCGTTCCAAACTTTTCTAATGCTGATGGTGCCGAATCTGAGAGATGCACTTAGAAAAGATGTCCCATTATGGGAAGGAAAATCTCTTGCAGAATTATAAGAATATATTTTTTTTTCGTTAATGAAGTTTTCTAATAATGTTTCTGCAGCACTCTCTCCAGGTCTACATGGACAAATATTCGAACCAGGAAATTTGATATTTTTGATAAATTTCTCTAGAACCGAATCAGATGAATTTATTCTCTTATCTTTGAGTTTATTATCTATATCTTTAAACTGGAAACCAACTTTATCTTGTTCATATAAACCTAATAAATTCATTTTTGATTTAAGGTTTTTATAAAAAGGTCCATAAACTGAATAAGGATAATTATTCCCTGAAAATATTTTTAAAGGTTCTACTAATAAGTGATCCCAAGTTTCAATAACCTGAATATTTTGTTCTTCTAAATTTTTTTTTATTTGTAAATCGCGATTAATTTCATAAGGTTCAATTGATCTATTCCAAAAAACAAATTTAGCACCTATTGTCTTTGCTAATTGAGGAATTATTAATACCGGATTTCCTTCTTCCATAACTAATCTACTACCCATTTTTTTCCAATTATTTCCTAATTCTTGAAGTGAATTTCCAAGAAACCAAGCTCTTGAACTTGCATTAAAATCGTGTGAGTAATTTTTATCAAATATATAAGCTGAAGTAATAGCATTTGATAATGAAAATGCTTTGATTAAAGCTTGATTATCAAATATTCTTAAATCCTTTCTATGCCAAAAAAGTATTCTAGGTTTATTCATAATTTTTCTAAAAATTGTTTAGCTCTAAACCAAGCTGTCACTGTTTTTGCGTCAAGAATTTCATCCCCACTAGAAATAAGATTATCTAGTTCGTCTGGATCTAAAATTAATACTTCTATATCTTCATCTAAATCTCCTTTAACCTCCGAATTTAGTTTGCTCAAATCACGCGCTAAAAATAAATAAATTTCTTCATCTGCATAACCAGGAGCAGGGACAAGAGTTCCTAACTTATCCCAATTTTTTGCACTGAATCCAGTCTCTTCTTGTATTTCTCTTTGAATTGAATTAATAGGTGTTTCACCTACTTCTAATGTACCTGCTGGAAATTCTAATAAATACCTTGAAACAGCAAATCTATATTGCCGAAGAATGATAACTTTATTGTCTTTTGTAATAGGTACGGCTAATGCTGCCCCAGGATGCTTAATATATCCATATTCACCTTCATGTCCATTTGGAAGCTCGATTCTATTTATTTCGAAACTAAATTTTTTTGACTTTAACTCAGATATTTTTTCTTTAAAAATGGATCTTCTTATAAGTCTTTTATTGCCCATAATTTTTAAATAAAAACAGCCTAACAGTTATTTTTTGGTTTTGTAAATCATTTATATAGACCATTTTGGGGCATCAAACTTTGTGATTTTTTGGCTTCTACTTAAGATTTCAGATAGTGGCGTAATTACAAAATTCCGATTCATGAATCTAGGGTGAGGTAATTTTAATTCCTCGTCAATCGTATGAAAATCTTCCCACCAAAGAATATCTAAATCGAGACATCTTGATAGCCATTTCTTACCCATTGGCGTGTTTTCTCGTCCGAAAAATCTCTCTAACTTTTTTAGATCTTTTAAAAGTAATTTAGCTTTTTTATTTGATGGTTGTGGAAAAGAATTACTTTTTACAAGTAATAGAGTATTTAAATAATTTGGCTGCTCATTTTCAACACCATGGGGTAATGTCTCATATATTGAAGACCAAAAAAAGTTTGCATGAAATTTGCTTTTCTCTTCTTTTTTTTTGTTAGAACTATCTCCCCACTCATTTATTATTTCTTCTATTTTTGGTCTGCAAATTAAAAGTGACTGGAGAGGGCTGCCGAATTTACTATCAATATTTGCTCCGAGGGATATACATAGTCCATTTTTGATATTAAGATTTGATAATTCCACTACAAAAAACAAAGTTATTGGATAAATTCTATATCAGGCATTTTTAAAGTGATTTTGAATCCCGAGTTAAAAGAAAAAGGAGAAATAAAAGATTTAATGAATTCGAAGGATTCTTTTAGAGCTTTTCCTTTGGCGGCAATTACAGGTCATAGCTTATTGAAATTATCTTTGCTTTTGGCAGCAGTTGATCCTAGTCTAGGAGGAGTGATTATCGCTGGCGGAAGAGGTACTGGAAAGTCAGTATTAGCGAGAGGTTTGCATACTTTACTCCCTCCTATAGAGGTATTAGATAATGAATCAATCCTGGAAAAGCTGAAAAGTACAAATAGTAATACTTCACTAAGACCTATTGGTAGGAACCTAGATCCAGATAAACCAGAGGAATGGGATGTTAATACTAATGAATTGTTAGAGGAGGTAGTTGGAAGTGATTATTTTAATCAAATTGAAGAAATTCCAAAAAAAGTAAGAGAGGCACCTTTTATTCAAGTTCCCATTGGCATAACTGAAGATAGACTTGTTGGATCAATTGACGTCGCTGCCTCATTAAGTACGGGGGAACAAGTTTTTCAACCTGGAATTTTGGCAGAGGCTCATAGAGGTGTTCTTTACGTGGACGATATAAATTTATTGGATGATGGCATTGTAAATTTAATTCTTGAAGCTACAGGAAGAGAGAAAAATAATATTGAAAGAGATGGTTTAAGCCTTTCTCATCCATGTAAGTCACTTTTAATAGCAACTTATAATCCTGAAGAGGGTGCTTTAAGAGATCACGTTTTAGACCGTTTTGCGATTGTGCTTTCAGCAGATCAATCTATTGATAATGCTCAAAGAGTTGAGATTACAAAATCTGTTCTGTCACACGCAGAAAATAATATTAAATTTTCAGAAAAATGGTCCGAAGAATCTGATAATTTATCCACTCAATTAATTTTGGCAAGGCAATGGTTAAAGGATGTCAAGATAACAAAAGAGCAAATAATCTATTTAGTGAATGAAGCCCTTAGAGGAGGAGTAGAAGGTCATAGGTCAGAATTATTTGCAGTAAAAGTGGCAAAGGCTAATGCAGCTCTTAGAGGTGATGAAAATGTAAATTCTGAGGACCTAAAAGTAGCAGTAAGGTTAGTTATTCTTCCACGAGCAATGCAAATACCTCCAGAAGATGAAGATATTCAACCCCCCCCTCCAGAGGATCAAAGTCCGCCACCTCCACCTCAATCAAACAGTGAAGAGTCTGAACTTGAGTCTAATGAAAATGATGATAATCAAGAGCAAGAACAAGAAGAAGATAATTCTGATGGAGAAGAAGAATCTACTCCTGATATACCTGAAGAATTCATATTAGATCCTGAGGCATGTATGGTTGACCCTGATTTATTGCTTTTTTCGTCGGCTAAAGCAAAAGCGGGAAATAGCGGGAGTAGATCAGTCATATTTAGCGATAGTAGAGGAAGATATGTAAAGCCTATTATTCCAAGGGGCAAAGTCAAAAGAATTGCTGTAGATGCAACTCTTCGAGCTGCTGCTCCTTATCAAAAGTCGAGAAGATTAAGGAACCCCAATAAATCAATAGTTATTGAAGAAAATGATTTTAGGGCAAAGCTACTTCAAAAAAAGGCAGGAGCTTTAGTTATTTTCTTGGTTGATGCGAGTGGTTCTATGGCTCTTAATAGAATGCAAAGTGCTAAAGGTGCGGTAATAAGACTCCTAACAGAGGCATATGAGAATAGAGATGAAGTTGCTCTTATTCCCTTTAGAGGAAATCAGGCTGAAGTTCTTTTACCTCCTACAAGATCTATAACTGCAGCGAAAAGAAGGCTAGAAACAATGCCTTGCGGTGGTGGATCGCCTTTAGCCCATGGACTAACACAATCAGCGAAAGTAGCAAAAAATGCTCTTTCAACAGGAGATATAGGCCAAGTAATTGTTGTGGGGATTACTGATGGTAGAGGGAATGTACCATTAGGCTTATCTCTTGGACAAAGCGATGTTGAAGAAAAAGATAGTGAAAATGTCAATTTAAAGCAAGAGGTCCTTGATATTGCTGCAAAATATCCCATGCTTGGAATAAAACTTTTAGTAATTGATACAGAGAGAAAATTTATTGCCAGCGGATTCGGTAAAGAATTGGCAGAGGCAGCTCAAGGTAAATATGTCCAACTTCCAAAAGCTACAGATAAGGCAATTGCAGCTATGGCTTTAAACGCTATAAATGATTTCTAACATTGATTATGGATAAATTTCGTTGAGAAATTTTGAGAGTCCTATAGTCAAATCTCTTATTGATTTGGTTAACTCTTTATCTTTCGTTAATTTTTCAAAATCATCACTCATATTATCAATTTTTTTAGAAATGGATTTTGCGGCATTAATGGTTAATTTGATGTCACTAAGAGTTTCTTTATCATCCATAACGGACAAAATATTATTCAAATGATTGGCAGCAATTGTAATTTCTGTTATCAAGGGTTCAATTCTTTGTATTTCTTGTTTCGATAAATAAATTAGTTCATCAAGATTTTCCTGAGTTTTATCAAATTGGTCAATTGAGTTAACTATGTTTTCAATTAAGTTTTCTTGATTTGATTCTTTAAGAAACTGACTAATTCTATTGGTTATATTTGAAAGACTTGATAATTGCTTCCCGGTGATTGTATCTCCCTGACAAATGATTAATTTTGTATCGCATTTTTCTGATGTAGGTTTTGCGATGTTTTTAGGAATTGTTTTTTCACTACTTTCTAAAGCAACTTGCACATCTCCCCCAAGAAAAGAATTGGTTACTACCCTCGCAAATACTGGTCTAGGAAGAATAATTTCAGGATTATTTAGAACGATTTTTGCTCTTATTGATTCATTAGTAAATATGATATCTTCAATTGATCCAACTAATATGCCTCTGTAAGTTACAGGAGATTTTTTTGATAAACCGCTTGCATTATTAAAATCAGCAAAAAGGTACCAATTTTTTGAAGATAATCTTACTCCTTTTAGCCAAAAAGAAAAAAATGTGAATATTAAAATACCTCCTAATAAGGAAAATCCAACTATTGAATCTCGTAAACTTCTACGCATAATTTCTAAATGTCTTTGGGTTGCATTGGACCATCAAGTCTCCCATTTCTGAATTGAAATACATAGGGATCATTACTCTTTTTGAATTCATCGATAGAGCCAGCCCATCGAAATTTGCCTCCGTAAAGCATTAAAACTTTTTGCGAAGTCCTCTCTATAGTACTAAGAACATGGCTAACTACAATAGATGATCCGTTGGCTTTATCATTTGTCTTATTAATTAAATCTTCAATTCTTGAAGAGGCAATTGGATCAAGACCGGCAGTTGGTTCATCAAAAAGTAATAAAGGTTTGGAAATTCCATCATGAGTTTGATCGCTGATTAAAGCTCTAGCAAAACTCACCCTTTTTTGCATGCCTCCGCTTAATTCATTTGGAAGTTTATTCTCAACATTAAATAATCCTACTTCCGCCAAACACTCAGATACCATTTTGCGGATAAACTTTTTTGATAGGTTTTTATTTTTTTTAAGTAGAAAACCTACATTTTCTTCAATAGTTAAAGAACCTAATAGTGCCGGGTTTTGAAAAACTAATCTCACATCAGGAGGGTTATTTTGATCTAGTCTTAAATATGATTGTTTTTCTCCAAATATTCTTAGTTCTCCTTTTGTAGGTAAAATGAGGCCTGCTAAGATTTTTAAAATTGTTGATTTACCCGAACCTGACGGTCCAACAATAGCTAACTTCTCTCCATCATGAAGTTTTAAATTTAGTTTGTTTAACACATTAATTTCTCCCCAGTTTATGGAGAGGTTTTCTGTTTCAACTGCATACTTTGATTCTTTCAAAACCTTTATCTCGAAAAAGTTATCTTCTATTACATATTGCCTATTTTTAGAAATAAAAAAAGGATGTATGTATTTGATTTATAATGGATTTAAGAGATTTTAATTTAGAGAAGAATAATTTAAGAGGTTTTTAATGAATAAGCGAAAAAAAAGTGTAAGAAGATACTACAAATACTATAAAAAATCTAATTTTGTTTTATTAAATAAAATCTTAAGAATTTTAAGTTGGCTTTTGCCTGGCCTTGTAATAAAAAGATGGATGCTTACATCTGCAATAGGATTTCTTACATCATTATTAGGGGTAGCAATTTGGACAAATTTAAGGCCTCTATATTGGCTTATTGAAGTATTTTTTGGATTAATGACAGGATTAACTAGTATCTTGCCTGTGTCATTATTGGGACCATTAATTTTTATTTTGGGACTTTTATTAATAGGGGTTGGTCAAAATAGAAGTATTAATTCTATTCAAAAAGCGCTTGTTCCAGAAAAAAATACCTTTTTAGTTGATGCATTAAGAGTTAAAAGCAAACTAAACAGAGGCCCTAATATTGTTGCAATTGGGGGAGGTACAGGCTTATCAACTTTATTGAAAGGCTTAAAAAATTACAGTAATAATATTACAGCAATCGTAACCGTGTCCGATGATGGTGGAAGTAGCGGAATTCTAAGAAAACAATTAGGAGTGCAACCACCAGGAGATATCAGAAACTGTTTAGCGGCTTTATCAAATGAGGAACCTATCCTAACAAGATTATTTCAATACAGATTTTCAGGAGGAAGTGGTCTAGATGGACATAGTTTTGGAAATTTATTTATTTCTGCTTTAACAACTATTACAGGTAGTTTAGAAAAGGCAGTACAAGCTTCTAGCAAAGTTTTAGCTGTACAAGGTCAAGTTTTACCAGCAACAAATATTGATGTAATGTTATGGGCCGAGTTAGTCGATGGCGAAAAGATTTTTGGTGAAAGCAACATAAGTAAATCAAGAAAATTAATTTCAAGGATTGGTTATTTACCAGAAAATCCTTCTGCTCTACCAAGTGCTCTCGAAGCAATAAAAGAAGCTGACTTGATTGTTCTTGGGCCAGGCAGTTTGTACACTTCTTTATTGCCTAATTTATTAGTTCCAGAGATAGTGGATACCTTATTGCAGAATGATGCTCCTAAAATTTATATAAGTAATTTGATGACTCAGCCTGGAGAAACAGACGGACTTGACGTTTATCAACATATCAAATCAATTGAAAAACAGTTATCAAATTTTGGAGTTAATACTAGAATATTTAATGCAATCTTGTCTCAGAGTCAATTCGAAAAATCCCCTCTAGTTGACTACTATGAGAGTAAAGGTGCAGAGCCTGTAATTTGTAATAAAGAAAAATTATTATCTGATGGTTATTATGTATTGCAAGCACCATTATATTCAAAAAGGATAACTCCAACCCTTAGACATGATCCAAGAAGACTAGCAAGAGCAGTTATATTTTTATACCGTAAATTAAAGAAATTAAACTAATAAGCATCTTGGAGTTCATAAAAGTCAGGCTGAATATAATCTTTTCTTAATGGCCATCCTCTCCAATCTTCAGGCATTAAGAGTCTCTTAGGATTCGGATGATCTATGAAATTTATCCCAAACATGTCATATGTTTCTCTTTCCTGCCAATCACTTCCTTTGAAAATTTTATACAAACTAGGTATAGACAAATCAGAATCTCTTTTTAAAAAAACTTTTAATCTAACTTCTTTAATCTCTTCAATCTTTTCTATATCATCAATGGTTATAAAATGATAAAAACTTACGAGATTTTTCCCTGGACCTTCATCATAGCCTCCTTGACATTGGAGATAGTTGAAACCATATTTTTTTAAAGCCGATACTGTTTCATATAAATTGCTAGGTTCAACAGAAATATTTTCAATTCCTATATGATCATTAGCTAATGATTGATTTGAAATTCCATCTTTAGTTAGGGATTGACTTATGACCCCTTCTTTTTCTATTGAAGTATCTGAAGAGTTGGCTAAATTGTCTTTTTCCATTAATTTTCTTCAGTATTTATAATTTCAGATTTTTCATTCTTCTCAGGTAATTCAGTTATTTTTTCTTTATTGGAGGACGGAATTGCGTTAACTGAAGTTTTATTTAGGTATTCACCTGTATTTTCTGAGAAAACAAGATTCATTTCATGATCAGATGTTATGTATCTGTGGGTTTGTTCAGTTTTTGTGCGCTCTAAGATTGATTCATTACCAACTTTTTTCCTTAATTTGATTACAGCATCAAAAATTGCTTCTGGTCTTGGTGGGCATCCTGGAAGATATAAATCAACTGGAATCAATTTATCAACACCTCTTACAGCAGTTGTAGAATCTGCGCTGAACATCCCCCCTGTGATTGTGCAAGCACCCATCGCAATGACATATTTTGGTTCAGGCATTTGTTCATAAAGTCTCACTAGGGCTGGAGCCATCTTCATAGTTACCGTACCTGCAACTATTAGCAAATCTGCTTGCCTTGGCGAGCTTCTAGGTACTAATCCAAATCTATCAAAATCAAATCTAGATCCGATCAAGGCAGCAAATTCTATAAAACAACAAGCTGTTCCGTACAAGAGAGGCCATAGACTGCTTAATCTAGCCCAATTATGAAGATCGTCTAAGCTTGTCAATATTATGTTTTCGCTTAAATCTGTAGTAACTTGGGGTGCACCAAGAGGGTTACAAGTCCCTTCTCGAATTTCTCTTATTGCTTTTGGGGATAATTGTGGATTCAATTTTTTAACTCCATTCTAAAGCACCTTTTCTCCATGCGTATGCCAGAGCAATAACAAGTATTGCAATGAAGATTAAAGCCTCTATAAAAGCTAATAAGCCTAATCTGTTGAAGGCAACAGCCCAAGGATAAAGGAATACTGTCTCAACATCAAATATAACGAAAACTAAGGCAAACATGTAATAACGAATGTTAAATTGAATCCATGCTCCCCCTATAGGTTCCATCCCAGATTCATATGTAAGTTTTCTTTCTCCTGTTCTACCTTTTGGTGCAACGATGAGATTAGTAACTAGAGCTAACACTGGTACAGCTGCGGCGATAAGAAGAAAACCTAAAAAGTATTCATAGCCAGTTAATAAAAACATCTTAAAAAATTAATTTTGATTAAAAGTCGCTTAATTAAGCAAAATCTTTTAAAGTTCTTAAAGAACAATAATAAACCGTGAGTGAAAACATTCAACCAGCCTCTGAGGAAAACAAAATAGTTGAAGACCTTGAGAAAGAAAAACTTTCTGAAAATCCCTCAGTAGTAAATGTTGAACAACCTACCCCTAATCTAGAACAAAATAGATTCGAATGTAGAAGTTGTGGATATATTTATGATCCGTCTGAAGGAAATAAAAAATTAAACATACCTAAAAATACTCCTTTTTCAGAGTTGGATGGGAATACCTTCGCTTGCCCCGTTTGTCGAGCTGGTAAAAATTTTTATAAGGATATCGGATCCAGAGCAAAACCCAGTGGATTTGAAGAGAATTTAGTTTATGGATTTGGATTTAATAGTTTACCTCCTGGACAAAAAAATATATTGATTTTTGGAGGGTTGGCTTTTGCTGCTGCTATGTTCCTTTCTTTGTACTCTTTGCATTAATATAATTAAATGAAAAAATTTTTTACTAGCATTCCTAATCTTCTTTTATCTGTAGTAGTCTGTTTCGTTTTAAGCAGTTGTTCATCCACAGGTGTCAAGATGAATGAAAGCAGCCCTTGGAAAACAATCCAGTTTGAAGATCAGGCTAATGCTTTAGATGTTGATTTCATAGATGATAATCATGGGTTTTTAGTAGGCTCAAACAGATTGATTATGGAATCAACTGATGGTGGTGAAACATGGGAAAAAAGATCATTAGATATTTCTGCTGAAGAGAACTTTCGCCTTCTAGATATTGACTTCAAGGGTTCTGAAGGTTGGTTAATAGGACAACCCTCTCTAGTTATGCATACTATTGATGAAGGTAAAAACTGGACTAGGCTTTCACTTGGGAAGTTACCAGGCCAGCCTTTTTTAGTTACTACTATTGATGAAGGAGTTGCTCAATTGGCGACAACCTCTGCAGCTATTTATGAAACTTCCAATAGTGGTGAAACATGGGAGGCAAAAGTAGCAGACCCATCAGAACAGGGAGGTATAAGAGATTTAAGAAGAACATCTAGTGGCGATTATGTAAGCGTAAGCAGTCTTGGAAATTTCTTCTCTACTCTTGATAGCGATAGCAATACTTGGATTGCTCACCAAAGAGCAAGTAGTAAGAGAGTTCAAAGCATTGGTTTCAATCCAGAAGGAAGTTTATGGATGCTTTCCAGAGGAGCCGAAATTAGATTTAATGAAGATTCTGATAATCTAGAAAGTTGGTCAAAGCCCATAATACCTATTCTTAATGGTTACAATTATTTAGACATGGGATGGGATCCAAATGGTGATATATGGGCCGGCGGTGGAAATGGCACTTTAATAGTAAGTAAAGATCAAGGTGAAACATGGAACTCAGATCCTCTTGCTTCTGCATTGCCTACTAACTACATAAAAATAGTTTTTCTTGATAAGGAATCTTTAGATGATCAGAAAGGATTCATACTTGGTGAGCGTGGTTATATTCTTAAATGGAATAGCTAAATCTGTAATAACTTAAGAAAATAATAAAAAAAATCTTAATTTTGGATGAATTTAACAACTGTCTGTAACCAAGCTGTTAATTTCTTCACGAAGTTATGATTTTACACTGTAAGATCGTATGGTAAACATTTGTGATTATGGCCGCAGGTTCAACGGGTGAACGCCCATTCTTTGAAATAATCACCAGTATTAGGTACTGGATTATTCATGCAGTAACATTACCAGCTATTTTTATAGCAGGCTTCTTATTCGTATACACAGGTCTGGCTTACGACGCTTTCGGTACACCTCGTCCGGATAGTTATTTTCAGGCATCTGAAGCAAAAGCTCCTGTCGTAACACAAAGATTTGATGCTAAGTCTCAACTTGATTTAAGAACAAAATAATTATGTCTAATTCTCAAGCTCCAATGCAGGCTGCCGAAGTCCGCGTTTACCCTATATTTACTGTTCGTTGGCTAGCAGTTCATGCTTTAGCTATTCCATCAGTATTCTTTCTGGGTTCTATTGCTGCAATGCAATTCGTAGCCCGATAAATTTAATAATCATGCAAGTAAACGAAAATCCTAACAAAGTTCCAGTTGAACTTAATCGTACAAGCCTTTATTTAGGCTTATTATCAGTTTTTGTATTGGGAATTTTATTTTCCAGTTACTTTTTCAATTAAATTAAAACTATGAGTAAATTAAAAGGACCTGATGGAAGAATTCCAGATAGACTTCCCGACGGTAGACCAGCAGTTGCCTGGGAAAGAAGATGGACTGAAGGCACTCTTCCTCTATGGCTTGTTGCTACAGCAGGCGGAATAGCAGTTATCTTCGTTTTAGGAATATTCTTCTATGGTTCATACCAAGGGGTTGGCGGTGGAGGCTAACTAATCCTTACCTTGACCTGATAATCACTTATATCAATTAAGCCTAATAAGAATCAGTAAATATCCTTAGTTTCTCTTTTGTGGAGCTTGGGATATTTTCTTTTTGAGTGATCAATCCATCTTTTAATGAAAAATGGGATTTACTTTTTGGTCTTACTTTTTCAATTAATTTAGCTACTTCAAATATTATTTTATTAGCCACTTCAGTATTTGATCTAAGATTATCCAAAACCATTTCTACAGAAACTTCTTGATGAGTTTGATGCCAGCAATCATAGTCAGTAACCATAGATAAGGATGAGTAAGCTATTTCAGCTTCTTTAGCTAATCTTGCTTCTGTGTGGTTCGTCATTCCAATTATTGAACATCCCCAACTCCTATATAAATTAGATTCTGCTCTAGTTGAGAAAGCGGGACCTTCCATTGCTAGATAGGTACCCCCTCTATGTAATTGTCTACCGCCAGGAATACTTTTTTCTCCGATTTCACTTAAAATACGTGATAAATTTGTGCAGAAGGGATCTCCCATAGTTACGTGAGCAACAGCTCCCTCGTTAAAGAAGGTTGCTGGTCTATTTTTTGTTCGGTCTATAAATTGATCTGGAACCACTATATCAAGTGGCCTTATCTGTTCTTGTAATGAACCAACTGCTGATGGGGCAATAATCCATCTTACTCCTATTGATCTTAGAGCCCAAATATTAGCTTTGTAAGGGATTTCAGAAGGATTTAAACTATGTTTCCTGCCATGTCTAGGAATAAATGCTATCTCTAGGTTTCCAAGATTATATACTTTTATTGAATCAGAAGGTTTACCATAGGGAGTATTGATTTCTAGTTCTCTTAAGAACTCTAGTTGATTCATTGAATAAAATCCACTTCCACCAATCACTCCTAATCTTGATTTTTCAATTGGTAATAAATGTTCTTTATTCATAGAGATGTAAATGGCTTTTAATCATCTGGTACTAATTGGAGGAGGACACTCAAATGTTTCTTTATTGAAGAAATGGTTAATGTTTCCGAAATTAATGCCAGAAATTCCTATTTCAATTATATCTAGAGATTCTCATTTGGTTTATTCGGCTATATTCCCATCGGTGATTTCAAAATCAATCACTTTAGAGGAGAGTCTAATTGATATAAAATCTTTAGCAAAAAATGCAAAAGTATCTTTTATAGAAGAAGAAGTAAAGGATATTGATTTCAATTTAAAGAAAATTGTTTTAAGTAATAGACCTTCAGTGAATTATTCGAAGTTGGTGCTTAATTATGGGAGTCAAACAATAATTCCAAAAGAATTTGAATCACTAGTTAAAAATCGAAATGCTTTTTCAATTAAACCTTTTTTAAGCGCTTATGAATCAATACTAAAACAGGATGTTTTTGATTCAGTTAATGAACTTCCATTTGTAGTTGTTGGGAGTGGCCTTGCTGCAATTGAAGTATCATATGCTTTGAGAAAAAGATGGAGAGATAGACCTTTAAAACTATTATGTGATTCAAGAAAAATAAATAATAGAATTCTAAAAAGTTTACGGAATTCTAATATTGATTTAGTTGAAAAACTTAATTTTGATTATGGCAAGATTCTTTTATGTACTGGAAATACATCTTCGTTATTGGCACAAAAAAAATTATTAGATTCGGATTCTTATGGCAGAATAGTTACAAATCAGAATTTACAGATAAAAAGTTTCTCTGGAATTTTTGCTGTCGGTGATTGCGCAGTTGTAGGTTCAGCAAAAAGACCAGCATCGGGAGTTTTTGCAGTAAAAGTTGTAAATACATTAGTACAAAATCTAAAAAAAGATATAAAAGGAAGATCATTAAAAAAGTGGTTTCCTCAAAAGATTGGATTGCAAATAGTAAATATATTTCCAAGCCATCATCCAAAGGCTTTTGCTATTTATCGTAATTTTGTTTTCGGCCCTTCTTTTATTTTTTGGATTTTAAAGCATAAAATTGATCTCAACTTTATCAAAAAGTTCAGATCAAAAAGGCTAATTATGAAAAGTAGTGAAAAAAATATTTCATTGAATGATTGCAGAGGATGTGCAGCTAAAATTCCTCAGTTTGTTTTGAATAAATCATTAATAAATTCTAATTTAAATTCTTTTGCCTCATCACCTGAAGATTCAGTTGAGATATATCAAAATGGTCAAGATATTATCTTGCAAAGTGTAGATGGATTTCCTGCTTTGGTCAGTGATCCTTGGCTTAATGCAAAAATTACTACTTTGCATGCTTGCTCAGATTTGTGGGCAAGCGGAGCAAAACTTTCATCCGCGCAGGCTTTAATTTCATTACCAAAAGTTGAAAGGGAATTTCAGAGTTACCTCTTTTCTCAATCGCTTCAAGGTATTAAATCAACAGTTGAGGATCATGGAGGAGAATTACTTGGAGGGCATACTTTCGAGGCAAGAAGTTTAGTAAATAAACCTTATTCATTAGGAATAGATATTTCTTTAACAGTTCAAGGCATTTTAAAAAATGGAGCAAAACCATGGCTTAAATCTGGAATGAATATTGGAGATATTCTCATGATGTCTAGACCTCTCGGCGTTGGGATTTACTTTGCTGGTCAAATGCAGAATATTAATATGCTAGGTAGTTCTTCTGAGGTAATTAATAATTTAGTAAAGAGTCAGCAATATTTGATTGATGAAATTTATCTTTTTCAAGATCAATTTGATGAATCATTAGTCAATGCTGCGACTGACATTACTGGATATGGATTTATTGGACATCTTAAAGAAATGGTTGAATCATCTAATTTATATAGGCAAAGCAATAATCTTGAGCCACTAAAAGTTTTATTAGATTTATTCGCATTTAAAGCTTATCCTGGAGTATTTGATTTAATAAGAAAAGATGTTAGAAGTACTTTCTTTGAATCAAATAAAGAAATTTTTGACAAAATTTATAAAGTAAATAAGCAAAAAAGAATAATTAATTTTTTAAATGAAAATTCATTAGGTCAAGAAACTTTTAACGAGAGAATATCATTACTATTAGATCCTCAAACATGTGGCCCCTTGTTGATTAGTTGCAATCGTAAATATGAAAATGTTCTAAGGGATAAATGGTACAAGGTTGGAGAAGTTATAAAAATGTAATCAATGTTTATTCAATTTGTCAATTTCCAAATATCTTAATCTTTGGATTTCCTTTCCCATCTCCTTCCCTGGATTCCATCCCTCTTTTTTTAATGTTTCTCCATCTTTTTTTGATTTTATGAATTTGTAAATAAATAACCACTTAAACAATTTACGCCAGTATGGTCCTCCATCACAAATTAATAATTTGACTGTCTCATCATTAAGGTTTCTGTCCTCAATAAATTCTGTCCAACTTGATGGAGAAAAATTATTGAATTTTTTTTGGTTTCTATTTAGTATCTTTTTGATATTTAAATAATCCTTTAATATTTTTATCTCACTATTATTTACCAAAAATCTTTGACATGCTTTTTCTAAATCTTCTGAATCTTTTAATAAGTAAAGCATATGATTTCCCTTTAACTTCTTAATCCAATTTAGTCCTCTTATAAACCTTTTATCGACTTTAATATTTTCATTTAAGATTGAAATAATTTCCCATTTATGAATTATCGAAATTACATTAGTCAAATTATCGTGTTTGCATATTTCAGCTAGTTCCATCCTCATACGTATGCCTAGTGCAGGAGGGTAAATCATTTTCTGATAAGTTTCTGAACTTTTCCATGGCCATTGTCTAACTGTTTCTTGAGCTTGTTTGAGGGAATTATTTGAAATATTGAAATCTAATCTTGAAGCATATTTTGCACATCTAATTAATCTACTTGGATCATCAGAAATACTATTACTGTGAAGTAAGTTTAATCTTTTACTTTTTATATCAGAAATTCCTCCATAAAGATCATAGATTTTCCTTGTCGAGACCTCGAAGGCTATTGAATTTATAGTGAAATCTCTCCTCTTAAGATCCTCCTCAATAGTACTTTTATTTACCAAGGGATTTAATCCTGGAGCAGAATAAATTTCTTTTCTTGCAGAAGCAATATCAATTTTATAGTCATTAATATTTATTTCTACAGTGTTGTATAAATTAAATTCCTTGATCAGACATAAATCTACATTTACAATATTTTTTTTTATAAATTTTGCAAGGGAAATAGAGGATCCTTCAATAACAAGATCAATATCTACAGGTTTAGAAAACGATTTTTTGTGGAATTTACTAATTAATAAATCTCTTAAATAACCGCCAACAAAAGCTACTTTAGTATTGTTATTAGATTCTATGTATTTAGCAATTAGGTTATATAGATTAAATGGAGTTTTGATTAATTCCCCTTGGATGTAATCAGAGATATCGTTCATGAGTTTTAACTTACATAACGAATTGGAGCTAATCTGGGATCTAGAATTTTACTTCCTTTATCACCAAATTTTACTGCTAAAGATATTTTTTCCCCACTTCCAAAAATATGTATGATTTCACCTTTCCCAAACTTTGAGTGAATTAGCTTATCTCCAACTATCCAGCTTTTACCTTTACTGGGACCTGAATATAATTTCCTTACTGCATTTATTGGTTTGTTAACAAATTCATTTGGATTGTTTCGATCGACTCTAGTTAAACGATCAAGATGCCAATCTCTTCTAATTGAAGCACCACCAGTTTGTGGTAATTCGCCATCCATTAAATCTTCAGGTATCTCTGAAAGAAATATTGAAGGAATTGTTGCTTCACGCATTCCACCCCATAATCTTCTTTCCCTAGCATGACTTAAAAAAACTCTTTCTTTGGCTCTAGTAATACCTACATAGCATAATCTTCTTTCCTCTTCAAGAAGTGAGGGATTATCTACTGATCTATGGCTAGGGAAGAGACCTTGTTCTAGTCCGGTTACAAAAACATTTTGAAATTCTAAACCTTTACTATTGTGTAGAGTCATAAGAGTTACAGAGTTGGGATTATTTTTCTTCGTATCATTATCAGTTGTTAAGGCTGCTGTAGAGAGAAATCCCTCTACATCTCCACTTTCTGTTTCTTCTTCATATTGAGTAGCTGCATTAATTAGTTCTTGTAAGTTATTTCTTCTATCTTCAGATTCTTCAGTCCCACTAGATAGCAAGTCACTTAAGTAACCACTTTTTTCTAATATAAGTTGTAGTAGTTGAGCAGGGCCTGAATTTTCTAGATAACACATTAGATCATTCATAACTTCAGTAAATTTATTAATTCCTTTTGATGATCTGCCTATTGTTTCTTCAAGACTTTGCTTATCATTGATAACTTCCCATAATGGAATATTTAACTTGTTAGATAATTCATTAAGTTTTTGAATAGTAGTCTTACCAATCCCTCTTCTAGGAACATTTATGATGCGTAAAAGACTAACGTTATCTGAAGAATTAACCAGAACTTTCAAATATGCTATGGCATCTTTAATTTCCCTTCTATCATAAAAACGCAATCCTCCGAAAATTGTATAAGGAATGCGCCACCTGACGAGGGATTCCTCTAATACGCGTGACTGAGCCCTGGTTCGATATAAAATTGCAAAATTTCTCCAAATTGGTTTCTGATTATAATTGTTTAGTGATTTAATTTTATTAGTAATTGCTTCTGCCTCGGAAATTTCATCATCACAGCTGAGTAACTTTAAAAGCTCCCCTTTTTCTTTAGTAGCCCTTAACACTTTCTCAATTCTCTCAGAGTTGTTTTCAATTAGTGAATTTGCAGCATCAAGGATATTAGATGATGACCTATAATTTTCTTCTAATTTAATTAAAGATGATTTTGTATCTTCATTAATTGAAGTTTTAAAATCTTCTTGAAAACCAATTAGAATTCTAAAGTCAGCTGCTCTGAAACTATAAATACTTTGATCAGCATCTCCTACTACAAAAATTGACCTATCTTCCCAACTAAAGAAATTTTTTGGTTCAGTATTTCCAGCAGTAATTAATTTTATAAGTTCATATTGTGTTCTATTTGTATCTTGATATTCGTCAACTAAAATATGTTTAAATCTTTTGTGCCAGTAATCTCTGACTATATCATTTTGCCTCAATAAGAAAACAGGCAAAAGTAAGAGATCATCAAAGTCTAATGAATTATTTTTTGAAAGCGAAATTCTATATCTCTTGTAGGCTTCTGCAACTGTTTTATCAAAATTATTATCTGCTTTTTCTAAAAGATCATTCGAAGTTAAGCATTGATTTTTCGCGTTACTTATTAATCTTTTAATCTTTTTGGGATCATATCTTTTGGGGTCAAGATTCATATCTTGACTGATAATTTCTTTTACTAATGTTTGAGAATCTGTTTCGTCGTAAATTGAAAATTGCCTTGTCCATTTTAGGCCTTCTGGATCAGTATATTTTTCAATATCGTATCTCAGCAGTCTTGAAAATAAAGAATGGAAAGTACCGATCCAAAGGTTCTGAAGCCTCTCTTGGTGAACTTTTGTTCTTAGTTGATTTTGATCAATTTCTTTAAGAGTTGTCCAAGGCTGACCAAATTGATTAAAAGCTAATTCTTGGGCTAAAAGAACCTCTAATCTTGCTTTCATTTCTTTAGCAGCTTTGTTAGTAAAAGTGACTGCGAGAATGTTATAGGGATCTATAAAGTTGTTTTCAATAAGATTTGCAATTCTGTGTGTAAGAGCCTTAGTTTTTCCGCTACCTGCACCTGCTACAACCAATAATGGACCATAAACATGTTTTACTGCTTGAAGTTGCTCATTGTTTAAGGACTTAAAAAGGAAATTGTTGGATTGAGTCACTTTTGGAAGGGTTTTTCAAAAAATTAAACTTTACTTGGAGGCTCAGATTCCATTTCTAGGTCTTCTAACGCTTTTTTTAAATTTAAAAGTTCATTATTGTTATTGATTATTTCTTCAAATTTATTTTGAGGCATCTTTAATTTAATACTTCGATCAAGAATTTCTTTTTCCAATCTCTTTTTATATGAAGAAATAAGCTTCTTTGATAATTTTAAATCTTGTTGATCCAAAACTTTATTAAAAGTAGTTTCATACTAGCGGAAAAAAAATTTTTATTTGAATTATTTCAATTATCACTTTGGAATGAAGTTATTAATTAAGAAGCATTGCGTTTATTTTGAAATCATATTGTTTTCTCTAGATTTGTACTATTCTAGGATTCAAACTTTATTTTTTTTTAAATTTAATAATGTCAGTTTTAAAGAATAAACCACTATTTCCCGCTGATAAGAAATTAAATGATTTAAGCAATATAAAAGAATTTATTAATAGTGCAAACTCAAGATTAGATGCAATAAGCTCAATAACTAAAAATTCACATGCAATAGCAGCAGATGCTGTAACAGCAATGATATGCGAAAATCAAGATTCAGTTAATTCAAAAATATCTTTAAATACAACTAACAAGATGTCCGTTTGTTTAAGAGACGGAGAAATAATTCTAAGGATTGTTGCTTATCTTTTAATTTCTAATGACGAATCAGTTTTAGAAAAAAGTTGTTTGAAGGATCTTAAAAATACTTATCTTGCTCTTGGGGTACCTTTAAGAAATGCAAGAAGGGTTATTGAATTAATGCGAGATGCAACAATCTCTGATTTAAATTCTACGGTTAAAAATATGCAGGGAAACAAAGACTTCCTTCCTGATTTAATTTCTGAAACAGAGTTTCAATATGAAAGGATAATTAATCTTTTAAACTAGCTAAATTCCTAATCTCTGAAGTATGGGACGTCTGTATTACTGAATTATTTCCAAGATTTCTAATAGTAGAAAATCTGGATCTTATATGAGCGGATAAAAAGGAAATTCTTTCTTCGGAAACTGTTGATTTGTAAATAGTTTTAATATGTAAATTATTTTGTTCATCAACAAAATAATTTGATGATGAAATGAAGGATTCTGTATAACCCTTATTTCGTAAAATGATTCCTGAATTTTTATCTTTGGGTAAAAAAATCAAGATAGTTTCATCTCCCTCTTCTAAAACATTATCTTCCCAATCACTGATAGCTTGCCATTTTATAGAAATGGCTATGCTTTCTAGGTTTAAACTTAATTTATGATTATTAAAAATTTCAACGACTTTTTTATTTTTTGAGTTGATATGTTCTATAAATATTTGACTAGTTGAGTTCTCAAACTCTTGAAAAGTTAAAGTATGAGTACTTCTTATAGATTTCCACTCACCTATACTTTTATCAATAAATTGATTAATTGTTAGATTCTTCGTCAAGTTTATCTTCTACGGAATGATTTTCTGCTTTTTGAATCATCCTTACCATTGAATCCACCATTAATCTTTTTGCAGAAGTTACTTTTAATCCAGAGGGAGTGGTTGATATTTGTTCTCCAGGGCGATCATATGAAGTTGGTCTAAATGGAGTCATCTAATAACTTTAAAAATTAATCGATTACTATTCTTGCATGAATTCTTATTGATGTAGTTGTTGTTTGCAAAAATGTCATATCTTTATTCTTTATTACAGAATGATTAATTATTTTATTATTTAGGAATTTTATTTTTTGCTAACCCTGAAATAGTAGCTAAAGCAAACATTCCCAAAAGAGCAAACCCTAGAAATAATCCTGCTCCCTGGCTAACTCCAGCTCCCACTGCTACAAGTATAGAGTCACTGATTAGAAGACTTATTAATAATGCTGGAGTAAATATTTTCCAGCGAGTTCCTCCAATACCAATTGCATAGCTTAGAAAATCAAAAAGGCCAGTCATTAGTAGACCTGTCATAAGAAAGAAATTTTCTTCTAGTTGGTTTTGATTAAAACTTTCAATCTTTTTCATCGCTTTTGGGCCTACTAAATTACGTACAGGAACACGACCATAATTTCTTGCAATAAAGAAAGCAGCTTGGCAAAAAACGATATCAGAAAAGATTATTGTCATGTAACCTTTTTGAAACCCTAGTAATGAACCTGCTAGCAGAGAATAAGCTGAACTTGGAAGAGCGGGCAAAATAATACTTACTCCTCTAAGTATGAATATTCCAAAAGGAGCCCAAATTCCCATACTTTCTATTTTGTTTCTAAGAGGTTCAATCCCATAATTTTGGATTAAGTAAATCAATACAACAAATATTGCTATAAAAAAAACTACTGAGAGAAATTTTTGTATTTTATTCATTATTTTTCTAATTAACTTATTGGAAGTAAGTTTTTAATTTAATATTTGATTGTATCTATAATAGAAATACTAATCAATAAAAATTTTTACAAATTTTTAATCTTGTATTTACTCTCGTTAAAAGATTTTTGTATTTCAGAACTATTCATGGTTGATTATAAGAATAAAGTTAGTTCAATATTTTTTAGAAATAGCATTTGCTTAGTCCTTTCGATAATCGTTTTTACTTGTATTTCGATAAAACAAGCAAATGCTTTGCCTCATGAATGGGTTGGTGTTCCTAAAAGCGAATATGGAGAACAGTTATGGGATAGACAAAGTATTAAAAGGAATAAGGATGGTTCTGTGAGAATATTGAGTAAATTTATTCCCAAAACAAAAAGTGAAATCACTAAGGATATTCTCTATACAATGGATATAAATTGTTTTGAAAAATCATTTAGAGACGTTGATGTCTCTATAGATGAAGTAAATAGTAATTTTAATGATTTAGCTGATTGGCAAGATCCAAATGGAGATGAATTGATTTTGGGTGTTATTGGGCAAGTCTGCAGAATGGAAAAATAAAATTAAAGAAAAATTAAGTCTCTAAATTCCTAGAAAATATAAAACCCTGTCAAAGACAGGGCTTTAAAGGTGCCAGGACCCAGATTTGAACTGGGGACACGGCGATTTTCAGTCGCCTGCTCTACCAACTGAGCTATCCCGGCTCTAATCTATATACTTTAAATTAAGATGTGTAGTTTGTGAAACCTTTTCATTAAAAATTTTATATCTTCATCAAATTTCCTAAAAACTATTATTTTGAATTAGACGCTAATAAGGCAGTGCCAAATGAAGTTGTTTTATTACATGAAACTATTGGTATATTAATAATTTTTTCTCTTATTTTTCTCCACTGAGGGTTTTTTGAACCTCCACCAATAGTAATGATTTTTTTGGGAACTGAGCCTGTTAGTTCAGAAAGTTTTTCCCATCCTTTCAGCTCAATTTTAGCTAGACCCTCGAATAATGCATGTAAGTAAAGTGAGTCGCTTACTGGCCTAGGACCAAGAATGGGCTCTAAATTAGGATTATTAATAGGAAATCTTTCTCCTTTACTATTAAGAGGTAAAAGATTCAAAGAAGTATTTTTCGATGGATTTATTTGTCGACTGAGTTCCTTAATTTCTAAATCAGAAAAGAATTTAGATAAGATACCGCATCCTGTGTTAGATGCCCCTCCGCAGATCCAATCGCCATTTACTCTATGGGTTGTAATTCCTTTCTCTTTTACAGGGTTACCAATAATTTTTTTTACCACAATAGTTGTTCCCAAAACTGTAAGACCATCCTCTTTCCCTAAACCTGCAGCTATTAAACTTGCATTAGAGTCAGTTGTGCCCGAGATTAACATTAATTTCTTATTCAAGTTAAATCTCTCGGCTAATTCAGTATTTACTTGGCCAATAATTTTTCCACTTTTTATTATTTTTGGTAAGCATTTTTGCCATGAAGTATCTAGATAGCTTTTTGGCCATGATTCTTTTTTAAGATCCCAGCCAAGTTTGAGATTATTGCCTTCCTCTCCATGAGTCCAATCTTTTAAAAACCAACCAGTTATCCAATCAGATTGATGTCTTAAAAGTATATTTGTTCCATACTTATCTATTAGTTTTAATGCCTTGGCAAGACTGCTATATGGAGTTCGCAAATGATCTTCTCCAGGAGTTAACGATTCAAGAAGGATCTTATGATCAATACATGCTTGGTTATAAGGTATTGCCTCTCCAATTGGATCTCCTTTTAAATTGCATGCTGTTAAAGTTCCTGAGGTGCCCGATATAGCCAATTTTTCAAGATTCCCTTTTACCCTAATAGGTAAATTATCTAATAGTTTTTCACAAGAATTAATCCAAGAGTTTGGATTTTTAAAGCCGTATAGATAAGAAACTGAATTTGAATATATTAATTCCTTATGAAAATTTATTATGGATATTCTTGCGCCACTAGTTCCAAAATCTAACCCACCACAAAAATTATCAGTCATAGAATGAATATTCTATAAAAATACTTTTGAGGCCTCTGCTAATTGGGATGCTTTTTCTTCTACATTCTCCCAAGGCAGTTCAAGATCTCGCCTGCCAAAGTGTCCATAGGATGCAGTCTTTCTGAAAAATTTACCACCCATTTTTTTTGGTAGATTTCTTAAGTTAAATTCTTTTATGATTGCTGCAGGTCTTAAATCAAAGTACTTTTTAATAAGCTCAGTCAAATTAGCCTGTGAAATAAAACCAGTATCAAAAGTTTCAACGAGAATGGAAATCGGTTTTGCAACTCCAATCGCATAACTTAATTGTACTTCTGCCTTTTTTGCTAATTTTGCTTTAACTATACTTTTAGCAACATAACGAGCTGCATAAGCGGCAGATCTATCCACTTTTGTAGGATCTTTGCCGGAAAATGCGCCTCCTCCGTGTCTTGCATATCCTCCATAAGTATCTACAATAATTTTTCTGCCAGTGAGCCCTGCATCTCCTTGAGGCCCTCCTACGACAAATTTTCCTGTGGGATTCACTAGAAATCTTGTTGTGTCAATATTTGGTTTGATTTCTAAATCTTCAGTAGCAGGAATAACAACATTCGTCCATAAATCTTCTTTTATTCTTTTGCGAATTTCTTCTTCATTAGTAATTCCATCAATCTCAGGTTTATGTTGAGTGGAAATTAAAATTGTATTAATAGAAACCGGTACTCCTTTTTCGTAATCAATGCTCACTTGAGTTTTACCATCAGGCAGAAGATAATTAAGGACTTTCTCATGCCTTACTTTGGCAAGTTGAATGGCTAATCTATGTGCCAAGCTAATCGGTAATGGCATTAATTCAGGTGTTTCATCGCATGCATAGCCAAACATTATGCCTTGATCACCAGCTCCGGTATTGTCTTCTAAATCATCATTCACATCTTCTGCGTCGTTTACTCCTTGCGAAATATCTTGTGATTGCTCGTCAAGTGCTACTAAAACAGCACAACTATTAGCGTCAAAACCCCCTGCTTTGTAGCCTTCATATCCAATTTCTCTGATTACACTCCTAACAAGTTTTATATAATCGATTTTTGCTTTTGAAGTTATTTCTCCAGTAAGTAAACAAAGGCCAGTATTAACAACAGTTTCGCATGCAACTCTACTTTCTGGATCTTCTGTTAATAAGGCATCTAAAACGGCGTCGCTTATTTGATCACATATTTTGTCAGGATGACCTTCAGTTACGGATTCAGAAGTGAAGATGAAATCACTCATTTAATATGATTTGTAATGTTGAGATTTATCTTAAATTAGACCGTAGTAACTAATCAACGATTGTAACTTTAAAAAATTTTTTTAAAAATTAATAGACTTTTGTTTTTGATAATAAAAGTTCATCAGGAAAAAGTAAATTTAGACTGTTTCAGCCGAAGCTGTAGGAATTTCTTCATTATCATCAGTTTGCTCAAATAACATTTGCTTATATTTTGCAGCCATTTCTTCAGCTTTACTAAAAACTTTTTGAGGGTCAGTTAGCATATCTCCTGGTTCAGGCTCAAGTGCTTTTGTAGACAATGAAATTCTTCCTCTTTCTGAATCAAGATCAATTATCATTACTTTCATTTGGTCACTAACATTCAGAACATTATGAGGAGTCTCAATATGTTCATGACTGATCTCAGAAATGTGTAACAGACCACTTACTCCTCCAATATCAATAAAAGCTCCGTATGGTTTAATCCCTTTAACAGAACCTACAACAACTTCTCCTACCTCAAGTCTATTCATTTTTTTCTCAACCAAAGCTCTTCTATGGCTTAATACTAGTCTGTTTCTCTCTTCATCAACTTCAAGAAATTTTAAAGGTAGATACTCACCTTCTAAGTCATCTTTGATTTTTCGAGCACTTATATGAGAACCCGGAATAAAGCCTCTTAAACCCTCTACCCTTACAAGAGCCCCCCCTCTGTTTGTTGCAAAAACTTCAGAATATATTGTTGCGTCTTCTTTTTGCAGTTGTCTAACTCTTTCCCATGCTCTTTGATATTCAATTCTTCTAATAGAAAGTGCTAGTTGGCCATCTTCATTTTCTTCACTCATTATAAAAAACTCTCTACTTTCTGAAGGTCTTAAAACTTCATTTAGTCCTTCAACTCTATTTATTGAAACCTCCTGAACAGGCATAAATGCTGCTGTTTTAGCACCTATATCTATCATGGCCCCTTTGGGTTCCAGAGCAAAAACTGTACCTTTTACTAAATCGCCAGGTTTAAAATTATAATCATATTTACCTAAGAGTGATGCAAATTCTTCTTGTGTAAATCCTGCATTATCGAAATCGGTATTTGTTCTGCTAGATGAAGAATCTGCTGACGGAATATCTTTACTTTCGAAAGATAAATCTTCCTCATTTTGTGAAACTAAATCATTATCTAATTCAGACGAATTTTTAATTTCTTTATCTTCAGCAAGTTCTTTAATGGTTTGAGAAGAATCTTCGATCATTGTATACAGTGCAGACTACCTACGGTAGTTAGAATGGAATGCTATTAGCCTGCATACCAATAGCAAATGTGTTTGTGCTATGTATTCTACACTTTAAGACGCTGAATTTTATAAAATTGAAGCTAATTGATTTTTTGAACTACTTTTTAGAGATTCAAGAGTAGATATAAAGTCTTTTACTCCATTGAATTTTCTATAAACTGAGGCATACCTTATATAAGCCACTTCGTTCTCTTTCCGAAGGCCTTTAAGAATTAACTCACCAATTTGCGAAGATTTAATATCTTTATTAGAGTCCTGTATTATTTGTGATTCAATTCCATCTACAAAATTAATAATTGATTCACTTGTGAAATTAGTCTTTTCGCAAGCTCGTGATATCCCAGTGAAAAGTTTTTGTTTATCAAATAATTCTCTACTCCCATCTTTTTTGACTACTGAAACAGGCATTGTTTCAACTCTTTCATAGGTGGTAAATCTAAAGCTGCAATTTAAGCATTCTCTTCTTCTTCGAACACTTTTACCACTATCAGCAGATCTTGATTCCAAAACTCTGCTATCTGTATTTTGACAGTTTGGACACTGCATTTAGCGAAAAATTATAACCTTAACTCTAATAGTAAGGTAATTCCTTTATTATGAAAAGTAAAAAACCTCTTGTTTAAAGAGGTTTTTTAAAAATTCACTTCCTATCAAATTTAGGTGGATCCCTAAAGGCGACAGCGAAGAATAACGTGACAACTGCGAGAGTTAAAATAAGAACGTAAGCAAAAGCTTCCATAAGATTAAATAATAAAGTTTAGTTTAAACCCTTCCTGGGATTCTTCTTGTGGTTTCGTCACCAAGCTTTTTGAATAAACCAAATTCAACCTGGTCACCAATCTCAGCGTCAATTCCAGCAAAGGAATTCCTATAGAGAGTTCTTGATGCATGCCACCAGTGGCCAAACAAGAATAGCAATCCGAAACATAGATGTGCATATGTAAACCATGCTCTTGGGGAGCTTCGGAATACACCATCGGATTTATAAGTCTCTCTATCGAATTTAAATGCCTCTCCAAGCTGAGCTTTTCTAGCTAATCGTTTAACAACTGCAGGATCAGTAAATGTTTGACCATTTAGATCACCACCATAGATAGTTGCAGTAATGCCAGTTTGTTCAAATGAATACTTGGCTTCTGCCCTCCTAAATGGGATATCTGCTCTTACGTTGCCTTCTTTATCTTCGAGAATGACTGGGAAATTTTCAAAGAAATTAGGTATTCTTCTAACTTCTAACTCATTACCTTCTTTGTCTTGAAAAGCAATGTGACCCTGCCAACCAGTTGGTAAACCATCTCCATTGACTAGAGCTCCAACTCTGAATAATCCCCCTTTAGCAGGGCTATTTCCAACATAATCATAGAAGGCTAATTTCTCTGGAATCGAAGCATAAGCTTCTTCCTTTGAAGCACCATTATCTATCGCTGCTTGAACTCTTCTATTAATTTCAGTTTTGAAATAGCCTGAATCCCATTGATATCTTGTTGGACCAAATAACTCCACTGGAGTTGTTGCTGAGCCATACCACATTGTGCCCGACACGACAAAAGATACAAAGAGTACCGCTGCTAGAGCGCTTGCTAATACCCCTTCAAGGCTTCCAAGTTTTAAAGCTCTATAAAGTCTTTCTCCAGGTCTATTAGTAATGTGAAATATTCCTCCAATGATACCCATTAGTCCAGCTGCTATGTGATTTGCAACGATTCCTCCTGGATTAAAAGGATTAAATCCTTCAACTCCCCATGAGGGAGCTACTGGCTCTACATGACCAGTTAAACCATAAGGATCGGAAACCCAAATCCCAACATTTGCGCAATGAAAAGCTCCAAATCCAAAACATGTTAATCCTGCCAAAAGAAGATGAATTCCAAAAATTCTAGGAAGATCTAAAGCGGGTTCTCCAGTTCTTGAATCCTCCCATAAATCCAAATCCCAGTAAGTCCAATGCCAAATTGAGGCTAACATTAAAAGTCCGCTGAACACTATGTGTGCTGCTGCAACTCCTTCAAAACTCCAGAATCCTGGATCAACTCCTGTAGCACCGGTAATATCCCATCCGTTCCAACTACTTGTGATACCAAGTCTTGCCATGAATGGCATTACGTACATTCCCTGTCTCCACATTGGATTGAGAACGGCATCAGAAGGGTCAAAAATGGCTAATTCATAAAGAGCCATAGAGCCGGCCCAGCCGGCTAATAATGCAGTATGCATAAGATGCACAGCAAGTAGTCGACCTGGGTCATTAATAACTACTGTGTGAACTCGATACCAAGGCAATCCCATCGGTTAATTTCTAGTAACTATGCTGAGTAAACAGCTAAACATCACGATAGTAAGGGATTTTTTAGTCTTTGAGGGATTTTTGTAAATAAATTTATTTTCTTGCAAAAATTGGGTAAATCAATTTGTATGACTGGTTTTATGAGGAATTTTTTACTAAAAATTGTTAATATTTTGGTCACAATTCTCAAAGTAAAACGCCAAAATAAGAAAAATAACAAAAAAAAATGGCAACAATCAGATTCATCCGAGAAGATTTAGAAGTTCAATGCAATCCTGGAGAAAATTTAAGAGAACTCATAATCAAAGAAAATTTAAAACTTTATGGTTTGAAAGGTATTTTAGGAAACTGTGGGGGGGCAGGACAATGTAGTACTTGTTTTATTTCAGTTGAAGGTGGAAATAAAAATTCTTTAAGCCCTCTCACAACCGTTGAAGAAGAGAAACTCAAAAATAGACCAGAAAATTGGCGTCTTGCATGCCAAACATTAATAAAGTCATCAGCAGTTATCTTGACAAAACCTCAATCTCCTCCCTCAGATTTAGAAGACTTAAAAAAAATTAGTGAAAATAAAAAATTACCTCGCTAAATTGTTTAAGACTGTAAATCAGTTGATAAAATTTGTTTATTTTTCCACTTTATTTCAATTTATGTGTCTATAGTCTTAATACCTAACTGATATCGACTATTAAATGGAAACAACTAATTTTGGATTTGTAGCAAGTCTTTTGTTCGTAGGAGTGCCCACGATATTCCTCATAGGTTTATTTATATCTACACAAGATGGCGAAAAATCAAGCTTCTACTCAGACTCAAGTAAAGGTAGGCTTGGTCCAAAACGCTAATACCTTCATTAATGCCAAGAATTCCTGTAAAAGAATTATTATTTTGGAAAAATAGACAACTTTTAAAAGGAGGAGATCAACAATCTTTGGTTTTTTTGCTTGACTCTATAGGCGGGATATCTACTAGTGATTTAAATTTTTCTTGCTCAAAAACTGATAATTACTTATATCTTAAAAAAAATTTAGATTACCTCGAATCAATATGGGAAGATCATGTAATAAACTCGATTCCAATTCAGTATCTTTGTGGGTTAACTTATTGGAGGGATTTAAAATTAAAAGTTACAGATAAAGTACTTATCCCAAGAGTAGAGACGGAGTATTTAATTGATATTGTCTTCAATAAATTTGGAAGACAATCCCAAAAATTAATTTTTGCTGAATTAGGAACTGGATCAGGGGCTATAAGTATTGCTTTGGCATTAGCTTATCCATTGTCTGAGGGAATAGCAACTGATATTGATCAAGATGCATTAGATATTGCTAATAAAAATTTTATAGATTCTTCTGAACAAAACAATTTAAGATTTTACTGCGGTCATTGGTGGAATCCGCTTGAAAATTATAAAGGTAAATTAGATCTGGCTATTTCTAATCCGCCATATATTCCCTTAGATACTTATGACAAATTACCAAAAGCAGTTAAAAATTTTGAACCTAAGAAAGCTTTATTGGGTGGTGAAGATGGTTTAAGCCATATTAAAGAAATAATTCAAAAAGCACCTTTTTACCTAAAAGAGAATGGTTGGCTTATTTTAGAGAATCATTTTGATCAAGCTGAAAAAGTAAAAAAATTACTTATTCAAAATAAATTTAAATCAGTGGAAATTGTTAATGATTTTTCAGGGATTGGTAGGTTTACTATTGGAAGATATAAATAGATTATTTGTTAAAAATTCTAGATGAATTTAGTAAATTGCAAATCAGCTTTGAAAATTCTTAAAAGTGGGTTACCTGTAATTTTTCAAACCGACACCTTACCTGCAATTGGATGCCTTCCAAAATTCTCGAAAACTATTTATGAGTTAAAGAAAAGAGATAAAAATAAACCATTAATTCTTATGGCTTCAGAATATGAACATTTAGTAGATTACGTTCATAAATCAGCTTTAAGAGATTTCGAAAATATAGCTGCAAAATATTGGCCTGGAGCATTAACGATGATTATTCCTGTTAAAAATAGGGAGACTGGAATTCTCACTAGTAGTGATTTTACACTTGGTTTGAGAATTCCAGATTCATATATGGCTCAATCTCTAATGAAAGAAACAGGTCCATTGTTAACTTCAAGCGCAAATATTTCAGGTCTTAAGGGATCAATTACAGCTGAGGGAATTGCTTTAGATTTTCCCGCTATAGATATTCTAGGACCTATACCTTGGGAAAAGGGTAGTGGAAAAGCAAGTACCATTATATTATGGGAGAAGAGTGGAGAATGGAGGCTTGTTAGAGGAGGAGAAGTATTTATAAAGGAATTAAATTAATGTTTTTATTACTATTGATTGTTTTATTAATTCAATTTTTTACTTATTGGATATTCGAGCCTTTTACCTCTTTTTTAGAGCATGTTCTTGAAATTAGATTATTTCCTATTATCGCTTTATTATTTTTGATCTTGCTTTTCTCTGGAAAAAATATTAAACGAAATTAAAAAATGAAATGCCGGCTAACAGATTTGAACTGATGACCTTCGCTTTACAAAAGCGCTGCTCTACCGCTGAGCTAAGCCGGCAATCATTCCATCTTACATTTATGAAGGATCAATTATCGGTATTTTTAGTTTTTTTTAAATTTATTACTTTTTAGAACCTTTATCGTTTTTAGCATTCTTATCATTTTTTTTAAATTTTATTTCTCCTGAAAGAGTCCTTTTAATTGGCAAATTGGCAACTAATGCAGTCATTCTGTCTTCAGTTTCTAAACTTACTGCTACCTCTTCAAAATCAATCTCGACATATTTAGCAACAACATCAAGTATTTCTTTTCTCATTTTGTCTAAAAGATCAGTAGATAACGTACCCATATCGACTCTGTCATGAGCCAACACAAGTTGTAATCTTTCTCTAGCTGTATTTGCACTAGCAGGTTCTCTGCCCAGTAACTTGTTTATAAGATCTCTTAGGGTCATCATTTTAAAAAACCTTTGTTTGCATCAATCTCATGAATTTATCTTTAAGGCTTTTACCTTCATTTTTCGGATCAATAATAGGGACTTCCATTCCAGTAAGTCTTTGAGAAACATTCAAATAACATTTTTTGGCTGGAGATCTACCATCTGAGAGTGTTAGTGGCTCCCCCCTGTTTGTACTTATTATTACCTGTTCATCCTCTAAGACAATGCCTAATAAAGGTAAAGAAAGGATGCCTTGAACATCTTCAATAGATAACATTTCTTGACTAGCCATCATATTAGGACGAACTCTGTTTATTACGAGCTGAATAGGCTCAATATCTGAGGTGTTTAGAATCCCAATCACACGATCTGCATCTCTTACGGCAGATAATTCTGGATTGGTTACAACAATGGCTTCTTTGCATGCAGCTAGAGCATTCTTAAAACCATCCTCAACCCCAGCAGGACAATCTACTAAAACAAAGTCAAATTTTTCACTAAGCAGCTCACTAATTTTTTTCATATCTTCAGGCTTCATCCAATCCAACATCCTAGGATCTCCAGCGGGAAGAAGAGCTAAATTAGGTTCTTTTTTATGCCTGACCAGTGCTTGGTCAAGACGGCAATTTTTGTCCAGAACATCTTGAGCCGTATATATTATGCGATTTTCTAAACCTAGAAGAAGATCTAAATTTCTTAGGCCAAAATCAGCATCTAAGACAGCAGTAGATGCTCCGCTGCTGGCAAGTGCGATGCCTAGGTTTGCAGTTAAAGTGGTTTTACCAACTCCACCTTTGCCTGAACAAATTAATATTGTGCGAGTATTTTCCGCCACGAAATTAGGGATTTTTCAAATAATAGGGACCTTTTTCGGAAAGTTAAATATTTTAAATATTAAGTAATTCTTAAATTTACCAACTATAAATTAATTTATTGCAAACTATTTATTAAATTTTGGTCTCAATTATGTAAGGCTTGATTATTATTGTTTGATTATTTATTACAGCAATCTCAGGGTAATGATTTTTAGGTTTATCCTTTGGACCAATAGCTATCACATCAGCAATTCTTAACTGTAAAGGATTTAAGTAAAGAGATGCAATCGAGGCATAATTATTCCCCCCCTTCCCTGCAAAGGCTATCCCAAGTAGTTTTCCCCAAACGTAAATATTTTTTTTTGAAGAAACTATGGCCCCTGGATTAACATCTCCAATAATGCAAAGGTTTCCATTTGAAGATATTCTGTCTCCTGATCTTACTGTTCCTTGATGAAGGATATCTTCTCCCTTTTTTGAATTCATTAAAAGTAATTTATTTTTTACTTCTTCTTTAATAAAGGTTGAATCTAATTTTAAGGACTTTCCGGCTAAGACGATATCTCGCTTATTTGAGTAAATTTTTAAGGAAGAAATATTAATTTTGTCAAAATTATTTTTGAGTTTTAGTAATTGATGAGCACTTATTGATTCATTGATTGCGAATATTTTTGCTTCAAGAGGTTCGTTCATCGAGGAAAATTTTTTCAAACTTTCATTGATATTGTCCAGATTTTCTAAAGAAATTGTATCTAGATATCTACCATTAAGTTGATTTATGACTATTTTCATCGTATTGAATTTAGAAATTATTTTTCAATAATGAAATTTGATTATTCACTTCTTTTTTGAACTCACTTGGATAAATAATAAAAGAGGTTTCTTCAGATTTCATTAGAGTTTTTATTAGTGCAGAATTATTTTCTAATGAGTTTTGATATGTGCCATCCCATATTTTTAGTGCATTGTTAGATTCAAAACCCTTACAAGATCTTTCCTTAATTCCACAAAATATTTCTGAATCATAATTATTTATTTCACATAATTTTCTTGCAAATGCAAGGATTTTTAACCTATCTACTTTAGATAAAAAACTTATATCTGATCCCTTTAATAAATCTCTATTAACAAACATTTTGCAAAGAGTAGATAGTGGCTCAAAAGCTTCATCTTTCCATCTAATCAAATGGTAGTAAAAGGTTACATCATCATTTCTTATGAAATCATCAAAATTAACCTTTTCTGGAGAAAATATCCATTTTTGAAGAGACTTATCTAACCAAATTTTCTTTTCAAATTTATACTTTATTGTTTGTATTATTTTTTCAAGAATCCTAGTTGATATCTCATTTATTCTGTGGTTATAAATTGTTCTGTACATCAAATTTCTTAGCACCAAGAAATGCTCAATAGCTATTACTCCCTTTGGCTTGATTGCAATGTTTCCATCGGGAGTAAAAGTGAGAGCTGAAATAATTCTTTCTAAATCTACTAAGCCATATTTAGTGCCAGTATTATAACTATCTCGTAAAAGATAATCGAGACGATCACAATCTATTTCACTGCTTATCAAAGTTTTTAAAGGTTTTGAAAATAGTTGTTTTGATTCAAATAACTCCCCAATTTGTTTAGGTAATTTGTTGTCATATTTCTTGAGTATTGAACTTATCGGAGAATAATCTTTAACTAGTTTTTGAGACCATTTTTCGTGATTATGATCGAATATTGTTTCACTGGTATGACTCAAAGGTCCATGACCTAGATCATGTAAAAGAGCTGCTCCATAAAGGACAAATTTATTTTCGCAAAATGAAGATTTAATATCAACTAATCTTTTGTATATTTTTCTTGCGATACAAAAAACGCCAATTGAGTGAGTAAATCTACTCGATTCTGCACCATGAAAAAGTAATGATGCCGCCCCTAACTGTTTGATTCTTCTTAATCTTTGAAAAGCAATTGAATCAATTAATTCCATTATCATTAACTCTTCTGGCTTATTTGAATCAAATACTATTTCTTTGTGAATTGGATCATGGAAAATTCTTTGAATAGCCATAGCATTTAAAATTTCCTGTTTATAAATCTTTTGTTATTTCAGGATTTTGTTCCTTCATTGCTTAATTCACTAGTTTGAATTGAAATTTCTTCTTCTTGTCCTTCTAGAAGTGAATCAAGAAATAATTCCGCATTTTTTATCCATTTATCATCAGAACTTCCATATTCACGAGCTTCCGGAAGATCAAGTGGCTTATCAGGTGTCATGCCTTGGCCTTGTATATCATTACCTTTGGGAGTTAAGTAACTAGCAACGGTTATTGCTATGCCACTGTCTTCTCCCAAACTTTTTAGAGATTGAATTAAACCTTTCCCGTAAGTTTGTTCTCCCATGAGAATTGATCTGCCGTTATCTTGGAGAGAGCCTGCAAGTATCTCGCTTGCACTAGCTGTTCCTTTATTTACCAAAGTTACCATTGGTCCATCAAAAGATGTCTGTTTTTGCGAATTTATTACATCTTTGATGCCATTCCTATCTTTTGTCTCTACAACTGGTTTCTCACTCAATAATGAATCGGCAACTGCTATCCCTGAACTAACTAGACCACCCGAATTATTTCTTAGATCTAATATTAATGCTTCAACCTCTCTCTCTTTTAACTCTTGAAGAGCTTCTTCAACTTTTTTAGGTACGCTTTCACTAAATTGAGTTATCCTTAAATATCCTATTGTATGAAGATCATCTCTTAATCTCTTTGTTCTAACTGGTCTAAGGTCTACTGATCTTCTTTCTAAATCAAACTCCCTAATTTCTCCTGATTCCGAAAAGATCTCAACCAAAACCTTTGTTCCTGATTGACCTCTTAACTTAGAAGCGGTGTTAGCAAGGCCTAATTCATCTGTTTCAATTCCATCTACTGTTTTAATGAAGTCTCCTGCAACTATTCCAGCTTCTTCAGCTGGTGATCCTCCTAGAGTAGAGATAACTTTAATTTTTTTATCATCATCTTCACCTAATTGAAGCCCAACACCATTAATTTCGCTACCAAAATTGCTTGATTTTAAGAGTTCATAATCTTTCGGGCGTAAAATTCTCGTATATGGATCTTCTAAAGGTTTTAACATGTCTTCAATTGCAGAATAAGCTTCTTCAGATGTTTCAATTTGTTTCTGTAATGTTTTTTGTCTAATTCTCTTCCATTGTATTTCATCAAACTTTTCTGGGTCATAAAATCCTTCATTTACTAAAGTCCAGGCGTCAAGGACTAATTGCTTACTATCACTGAGAGCATCTACTCTTTCAATAAATAGAAAATTGGTAGAAAAAACAATAATCAATAGCGATGTGATTAATGTTTTGAATATTAAAAGTTTGTTAAAAGATGAATTCATTGGGTTAAGTGTTAACACCAAGTATAAGAATTTTAAGTAAGCTCTTTATATCAAAGCTAATTTTTTTTGGATGGCGAATTCCTCATCTGTTTATGACTGGTTTCAAGAAAGACTTGAAATTCAAGACATAACTGACGACGTAACTTCCAAGTACGTACCCCCTCACGTAAATATTTTTTATTGTTTAGGAGGCATAACTTTAGTATGCTTCCTAATTCAATTTGCAACAGGTTTTGCAATGACTTTTTACTATAAGCCAACAGTTACGCAGGCTTATAATTCAGTTAGTTATTTAATGACAGATGTAAGTTTTGGTTGGTTAATAAGATCTGTCCATAGATGGAGTGCATCTATGATGGTTCTTATGCTTATCCTCCATGTCTTTAGAGTTTATCTAACTGGCGGTTTTAAAAGACCAAGAGAACTAACTTGGGTTACAGGAGTAGTAATGGCAGTTATAACTGTTGCATTTGGTGTTACAGGTTACTCCTTACCTTGGGATCAAGTTGGATATTGGGCCGTCAAGATTGTTTCTGGTGTTCCTGCAGCAATACCCGTAATTGGTGATTTTATGGTTGAGCTACTAAGAGGCGGAGAAAGTGTTGGACAATCAACTCTTACTAGATTCTACAGTCTTCATACTTTTGTTTTGCCATGGTCGCTAGCAGTTTTCATGTTGATGCACTTTCTAATGATTCGTAAACAAGGTATTTCAGGTCCTTTATAAACCTCTATACTTTAATTATTGTTGAAATTAAAATGTCTACTTTAAAGAAACCAGATCTAACCGATCCGAAATTGAGGGCAAAACTAGCCAAAGGTATGGGTCATAATTATTACGGGGAACCTGCTTGGCCTAACGATCTACTCTACATCTTTCCTGTAGTTATCTTAGGCACTATTGCATGTGTAGTCGGACTAGCAGTCCTTGACCCAGCAATGTTGGGAGATAAAGCAAATCCATTCGCTACACCTCTAGAAATATTACCTGAATGGTATCTTTACCCAGTTTTTCAAATACTCAGGGTTGTACCTAATAAACTTTTGGGTATTGCACTTCAAACATTAATTCCTCTTGGTTTAATGATTTTGCCATTTATAGAAAACGTTAATAAATTCTCAAACCCTTTTAGAAGACCGATAGCAATGTCAGTTTTCTTATTTGGTACTTTTTTAACAATATATCTCGGTATCGGTGCTTGTTTACCTATTGATAAATCTCTTACCTTAGGTTTATTTTAGAATCAAAGTTTAAACATATTCAAATCTGTGGCATCTTTCCTTAAAAAGTGATGCATCAATAAAAAACCAACAATTGTCCATGTTTGGTAGGTTCTTGATTGTTGTCCAACCCATGTACCTGTTGGTCCATCAAAATATTCAGCCCACTCTTGCTTAGGTAATTGATTAAGTTGACACCAATACGACTCCTCAATTAAAGATCTCATTTCTTCCATCAGTATTACGTCATCGGAAGGGTAATTTTTTTGATGTAAAAGGACAGCCGTACCAAAAAACCAAAGTAAACTTGGCCAATGCCCCCCATTATGGTAGCTCCAAGGCCAATTCTTTGGATCCGAACCAGTTTTATTTTGCCATTCCTCTACATCCATATGAGGATGACAAATCCTCATAGGCATTTGTGCCATTAAATGCTGTCTATTATGTAGAACTAATCTAAATAAAGCTCTTTGTTCTGCAGGCGGCAGTATCCCAAACATACAGGCTAGAGAATTTCCTAAACTGTAAAATCTAAAATCAGGCCTACCTGTTCTAATATTCCCAATTAAATATCCACCTCTATTTTCTAACCAATCTTGAAGCCATGAAGGAACTACTTGAGGTTGAACGTTAAATTCATTGAAGTGTTGGTCATCTCCATACTGCTCAGTTGGCCTTCTTCTTAAGATTTGCATTGTTTGGCTTGTAACCCAATAATGTTTCAAGAGAAAACTTCCTAAATCTTTAACCCATTGATTTGTGAGGACAAGTCTTTGATCTAGAAGTCTACTTACATGATCAGCTCGACTTAATTCCATTAAATTTATACAGCTTTTTAAACAGCCATGAAGTAAAACTTCAACTTCTAAGGGGGCTCCCCATACATCCATTGGTCTATCAATCATAAACGCGCAATCTGGGACAAAAAGTACCGGAGTGCCTTCAAATGTTGGATGCAGAACTAGATCTAATAAAAGTTGAATACCTCTTTGAACGCTTTGACTTTTACCGAAGACATAATCACCACTTTTATTAACATAATACCAACATAAAATTGGCCACCATAAACTCGCATCAGCTGAAGTGATCCTGCCAATAGATCTTTGACCATAGTCTCCAATAAGCTTCCCATTCTCTTCAACGAAACTAGTAGGAAATACTCCACGAGTTTGATAATTAGTGCTTTGCAACTCAAGGCATACACTGAGGAACTTTTTTACAATGTCGTACCGTTTTTGAGTAATGAGGTAAATCATTACAGGAACGTTATCTCTTAAAAATATTTCTCCATAATTTAATTTTTTATTTTTTGTTGGATGTTCCAATGCAGCAACACTTCCAACTATCTCACCTGTTATTTCAACTAAAGTTTTTTCAAAGTGTTTTTTTGCATTTGTTACAATTTTTTCCTCATCTGAACTTGGCCTTACTCTTAAATTTTTTTGACTAAATCTTTCTGCCATTTTATTGAAAGTACTCCTAATTTAAAGCCTAGTTTGTGAAGTTAATATTGAACAAAAATTAAATTAATAAAAAAAATTATGTATTAATGGTTGCATAATTACGGTCAAATGGTTTAGTATTTTCTTCTGGGCAAAAAAACTAATTTTTGCATCTCTCTAATTCTATCTAAAGTTTTAATTTTAGGTACAATTGAGTATTTTGGAATTTATAGATTTTCTTTAAATCCCAACCAGTAGAAGGGTTCCTTCTAATTTATTCTACTTTTATGAGTAGATAATGTACCTAGAAAATTTAAAAACTTAGGAACTGATGCTTTTATTGCGTCAAGAATAACTGAAATTATTTTTAGTTACTTCAAGATGTATATGCAATAAAGGTGTGAGGTCCCGTCAAGAAAATATAAAATGTCATCAATTGCTAACCTATAGTATTGAGACAAACGGATCTGAGATCTTGGAAAGTCACCTTAGAAATATTTTTAATGTGCACTCAAAGTAATCCTTAAAATTTAAGGAGGCTAAATCTAAATACAAAAATTTTTTTATTTATGATGCAGCAATTCAATTTGAGTAGATTTATCTACAAAAGGATTTGAACACAACGGAGAGTTTGATCCTGGCTCAGGATGAACGCTGGCGGCGTGCTTAACACATGCAAGTCGAACGAACCTTCGGGTTAGTGGCGGACGGGTGAGTAACGCGTGAGAATCTGCCCTCAGGAGGGGGATAACGGTTGGAAACGACCGCTAATACCCCATATGCCGATAGGTGAAATGAATTTCGCCTGAGGATGAGCTCGCGTCTGATTAGCTAGTTGGTGAGGTAATGGCTCACCAAGGCTTCGATCAGTAGCTGGTCTGAGAGGATGATCAGCCACACTGGGACTGAGACACGGCCCAGACTCCTACGGGAGGCAGCAGTGGGGAATTTTCCGCAATGGGCGAAAGCCTGACGGAGCAACGCCGCGTGAGGGACGAAGGCCTCTGGGCTGTAAACCTCTTTTCTCAAGGAAGAAGATATGACGGTACTTGAGGAATAAGCCACGGCTAATTCCGTGCCAGCAGCCGCGGTAATACGGGAGTGGCAAGCGTTATCCGGAATTATTGGGCGTAAAGCGTCCGCAGGCGGCTTATCAAGTCTGCTGTTAAAACGTGGAGCTTAACTCCATCATGGCAGTGGAAACTGATAGGCTTGAGTATGGTAGGGGCAGAGGGAATTCCCGGTGTAGCGGTGAAATGCGTAGATATCGGGAAGAACACCAGTGGCGAAGGCGCTCTGCTGGGCCATTACTGACGCTCATGGACGAAAGCCAGGGGAGCGAAAGGGATTAGATACCCCTGTAGTCCTGGCCGTAAACGATGAACACTAGGTGTCGGGGGAATCGACCCCTTCGGTGTCGTAGCTAACGCGTTAAGTGTTCCGCCTGGGGAGTACGCACGCAAGTGTGAAACTCAAAGGAATTGACGGGGGCCCGCACAAGCGGTGGAGTATGTGGTTTAATTCGATGCAACGCGAAGAACCTTACCAGGGTTTGACATCCTGCGAACCTCTTAGAAATTTGAGGGTGCCTTCGGGAATGCAGTGACAGGTGGTGCATGGCTGTCGTCAGCTCGTGTCGTGAGATGTTGGGTTAAGTCCCGCAACGAGCGCAACCCACGTTTTTAGTTGCCAGCATTTAGTTGGGCACTCTAGAAAGACCGCCGGTGATAAACCGGAGGAAGGTGTGGATGACGTCAAGTCATCATGCCCCTTACACCCTGGGCTACACACGTACTACAATGCTACGGACAAAGGGCAGCAAACTCGCGAGAGCTAGCAAATCCCATAAACCGTGGCTCAGTTCAGATCGTAGGCTGCAACTCGCCTACGTGAAGTAGGAATCGCTAGTAATCGCAGGTCAGCATACTGCGGTGAATACGTTCCCGGGCCTTGTACACACCGCCCGTCACACCATGGAAGTTGGCCATGCCCGAAGTCGTTACTCCAACCCTTGTGGAGGAGGACGCCGAAGGTGGGGCTAATGACTGGGGTGAAGTCGTAACAAGGTAGCCGTACCGGAAGGTGCGGCTGGATCACCTCCTAACAGGGAGACAACAAAATGTTTAATATTATTATTTTGTCACCTTAGGTCGATCGGTATCTCACGTTTTTAATTTATTAAGAATTTCATTTCCTAAGTTTTTCTAGGTCACACCCATTATTTTTCCTGGGCCATTAGCTCAGGTGGTTAGAGCGCACCCCTGATAAGGGTGAGGTCCCTGGTTCAAGTCCAGGATGGCCCATATCTCTATGTTGGGGGTATAGCTCAGTTGGTAGAGCGCCTGCTTTGCAAGCAGGATGTCAGCGGTTCGAGTCCGCTTACCTCCACTGATTACCACCTCTTCCATAATTTATAGAAAGGAAAAGTTTTGAGTTGTGATCAAATTCTGAACGAATCTAGCTTCCTAATGAAATCATTAAGATGCTGGACTCATTGAATTAATTTCATTGTTTTCAGAGAACCTTGACAACTGCATAGATTATTTTTAAAGACAATAAGCATCTTTATGATGCAGATTTATTATTTGTGCGAATGCATTAATAACAATTCTATTAAGCTGATGCTTCAATTATGAAGTTATTGGTCAAGCTACAAAGGGCTCACGGAGGATACCTAGGCACACAGAGGCGATGAAGGACGTGGTTACCTGCGATAAGTCTCGGGGAGTTGGAAACACACTTTGATCCGGGAATTTCCGAATGGGGCAACCCCATGTACGGCCAACTGAATATATAGGTTGGTGCGAGCTAACCCAGCGAACTGAAACATCTTAGTAGCTGGAGGAAGAGAAAGTAAATAACGACTCCCTCAGTAGCGGCGAGCGAACGGGGAACAGCCCAAACCGATAGTCTTGACTATCGGGGTTGTGGGACAGCAATATGGATCAACAAGTCTAGAAGAAACGTTTGAATGGCGTGCCACAGAGGGTGAAAGCCCCGTAATCGAAAGATAAGTTGACCTAGCTGCATCCCGAGTAGCACGGAGCACGTGGAATTCCGTGTGAATCTGCGAGGACCACCTCGTAAGGCTAAGTACTACTGTGTGACCGATAGTGAAACAGTACCGCGAGGGAAAGGTGAAAAGAACCCCGGGAGGGGAGTGAAATAGAACATGAAACCGTGAGCTTACAAGCAATGGGAGCCCGACTAATCGGGTGACCGTGTGCCTGTTGAAGAATGAGCCGGCGACTTATAGGCACTGGCGGGTTAAACCGGAAATGGTGGAGCCACAGCGAAAGCGAGTCTTAATAGGGCGTTTGTCAGTGTTTATAGACCCGAACCCTGGTGATCTAACCATGGCCAGGATGAAGCTTGGGTGATACCAAGTGGAGGTCCGAACCGACTGAAGTTGAAAATTCAGCGGATGAGCTGTGGTTAGGGGTGAAATGCCAATCGAACCAGGAGCTAGCTGGTTCTCCCCGAAATACGTTGAGGCGTAGCGTCTAGTGCTCCAGCAGGGGGGTAAAGCAACCATTTCGGTGCGGGCTGCGAAAGCGGTACCAAATCGATATGAACTCTGAATACCCTGTGTGTAACTAGGCAGTCAGACTGTGGGGGATAAGCTCCATAGTCAAGAGGGAAACAGCCCAGACCGCCAGCTAAGGTCCCAAAATTAACGCTAAGTGATAAAGGAGGTGGGATTGCCCAGACAACCAGGAGGTTTGCCTAGAAGCAGCCATCCTCAAAGGAGTGCGTAATAGCTCACTGGTCGAGCGATCCTGCGCCGAAAATGAACGGGGCTAAGCGTTATACCGAAGCTGCGGATAAATTTATTTATGGTAGGGGAGCGTTCTATGTAGGGTGAAGCGTTAGCGTAAGCGGACGTGGACAGCATAGAAGTGAGAATGTCGGCTTGAGTAGCGAAAACATGGGTGAGAATCCCATGCCCCGAAACCCTAAGGGTTCCTCCGGCAGGCTCGTCCGCGGAGGGTTAGTCTGGACCTAAGGCGAGGCCGAAAGGCGTAGTCGATGGATAACAGGTCAATATTCCTGTACCAGATGTGTTTTGAGAAGGGGGACGGAGAAGGCTAACCAGGCCAGATGTTGGTTACTGGTTCAAGCGTTCGAGGCTTCGAGAGATGGAGAAAACATCTTGAGCTAAGGCGTGAGTACGAGCTGCTACGGCAGCGAAGTTGGTGATGTCATGCTTCCAAGAAAAGCCCTATACTCGTTAAGACACAAATGCCAGTACCCGAAACCGACACAGGTGGGGTGGTAGAGAATACCGAGGGGCGCGAGATAACTCTCTCTAAGGAACTCGGCAAAATGGCCCCGTAACTTCGGGAGAAGGGGTGCCAGCGAGAGCTGGTCGCAGTGAAGAGGCGCAAGCGACTGTTTACCAAAAACACAGGTCTCCGCTAAGTCGCAAGACGATGTATGGGGGCTGACACCTGCCCAGTGCCGGAAGGTTAAGGAAGCTGGTTAGCTTTTAGTGAAGCTGGCGACTGAAGCCCCGGTGAACGGCGGCCGTAACTATAACGGTCCTAAGGTAGCGAAATTCCTTGTCGGGTAAGTTCCGACCCGCACGAAAGGTGTAACGATTTGCGCGCTGTCTCGGAGAGAGGCTCGGCGAAATAGAATTGTCTGTGAAGATGCGGACTACATACACCCGGACAGAAAGACCCTATGAAGCTTTACTGTAGTTTGATATTGTGCTCGGGCTCTGAATGCGCAGAATAGGTGGGAGACGTTGAAATAGTACTTGTGGGTATTATTGAGTCATCGGTGAGATACCACTCTTTTAGAGCTAGGGTTCTAACGCTTACCCGTTATCCGGGAAGCGGACAGTATCTGATGGGCAGTTTGACTGGGGCGGTCGCCTCCTAAAAGGTAACGGAGGCGCACAAAGGTTCCCTCAGGCTGGTTGGAAATCAGTCGTTGAGTGCAAAAGCAGAAGGGAGCTTGACTGTGAGACCTACAAGTCGAACAGGGACGAAAGTCGGTTTTAGTGATCCGACGGTTCTGCGTGGAAGGGCCGTCGCTCAACGGATAAAAGTTACTCTAGGGATAACAGGCTGATCTCCCCCAAGAGTTCACATCGACGGGGAGGTTTGGCACCTCGATGTCGGCTCATCGCAACCTGGGGCTGAAGTCGGTCCCAAGGGTTGGGCTGTTCGCCCATTAAAGCGGTACGCGAGCTGGGTTCAGAACGTCGTGAGACAGTTCGGTCCATATCCGGTGTATGCGCAGGAATATTGAGAGGATTTCTCCCTAGTACGAGAGGACCGGGAGGAACGCACCTCTGGTGTGCCAGTTATCGTGCCAACGGTAAACGCTGGGTAGCCATGTGCGGAGTGGATAACCGCTGAAAGCATCTAAGTGGGAAGCCCACCTCAAGATGAGTATTGCCATGGCTTAAGCCAGTAAGGTCACGGGAAGAACACCCGTTGATAGGCTCTACGTGGAAGCTTGGTAACAAGTGCAGCGGAGGAGTACTAATAGACCGAGGGCTTGACCAAATAAACTTAATTAATTGTCTTTCATTTATATAATTTTCTATGCAGTTCTCAAGGTTCACACTATCCTGGTGTTCATGGCGATGTGGAACCACTCCGATCCATCTCGAACTCGGTTGTGAAACGCATCAGCGGCGAAAATATTTAGGGGGTAGCCCCTTGAGAAAATAGCTCAATGCCAGGTAAAAATATTTAAAAGGGTTTACTCTTCTTGAGTAAGCCCTTTTTTATTTTTGACAATTTGGACACCAATGGGTACTTCTTCCAGCAATTTTTTTCTTTTCAATTAGATTTCTACATTTGAGACATTCTTTACCAGTTCTTCTGTAAACATTTGTTTTTAAACCAAAATTACCATGCTCTCCTTCCAAATTTCTAAAATCACTAAATGTCGTCCCTCCTGAACCTATACTTTTTTTTAATACATCAACAATTGATTCTTTGAGATTAATTAACTCATTTTTCTTGATTGTTCTAGCTTCCCTAAAGGGTGAGATGCCAGCAGAATATAAACTTTCATCAGCATAAATATTACCTATACCTGCTACTATTGTTTGATCTAATAAGACAGCTTTTATAGATTTTGTTCTTTTGGAAATAACTTTCTTAAGGTAATCTGCGTCAAATTCTCTAGAAAATGGTTCTGGTCCTAATGAACCTAATCCTTTGATTATTTTGTTAGGTGATAACTCTTCCTTAATCCACCATATTTTGCCAAAACTTCTTACGTCTATGTATCTGAGCTCATTATTGTTTTTATCGAAAAATCTTATTCTTGTATGTTTACAAGGCTGAGTAGAATTTTCTAAAAATTTGAAATATCCAGTCATTCTGAGATGAACAACAAGAAATCCGTTATTTTGTGAATTCTTTAAAGGAAATTGAGAATTATCATTTTGAACTTCTTTCAATTTAGCTATTAAATATTTTCCTCTTCGATCCCATTTATATATAAGTGAATTCCGAAGTCCATTAATGAATTCTTGTTTATTTGTTGGGAATGCAACAGTTGAATCCCTACATATTTCTACTTTTTTAATAATAAAGTTATTAAGTTTTTGCTCTAAACCTCTGCGAACAGTTTCAACTTCAGGTAATTCAGGCAATTATTTAAGCTTTCTCTAATTCACTTTCAGCAAAATTATTTGTATTTGCTCCACCATCAGTTCCGCTTATCCCAGCGTAATTTACTTTATCGAATCTGACTACACAGTTATATTTAATCCCTGAGGTATCAATTGAAGCAACTTTACCTATTTCATTGTACCAATATGATTCTGGTCTTTTTACTCTTACGAGATCTCCTCTTGAAATTGCCATTACTATTAGTTTAACTTTTTGTAGAATAACCCATCATTAATAGTCTTAGAGAAATTATTCACACATATTAATTAAAAGTTTTAACAAAAATCATTTATTAAATTATTTTCGAAATCTTCTTTAGCAGGCTTGCTTCCCATCCATTTTCTGCTAGGTATTCTTACGTCTAATTCATTTGTATCACAATTGATTGAAAGAATCAGTTTTTTATTGTCTTGATTTAGAACGTTTAAAACTTTTCTACCTTTAATATTTTTATATGATTTACTTTGGATAACTAGAGGGCCATAAATTTTTTTATTTAACTCAAGTAAGTCATTATTTTTTTTATTTTCAGTTATTTCATAATTTTCTGAATTAGTTGTGTTCAACTTTCTTATTGTGAGCTTTTGACCAACTTTTACTGAATCAGGATTATTGAGATTATTTATCTCAATCAGATCGAAAACTTTTAAATTATATTTATTAGATATCTCAGTAAGGTTTTCACCTTTTTGAACAATATGATAATAATTTATTGAATCTGATTGTTTTGTAGAATTTTCAGTGGATTCGGAGATAACAAGATTTTGGCCAACAAAGATATAATTTTTATCTTTTAAGTTATTCAGTTTAATAATAAGATCTTTATTTATTGAATATAATTTTGAAATACTTGAAATTGTATCTCCATTTTTTACAATATGAACTTTTTTTATTTCAGTTTTTTCTTCAGTAATTGATTTTTTTCTAGAAATATTCTCAATTTTATCTTTTGGTGAATATATTTTTTCTTCTGACTTAATCAATGAGTGATAAAAGAAATTAATAAATATGGTAATTACTAAAAATGCAAATTTCATAAACCTCGCTGTTTATTTAAAGATAAGCTTTTAATTTAAAATCGCTAGGCTTTTGAAAACAATTTAAGTAATTTAAACCTGAAAAATAAACTTTAAAAATTTCTTTACTCTTTCGTAGGGAGGATATCGAAGATTTGAATCAAATAAAAAGCCTTTAAAAGTAATAGATTTTTGATTTGAAAAATTTCGAAACCCTTCTTCTCCATGAAATTTACCAATACCACTTTGCCCAACGCCTCCAAATGGTAAATTTGGAATAAGTACTGGCAACATCACATCATTTATACAAATTGTTCCTGAGCTGGTTACTTTTGAAATATGGTTATGGATTTTTTTATTGCCTCCAAATAAGTAGATTGCTAATGGTTTTGATGTTTGACTAATCTGTTTTAAAGCTGATTCCTTATCATTTATTCCAATTACTGGAAGTAGTGAAGAGAATAGTTCTTTTTGCAAAATATCTGTTTCATTTGAATTCGTTCTCAAGATTGTAGGAGATATTTTCATCTTTTTTTTACTATAAGTCCCCCCGTATAAAATTCTTTTTTCTTTTTTATATCGTTTGATAATTTCAATAGTTGATTTAAATTTATTTCTCTCTAATTTTGATAAGTTTTCGGAAATAATTGGATTATCTCCGTAAAAACTTACTATGCATTTCTTTAATTTCTCTATAAAAATATTTTCAATTTCTTTATCTACAAAGATATGATTCGGCGCCATGCAGGATTGACCAGAATTAAAAAATTTGCCCCAAACAATTCTTTTAGCAGCAACTTCTAAATTTGCATTCTTAAAAATAATTACAGGATTTGTTCCGCTTAACTCAAGAGTTAATGGAGTTAAGTTTTTTGAAGCTAATTTCATAATAGATTTTCCCGTTTCAGTACTTCCTGTAAAAAATATGTGGTCGAAATTTTGTTCAATTAATTTTATGGATTGTTTATAATCACCTTCTAGTGTCAATAGGACATCCTTATGGAAATATTTGGAAGTAAGCTTTTTAATAAGTTTTGAGGTCGCAGGACATTTTTCTGATGGTTTTATAACGGCAGTATTTCCTGCTGAGAAAATATTTACCAATGGCTTTAAAATGTAAAGTAATGGATAATTATAAGGACCAAGAATTAATACACACCCAAGAGGTTCATAAATAACTTTGGAGGATGAAGGAAATAGATAAAAAGGTGTACCAATCTTTTTTGGTCGCATCCAAGAACGTAGTTTCTTTTTTATGAGTGAAATTTCTTCTTTTACTAAAAGTATTTCTGAAAGTCCTTCAATTTCAGATTTACCTAGATCAATAAAAAGTGATTTGATTAGCTCTTTTTTATTTTCATCCAAAAGTTTAGAAACTATATTGATATGTCGGATCCGCCATTTTATATCTTCCGTTTTACCAGTAAGGACTGTATTTTTTAATTTATTAATGTCTTCTAAATGAAATTTATCAGAAATTTTCATTTTAATCCCATGAATATTATTAAATATATCAGAGGATAAATTCCAAATAACTAAGGTTTTTTAGCTACCTAAATTAAATTAAATGATTAATCAGAAATAACAAAATTTATTAACATTACCTTTGAAAATTAAAAAATTTCTTGGTTAGTATATTTTTATGAAGGATAAATTTTCAATAAGACTGATATCTATTAATGAAATGCCAGAAGTTACAAACTGGGCAAGATTAGAAGGTTTTTCTCCTGGAATGGATGACTTATCAATTTATAGAAATACAGATAAACAAGGGGTTTGGGTAGCTTGCCTCGATAATAATCCTATAGGTTCTATTGCGTGTATTAAATATAATTCCTCGTATGGTTTTATAGGTTTATACATAGTTAAAAAAGAATTCCGAAATAATGGATATGGAGTGAGATTATGGAAACATGCCCTAGATTATTTAAAAAATGTTGATTGTATTGGTCTTGAGGCTGCCCCAGATAGATTGAATGATTATTCAAAGTGGGGGTTTAGAAAATCTTCCATTACAAATAGATGGAGATTAAATGGTTTTCAAGATTTGCCTTTGAGAAATTTCTATAAAGATCAATTTCATTCTTTTAAAGTTGTTCCTGGCAATAAAATTTCCTCTGAAGCAGTCTTAATTTATGATGATCAAAGAGAACCTAGTCCCAGACCACACTTTCTAAATGACTGGTTGAAAAATCCTCATGGTAATGTGAGTGCAATTGTTGATAATAATGGGATGTGCCATGGATTTGGCAGAATAAGACCTTGTGTTTTAGAGGATAATGAACAAGGCTGGAGAATCGGACCTCTTTTAGCGGATACTCCACCACTTGCTGAACTATTAATAAGGGAGCTGGTTGGTGATTTAGATGGCCAAATCTTATTGGATTGCTCTAATCTGAACTCTTATGCAAATTATCTTTTATCAAGTTTGGGATTTGAGGAAATATCAAAAACTTACAGAATGTATAAAGGCATTCAACCTCCCTGCCCAATGAATCAAGTATACGGACTTGCGTGCTTGGAACTGGGGTGATTTCTTCTAATGTATGAATTTTACCCTTTGTTTCTTCAATACTGAAAGAAGTTTGCTTGATTATTTATAAGCTTAACTTTCAGAAGGTTTCAAAATTTTTTCTACAATATCGGCGTTGATTATAGTAATCTCTCCATTATCAATATTGGCAATTTGAAATAAGGTCCATGAATTTGGATTTCTAGCTCCTCCAATACAGTCAATAACTTGACCGACCCAATAATTTTTATTCTTTTCATTAATATTTTCGTAATTTTCTTTTTTAATTACGACATAATCACCAGGCCTAACGAAAAGAAACTCAGGGGCTGCTGAGCTCATAATAAATATCTGATAGTATATACGTACTATAGTAAGTTATTGGTTTTGTTGCCGAAATGTGAGTTATTTAGCAAACTAGAGGTAATTCAAAAATAAAATGGAATCAATTGAAATTGCTATATTTTCAACATTATTGGGGTTAATTTTAGCTTTAACTGACGCTTATATAGAAAGAAATATTCCTGGATAATACATCCGATTAATTTCCTAAATCAAATAAGATTTAAGTTGGTCTAATATGTCGGCACGATTGGAAACTAGTTTTGTAAAAACTAAATATATCAACCCTCCCATTGCGAGTCTTCCATTAATTTTCTCTAATTGCTTTAGTTTTCTCAAAAGATTACTTTGCAGTTAAACAAAATTTAGAGGGTGTAGAAAATAAAAAAGTATTGGTTAATTCAAAATTAAAAAAATTTTTTTACTAATCTATAGAAATATTATTTCAAACACGAATTAAATTTAAAGCCAAGCCTCTTTCATCTCAAGATATAGCCTCTCACTCTCTGCCGAATTAATTTTGCTATCTGAAAAGGATTGCTGCTGCTGCTGCTGTTGCTGCTGCTGAGTTGAGTTAGTATCAGGATTTTGTACGTCGCTCATTAGAGGCCCTAAATATTTGTGTTTATTCTCTCATATTTGGAGCTTTTTTTGTCAACTTAGATTCTTAAATTTTATTTAAATTTTCTATGTTTTAAATTTTCCTGTTTTGAGTGAAGTTATTTCGCTACAGTAGTTTTGGCATATAAGAATTTAACTTCCCAATATACAATTCCTAGGAATATAGCACTTGCAATAATAATTTCAGAAATAGCTAACATTTTATTTCTCAATACTAATTTAATTTTGGTATCAATTTACACAGAATGCAATAGGTACTAATTACATTTAAGATTTTAAAAATCTTATTTAATAAAATAAGGCGTCGAAATAATATAAAATTTTAAGTTAGATACATATTATTTTCGTGGGGAATTTCATAAATTCAACAACTCTTATACCTTTAATACCTTTAGTAACCTCTTTATTTATTTTTATTTTATTGGTAAGTTTTAACAGAACACTTAACAGGTTAACAATGCCAGTTACTGCACTGGTTGCATTATCCTTATTAAGTTCTGCTTTTATAAGCTCATTTGACTATTTTAAGAAAATAGAAAAAGAATTAGTTTTATCTGAATTTCTCAAATTTTTTGAAGAAAAAAATTTAGTTATACATCTCAATTTAGTAAATGAAAAAATTATAATTTCTTTCTTATTAATAATGATATTAATTATTGGAACATCTTTTTATAAATTGCCAAGAAAAAAAGGTTATGTCTCATTGATGATTAGCCTAGGATTAATATCTTCTTCGGTGATTTTCTCAATATTGCTAATAGATTTCTCAGCACTAATCTAAACTGTAGTAAGCATTGATAAAGCTTCGTTAAGTTCTTTGACATGATTTAATTCATCTTGAGCAATTTCTTTTATTTTTTGATCATTTGGATTATCTATTAAATATTTGGAATAAGTTTCAAATGCATGTTCTTCGATTTTTATATTTACATCATAAGCATTAGCTGGAGAGATGAAATAATAAAAAACCATGATCCAGTAATAGACAAGAACAAGGTGTCTCGCAAAAAATCTATCAATCCAGAACCTATCTCCTCCTCTTTTCTCCATTTCTTTAAGATGCTCAGTTTCGTTAATAGCTTGATAAAAATGTTCCTTCATTAAAATCATGGTTTTTTCATTTTTAATTCCTAAGGATTCTTTAAAATGCAGAACTGACAGAAATGCAAAATAAGGTGATCTAGCTATTACTTCTAAAACCCAAAATCTTTGTAAAGATCTACCAGAGTAAATAAAGTCTAAGAAGTTAACAGTATTATTCAAAATCAAAGAATTTAATTTCTTCATAAATTTGGTTTTATTTAAGTATAATTACTCAACCCCTTGAGGACCATGGATTATTTAAATAATTAACCAAAAATTAATATTTATAGTCTAAAATTTGTTACTCCCATTGAAATATTTTTTTTTCATGCATTAATTGGATAGATAATAATTTTATATGACAACCACTGAAAAAATTGCAAATGCTAAAAAGAGGATTGATGAATTAGAGAGACTTATAAAATATTGGAACAATTCAGAGCATGATGAGGCAAAAATAGTAAATTTTACAAGGAACATTGAAAATAAAGTTGCTTAAATTTTGATGGTTAAGGCGGATTAACTCTTATCTACTTAAAGTGATTTAATATCTTTGAGGTTTCGAATATTGTTTGATTTTTAAATAGAGCAATTAAACCTATTCTCAAAAAAGGTACGGAAGAAATAATCTAAAAGAAAATCGATATGAAAACCTTCTCAAAAAAATATTTAGTTCCGATTAAATTAATACCGTGGATTTTTTGGGTATTTATATCTTCTATAAGTATATATTTATGCGAGATAGCTTGGGTAAGCTGAATAATTAATGAATCTAGCTTCTCCTAAGCCAACCAGGAGCACCACCAAACCAATCCGATATATCATCTTCATTTGGGTTGAAATGATTTTCTTTATCTAATCCATCTATCCCAAATGATTGTAAGAGATTATCAATCCCCCCATCATTTTTTGTGCCATCCCTTCTAAAGCTGTTAGCTTTTTTCAGCCAAAGAGAAATTGTCGAATTATGGTTTGCAAATTTCTCAACATATATCCTTTCTTCTAATGTAATTGATTTATCCTGAGCAATTCTTTTAATTATTCCTTGAATCTTTATTCTTTTTGCATTACTAAGAAGCATTTTTTTCAATTCATTATTCTTTTTATAGGAAGGATTACTAAAAAAATCTTGTCAATGTTAATTTCAACAAATTCACTATTTTAGAAGGTCTTTAAGCAAGAAAAGTCTTAAGACACTAAAAAAAGGAATCAAAAAGTTACCAGTGATACGTTTATTCATTAATCAAACTTATAATTCCTAGAAATTAGATAAAAAATCAATTCATTCATGAAGATACTTTGAAATTCAGAAAAGTGGACGCAACTGTTGCAATATAGTAAAGATGTACTAATATTAGTACAAATGTATTATTAAGATATGAAAGTGATTTCATCTTCTCCTTACGCACCTTTTAATTTAAAAGAGTGGAATTCTCTAATAAGCAAAAATGCAAAGTTTGAAAATACTCCAATAAAGATTCAAAAAAAAATTTATAGAACTTTTACTATAAAAAAGATTGAAAAGGATGAACTTTTGCAGGATAAGAATGAATTGCATCAACAAATGCAACTTGTATTCGGATAGAAAAATATTAACTAACAATCTTTTTATTGAATATTATTTTACGAGATCCAATTTTTTGTTAGATTAGTAGAAATACAAGAAGGATTTAATTTGGCTGTAGATCGAGAACTTTTAAAAGAAGTTACCCAAGAACTTTGGAATACTGTAAAAAAACTAAGACCTGAAATAGATCGGCAAACTAGACTTCAATTAGTTTTAAAGGCCTTATTAACTATTGGAGATTTGCCAGATCAAATGCAAGCTGCCATGGTAGTAGGTGTTTGCGCAGAAATGGACAAGAGTGATGTTGATAATGTTGAAACAAATTCACAAACTAAAGATTCAAGCGGAGTTGATACTTCTACAGGCAGAAAAGTAGTTAGAAGAAGTTCAGCTAAATAAACCTTAAACGATCATCCTTTAATTTTCTTTGATTCGTTTTTATTAAGTCTATTGAACAGGTAATATGAAATTACAATTAAGAGAGGAACGAATATTGAATGTAAAGTCATCATTAATTCTGTTTGGCCCATTCCTATAAGATTTGACTCGCTTGGAAGTTGTTCTGACCAAGTGCCAACTAAATGCCAGGCTTGAGGAATTGATAAGAAAAACATATAAGAGCTATAAGTTAAGTTTATGTTCAGATAAAGATTATCATTATTGAGCGTTTTTGCTTTCTTTATTCTTATTTCTTAACTAAGTATTTGTAGAGTTATAAAAAAGAACTTGATTTATAAATTTATTTTCTTAAGAAGATTTTTAAATTCTTTTTTACCGATAATTTTTTCAGCTGCGTAAGCGCCACTTGCTGAAACAGCAGGAATTCCGATACCTGGAAATGTACTTGCACCGCAAGTAAATAAATTTTTCACTGGAGTTTTGCAGCCTGGAAAAATACCTTTTGCTGCTGATAATGCAGGGCCGTAACTACCGCAGTAGGTATTGGTAAATTTTTTATGAGTGATTGGGGTTCCAAGCATCTTTAAATCAATCCTTTCATCTATATCAGGGATGAATTTTCGCACTGCATTAAGGAATATTGAACATCTTTCTTCTTTCAAATTTCTATATGCTAATTCCTTTGGATTTAGGTTTCCCCAAATTTCCCAAGGTTCATTTGCGGGAGTGTATCCATGAAGAACATGTTTCCCTTTAGGGGCCATATTTTTATCTAAGACAGATGGGATTGAAAATACAGCGATATTTCTTTCTGCTGTTATACCTTTTTCCCACTCATCAACATGTATCGCATGTATTGGTAAATCTTCAAGACCATCAGCATCAAAACCTAGATGTATATGAAGGAAAGAATCACATTTATTAGGGTTTAAAACTTTTGAATTCCATTTTTTTGAAATTTCATTTGGAATTAACTTTTTTAAATTCCAAACATCAGTATTCGTGACAACAGATTCACAACTATAACTAGAACCATTATCAAGAGTTATACCTGTTGCTAAATTTTTATTGAAGTTAATTGTCTTTACTCTCGAAGAGAGAATTAATTCTCCTCCATTTTTTTTAAATCCATTAATTAAGGCTTTTACGATAGATTCACTACCTCCTTTAGGGTATTCAAGGTATGAATTTGGTTCAAACCATTCGTTAAATAAGGTAGCCATCGCAGCTGTATTTGTATCATGCATTGACATACCACTTATCAAAAAGCTCAATAAATCAACCCAATTCCTGAGAAATGGATCCTCTAGATGATTATTTACTAGATTCCCAAAGCCCTTATTAATTTTCGGCATGTGCTTGATATTAGGTAAAAATTTTGAGGTTAAATTTATTAGATCTAAGAAATTTATTGATTCGGGAGAAAAAGAGAGTAAAGGAATTTGATTTATTATTTGGCTAATAGGTTTTATTCCGGAAATAAATGATTCCCATTCCTTAACAGATTTCTCACCTCTTAAAGTTTTAATTGTTTTTTTAAAAGGTTCTTCTCCAACATCAAGATTAAAATTGCCTTCTGGGACAATTACTTGCCAACCTTTGTATTGAAATAGTTCAACTTCTTCATCAAGTAATTTAAGAATTTGCCCTAAGGGATTAGTAGTCGGCCATTTACCTATTCCACTCCACAATGAAGGACCTGATTCGAAAGTATAACCTTTTTTTTGAAAACTATGAGCGACACCTCCCGGCTGGGTGTGTGCTTCACATATAAGTACTTTTTTACCCGATAAAGCGAGAATTGAACCGCAACATAAGCCACCTATTCCACTACCGACTATTACAACATCGTACTTTTCCATCAAATATTTACTTTACTCTTTTCGTAAAACTAATGCGTTTAGACAAATGTATTAGTTGAAGTTGTAATACTTAAAACAACAGCAAGGAAAAAAATGTAAGGAACTACTTTTAGAGGTATGTATCCTTGACTTTTAGAGATAAAATTCATTAATTTAGTTACTTTATGTAAATATAGTAACGAGATCTTGTTCCTTATGTGTGCCAAAAAAATATTTTTTTGGAAATATATTGAAACAAAGAAATCTTTTTGGAGAGATTTTTAACTAAGAACACTTTTTATGAAGTTATCTTAGTATTTGACTCTTAGATTAAAATCTATTATGAAACACTTTCCTGATATTAATGAGATAAAACTATTAGAAAATTATTCTCAAAAAAATGGTAGCGGAATTGTATATGAGGAATTGTTGGGAATATGGAAGTTTAAGTATGTATGGGGAAAGGAGTCAGATGAAATCAAAAATATACCCAGTTCGATTCTCCAAGTATTGTCGGCAAGACTAGAATTGAGAAGTAAAAATAAAGATGATCAAATAAATTATGAAATAAAAAATTCAATTAATTTCGGATTGTTAAATATTACTTTTATAGGCAGCGCAGAATTAAAAGGGATTAGACCTTTATTGGCTTTCTATTTCGATGAATTGAAAATTAGTATTAGTGGTTTTTCTATATTTAGTAGGGAATTAAAAAAAACAGAAGATAAAAAAATGCCTTTTTTCTCACTTATAGGAATTAGCACTAAAGATAATTGGTTATGTGCTCGAGGCAGGGGTGGAGGGCTTGCAATATGGGTTAAGTCTTAATTTAGTGGTATTCCCCTGGATGATCTACCTTCCTTACTGTAACTTTATCAACTTTTTGTCCACTAAATCTTAAGAGATCATCTCCTGAAAAGTCATAACCTAAGCGTTGACCTATTAGGGCTATATCATCTGCTGTAGAGGATGTCGTAACCTGCTTTTTTAATTCTTCATCAGATTGCATCTTAATTAAAAATTTTCTTATTTCAGAAAAACTCATTACTAGAATTTGATTGAATGATGTTAAAGAAATTTATAAAATCTTTTTCTCAGCAAGAACAAGATAAATAGATAATTATTATACTATTTTTATGACTTACTTATTCCTCTATATAGTCGGCATAATTTTAATATGGTGGACATATCGTGTCGGTTGGCTTGAGGCGCTCAAAACAGTAGTTAAAGTTATAGTTCCCTCAGCGCTTATTATTTTATTTAACATAAAAGCCGGAAGATTACTTTTTAAAAGTCCTGTAGTCGGTTTATTAAGCGCTTTGCCAACCTCTATCTTTATTTTTAGAGGTTCATTGCCTTTAGTTAGTTATATAATTAACTGGATTGAAAATAAAATAAATAAGTATGATGATTCGGAAGTTATAGATACTGATTCTGTGACTTTAGATGATTAATTTAATCAAATCCAAGAAATAATTCTTTGTGTACTACAAGAACATCAAATAAAGTTGTTCCTTGAATAGGACTTAATGGAACTTTGTCTATATTCAGTGCTTCTGCGCAAATTAAATGAGCATCCCATTTTGTATTGTGATCACTAATTTCAATTGACCACTCAATTACTTTTTTGAAATGATCTGGCATCTCGGAACCAATTTTTCTGCAAATTTGACATAGAACTGACAAAAGAGGAGGCTTTGAGGGCCTTTTTAAATCTTTAATAAGACTAGGTTGTGTAAAAACACTTGTATAACGGATGTAGTCTATCAATTCATATTCTTCTTGAGTAAGAGCAGCTTTATCTAATGCTCTTTCAAATTCGTCTATGGGGGTTATGGGCCTATCCAAGATATTAGTTGTTGCTGTTTTCTGAATCTATTTTTTCTTGATTAATTTTATTGGTTTGGTTGCCTCCTATAGATTTAGGAGATTCTTCTTTATCTTCCTCGTTCATAACTTGATCGATTTCATTTTGAAATTCATTCGACGCTTTTTTAAGACTTTTCAAAGTTTTACCAAGCTGTTTTCCTAATTCTGGAAGCTTTTTTGGACCAAAAATTAAAAGAGCTAAGATAAGTATTACAGTAACTTCAGGCAAACCTACACCAAAAATATTCATAGCTGATAACTATTTAACTAATTAGGAAATCTACTATTAAATATAGTCAAATCATTTGAAAATTTCATTCTCGGAGTAGCTTTATTAATATTAAAAATTTTGAAAAAAATTATTGTTATTAATACTCCTTTAAAGAAAACTAACCAAAGTAATTGATAATCACTCAAATTGAATTTTTTTTGGTACCAATTTATAAGAATTTTATGTTTCTCTATTAATTTTCTCATTTTCATCGAGATTATTTATTACTATCAATTATTTTATCTTAATTTCTTTTATTATTAATTTATAGAAATCTTAGATTCAACTTTAATTAGTTAATTCTATTAAATTTTAATCTTTTTCTAAATTAATTTTTTTCTAAGTTATTGAAACCATTCGCTAAATATCCGCTATCAAAAAAAATGAAGTACTTATTTGTTGTTTTTTACCCATTTTTTCTAATTTGTTCAGCTGAAGCAGTTACCACAAAAATGTTTAAAGTATTGGATACGTGTGCAAGATATCGACTCGGTGAGATTAATGCTAATGAGGCTATAGAAAAACTAAAATTAAAATTAACGAATTCATCCATTAATAAGCCAAATGACCTAGTAAAAAAATATTGCTCAGTATTTACTCCAAATGAAAAAATTGAATTTTAATCTTAGTGATACATATTTAATTATTGTTTTTTGAATAATCTTTAGCTTTATTTCGTATTTCTTTAACTTTTTTAAAATTAGTTATTTTTAAATTAAAAATAACTCCCAAAAAAAGAATAAGAAATAAAAAAATATAAATTATTAATTCCATAATATTGAATTAATAAATCCACACTAGTTTATTTCAATAATTTTTTAGTATCTTTTAAAACAAAAAAACTGACTTTAATAATAGTTTTTTACTTTTAAGGCCACAATAAAAACATATTAGCCTCTAATATGGAATTTTATAAGAACTATTGTGCAGATTGGAGATAAAATTCCAGAATTTTCTTTACTGGATCAAAATGGAGTTAAAAGATCAAATAAGGGATTAAAAAGTCCCCTCGTTTTGTTTTTTTATCCAAAAGATGATACGCCGGGTTGCACTATAGAAGTTTGCGGATTTAGAGATAAATATGACTTATTTAAAGTATTAGGTGCGCAAGTTTGGGGAGTAAGTAATGGAAGTACCTCGAGTCATTTGGCATTTGCTAATAAAAATAAATTACAATATCCACTACTTTGCGATACGAATGATTCTCTTAGGATAACTTTTAAAGTTCCTAAAGTATTAGGTTTTATGGATGGTAGGGTAACTTATGTTATTGATCGCAAAGGGACAGTTAGGCATATTTTTAGAGATTTATTGAATGGTCCTGAACACATTAAAGAGGCTATTAGAGTACTTAAGGAAATTCAAAATCAATAAATTATTATTCAAAGCACTTTAGATTAATGAGTTTTGTTTTAATATAGTTTCAGCTTTTTTTAATATATGAAGAAAATGGGAATGCAAGCTGTTGATCTTGCTATTCAAAATGGAGTGGATCTTGACGGTACTCCAATACCTCAAAAAATGCTAGATCTATATAACAGAATTATGGATGAGGAGAATAAAAGACAAAGGAGCGGTGTTAAAAAATCAATGAGAAATAGATGCGTCAAAACTGGTTCTAAGCATTTTGATAAAGAAACATTGAATCAATTATTAATAGACTCAGGATGGGAAGGTCTCAAAGAAAAGGAAATTTTATTTTTTTATAATTAAAAAAATACTAAATTATCTAAAAATTATATATGGTAATTTTTACTCAAATTAAAAAAACTGAAAACTAATTAAATAATTTCTTAGATGTAATTTTTTGAATTATTTAAACCATCCTTTTTTGTCAGAGGACACTATTTTCTCTTTTTCAGCTTTTGTTTTATTACTTGCTTTTTTGAAAGCAAAGTTGGCTTCTATAACTGTAACTATTGATATGAAAAAAAGACCAGAAATTCCAATTATTTGTTCATTCTGAGAAGGTTCAGAATCTCCTTGTAAAAAAATACCTAAAGAGAACCATGCAGTACTAGCAATGATGGTAAAAAAATATGGTTTCCATCTTCTTTGATATAAGTAACCCGATCCTAAACCAGGAAGAAAATTTAAAAAAGAAGCTACCCACCCTTTTGAAGATGCAAGTATTTCTTCTCTTGAGAGGTAAGACATTTATGTTAGGTATTTATTAAATGTGAATTTAAATAAGCAAAAGATATTGCTGCACTAATTACCCAACTAAAGGGTAAGAACATTCTTATTTTTTCTTTATTATTATTATTCATGTTCTAATTATGGAAAATATTTTTAAAATCTGTGGATTTAATGAATACCTTAAATCTAAAAGAATTAAAAAAGACGGTTAAAAACCGTCTTTGAAAAAAGTAATTTTCCTAAAAATAAATTATTTATTTTTTGAGGCTGAAAGTACTTTAAGTTCTTTCTTTACTTCTTTTTCTCTATCTTCAAGATGTTTTATTTGAGCTTTAAAAGCATCTTCAAGTCTTACTTTTTGTGTTGTAATTTCATCAAGTTCTTCTTGATGTTGGTTTTTCTTTAACTCCTTCATTTCACTATCGGAAATAACATACACTTGGCGATATGAAGGTATTTCAAAAAGAAGATCAAACATTGAATACATAAGTGACCTTTGAGTTAGTACAGATTCAATATCTGATAATTCTTTGAAATATGAAAGGATAAATACCGAAGATATTGATACGGCAAATACACCGAATTTCGGTTTACCTAACATAACCGCCCAGTATTTACCGATCAAATTTTAAGTTATGTTTTAAAGTATTAAGGAGATGATTCTAAAAATCTAAATTAAAAAGAATTAAAAATGGATTTAAAAATTACTAAAACATTAGTAATCCCACCCAACGAAATTAAATGGCGATTTTCCAGATCCTCGGGTCCTGGAGGGCAGAATGTAAATAAAATTGAAAGCAGAGTAGAGATTATTTTTAATTTAGAAGATTCCAAAGTATTAAATGATTATCAGAAAGAAATTCTTAAGATAAACCTGAAAAACAAATTAGTGAATAATAGCTTACGTTTATCGGTTCAAGAACACAGAAATCAAATATTAAATAGGCAGCTAGCTTTAATGAAATTTAGTTTAATTATAAAAAATGCTTTAAATAAACCATTTAAATTAAGAAAATCTACAAAACCTACCAAAGCATCACAAAAGAAAAGAGTTGAGGATAAGAAAAAACGTGGCGAATTGAAAAAAAGTAGACAAAAAGAAAAAACATATTAAATATGAATAAACTAAATAAATATTTTCATCGCAGATTGCAATCAAGTATGTGATAAATTTAATTTTATTTTGGTTTATTGAATTCAACTAATGATTTCTGGTTAATTGACTCCAATTTTGTAGGGGTGATGCGTTTTTACAAAGATAAAGATCATTCTGATAAATCTATTGATTATATGTTTATTGAAGAAGGAATTATTATGGGAATTCATGGAGAAAATCCTCCATTAATGAAAACTAGAAAAAAAATTGTTATTGAAAAAGCAAGATTATTATGGCAAAAATTGTTAAATGAAGGTTGGCAACAAACAAGTAAAAAATGGTAAGAAAATTCAAAAATATATTTTTTAAAATTTCAGAAAATAAATGAGCCTTTAGGATATAGCCTGGAAATTTTTTTATGTTGTAATAATTTCTTTTTTTTTATGTCGTTTTCATATCTTGTCAACATCATTAAATAGTTTATAACTCCAAAAATTATTAAAAAAACAATAAATCTTATCCCTGCCTCAAAGTTCATATCAGTATTAAGCTTTATTTTAATCTGACAATTACTAATCAAAAATCAATCGGTATTTATATCTAATTAAAACGTCTAAGGAAATATTTTTTTGATTTTACTGCATAAAAAATACATAAAAAAAGTAATATTAAAATTGCACTAAAGCTTCCGATTGGGTTTGGAATCTTTTGTGTAAAAGGCCCTGCTAAAAAAGAAGGTGTATTTCCCTTGAATTCTATCAATCCGTGGTTTATAAAGAACCAAATACCCACAAGTCCTCCATGAATTCCTATGCAATTCCATAAAGAACCTTTATTTCCAATTCTTACTAATGATAGAAATATCCCAAGTAAAATAAATCCTATACGTAATCCTATTATATTCCAAAAGATCTCATTTGATAAATTATGAACGAAGCTAAAAACTATAGCTTGTAAAGCTATTGATATTTTTGTATTAAATTCAAATTTTAATTCTTCTAATAACCAGCCTCTAAAAATTATTTCCTCTGAGAATCCTACCCCTAATCCAAGTGCAATAGAATTTAGCAATATGATAGGCGAGAATTCACCTGTCCAAGAAATATAATTTTTTAGCAATAGTGGAAACAGAATTAGAATTATTAAAACTAAAGCCAATAAAATACCTTGAAAAAAATTGATAAAGTTTTTTAAGAATTTGTGCTTAGTTATCCCAATAAGTTCCCATCCACTTGTTATGTTCCATCTGATATAAAACCAATATGAGAGTAAAAAGATAAAAAGTAAGAAAGAAAAAATAGTACCGATTAAGGATAAATGTTCTTCTTCAAAATTAAACAATGATAATGGTTGAGATAAAGCCCAGCCAAAGCCATAAAGAATAGGAATAAAAAATAAAGTTGATAAAAATCTTGGTCTTAAAAGAAAAAAACTTTTAATTAATAACATAATATTTTTCATTTTATTTTTAATATCAATTACCTCCACTCTTTGCCTTTTATTATTCTATATAATTGTTCAAAAAGATTTAGCTTTCTTTTTTTACTATAGTTTATATTTTTTGAAAGATTAGATAAATCTTTATAAAATTGCCGAGTTATTTTATCTTCTTTATCACTAGGCCATAGTAAGTCTGAGCCCTCTTCATATTCTTCTTTATATCTTTCTTTATTCAAATTTTTTTAATATCGTAATAATTTAAATTTTACTTATTGCAAATGCTTAAAAGTGATGTTTATTAAATTTGTGTATTTATTTAAAATTTATGCTGATTAATCTTTCAACTTTAATTTTTACATTACTATCTCCATTGCTTATTTTTGTAGTAATAGTATCGGTTTACTTATTTCATTAGGAAGTATTTAACAAATAAACTTAATTAATTTAAGGGTGTATTATTCCTACTTTTTCTAATGCAAATGATAAAACTGCAATTGCCGTCATTAGTGTTAATATCTTGTTCTTTTTGATGAAATCCATAATGCATATTAAAAATCTATTTATTAAATTCTTTTGTAAAATAATAAATAATTAATATTATTATAACAATTACGATTGAACCCTTATATTTAGGATATTTACTTCCCACAGTAGCTTCTTACAAAAAGATTATTGAAAAATATGATAAAGGCACAAAAGAAGGGGAATTTTATGATGAACCTATTGGCGGGGATTTTAATTACCCTGATTGGTAAATATGCTTACTACAAAAATAACTTTCGCCTTCTCTGATTGGATTAGAGATTGGCGCAAGCGCCTGGATAAGAATCCTTCTATTGATGAGTGTGTAAAATTTGTTAAGTAGAAATTGGAAGATTATAAACTTTCTGATAGTGATAAAACAATAATTGATTCTATTTTGCTTTATGAATCTGAATGACTTTTGATTATAGACTTTAATTTATATATTTATCTATAAAAAACAAAGGATCATTATAATCCTCTTACAAATTAAGAAAAAAGTAAATCAGCATATTTACGGATTTACTGAAAATATAAAAAGGAGTAATTTATAAATGTTGAGTTCGGAGGCAATCTAAATGATTGATAGTCCGCCTGAAATTTAGCAAATTCCAAAATATAGGAAGCGTATTCCTGAGAATGGGATTATTCGAAAATTAAAGTTCAATCAATTAGTCTGATAAGACTTCGCTTTATAATTACTAGCGACAATAGGGACTAAAATTATCGAGAGAAATCCCCAAATGAACGTATTCTAGGTTTATGAGTAAATAGACTTTAAAATATGTATTTTTATATCCTGTAAGAAGGAAATCAAATATTAAAAAGGACTGTATAAGCAGTCCTTTTTTTTGTTTAACAAAATTCTTCTAAACTAGACTTCTTTTTGGATAATATGGATTAATAAAATGATTAAAAATATTTCAAAATGAAAGCTCAAGTCTTGTTTCCGAAAATTGAAGTACGTGAAAAGGGTTTTTTACAAGTAAGTGATATTCATACTATTTATTGGGAAAGATCTGGCAATCCAAATGGTAAAAAAGTACTTGTTATTCATGGAGGCCCAGGAGGAGGAAGTCAACCAAGATATAGAAGATACTTTGACCCCAATAAATTCGATATTATTCAATTTGACCAAAGAGGTTGCGGTTCCTCAACACCTTTCTCCGAATTAAAAGAAAATACGACTAAACATTTAGTTGATGATATTGAAAAATTAAGGATTCTTTTAAAAATAGATTCTTGGCATTTGTTTGGTGGATCTTGGGGCTCAACACTTTCACTTATATATGCAATTAAAAATCCCTCAAGAGTTATGAGCTTAACTTTGCGAGGAATATTTTTATGTAGAAAGTTCGAGTTATTATGGTTCTATCAATATGGTGCCAGTGAGATATTCCCTGATGAATTTGAAGAATATATTTCTGTCATACCAAAAGAAGAAAGAAATGATTTGATAAGTTCTTTTTATAAATATCTAACATCTTCAGATACGAATCTTAGATCAAAAGCAGCAGCAGCTTGGACAAAATGGGAACTCTCAACTAGTCATTTAATAAATAAAAAATTCGATTTTGATAAGTCCCAAGTTAATTCTTTTTCAGATGCCTTTGCAAGGATCGAATGTCATTATTTTATTAATAATATTTTCTTAGAACATGATTTTATTTTGAAAAATATAAAAAAAATAGAATCGATTCCAACAAAAATAATTCAAGGGAGGTATGACGTTGTATGCCCTGTTAGAAGTGCTTGGGATCTAAATAAGAAATTAAAGAATTCTGAATTAATTATTGTTAATGATGCTGGTCATTCAATGAGTGAAAAAGGTATCAGTATTGAATTAATTAAAGCTGTAAAAGGAATTGAAAATCTCTAATTGAGAGAATATGCCTTTAAAAATTAAAGGCCATTATCTTCAATATTTTGTGCAATACTTCTAAGAAGTTCAACTATATCAGAATCTTCACATTGAGTATCTTCTTTAAGCAAAATGCACTCGTCTCTAATACTTACATTTGTACTCCACCATATACCTGAACTATTGGTATCATCCCACTCAAATCTATCTGACATTTCTAATAAATACTGCTTTTAACCTCTTCATTGACTTTAGTTGATTCATTTAGTTCTTCTTTAGGTTCTTCTGGCCAGGCAACTTCAAATCTTGCAATTTCTTCTGTCGCAAAACTCTCAGGATGACGAGTACAAATTTTCTTTCTTCGTACAAAAATGTGATCAACTCTTTTTTCTACATCTGGAGTAACGGTCTTTTCTAATTCTATTACTTCTGTGAAAGGAGTTGACTTTAAATCTTTAGCAAGTTTTGACATGTTCTTATCTCATTAAACCTACCTTAAAGCTTAGATAACTAGACTGTGGATTTTAAATGGATTTACCAAATTCATTACCTGATTCTTTAATTTTGGAGGATTTAATTCTATATGAATAATCAATTAATTAATTAAATTTATATCCCTAAATTTAATTCATATTGGATTTGTTTTTTGTTATTATTTTTTTTAGGTCTTTTATTGATTACTGTTTTTTTCCTAGAGCCATGCTTTAAATAGATTTTTTTTGATATGTCCCAGTAACCTTTTTTTTGTGTGATTTCTTGAATTTTTTCTCTAGCTTCTCTAGATGTTTTAGAAATATCAACTATTGGTTTAATGTATTCTAATTTTGAGAATTCTTCATTATTAAATTTGCAAAGTAACCAAGGCTCATGAATAAAATTATCAGTTACGTTTTTTAATTCTGGTACCCATTTTTTTATAAATTCTCCCTTAGGGTCATGATCTTTTCCCTGCTTAATAGGATTGTAAATTCTATTGGTATTTATAGAGGTTGTTCCAGATTGCATTTGACATTGATTCCAATGTATTCCAGGCTCATAATCTATAAACTTTTTTGCTAATTCTGATCCTGAATCTTGCCAAGGTAACCACAAATTATAACTTGCAAAAGACATGAGCATTGCGCGCATTCTAAAGTTAATCCATCCATTAAAGTTTAATGAACGCATACAAGCATCTATAAAAGGAAAACCAGTATTGCCTTGACTCCATAAAACAAGTAATTCAGTTTTATTAGTTCTAATGTTTTGAAAATAAGGGTGGAAATCTTGGAATTCTAATTCTGGTTCGCTTTCAAGTTTCTGAATAAAATGACAATGCCAAGTTAATCTACTCTTTAACATTCTTGAATTATTATTTTTATGTAAATTTGCTTGATAAAAAATCTCTTTCAATGAAAGACATCCCCAACTAATATAAGGAGATAATCTTGAGCAGCTATCAAAAGATTTTTCTGGGCTTGAAATATCTTTTGAATATGACTTTAATTTTTCTTTAAAAAAATATTCCATCCTTTCAAGGCCTTTTTTTCTTCCTCCTTTTAATCTCCCTTTACATTCATCTTTTTTAAAAGAAAATATTTTTTCGTCAGGTATTTCCCCACTATCAAAATCAATTGGATCAATTTTTAATGGGCCTTTAATTAATCCCCTGGATGTATTTTTTGCCCATTTCTTTGACCAATCATCCCTATTAATATTTCCTCTAAATACAGAAAACTGTAAATATTCTTTCCAAATTATTTTTTTATTTGAAGCCCATAATTTAACTTCTTGATCTCTTTTATAAGTAAGCCAATCTCCAGTTTCTTGATGGCTATATATACCTATAATATTAAATTTGGAACTAATTTCTTCAAAGATTTCAATTACATTTCCTGTTCTTATTACTAATGGTTGACCTTTTTCTTTAAATGAATTTCTTAAATCTAATACACTTTCCTTACAAAATTGCCATTGTCTGCATGAATGTGTTTTTTGATTCCATAACTCAAGTTCAAATATATATATGGGTAAGATGAGATTATTTTTTAAAGATTCATGAAGCGCTTCATTATCATCTATTCTTAGATCCTTTTTGAACCATAAAATATTTATATCCTTCATTAATTTTTTGATTTATACTAAAAAACAAAATTATAATTTGTATGTAAATTGATTAAATAACTAATTATTTTCAAATAATTTCAGAAAATCTTTATTTTTCATTTCAGGAAATATCTATGTCAATTACAAAACAACTTTGGGAGGATAATTATGAGATTGCTTTACTAAGTTTAAATACAAAATTTGTTCAAGGTTTAAAGAGTGGAAGTCTCCCTAAAAATATATTTCAAGAATATTTAGCTCAAGATTATTTCTTTTTAGAGACTTTTGCTAAGGCTTATGGTCTTGCTGTTTCCAAATCAAAAGATAAGTACTCAATAAGGAAGTTAAGTGAACTGTTAATGGGCGTTTCAGAGGAGTTAATACTTCATGAAACGTATGCAAAAGAATGGGATATTGATTTGTCTAATAACTATATAAAAAAAGCTACTAAACACTATACAGATTTCCTTCATGATACTTCCAAAAGACTTAGCTCCGTTGAAATAATGTTTGCAATGACTCCATGTATGCGACTTTATTCTTGGATAGGAAAAAGTTTGTATAAGGAGGATTTTGACATTAAATATAAAGAATGGATAATTACTTATTCTGATGAGAGCTTTGAAAAGCTAGCAGATTCACTTGAAAATCTTATTGAGATTAATAAAGAAACATATGATATTAATCAGGCCAAATATTTATACAGGAGAGCTATGGAATTGGAGTTAGAATTTTTTAATGCATATTCAGATTTCTGATTTAAATTAAAATTTATTTATACTATTTCCAAAAACGATTTAATAAATTATGTATTCTAAAATCGCACTTTCAATAGGCGGTAGTGACTCCGGGGGTGGAGCAGGCATACAGGCTGACTTGAGAACTTTCATGGCCCTTAAAGTACATGGATGTTCTGTTATTACATGTATTACCGCACAAAATAGTGTAGAGGTTACATGCGTTCAACCAGTAGAGAAGAATACTTTATTAAATCAGCTAGATACTTTATTTGCTGATTTTGATATTGATGCCTTAAAAACTGGTATGTTATTAAATGAAAGGATAATTAACTATACTGCTTCAAAATTAAATACATACAAAATAACCAAAATTATTGACCCAGTAATGGTTACAAGAACTGGTTCTAAATTACTGGAAAATGATGCTATAAATGCTTATAAAAAACTCTTATTACCAAATGCTGATTTGGTGACTCCAAATATTTATGAAGCAAATCTACTTTCTGGTTTAGAAATAAGGAGTAAAGAAGATATCGAAAATTCAGCAAGAAAAATTATTAGTCTTGGAGCTAAAGCGGTACTTATAAAAGGTGGCGGTTTAAAAGATATGAAAGGGAAGGATTTTTTCCTTGACTTCAAGGGTAGAAAAGATTGGCTATTTAATAATTTTATAAATACAAAAAATACCCACGGCAGTGGCTGTACTTTGAGTGCTGCTATTTGTGGTTACAAGGCTTTAGGTTTTGATCTATTTGATTCCATACAAAAAGCGAAAATATTTGTAGAAAAATCTTTAGAAAATTCTTATAAAATAGGTTCTGGACCTGGTCCCTTAGGCCATCATTAATTATTTATATAATTAGAGTTAGAACCACCATTTTCTGTATGGCTTTTTCAAAAATAAGATTTCTTCAGTTTCCCATCCTCCCTCCAACCACTCAAGATGCTCAAGTAATAAAGACTCACTTTCCCTTTTGCTTAATTGGCCAATTCTATTAGCAATACCATCGAACCTTACTTTCATCAATTCCTCAATCTTGATGTTATTCATAGGTTAAATAATAAATTTTTTCTACTCTTACTTGTATACATTTTCTTGTCAACGATTTAATTTTATTTGTTTACTAGCAGTTCTTAAATATGTATTAAATACAACTTTTTAAAATAGATAGTAATTAAGACTTATTCACATAGATTTAATTAAAGACTAGTTTATATAAAAATACTTCAACTATGAATAAAGAAGAAACAGCAAATCAAAAAACTATTTTAAATGTAGGCTATTGTGAAACTACCTCTGAATGGCTCAATAGAATCATTGCTGAACTGGCAGATGAAAATAAAAATTTTGTAGATTTGTCAGTTATTTGTGCTTAATCTTTTAGAAAATATAGTTTATTTTGATTTATTTTCAGTTACCTTTTAAATATAAGAGAAATTTATAAGATATTTTTGTGATGTGAATCCTAATAAAAAAAACATAGAAATAATTAAACAATTTAATTTATCTCCTCATCCTGAAGGTGGATGGTTTAGAGAGATAGTAAGGAGTGAGAATTCTCTTATAAGAGAAGATGGCCAAAGTAGAAACTTTATTACGGGAATTTATTATCTTTTGGAGAGAGATGCAAAAAGTGCTTGGCACAGAGTAAAAAATGCTGATGAAATTTGGATTTATCTAAGGGGCGATCCTCTGAATTTATGGTGCCTTGATAATGATAATAAGTTAATAAGAAATTTAATTTTAGATTCCAATAATCCAGTAGAGATGATCCCATCTGGATATTGGCAAGCTGCAAAAAGTACAGGCGAATTTACTCTAGTGAGTTGTTGTGTTGGCCCTGGCTTTGATTTTAAGGATTTCGAATTACTTAGAAATACAAATCATACTTCTAAATTGGATAAAGCAATTAATGATCTTATTTGAGACATTTTTTTGTTTATATTTTTGAAATTATCCTTTAGATTTATAAAGCTACTCAATCAATCTATATTTAATGAATCAAAATTCTGTCAAAACAATTGGTATTAATGATGAACCAAGAAAAGATTCATACTTAGTATATGTAAATCAGGCTTATGGATTAAAAGGCATCCTTAATAGGGATTTTGATGAATGGTCGAATTTTGATAGTTGGGAAAGTATTTCAGTTCAGCAATGGATTTTTTCTAGAGCTTTGGAGGTTTTCAGAGGTAAGAAAATTGATATTAAATGCGACTGTTGTGAACTTAATGACTTAATCCCAAATGATTTTGAGAGTATTAAAAAAGAAAAATGTTTTGGTAAAAAAAGTGCTTACATGATTGAAAAAGTTGTAGATGAAATTGTATTAGCTAATGCAAGAAGAGAAAGTGATGGAACCTATTCTGCGTAAGATTCATAAATATTTATGGAGTGAAAAATCTTTTAATTACCAGTGAAAATTATCAGAAGAACCAATCGTTAAATTTCTAGTGGACATCTTATGGAACTTAAAGTGTACCGAATCACTGAACTCCTTTTCATCTGAGTAATTCACAAGATCCACTGGGTCGATGTTTTCATCGAACCATGCATCATACTCAATATGGTTTGGTTCAGCAAAGTAACTCATGTCCAATTAATAGCTTTCAAAAAACATATAAACAGTACATGTGATACCAAATTAACATTCTTAACTTTTAGATAATCCATATTTTTAGCTTGTTCATAACTAAAACTGGTCATGTATATTATTTTTGGGAAGTAAAGGAGGGTATTTTAGCTGAAGAGTTTCAGGATTTTATAGACGGTCCCTCTGATCCAGGTTTCGGATAAGATGCTTTGATGAATATCTGTAAACCAATTGACTCATCATTAATGATATGGACAAACACCTTATCCACCAGTTTTTTCTTGATTATTGACAGTTTATCTAGAATAGATGGCAACTAGCTCCTTTTTATTATGTCTCTTGAAACTACCGTTTTTACATTCAAAATAAGCGTTCCTTTTGAAGAATGGGCTGCGGTTTATGACAGCGAAGAAAATATACAAATGAATAAAGAGCGCGGAATTATTTGCTTATACAAAGGTGTTAAGAAAGGTGATCCAACAAGTGTAATTCTTATTGAGCAGGGTGAAGAAGGTAAATCAATAGCTATGTTTGAAGATCCAGCAGTGAAACCATTAATTGAGAGTGCAGGTCATATTTACGATTCAACGGTTATATCCAGTTATTTTTAAGTGAAAAGCTTAATTGTTACTGCAATATTATTATTTCCTTTTTCTGCTCAAGCTGGTTTTCCAGAAGGTGAGAATGGTTATGATATAAAAAAAATTGAAGAGTCTTTTAGATTACCTTGTGATGAAATTGGAAATGATGATTGTATTGCAAGAGCATTAGGGGTTGGTGCATGTACATGGATATTTGGAATAAACAAAGATAAAGAACCTACGGAAGCTTTAAAAATTTCTAATACTGTTTTAATTGCTCTTTTGAAAGGAAATAATCTTGATTTAAGATCAATGCTTGAAAAAGATGGATTAATTAAAACGAATATAAAAGAAGAAGCTACCTATAGAATTAATTTCTGCAGAAAGGAAACAAAAAAAGCTATTCCAAAGTTAGTTAAGAAATTACCAGAGGGTGTTTTATTGGATGATGAGAGAGTAGAAAATTTGACCAGAGTGTTTCCTCTGCAGTATTTAAGTATGTTTGAGCAATTTAGTAAATAAAAGCAATGAAACGTTTATTGTTGACTCCTAATATTCAAAAGTTTTAAAAAAAGTGCTTTTTTCTTATCACTTAATCAGAATACTTGTCCTGTTAATGATGCTGAAGAAATTAAAAAAAAAGAACAACAAGAAGCTATTAGAAAGTTATACCGATAAAAAAGGGCGATAGCTTCGCCCCAGTCAAAAAGCGGGATAATCCCCATCACCCGGCATTTAATAAAATCCTAGCACTACATATGGTGTTTGTAAGTAATAAAAATTAACTATTGATGGAGTTGTTTGTTTCTAATTAATTTGTCATGATGGAGATCCCCATCACTCAGGCTCGCAAGAGTCTTTTTTTTATGTCTAGTTTTGGATCAGATACTCCATTTATGCTTCTTGCGAAACTTAAAGTTAAGGAAGATAAGGTTGCAGAATACTTAGAAATTGCAGATAAGACAGATAAAGCTGTTGAAGCTTACGAACCAGGAATGCTCCATCATACTTTTGATCAAGATCCTGATGATCCTCTTCGTTTCGTATGGTCAGAAGTTTATAAAAATGATGATGCTTTACTAGCTCATTTAGCTAATCCAGCATTAGGTGTTTATCTTGAGGCTCATGCTGAACTGGGGTCTGATCTTTCTGTTGAATTTTACGGAACTGTGGGAGATAAAGTTATTGAAGCCATGAACGGAACAGGAGTTCCATATAAGATCTTTAAAACAAAATTTGGTTATAGCAGAGTTTAAGGATAAGGGTATTAACTAACTAGTTCGACTAAATTATTAATAGGAATCTGAGTGCTAGAGGTAACCACAGACATAAAAGAAGCAATAGTAAAAGGGTAATTGCATGAATATTTGGAATGTATTGCTCTTTTAAAATTTGTGTCTTCATAATCTATCTAGCCTTCTTAAGTTTGATTTCTCTTCTGATAAGCAGAGCTATAACTACAACACACATGTTCATTAGAAATACGTCTAATGGCATTTGATAAAAAAGTCTCTACTCAATTAATAGCAAGATTTTTGATCTACGAATCAAGAAATGAATACTAATATTTATTAGCTTAATAAAACGAATTTAAAAATTAAATTTATGCTTAAATATCTCAGAATTTTTAACTATTAAATGGCTTATTCAGAAACAAGAATAGTAATAGGTGGTCTAGCCCATGTACCTGTTCTTATTTTTATAGCCAATTTTATAAAAGGTAAGTTTGGAATTAAAACTGAAGAGACAAAAGATAGCTTATTTAAAGAAGAGCCTGTTAAAATTATTGAACTAAAAAATAACGTAATTAAAGAAGGAAAAGCAGAAACTTTAAAGGAACTTTCAAATAAGCTGGATAACATTGAACAGAAGGCTGATGAGGTTCATGAAAAGGTAAAGAAGAAAAAAAAGGATAAGAAGAAGAAAAAAAAGAATAACTAAATTGAGATCCTATCAAGCATCAATATATCTTGAGCTTTAATTGTATCTCTCTTATCTTCATCTTCGGGATCTTTATAGGATTCAATTTCAGCTTGAATTTTTCTCTTGTAAACTCCTTTGATATAGTCAATTTCTCTACTCTCTTTGTTCAAGATTGAGAACGGTGATCTTTTTAAGTTCATAACTTTCTCCTAATAAATAAGTTTTGATCAGCTCCAGTTCTTATCAGATTCAACAAAGCTATCCAATGTTTGCTGATTCCTGATTTCTTCCTCAAGAAGTTCTTCTTCTGATCTTTCTTCAATCTCAGATTGATGATCTTCTTTTAGAGTGGATTTGGTAGACATTTGCTCATGACGACTACAATTATGTTCTAACTAGTCAGGCAAGCTATCCGACCAATAAATATGTACGGTTTGAGGAACCCCCTTATACGGATAAAGGATCAACAATTGAATTTGAATATGGTTAAAATCATCGATGATTTCGATTAGTTTTTTTTCCTTTAAAAATCATCAATAAGGGCAGACCAACAAGCATAAGACTCCCATCAATTAATAAAAAAGTATTTAGATTCATTTATCTATTTCTTCGGGGTTATCCCAATTAAGTGGTATCCCTTTTTTTACGGGCTCTTTTTTCATATCATCCATCTCTTTTTTGATTTTGTTGTAGTATGCCAACTCTTCTGGATCATTAGAACCAAGACCATAATTCATGGTCGCTGCAAGATATATTCTGTGTATCCTGTATGACGATAATGCCATTTCTTAAAAGAATGTTTTTAGATTCTAAAATATATAAATGTTATTTAATACTAATTAGTTTTATTGAGATATAAACTCCCCTAGAACTCAAATTAGGTTCTCTCCCTTACCAAGCGAAGCAAATTATTTTAATAAGAAATAATTATGCTCTAATTTCTGCTCTAATTCGTTTATATTAAGTGGTCTTAAAATTATTTTATTTTTTTCAAATTCTTATAAACTCAGTTATGGAGATACTTCTTGTTCATGCCCTCGTCGGGACTTGAACCCGAGACCTCTCCCTTACCAAGGGAGTGCTCTACCGCTGAGCTACAAGGGCAATTTTAAAGTGGGCCGGGTTGGATTTGAACCAACGTAGGCAGAGCCAGCGGATTTACAGTCCGCCCCCTTTAACCACTCGGGCACCGACCCCCACTATTTGAACTTATCAGTTAATGGACACTTTGTGTGAAATTGTTTTGGTTTTTTTGTTTCTTCTTAGATAGCATTTGTAAAGAAAAGATTTTATTGATGATGAATATTTTATTGATAAATGGACCAAATCTAAATCTTTTGGGCACTAGAGAACCTAAAATATATGGTAATAAAACATTGATTGATATAGAAAAAGATTTAATTAAAGTTGCTAAAGAAAAAAGTATTAATCTTGAATGTTTTCAAAGTAATCACGAAGGAGAAATAGTAGATAAAATTCAGGAGTCTGTAAAAAGTACTCAAGGTATTCTTATAAATGCTGGCGCTTTTACTCATACCTCTATTTCTATTCGTGATGCTTTAATTGGATCAAAAATTCCATTTGTAGAGTTACATATTTCGAATATTTTCAGTAGAGAAGATTTTCGTAAAGAATCTTTTCTTACAGATAAAGCCATAGGAATTATTAGTGGATTTGGTATATCAAGTTATTCCTTAGCTCTTGAAGGAATTATTGGATATTTAAGTAGTAAAGATTAAATGCTAGTAGATTTTAAAAGGCCCACTTCTCATATTAAATATTTAACGTCACCTACCTCAGATGAGTGGATCAAACTAGCATTATCTAATCCAATAGATATTCTTGTTGACCATGCTCATTGTGAAAGAAAAGCAGCAGGAGTAGCTATACAATTGATGTTTAGATATCCATCAGAACCAAATCTGGCAGAAGTTCTTAGTCCAATAGCGAGAGAGGAATTAGAGCATTTTGAGAAAATACTTTATTTTTTAAAGGATCTTGGACATTCTCTTGAGTCCTTAAAACCACCTCCATATGGAGCTGAATTGTCCAAAAACATAAGAAAGGATGAGCCCAATAGAATGCTTGATAGTTTCTTAATAGCAGGACTTATTGAAGCAAGAAGTCATGAAAGATTAAGCTTGCTTGCGCTTAATTCTGAGGACCAATCTTTTAGAGTCCTTTATGAGTCTCTGCTTGAGAGTGAGGCAAGACATTTTGGAGTTTACTGGAAACTAGCGCAAACCAAATTCTCTAAAAATCAAACTTTCAAAAGGTTGGAGGAATTGTCTGAAATTGAGTCAGCAATACTGGCTGAAACTTTCATGATGCCAAGGGTACATAGCTAAAGATAATAAAATTAAAATGATAAAAAATAAGCTCTCAAGTTTACTAAATCGATATAAAACTGATTTACCAACATTAACCATCGTTGGTGTTGGTCCTGGAGATCCATCACTTTTAACAATTGCTGCGGTAGATGCAATCAAAAAGGCGAAAGTTATAGTTTTCCCAATTTCAGATGATAATAAAAAGAGTTTTGCTGCGGAAATAGTGAAGAAATATACCAAATTTAAAAAAAATATTCCTATCATCTTTCCAATGGCTAGGAAAGATTTTGATCCAGATGAAATATGGTCTAATGCTGTAAAAAAAATCGTGAAATTTATACAAAATGGAGAATCAGTTGTTTTACTTTGTCTCGGAGATACTTCCTTATTTGCAAGTTCTTCTAATATTTTGAGGTTAATAAAAAATAATCATGCTGAAATTATTACCAAAACCATACCTGGTATTTCCTCTATCTCGGCAGCAGCAGCATTGAATGATTTTGATTTGGTAAAAAAAGGCGAGACATTGATTATCAAAGAATGCCCTTCTTCAGAATCTGAATTAACAAGCCTAATTAGGGAAAGTAAGGCAAACAAAACGGTATTGGCCATTATGAAAGTTGGCAAAAGATGGAATTTAGTCAGGGAAATTTTAAAAAAAGAAGATATCATCAATAAATCATTAATAGCTTTAAGTGTTGGGATGCCTGATCAAATTATTCAATATGCACCACAATATAAAGAGGAATTTATGCCTTATTTTTCTTTGATTTTGATAAGGTTCGATTAATGTTTAAAAGAGAAAAATTAGTTGAAAATCAATTTACTTGGCCAATATCTAAGGAACTATTAATTCTTGTTCTTGAAGATAAGGTTAGTGATATTTTTGTTTGTGAATTGGTTTGGGAAAGACTTTTTTATACCAGAGAAAAAACTATTAATAATTGGGTCACTTCTGTATTAACTCCTACATATTGGTCAGATAAATTTGAAAAAGCTCCTCAAATTATTTCAGAGCGAAAAGCATCAGTACATTTGACTCGATCGATCCCAAAGGAACATAAACAAGGATTAAAAAAATTTCTTAATTTTAAAGGTTATAGGATTAATGAACTTTATCCAAGAAGAACTAGAAGAGCAACCGCAGTAAATTGGTTAATTTATTGGGCTTTTGAGAATAATTGCTTTTCCAATAAAAATAATTTTATTCCAAGTCTGAGCTCTCCGCCTGATAATCCAGCAAAAGGACATTTTGGTGATCCAGAAATAAAATAAATTTCTTTGAGTAAGGTAAATGATTCTATTAAAGGTATAGTTGTAATGGATAGTACTTTCTTTGGAGAGAAGAATTGATTCTTCCTACAATAGCAATTATCGGAAGACCCAACGTTGGGAAATCTACCTTAGTGAATCGTCTTTGCCAAAGTAATGATGCAATAGTATTTGATAAACCTGGAGTAACAAGAGATAGAACTTATCAAAATGCTTCATGGGGAGGTAAGGAATTTCAAATAGTTGATACTGGAGGATTGGTTTTTGATGATGATAGTGAATTTCTCCCTGAGATAAGAATGCAAGTTTTCTTGGCTTTAGAGGAGGCATCATTAGCGTTACTTGTTGTAGATGGAAACCAAGGTATCACTGATGGCGATTTATCAATTGCAAAATGGTTAAGAAACTCTAGCTGTAAAACGATTGTGGCAGTTAATAAATGCGAATCAACTACTCTTGGGATCTCTTTGGCTTCAGAGTTCTGGAAATTAGGATTAGGGGAACCTTACCCTGTCTCGGCTATTCATGGTTCAGGTACTGGTGATCTTTTAGATCTCGTTATTGACGAACTTCCTGAAATTGATATTCAAGATGAAGAAGAAAAGATAATGATGTCAATTATTGGCAGACCAAATGTTGGTAAATCTAGTTTGTTAAATTCTATCTCTGGAGAAAAAAGAGCAATAGTCAGTGATATTAGTGGAACGACAACCGATTCAATAGATACGCTTATTAAAAAAGGAGAAAATCAATGGAAAATTGTTGATACTGCCGGTATTAGAAGAAAGAAAAATGTTAAGTATGGTACTGAATTCTTTGGTATTAATAGGGCTTTCAAATCTATTGATAGAAGCGATGTTTGTGTGTTAGTAATAGATGCTATTGATGGAGTAACTGATCAAGACCAGAAGTTGGCAGGGCGAATAGAGGAACAAGGTAGAGCTTGTATAATTGTTGTAAATAAGTGGGATCTCGTAGAGAAAAATAGTTCAACAATTTATCAAGTAGAAAAAGAATTTAGATCTAAACTTTATTTTTTACATTGGTCAAAAATGATTTTTACATCTGCTCTAACAGGACAAAGAGTTGATAATATTTTTGACCATGCTCTTAATGCTGTAAATCAACATAGAAGAAGAGTTTCAACATCAGTGGTTAATGAAGTTCTTAAAGAATCTATTAGTTGGAAAAGTCCTCCAACGAAAAGAAGCGGTAAGCAAGGTAGGCTTTATTACGGTACCCAGGTAAAGAACAAACCTCCTACTTTTACTCTTTTTGTAAACGACCCTAAATTATTTGGAATAACTTACAGAAGATATATTGAAAGACAAATTAGGATAAATTTAGGATTTGAAGGCACACCTCTCATTTTACTTTGGAGAGGAAAACAGCAAAGAGCATTAAATAAAGAAGTCGAAAGAGAAAATATTGAATTAATTCAAAAAGATTAATGAATTTACTAACTAAATTTTCTGTTGGACAATATGTTTATGGTAATAGAAGTTGGCTAAGGATTATAGATAGTAGATTAAAAATAATTATAGTGATGATATTTCTAATCACTCCAATTTGGGCTGGTCCAATATGGAGATTGAGTTTAGTAGGTTGTTTAATATTGATTACTTTTTTAAGTTTATTGCCATATAGAGTTTGGTGGAGATCATTATTTTTGCTCTCAATTTTGTCGTTACTAATTGGGTTAATATCAATACTTGCCTCTTCTGATATTCAATCTCTTGATGGGTACTTAAGAAATCCCAACGAGTTGGAAGTCGTACTTGAAAACTATAAAGAATGGAATATTTTGCAAATTCCATCGCAGAAGATATGGTTTATAAATTTTGGTCCCTATAACTTATCTAGAAAGGCTTTAGAACTAGGTATTAAAACCTCCACTTTGATATTTACTCTAATTCATAGTGTAAATTTGATGCTTTTAACTACTTTACAAGAAGATATCGTGTGGGGATTTTATTGGTTTTTGTATCCATTAAGGAAAATTGGATTACCAATAAGCAAATGGCTTTTCCAATTATTAATTGCATTACGTTTTATTCCTTTAGTTCAAGAAGAATTTCAAAATATAATTAAATCGGTTTCAGTTAGATCAATAAATTTTCGAAATTTAGGATTAAAGAAATCTTTTAACGTTTTATTGATTTTAGTAGAGAGGCTATTTCAGAATATATTTCTAAGAATAGATCAAGGCGCAGATTCACTGCTGTCAAAGAAAAAAATAAATATAAAAACAAATAGATTTAAAACTTTTTATCCTTCAACATTTCTTAATGTAATTGTTAATACATTATCGATATGTTTTATTTGCATAGCAATTTTTCTTAGAAAACTGTATGGTGCATTATAAATAACACAATGTTTTAGTTTGAGTTCTGAGCGTTATTTAAACCATCCAACATTTGGAATGTTGTACCAAGTATCTCCGGGAAGCGATGGGAGAGATATCTATGCGACTTTATATGCTCAAAAAATGTTTTTTTTGGTAGAAATTAGACAGAGAGAAGTTTTTTTTGAAGTCATACCTTATTTAGATGCTCGTAATCAGGCAGAATTAAATCTTCAAAGAGCTAGAAGAACAGGATCTGAAGATCTACCTAAATGGGAGAATTTATTTACACAAACTTTTTTATAAAATGTGGAACCCTCAAATTATTTAAAAATAAAAAATCAAATCCCATCAAATGTAAATATTCTTGCAGTTAGTAAAGGATTTAAAAGTCAAGAAATCAAGACTATTAACAATATAGGTCAAGTTGATTTTGGTGAGAGTAAGTTTCAAGAAGCTCTCGAGAAGCAATTAATTCTTAAAGACCTAAAAATTAAATGGCACTTTATTGGACGAATACAAAGTAATAAAATAAGAAAGATAGTTCAAAATTTTCAATATATTCATTCTGTAGATTCATTTGAGAAGTTGCAAAAGATTTCTTCTATTTCATATCAAGAGAAAAAGAATCCACTCATTATGTTGCAGGTCAAGTTGGGTAATGACCCTACAAAAGGAGGCTTTAGTCCTGAACATTTAATATTGAATTGGAGAGAAATTCAAAAATTAAAAAATATCACATTAACTGGTTTGATGACTATAAATCCTAAAGGGCTTAGCTCCAAAGAAAATAAAGAGCTGTTTAAAAAATGTCGCTCCTTAGCTGATTCACTTCAACTCCCAGATTGTTCAATGGGAATGTCAGGGGATTGGGAAGAAGCTATAGATGCTGGATCGACTTGGTTAAGATTAGGATCATTAATTTTTGGAGAAAGATCCTAATTAGTTATTTTTTATAAAAATCTTATTTATAAACTTGCAGTAAAGTAGAACTAACGTTATTTAAGTATAGGTAGTTTATTCATTTAAAAAATGAATCTATTACTTAAGGTTCGTAAACCTTAGTAATCAATTTCAAGAGGATTTAAAAGGTGTCACTTATTTCTAGATTAAAGGCTGTTGTCGCAGGGGATGAGTATCTCGATGATGATTTTGATGAGTTGGACTATGAATCAGAGGATGAATTTCGCGATATTAAGGATTTTAAACAAAATCAAAACAGCACAAACGCTCTTGCAAATTCAAATCCATTCGATTTTATGAATAACAATAGATCATCAAAAGTTGTTGGAATGCCAGGGATATCGAATTCATCTTCAGAAGTAAGCTTAATGGAACCTAGAAGTTTTGATGAAATGCCTCAGGCTATACAAGCATTAAGAGAGAGAAAAACTGTAATTCTTAATTTAACTATGATGGATCCTGATCAGGCCCAAAGAGCGGTTGATTTTATAGCTGGTGGCACATATGCAATTGATGGACATCAAGAGAGAGTAGGTGAAAGTATTTTTCTTTTTGCACCAAGTTGTGTAAATGTTACCAGCTCTTCCCCTGAGGAAGCTTCTCCCTCAAATGTTCCTACAAATAATACACCACAATATACTCTGGAAAATAATACTGCCCCTGAACCAGCATGGGGCAACTCGAAATTAAGTGCATTTTCATGATTAATCTGTGACCGATAAAATTGCGATTATTGGTTTTGGAAATATTGCGAATGCTATTGTTACTCCTCTATTAGATAAGAAACTAATTCAGCCAGGAGATGTATATTGTCTTGTAAATTCTGAAAAAAGTTTAGAAAATATAAGAAAAAATTACAAATATAATATAAACGTTTATAAATCAAATTCTAAAGAGGCAAAAATTATTTGGGATTGTCAATTTAAACTTCTTGCTGTAAAACCTCAACATCTTCAAGATATAATCGAGGGCGATAGTCTAAAAACCAAGGACAACTTATTAGTATCTATCCTTGCAGGAGTTTCAATAAATAGACTTACTCAAAAATTCCCTAATCATAAATGTGTCAGGGCTGTTACAAATATTCCAATAACTGTGGGAAAAGGTTTGACAGGAATTGCATGGGGTGAAGAAATTTCAAAAGAGCAGGAACAATTTACAAAAAAATTATTTGAAAGTACCAGTAAAATTTACGAATTTACTGAAGATTATCTTGATATATTTTTGGCTTTAACTTCATCAGGACCTGCAATTATCGCTTTAATTATAGAATCTCTTAGTGATGGAGGGTTGAGCGGTGGATTGCCAAAAGCACTTTCAGAAGAACTTGTAATGGAGATGATACTAGGGACTATAAGTTTAATCAAAGAAAATAAACTTACTACTTCAGAGCTCAAAAATTTAGTAACCTCTCCAGGTGGAACAACTATTTCTGCTTTACGGGTTTTAGAGAAAAAGAGTGTAAGGTCAGCATTAATTGAATCAATAGTTTCTGCTAGTAATCGTAGTAAAGAGTTTAGTTAGGTTTTGAAATTATCTTTTTAGATTTACATAAACTTTCTCAAGCAAATTTATATTTTTATTAATTGTATATTTTTTAATTACTCTTTCTCTAGCTTTTTCTCCAAGATCTTTTGTAAACGAAGGGTGATCTACCAGAATCGGGATTATAGTTTTTAATTGTGCAGCTACATTATCAGTAGAAATTACTATTCCTGCTCCGTTTTCTAATACTTCGCCATCAGCCCCTGCATCTGTTGCTACACATGCAGTAGCGGTAGACATTGCCTCTAATAGTGATAATGATAAACCTTCTACAAGGCTTGGTAAGAAAAATACCTCTGCTACTTGCATTATTGCCACCCTAGTTTCTAAATCTAATTCTGCACCCCACCAAATTAATTGCTCTTTACTTAGGTTTGAAAAACTATTTTCAAGTGTTGGCTTCATTGGTCCATCTCCAACAATAACTAATTTACAATTATTGTTTTTTGTTTGGCGCCAAGAACGTAAAAGTGCTTCGATATTTTTCTCATTGGAAATTCTTCCCATATATAAAAAAATTCTTTTATTTCCTAGTTTCTTTTTTACTTGATCATATTTTTTGTTTTTTTCGCAAAAAGGCTTCCAAATATTTTCATCAACTCCGTTTGGAATAATTATTTGTTTTTCTTTAGGTACTCCTAATTTCTCAAGAACATTTTTTTGAGGTTCTGAAAAAACGATTATCTTATCGAACTTAGCCAAAGAGGGAGCATAAAGTTGATATGTTAGTTGTTGAGTACTCGCAGTTAAATTTCTATTTTTAGCATCAAATGCTGGATGAAATGTAGCTATTAGTGGAACATTAATTTCACTACAAAGTTCAGGGAGTCTAAAGTCTAAGGGAGATAAGGTGAGGCTAGCGTGTACTATATCGGGTTTTAATCTTTCCAATGATTGCCTAAGCTCTTTTTCTGCCCTCGGGGAGGGGATTGTATATACTTGGGACTTAATTAAATATGGGAGACTGACTTCAGGATCATTCGCCAAAAATAATGGTTTTGATGAATTTGAACTAGAGGGATTATCGAAATGAATAAAACTAATTTTATGACCTCTGGCCTTTAATTCTTTAGTAGTTGAATTACCGTAAGTTACATTTCCACAAAAAGGGGATTTTTTTCCCAGCCAGGCAATATGTACCACATTAATTGACTTAACTATTTATTAAGTTAACAGGGAAAGACGCCATGATAGTATTTTTTAAATTTTTTAATGCTTTATGAAAATTCTAACTATATATTTCTCTCAACATTTTTAGTGAAGATAGATCCTTCTCTAATTGAGTAGAGATCCATGTCTCAATTATGAATAATATTTTAAGCCAGACTTTTTTTGGACCCAACAATTCTCCATTAGATTTTATTGGTAATTCTGGGAAAAGAAGTCTCTGTAATAGAGCAACTTCAGATGCATTTATTTTTAGATTACTTTGAGGATCTTCTATGGATGAAAACCCTTCACTGGGCATATAATAACAACTCCATTCCCAATTTCCTAAAGGTGGAATGATAGGTTCTCCAGTTTTACAACAATGATGAATTGGTAAATTAATACCCCCGATGGCTAATAGATGGATTAAAGATTGAATACTCATGGAGAGCATTTTAATATCCTCTTCTTGAGACTCTTTATATAAATAAATCCTATCAAGATGTGCAAGAACGCAAGATAAATAGTCTTGTTGCTTGTCATTATTACCTACTAATAAAAATGTTAATTCAGTTATTGCTTGTGCGGCTGCAAGACATTCAATATTTTTTCCTAGACCAGAATAGCTTTTTAATATTTTAATTTGACGTACAGATTTAAGATTTCTTTTCCCAAAAATCTGCAGACTTAAATATGTTAAGGGAGTGGCTGCGGCAAGACTACTTTTAGGACGCCTAGCACCAGGTACCGCTAATCTAATAATCCCTTGCTCATCGGTAAGGATAGTTATTAATCTATCATTTTCGCCTAATGGAGAAGCTTTAATACAGAGACCATTTAGTCTGCACTCACCAGAACCAGACATTTAAAAAACTTTTACTTCTTCAAAAATTTCACAAAAATTGGAAGTTCCTACGCAACTAATTCCATTATCAAACAAGTCAATTACTTGCGACAGTTTTTTTATGCTACCTACAACTTTGATTTGATTTTGTGAGCCTGTTAGTTTAAGTTTTTCGGGAACATCATTAGATGTAGGAGGAGACCCAAACCCGTCCCCGAATTGGAAATTTTTTATTCCTAATTCCAAACATATTTCTATCGCATTAATAAAAACTTCTTCTTGTAGTTTTGATTTATTTATGATTATTGAAACTGGTAAACCAGATAATTTAACTTGCTCAATTTCAGCAGCGAAAGTTTCTAAATTTCTTTTGGATAAATTGATAAAGTTTGGGATATATTCAATTCCTTTTGCACCTTTATCTTTTGCAAAACTAACTAATTCTTCGATAAATGAAATAGGTAAATCTGCTAAAGGGTAAGAAATAAGTGTGTTTATATTCGTACTGTAATTACCTAAACAGTTTTTAAGATCAGTTAAATAATTTAGTGAAGTAGTAATATTTTTGATATTGTATTTTCTTATTAAATCACAATTCACACAAAAATCTTCCCAGGATAGATAAGGATTAATAATAATCGCATGAATTTTCTCGTTTAATTCATATTCAATATTGGGCATTTAAAACTTATTTAGATTGAATCAGTCCATAACCTCCATGATTCCTTTTATATATAACTTGAAGTTCATTATTTTTCTTGTTTCGAAAAACATAAAAATCATGATCAATTAGATCTAATTGTTTTCTTGCGTCGTCTGATGAAATTGGAGTCATTTCAAAGTATTTATTTTTAATAGATGGCTCAGGCAGACTTGCTTCAATTCCTTCTTCAAATAAAGCTTTATCTAAAAATCCTGATTCCATACTTTCAATTGGTAAAGACTCTTTATTTTTAAATTGATTATGATGAGTAGGTTTATTGTTTTTTTCTTTGTATTTACGTAATTTTCTACAAAGTTTATTTGAAACTAGATCGATGCTTGAATATAAATTTTCAGTTTTTTCCTCAGCTCTAATTACAGTACCATTTGCAAAAATAGTAACTTCTGCAGTTTGGAACGAGACTCTTGGGTTCTTTTCTATTGAAAGGTGTATGTCGGCTTCTTTAACGATATCTTTATAGTGATGAGTTGCTTTTTCTATCTTTGCCTCAGTATATTCTTTTAATGCTCCAGTGAGCTCAAAATTCTTTCCATGGATTAAAATTTTCATAACAAATCTAAAAATATTTACTTACTTTCTAAATCTACATAAATATGGTTAATAGAACAGCAATAATTAAACAACCTGATAATATTTCTTTTTTCAATGATGTTTATAAATTACAAAAAGAATATCAAGAGGCATTGATTTTAGATAACTCTAACCCTGATTTTATTTGGATAGGTGAGCATCAACTCTGTTATACGTTGGGTAGAGGATCTAATTACGATAATTTATTATTTTCTTTGAATGATGATAATTATGATGTTTTTAAGATTGATAGAGGTGGTGAGGTTACTTGTCATATGCCAGGACAATTAGTAACTTACTTGGTGTTAGATTTGAAAAATTTTAATAAAGATTTAAATTGGTATTTAAGAAAAATTGAAAAAATTATTATAAAAATTCTTGGAACTTTTAATATAGATTGTCATACAAGAGATGGATTCACTGGTGTTTGGATAGGAAATAAGAAAATTGCTTCAATTGGAATTGGTTGTAAAAGATGGATTACAATAAATGGATTTTCAATCAATATTGACTGTGAATTAGAAAACTTTAATAAAATTGTTCCTTGCGGAATAGAAAATTGTCTTATGGCAAATATGATTGATTACAACAAAAATTTAAATATTCAAGAAGTCAAGAGAATTGTTAAAAAAATCATTCAGGAAGAATTTAATTTTGATTTTGCATCAAAATAGAAATTAAAATTTCAAAATCTATTTAATATGGGTGATTTAGCATACTGGCCTTCAGCCAAGCCTCTTTCTAAAAAAGATAAATTTGCTAAAAATAGAGATTTTATTAATAACCTTAATCATGTAGATCAAATTTGGGAAAAATTAAAATTTAAATGTGGTGATACTTTAGCTGTTTGCGATTTAAGAGGGAAATACAAAGAAAAATTCTCTTATTCTGAGCTGGCTGATTTAATAACAAAAGTCTCTTTTTCTTTTAAAAATTATGGCTTAGTAAAAGGGGATGTGGTAACTGTAATATCTGAAAATTCTCCAAGATGGCTAGTAGTTGATCAAGGCTTAATGCGTTTAGGAGCTATAAATGCAGTGAGAGGTATTAATTCTCCTTCAGTAGAATTAGACTATATTATTGAGCACTCTAATTCAGTAGGTCTAATAGTTCAATCTAAGGAGATTTGGCTAAAGTTAAATAATAAAGAAGAATTAAAAAAAAGACTGAAATTTATAATCAATTTAGAAGATGAACAATTTGAAAGTTTAATAAGTTGGAATCAATTTATAAGAGCAGCAGAAAAAGAAAATTTACAGACTAATAATATTGAAAAATTTAATCCAAAAATCGATGATGTTTCTACAATTCTTTACACTTCTGGGACAACCGGAAAACCTAAAGGTGTCCCCTTGACTCATGCAAATTTTTTACATCAAATAATCAATTTAGCCTATATCGCTGATCCAGAACCTGGGACCTCTGTATTAAGCGTTTTGCCTATCTGGCATTCTTATGAGAGGAGTGCTGAATACTTCTTTTTCTCATGTGGTTGTTCTCAATACTACACAATTCCAAAATTTCTGAAAGATGATATTACACAAATAAAACCTGTTGTCATGGCTACTGTCCCAAGACTATGGGAGGCAATACATGATGGTTTTTTTCAGGCGTTAAAAAAAATGCCTTCTAAAAAGCAAAAACTTATTAGGTTTTTGATAAGTAATAGTTCAGCTTTTAAAAGAAGTCTACGAAAGATAAGAAATTTAGATATCAATCAAATAACCTTTAAATCAAAAATCCCTTTACTTGGTTCTATTATTGGCCGATATCCTTTACATAAATTGTCTACAACTTTTTTATGGCCGAATATTCTTAGACAACTATGCGGAGAAAAACTGAAATTTCCTATTAACGGCGGAGGTGCATTGCCAGAACATGTGGATCTTTTTTTTGAATCTTTAGGTGTAGATGTTTTGGTGGGATATGGACTCACAGAAACTAGTCCAGTATTAACTTGTAGGAGAAGAGAATTAAATGTTAGAGGATCATCCGGTCAGCCTCTAGCATTTACCGAAATCAAAATAGTGAATGATGATAAAAAAAAGATTCTGAAGTTCAGGGAAGTCGGAAAAATTCTTGTTAAGGGACCACAAGTAATGAAAGGTTATCTTAATAATGAATTAGCTACAAAAGATGTTTTATCCAAGGACGGTTGGTTTGATACTGGTGATTTAGGTTTCCTAATACCAAATGGTTCTCTTTTTATAACAGGAAGAGCCAAGGATACAATAGTGCTATCAAGTGGTGAAAATATAGAACCGAATCCTCTAGAGACCGAAATCCTTAGTTCTGAATTTATTAATCAAATTCAACTAGTAGGACAAGATAAGAAATGTTTAACTGCCCTTATAGTTCCTAATGTCGAATTAGTTAAAAACAAGTTTTCGGAAAAAGACCTTTCAAAATTAAACTTGGATAAGAATATAAGTACCTTTTTTAAATCACAAATTAATAATTTGCTTAAAAGTCGATTAGGAGCAAGATCAGAAGAACAAATATTAGATTGTTATTTTGTTGATGCCTTTACTTTAGAAAATGGTTTGTTAACACAAACTCTTAAACAAAAAAGAAAAGAAATAGAAAAAAAGTATTCATTACAAATAGAAAATATGTATGAACAGAAATTTAGTAAGAAAAATTGATTTGTTCTTTCTATATTGAAAAGGTAATTTAATTTTTTATGGAAACAAAAAACTCAATATCTATAAAGCGCTCAATAGCTATTAAAGCTGTAGTTACTCCAACTTGGAAGGAAGATGCTGAAAAAGAGTTAAGTAAAGCAATTTCAAACATTGACCAGCAATTATCTCAACTTGAGCAGGAGGGTCAACAAATAGTAAATAATATTAGATCCCAATCGGTTAACCCTCTAGATCCAAGAGTTCAAGAACAAGTCAGTCAGGTACAACAACAAGTCGCAGCAAAACGAAATGAAATTGAAGAACAAAAAAGAAATCTACTTCAACAGCAGAGTCAAGTTCGCGAATTAAAAATGGACGAAATTGTTGATCAAGGTCAAGTGGATAGTTTCTGTGATGTCACTGTGGGCGACAATCTTATTGAAAAAATGCAAGTCTCGATTACTGTTAAAGATGGAGTTATTCAATCTATAGATAATAATTAAAGAAAAGATTAAGTATTTTTGATAAAAATAAGTAAATCTTAATTGCGAAAATTTTTAAATTCTAATCGCTCTAAATTATTACTTTCTTAAGTTTTAAGAGTTCCCACTGCGAACATGATTTCGTATAATTATATCAAGAGTTAAAGGGTTCTTAATCAAAAAAACTTTTAAAAGTTTGGTAAAAATCCCTTGAAACTTATGCAATAACAATTTTCTTATGTCTCACGAAATATTCATGCCTGCCTTGAGTTCTACCATGACGGAAGGCAAGATTGTGGAATGGTTGAAAAATCCTGGAGATAAGGTTGAAAGAGGCGAGTCTGTATTGGTTGTTGAATCTGATAAGGCAGATATGGATGTTGAATCTTTTCAAGATGGATATCTTGCAGCTGTCTTAATGCCTGCTGGTAGCACTGCTCCTGTTGGAGAAACTATTGGCCTCATTGTAGAAAATGAGGATGAGATAGTGTCTGTTCAAGAACAAAATAAAGGAAAGCAACCCGAAGTATCTACTTCTGACCAACTTGAATTGGTAAGCAATAAAACTGAAGAAAAACCAATAGCCCAAAGTGGAATTGTTGAAAAACAAGAAAAAGAAGTCGTGTTAAAGAGTGAAAAGGTGGCTCCATCTTTTAATAGTGATCAAATTAATGCTGCCACAAGTAATGTTTCTTCGAGGATAATTGCATCTCCAAGAGCTAAAAAACTAGCCTCTCAAATGGGTGTTGATTTAGCAAAAGTTCATGGATCCGGACCTCACGGAAGGATTCAAGCTGATGATATTTTAAAAGCTAATGGCCAACCTGTTTCTATACCATGGATAGGTGAAGGTGGTTCTCCTGCTAGTATTCCTGGAGCAAATTTGGGAGTTGAAAGTAAACCAGAAACTCCAGGAAATAGTTTTGGTAATCCCGGAGAAACAGTTCAATTTAATACTCTTCAAAAAGCGGTAAATAAAAATATGGAATCTAGTTTAGATGTTCCATGTTTTAGGGTGGGATACTCCATTAACACAGATAAATTAGATAATTTCTACAAAAAAGTAAAACAAAACGGAGTTACTATGACTGCTTTACTAGTAAAGGCAGTTGCAAAGACACTAAAGAAACATCCTCAAGTTAACTCAAGTTTTTCAGAAAATGGAATTTCTTATCCAGAAAATATAAATATTGCAGTTGCTGTTGCGATGGAAGACGGTGGACTAATAACTCCAGTTTTAAAAGAACCATGCAATACTGATTTATTTGAATTATCCAGGGAATGGAAAGATCTCGTAAAAAGATCAAGATCAAAACAATTAGAACCTGATGAATACTCAACGGGAACATTCACTTTATCTAATCTTGGTATGTTTGGTGTTGATAGATTTGACGCAATTCTTCCTCCAGGTACCGGTGCTATTTTAGCGATAGCATCATCGAAACCAACTGTTGTCGCTAATAGTGATGGTTCAATATCTGTTAAAAAAATAATGCAAGTAAATCTAACAGCTGATCATAGAGTGATCTATGGAGCTGATGGAGCTTCATTCTTAAAAGACTTGGCTTCCCTAATTGAAAATGAGCCAGAGACTCTTGTTTCCTAAGTTTAATTGATTTCTCAAATTAATAATGAAGAGAGAGATTATAAGCTTGAAGCTTATGATTATTTACTTGATCCTTCATTAATTGCTAGTAAACCTTCTGCAATTAGGCATGAATCAAGATTGATGATAGTTAAAAATAATGTTTTAGAAAAAAACTTTTTAACTAATAAATTTACCAAGAATCTTTTAGATGAATTTAGAGAAGGCGATCTTATAGTTGTAAACAATACTAAAGTAATGAAAGCTAGGTTAAAGGTTGAATTAGAAAATAAGACATTAGTCGAATTATTAGTTTTAGAAAGATCTCATGAATGTGTTTGGTTATGTTTGGCAAAGCCAGCGAAAAAGTTAAAAATAAATAGAAAATTAAAATTAAAATCTCCTTTAGCAAAAGATATTAATTTAATTGTTGATGGGGTTGATGAAGAAACTGGAGGTAGATTGATTAAATTTCCAGAAAATATAACTTGTCTCAATTCAATGAATGATCTTCTTGATAAATATGGGAAAATACCACTCCCTCCTTATATAAAAAATTCTGAAGAAGAATCTTTTCATGAGAAAAGTTATCAAACTGAGTACGCAACTACTCCGGGGGCAGTTGCTGCACCAACTGCTGGTTTACACTTAAGCAAAAATCTTATTTCCAATCTAAAAAAAAAAGGAGTAATAATTTTACCGATAACTTTGCATGTGGGCTATGGAACATTCAAACCAATTGATCAAGAAGATCTAAGTGCCTTAAAACTTCATAAAGAATGGGTAAGTGTTAATAAGGAAGTAGTGGAGGAAATAAAAAAAATAAAGAAAACAGATAGAAGAATAATTGCTATTGGTACTACTAGCGTTAGAGCTCTTGAAAGTTGTTATTCTCATGAAATTAATGACTTTATTCCCATAGCGAAATATGTGGATTTAGTAATTAAGCCAGGTTATAAATTTAAGGTAGTTGATGGATTATTAACTAATTTTCATCTTCCTAAAAGTTCATTATTACTATTAGTAAGTGCAATGATTGGTAGAGAAAGATTATTAGATTTGTATAAAAAAGCCATAAAAGAAAAATTTAGATTTTTCTCTTATGGCGATGCTATGTATATTTCACCAGATGCATTACTGGAGAAAAAATAGATTTAGGCTTTGACTGGTTCTTGAATGATTCCGCTTGGAACTTCAGTAAACATAATTGATGATAAATATCTCTCTGCTAAATCAGGTAGAACAACTACAATGGTTTTCCCCGCATATTCATCTTGTTCAGCTAATCTAACAGCGGCAGCAGCAGCTGCTCCACAAGATATTCCAACTAATAGACCTTCTTCTTTTGCTAATCTAAGAGCCATCTCGATTGACTCGTCATTTGTTACCTGTTCAACCTTATCAACAATTGACAAGTCAAGGTTCTTAGGAATAAATCCTGCTCCAATTCCTTGAATTTTATGTGGTCCAGATTTAACCTCTTCTCCATTCATTGTCTGCGTAATAACAGGACTATGTGAGGGTTCTACAGCTACAGAAGTAATATTTTTGCCCTTCTCTTGCTTAATGTATCTTGAAACTCCTGTAATTGTGCCGCCAGTTCCAACCCCTGCAACTAAGACATCAATTTCACCATCGCAATCATCCCAGATTTCTGGTCCAGTAGTTTTGAAATGAATTTCAGGGTTTGCTGGATTATCAAATTGACCTGGCATGAAATATTGAGAAGGATTACTTTCTGCAATTTCTTTTGCCTTAGCTATTGCTCCAGGCATACCTTTAGATGCTTCTGTTAAAACAATTTCAGCACCTAACACTGCCATAACCCTTCTTCTTTCTATTGACATGGATTCTGGCATTGTAAGGATGAGTTTATAACCTCTAGCTGAAGCAGTAAAAGCTAGAGCAATACCTGTATTTCCAGAAGTTGGCTCAACAATAGTTTTGTCTTTCGTTAGCTTCCCACTTTTCTCTGCATCCCAGATCATGTTTGCGCCAATCCTACATTTGACACTATAAGCGGGGTTTCTACCTTCAATCTTTGCAAGTACTGTAGCTTTCGCGTTTTTAGTTACTGATTTTAATTTTACTAATGGAGTGTTTCCAATAGCAAAACTGTTGTCCTCATAAATTTTTGCCATTTATATATTGAGAAAATTATATATTAATACTAACTATTATTTAGAAAAAGAGTACATAAGTTTCTATACGGTAAATACTAGAAATTTAGAAATTATTTAGTGCTTCAGAAAAGTTTTCCCATAATTGATCTTGGTCTTCTAATCCAACTGATACTCTAATAAGGTGCGAAGGTATACCAAAACTTTCAGCCCAATCCAATTCGTCATAATGAGCTAGTAAAACATAAGGACAAACTAGAGTAAATTTTGTACCTAAACTAGGACCTTTAGATACTTTTAGAGAATCATAAAACTTTTTAGCTTTGTTCAATCCTCCATTTAATTCAAACGATAATAAGCAGCCGTAACCCCCATCAGAAGTCAGTAAAGAATTAAAATTTGGACAATTTTCAGGATGGAAAATATTTTTAATTTCGCTATGGCTCTCTAATCTTTTTTTTAATTCTAAACATGCTTTATTTTGTTCAAAGACTCTTTGATTTACATCTCTACTCACTTTTTCAAGATAAACTATATCTCCATCGGAAAGTATTGGAATATTAATCTCGTTTAATGCATTTCTAAATTGATCAATCCATTTGCTTTTTGGATTTAGTATTAATGATCCGGCAAGAATATCACCACTACCTGAAAAAATTTTTGAAAGTGAAGTAAAAACTATATCTGCATGTTCTATGGAATTTATATTTAAATTTGAACCAATTGTATCGTCAACAATTAAGGGGATAGTTAACTTTTTTGCGATTTTTGAAATTTTTTTAATGTTTACACATTTGAGCATTGGATTACTCGGTAGTTCAATAATTAATGCTGATGGCTTTATTCTTTTGACTTCTAATTCAATATCCTCGCAATTTTCTTCTGTAATTAACTTGGCTCCATGAAAGATTTTCATTGGTAATTTAAGTACATCTACATATGGAAAACCAATTTGGAGTGTAGGTTTAGCTGGAAATAATTTATATATGATTTCTAATGATGTATGCAATGCAGACATTCCAGATGAAGTTAAGTGAATATCATTAGAGTTAACTTTTGTAGATTTAGAAATTCTATTTTTTATTCTTTGAGAACATTCTTTTACGTAAGATTTTGGAGGACAATCTTCAAGACCTAGTTCTACAGCAGCAGCCCTTGAAGATAAACCAAGACCAGTATGTTGCCAAAAAGATTTTGCATACATACTTCCTTCTTTTTCAGTTATTAAGAAAGCTAAATTATCTCTTTTTTCTATTAATGAGAATTGTCCAGAAGTATTTCTATCAATGTATCTTTTGGCTTTAAAAGCTATGCTTTCATTCGGATATGGCCAGATACTTTTATTGTTATAGTAATTTTCCTTTTTTATTTTTTCGCATAATCTTTTCACTATGGGGTTTAGCCCGAATCTTGGGTAAATGGACTTCAATAAATTCATGCATTCTTGATTTTTTTCCTCATAATTTATTACATCATTCCAAGTTGGTAATGCTACAGAAATAGCATGAATACTTTCAGGAATAGAATATCCCAACTCTAAATCTTTCCATATAGGGTTTTTAAGTAAATCTCTCAATTTTCAGAATTTATTTAAAGCAAATAATATGTCTGAGATTAAATCGTTTGTTTCTTCACATCCAATAGATAATCTGACAAGAGCATCATCTATCCCTAAAAGATTTTTCGTTTCATCATCAACAGAAGCATGAGTCATTGTTGCAGGGTGACAAATTAAACTTTCAACTCCTCCGAGGCTTTCTGCTAGCGAGAAATATTTGAGAGATTTGCAAAATTTAAAAGTATCCTCTTTTTTAAGATTTAATTTTATGGTGATCATCGAACCTCCAGATCTCATTTGCGATTTTGCTAAATTAAATTGCGGATGTTTTTTATTAAAAGGATAAATTACTTTACTGATTATTTTATGATTCTCTAATTCTTCAGAAATTAATTTTGCACTTTGCGTTTGTTGTTCGATTCTTAAAGGAAGAGTTTTTACTCCTCTTGTAATTAGCCAACTATCAAAAGGAGATGGTTGAAGCCCTAGAGCTTTTTGAGAAAAAACCATCTTACTATTCCATACCTCATTATTTGTCAGCACTGCTCCACCTAGTGCATCACTATGTCCATTAATGAATTTTGTTGTGCTTACGAGTGATAGTGTTGCACCAAGGTCCAATGGTTTTTGTATAAGTGCTGTAGAAAAGGTGTTGTCCACTACTACTGGGATTTGTAGTTTATTCGCTTCATCACAAATCGCCTTAATATCAAGTACCTTCAAAAGTGGATTAGTTGGACTTTCTAGCCATATCAAGGTTGGCTCGAAGTATGAAATCTTTTTGATATTATTTTGGTTTGTAAAATCTGTGTATAAAACTTCTAGTCCAAATTTCTTGAAAACTTTTTCGAACATCCTCACTGTACAACCGTAGAGATTTGACTCGCAGAGTATCTTGTCACCTGATTTTAGTGTTGATGAAATTGCAGTTACCGCGCTAATTCCAGATCCAAAAACTGTACAGTATTTTGAATCTTCTATTGATTTAAGGATTTTTTCTAGAATTCTAAAGTTTGGATTGCCTGATCTGGTGTAGTCGAAATTATCTTTATTTCCATGTTTGAAAGTAGATGTAGAAAAAATAGGAGGCATAACGCATCCAGTGTCTTCTGCAAAAGTTTCCCCATGGTGGATAGACAAGGTCTTAAAACCTGCCTTTTTTATATTATTTTCCTTATTTCCCATTATTTTTAAAAATAAGAATTAAATTAAATCTCTCATTTTTTAAAGAGAGATTTAATAATCCAAAGAAAAGTAGTATCAAACTTTTCTTGAATAATATTCAACAACTAGTAATTCGTTTATTTCAAGAGCCACCCACTCTCTATCGCATTTCCCACTTATTTTTCCCGTTAATTTAGGTTTGTCTAAATCAAGATGAGGTGGGACATTTGCTAAACCAGGAAATTCTATATTACCTTCTACAAGTTTTTTACTTGCTTTGTTTTCTTTAATTCCGATTACATCGCCTGATTTGCATTGATAACCTGCAATATCAAGAACCTTTCCATTAACGGTTACATGGCCATGATTAACTAATTGTCTTGAGCCTGGAATGGTACCTCCAAAACCTAATCTGAAACAAACATTATCAAGTCTGTTTTCTAAAAGTCTTAGAAGGTTAGTTCCTGTAGATCCTTCTTGAGCTCTAGCTTTTTTTACATAACGTACTAGTTGTTTTTCAGAAACCCCATAATTAAACCTAAGTTTCTGCTTTTCTTCTAGACGAATTGCATATTCTGATCGCTTGCGACGGGCTTGGCCGTGCTGACCTGGAGGATTAGACTTCTTTGAAGCTTTCCTGGTGAGACCTGGTAGTTCTCCCAAGCGACGCGTAACCCTTAATCTGGGACCGCGGTATCTTGACATAATTTAAAAATTAAATAGAAATTTGTAATAAATTGGATAATTGATTAAATTCAATTAAACTAATTACTACTTGAAATATTATTTTACATCATTAAAGTGTTCAAAACTATTAATAAATCAATTACTTCTATACTTCTTTTTATGATTTCTTTTTATCAAAAGTGGTTTTCTCCTTTTTTCGGACCAAGATGCAGATTCATTCCAACTTGCAGCTCTTATGGATATGAGGCAATAACTAGACATGGTCCTTGGAAGGGGGGGTGGTTAACTTTAAGAAGATTAAGCAGATGTCATCCTTTAACTCCCTGTGGATGTGACCCTGTGCCTGACTAAATGAATGAAAATTTTTATTTTTGTTAGGAAGGGATGTTGCCTTTGTGATGCATTAAAAAACAAACTGGCAAAAATAAATCTTAATGAGTTATTCCCTAATCTAGAGGAGCTCAAAGAAATTGATATTGATAGGGTCGATTTATATAAAGATAAATATAAAAAATATGATTATGAAGTACCTGTTATTGCTGTTGAAGAAATTTGGTCCAAGGAGATTATAGAATTGCCTCGCATTTCTCCAAGATTAAAAGATGATCAATTAAAGAATTGGTTTCAAAAAAATATTAGTACCATTCTGGAGAAATAATTTCTTTATATGAGATCGATAAAATTACATAAACTTTTAGATTTGGTAGGAATTATTCCTTCATTGGATTTAATGGATCATGAAATCAATAATATTTCTTTTAACTCTAAAGAAGTACAAAAAGGAACTTTATTTTTAGGTATGCCTGGTTTAAATGTTGATGGAGGAAAATACTGTATTGAGGCAATTGAAAATGGCGCGGAGGCTGCCATTATTGGTTCTGCTGCAAAAGAGAAAATTGGATCTATTGATCGAGAAAGGATTTTGGTTATAGAGGATAATTTAGATTATATTTTTGGTCAAATAGTCTCTGAGTTTTGGAATAGGCCTTCAAGAAAACTTAAGCTTATTGGTGTTACGGGTACAAATGGAAAAACGACAATTACTTTTTTATTGGAATATTTTTTAAAAAAATTAGGGAAAAAGACTGCATTATTTGGGACCTTGCTCAATAGATGGCCTGGCTTCTCAGAAGTGGCTTCTCATACAACTGATTTCGCCGATAAACTTCAAAAGAAATTAAATGCTGCTGTTGAGGCAGAATCTGAATTCGCGATATTAGAGGTAAGTTCTCATTCTATTGCTCAAAACAGGATATCAGGATGCGAATTTGAGGCGGCTATTTTTACTAATTTAACTCAAGATCATCTTGATTATCACTCAGATATGGAATCATATTTTCAAACAAAAAGAAGATTATTTTTTCCACCTTACTTAAAAGAAAAAGATGGAATTTGTGTATTAAATCATGATGACTATTGGATATCTAAATTATCATCTGATCTTGAAAAAAGATCTTCATTAGTCTCTACAAAGATTAATGAAAGTGGATTTGAAAATGATGATTTTTTTTTCGTAACAGATAAAAAATTTACTGAAAGTGGCTCCACCTGCATTTTTCATACACCTAGCGAAAAAATTCAACTTTTTGTTCCACTTGTTGGCGAATTTAATTTAATGAATGCGATTCAAGCAATAACAATTTTGTATAAACTTAATTTTTCTTTAAAAGATCTATCAAAGTTAATACAATCTTTCCCTGGTGCTCCTGGGAGAATGGAGAAAATACGAATTGATAATGATGTCGTTTTAAAATCACTTCCAACAGTAATTGTTGATTATGCCCACACTCCTGATGGATTAAAAAATGTTTTGCAATCAATTAAAAAACTTTGTGAAGGGAAACTTATAACTGTTTTTGGCTGTGGCGGAGATCGAGATCGTAGTAAAAGGCCTTTAATGGGATCAATAGCTGAAGAATTTTCTGATCAACTTTTTATAACTTCAGATAATCCAAGATCAGAAGAACCCCAAAAAATAGTAAATGATATTTTGATGGGTATAAAAAAAAGAGAAAAAATAATAATTGAGATTGATAGATTTAAAGCAATAAATGAATCTATTAAATTTGCCAATAAAGAAGATATTGTTTTAATTGCAGGGAAAGGACATGAAGACTACCAAATTCTCAATGATAAAGTTATTAATTTTGATGATAGAAAAATAGCTTATAAATTACTAAAAGAAAAAAGTAAATCTCAATAAAATTTCCTAATCAAATAAGAAAGATATTTACGCAGATCACAAGAAAAGTTTCTTAGAATCAATCAAGTTACTTTTAATAAAATGAAAGGCTTAGCCTTGGTTGTAGGCGCAGGTGGAATTGGAACACAACTAGCTAAAGATCTGAATGAAAGTGAAAAAGATTTAGATGTTGTTTTGTGTGGAAGAAGTAGTGAATTTAATTCTTTTTGGGAATTAGATATAGAGGATTCTCAATCCCTTTTGCAGTTGAAAAATAAAATATCAAATCATCCTTCAAAATTAAGGCTAGTTGTTAATGCTACAGGTAGACTTCATAGTGATTCTCTCCAACCAGAAAAAAGATTACAACATCTTGATAAAAAAAATATGATGGAAAGTTTTTCAATAAATGCCTTTTCTCCTATTTTATTAGCTAAAACTATTGAAGAATTTATACCAAAAGATTTTAATTTTAATTTTGCAAGTATAAGTGCAAGAGTGGGCAGCATTGGAGATAATCATACTGGAGGTTGGTATTCATATAGAGCTGCAAAATCTGCGCAAAATCAGTTTTTTAAATCTTTAAGTATTGAATGGGCTAGACGTTTCCCAAAGGCTACTATCACATTGCTTCATCCAGGAACAGTTGATACTGATTTATCTAGACCTTTTCATAAATTTGTTCCAGAACATAAATTATTTAGTAAAGAAAAATCCTCCCAATTCTTGATCAATATTATTAAAAATCAAAATCCAGCATCTAGTGGAAAATTTATTGCTTGGGACAGCTCCGAGATTCCTTGGTAAAATAAATCTTTTTTTATTACATAAGCCTGATTGATACAGATTGTTGGGATCAGTTGCTTAAAAAGAAAAAACTTGAAGAAAATATTACTTTATAAATAGTATTTTGGAAGACTTATAAAATTTAAGATTACTAAGTTAAGAAGTTATTAAGAAAATAATAAATTTATTATTTAAAGATAACTTTTTCTTAAATAATTTAGTTATTTAATTTCTAACTTCTCGGCCTTCCTCAGTATTTGATTCTTTAAAAAAACAAGTGCATCTAATTTTTCTTCTTTTTCTTCAATATTTTTAAATTTCATTTCTGCAATTTCAATAATTGCTTTATTAACCTTTTTAAGCTGTTTCTTAATAATTCTTTTGGGAGGTATAATTGATTCCATTTGAATTATCATTTTCTTTATATTCTCTTTATTTTCTTGAAATGCAAGTGTTTCTTATAAAAAAATTTCTAATTATTTAATTTATAATTTTTTTAATTTCCTTAGAAAGTAAATCAATCTCAGCTTCTGTAGTCATTTGATGTACGCATGCTCTAAACCATTTTGGATCTTCTAAAACTCTAATCCAAATTTTCTTCTCTCCAAGTTTTTTCACAAATTCATCCTTATCTTTAATATTTTCGATATTAAAACTAACTATCCCATTTAGGTATTTTTTATCTAAAACTAATTCAACTCCGTTAAATTGATTTAATTGATCCCAAAGTTTTTCACTTAATCTTTTTATATTTTTGCTTTTTTCTTTCTCATGGCAGTCTTTATCCAGAAGATCTAAAGAATTCCGCAGCCCTGCAAGTAAAGGAATACAAGAGGTAGCTACTTCAAACTTCCTTGCATCATCATGAAAAAGATTATCTGAAGGCTCATAGATTCCTTGTTCTTTTTTTAATGATTTCCAACCAATTATTGTTGGATCTGTCTCATGAATAAATTTATCTGAGACATAAATTGCTCCAAGACCTTCTGGCCCACATGCCCACTTATGAGAAGTTATCGAATACAAATCAGAATAAAAAACTTCTTCTTCAATATTTATGTGCCCAAAGGTTTGAGCACCATCAACAAGTAAATAAGAATCTTCTCGATTATTTTTTAATTCGATAGAAATTTGTTTTAAAGGAATTTTATATCCAAAGTTCCATAAGATATGAGAAATAATTAGGATCTTAGTCTTACTATTTAGATTTTTCAAAATCTCTAAAATTATATTTTTGTCGTTTAGATTTTTAATTTTTTGGATTGGCAAAATTTTGAATATTAATTTATTTCTTCTGCAAAACTCTCGACTTGCAGCCACTACTCCAGGATGTTCACAGTCACTTATTAACAACTCTTCTCCCTCTTCTACTTTTATTCCCCAAAAGGGCAAAATCATACCGGAAGAGATATTTTCGGTAAAAGCTATATTCTTTGAATTGACACCTAATTTTTGCGCAATGATTCTTTTTGTGGTCAATATTTCTTTGTAAATAAAAGGCCACATATCATTGGTAAATGGTCCTAAATCTTGGATGATTTCCCAAGTTTTAACTATTGCTTCTAGAGAAGATTTTGGTAATGGTCCCTGACCGCCATAGTTGAAATAATACTTATTTTTTAATGCGGGTATTTGATCTCTTAGATTATTTCTCATGGAAATTTATATTATATTTTCAACTCTTGAATTTTTTTAAATATTGCCCACTAAAGTTACTGTTCTAAATTCAATATCCTCAATTACTTTCCAAGGTTCAGAACTCCTTTCTGCAAATTCTAAATTTTTAAATCCTAGTTCTTTGAAATCACTTATAAAGTCGGGCTCATACCATGCTCCACTAATACAACCAGTCCATAGGTCATGATCATTTTGTAATCTTAAAGGAACTTTTTTGTTAGAGACAATATCGCTAATTGCAATTCTTCCATTATCGTTTAAAACTCTTTTTATATTTCTTAGAAGGTTACTTCTAGATTCTGGACTTACCAAGTTTAAAACGCAATTACTTAGAATAATATCAACTGATTTGTCGGCTATTAATGGATTTAAATCTTTATCTAATTCATCAAGTTTTTCAATTGATCCCTCAAGGAATTCTGTATTATTGAAACCTATGTTTTTTGTAACTTTTTTAGAGGCTGATCTAGATAAAGAAAGCATGTCAGGATTCTGATCAACTCCAATAACTTTTCCTTCTTTCCCCACAATTTGGGCACAAATAAAAGCATTTTTGCCGCTACCACTTCCAAGATCTAAGACTATATCATTTTTTTGAACATATTTTGTTGGATCACCGCACCCATAGTCCCTTTCTATAACCTCTTGAGGAATTGCTTCAAGTAAAACGGGATTAAAACCCACTGGGGTACAAAGACAACTTTCTTTTTCTAGTGCGGCCGAACCATATCTTTCTTGAATGGCATCTTTATGGTCGAATTGATTAGGTGCTTTATTAGGTGTGTTTGTATTACAGCAACTTTCAGACATATTTTTTAAAGGACTCTTGATAAATATAGCCAAAAAAAAGCCCCTGAAAAAGGGGCTTTTAATTTGTTTAATTAAATTATTTAGTGTAATTAACACCTCTATAATTTAATTCTGCTTTTTCATTACTTGAAGAAGCGTCATCCATTCTATTGGTGTATACGTTTCTTCTATAGGTAAGTTCAACAAGTTGCTTTTTAGCAGCTTCTTTGTTTTGAACGTAGTTTTTACCTCTGTAAGTTAAAGTAGTCATGATTCGATGTGACAACACGGCCATCCCCCGTTCCATGGTATGACTCGAACTGCGCCCTCAAGTGAGGGTGAACGAAAAAGTAGCAATTGCTACAAAACAATTATAAGCTTATTTAACTTGAGTTGTCTAGCTATTACAAATAGAAACTAATATTTAATGTTTTTTTAATTATTATCTTAGGTAAATTTTTTTATAAATAGTTTCTAAAAGGGATTATGTTTATATTTGGTTTAATCTTCATGTAACTATTATTTTATGACAGGTTTTTTATATTTCTTGGGAAATACTTTAAGGTGGCCAGTCCTTAAGCCAAAAGAATTTTTTTCCTTACATGCGTATTTCTCAATTATTTATTTGATAACTTTTACTTTGAGTAAATATGATGTAAGCCAGTCAAATTTAGTTTTTACTCTAGGAATTCTTGCACCTCTTTTAATCGCTATTGGACAAGGACTTCCAATTGATTGCCTTGATATGGAATCATCTTTATTGAAGGAATTAAAAACTAAGTAATATTTTTTTCAGTTAAAAATTTTTATAAAACCTGGACAACTTCGCTTATTTCAGGAATCATTTCTTTTAACTTTCTTTCAATACCCATTTTTAAAGTCATAGTACTACTTGGGCAACTACCACATGCCCCTTGAAGTCTGACTTTGACAATTGGACCATCTATTTCTGCAATCTCTACATTACCGCCATCAGATATTAAAAAAGGTCTTAGCTCATCAAGGACTTTTTCTACATTTTCGTTTGTAAGCGAGAGAGTTTCAGTACTCATAATCTTAAATTAACTTTATAATAAGCCTAGAAAGAAATTTGATTAATTGCAAAAAAGATAATTTTCTGTTGTGACTTCTTTTAAAAATCCCATTAATGACAATAGCTACTTTGATGCAGTCTTAGTAGGAGCAGGGATAATGAGCAGTACTTTAGCCCTTCTAATCTCAGAAGCTTTACCAGATATAAGGTTACTTATTATAGAAAAATTAAATTCTCCAGGAAGTGAAAGTACTGGCGCTTTTAATAATGCAGGTACAGGACATGCGGCTAATTGCGAATTAAACTATACTCCTTTAGATGAAAAAGGAAATATAAAAATAGATAAAGCGCTCTCAATAAATCGTTCTTTTGAAAGATCCATGACTTTATGGGCCTCATTGTATGAAGCAGGGAAAATTGATATTAAAAAGTTTTTAAAATTTATTCCTCATATTAGCTTTGTGTCTGGTCAGGATAATATTGATTTTTTAAAAAAAAGATTTCAGAAAATGACCGAAAATCCTGAATTTATTGATATGGAATTTTCTACATCTTTTGAAGAAATTTCATCATGGGCTCCTCTTATAACAAAAGATAGGAATCCATTTACTAAAATTGCTGCTACTAGAATAGGTCGAGGAACAGATATTAATTTTGAGGCTCTCACAAAAGAGTATTTGTCATTAGTTTCTTTAAACAAAAATGTTGAAATTAGATATAAAACAGAATTAGTAGATTTAAAGAAAATTGAAAAATCAAAATGGGAACTAGAAATTAGTTCAGAAGGTAGAAAAACTTCAATTAGAACTGGCTATGTTTTTCTTGGTGCAGGTGGAAAAACAATTAATTATTTGCAAAAATCGAAAATTCCAGAAGCAAAGAGTTATGGTGGATTTCCGGTTAGTGGGAAATGGCTTATTTGCGAAGAAAAAGATCTAACAGAAAAACATAATTCAAAAGTTTATGGTAAGGCTGATATTGGATCGCCACCAATGTCTGTGCCTCATTTAGATACCAGATGGATTGATAATAAAAAACTTCTTTTATATGGGCCTTTTGCTGGATTTACAACAAAATTTCTAAAGCAAAGTTCATACTTTGACTTATTTAGTTCAATTAAAAAGAATAATATCTTTTCTATGTTAGACGTTGGTTTCAAGAATAACGATTTAATTAATTATCTAATATCACAATCTTTAAAGAACCATAAATCCAGAGTTGAGAACTTAAAGAATATGATGCCTTCAGCTAATCCTTCTGATTGGTATTTAAAGAATGCTGGTCAAAGAGTCCAAATAATTAAAAAAACTAAAGGTGGTGGTTCTTTGAAATTTGGAACGGAGATTGTGAATTCATCTGATGGATCATTATCTGCTTTGCTAGGAGCTTCTCCTGGAGCAAGCACTGCGGTTTCAATTATGGTTGAGGTTCTAGAAAAATCTGTTTTATTTTTAAACGATAAGCATAATCTTCAGAAAAAAATAAATGACTTAATTTATCCAGAACTATCAGCCTGTGAAAATTACAGTACCTCGTTAAAAGACATTAAAAAAAGAAATAATTCCATTTTTGGTTTCCATCCATAATTCTAATTAGCTAATATTGATCAAGATGTAATAAGAGGAGAATTTTTTTTCTATATGACTGATATATCGGTTTCAAAAATTAGAAATTTCTGCATAATCGCTCATATTGATCATGGTAAATCTACCCTTGCTGATAGGTTGCTCCAAGATACTGGTACTGTGCAGCAAAGGGATATGCAAGAACAATTTTTGGATAGTATGGATCTTGAGAGAGAGAGAGGAATAACTATCAAGTTACAGGCTGCCAGGATGAAATATAAAGCTGGAGATTCTCAAGAATATGTTTTGAACTTAATAGATACCCCAGGACATGTTGATTTCTCTTATGAGGTTAGTAGATCTCTTCAAGCTTGTGAAGGCGCTTTACTCGTAGTTGATGCAAGTCAAGGAGTAGAAGCTCAAACCTTAGCTAATGTTTATCTTGCCTTAGAAAATAATCTTGAAATAATTCCTGTTTTAAATAAAGTTGATTTACCGGGTGCTGATGCTGAAAAAATAAAACAAGAAATAGAGGAAATTATTGGACTTGATACATCTAATGCAATAAATTGTTCAGCAAAAACTGGAGTTGGTATTAAAGATATTTTGGAAGCAATCGTAAGAAGAGTACCTCCTCCTCAAGATGAAATTAAACTACCTACAAAGGCACTAATTTTTGATTCTTATTATGATCCGTATAGAGGAGTTATTGTTTATTTCAGGGTGATATCTGGTTCTCTTAACAAGAGAGAAAAGATATTATTAATGGCGAGTAAAAAAAATTATGAACTGGATGAGATAGGAATAATGGCACCTGATCAGCAGCAAGTTGATGAATTACATGCAGGAGAAGTTGGTTATTTAGCTGCTTCTATAAAATCAGTTGCTGATGCAAGAGTGGGGGATACGATTACTCTTTTAAATTCACCTGCAAATGATCCTTTGCCTGGATACAAGACAGCAAATCCTATGGTTTTTTGTGGCTTATTCCCTACTGATGCTGATCAATTCCCAGATTTAAGAGTATCTCTTGAAAAATTACAATTATCTGATGCAGCTTTAAAATATGAGCCCGAAACCAGTAGCGCAATGGGCTTCGGATTTAGGTGCGGGTTCCTTGGACTTCTTCATATGGAGATTGTTCAAGAAAGATTAGAAAGAGAATATGACTTGGATCTAATCGTAACGGCACCATCAGTTATTTATAAGGTTAATTTAAATCAGCAGGAACATATCTTTATTGACAATCCTTCTACAATTCCTGATCCACAACTTAGAGAATCAATAGAAGAGCCCTATGTGAAAATGGAAATTTATGCTCCCAATGAATTTAATGGAACATTAATGGGTTTATGTCAGGAAAGAAGGGGAGTATTTATAGATATGAAATATATAACAACAGATCGAGTTACCTTGATTTATGAAATTCCATTAGCAGAAGTTGTTACAGATTTCTTTGATCAAATGAAAAGTAGAACCCAAGGTTATGCATCAATGGAATATCATTTGATTGGCTATAGAAAGAATGACCTTGTTAGATTAGATGTCCTAATAAATTCAGAAAGAGCAGATCCATTAACTTCTATTGTTCATAAAGATAAGGCTTATGGAATTGGCAGGAGTTTAGTTGAGAAATTAAAAGAACTTATTCCAAAACAACAATTTAAAATACCTATTCAAGCATCAATCGGTAGCAGGATTATTGCAAGTGAAAGTATAAGTGCTTTGCGAAAAGATGTTTTATCTAAATGTTATGGAGGAGATATTTCTAGGAAAAAGAAACTTTTGAAGAAACAAGCCAAAGGTAAAAAGAGAATGAAGGCAATGGGTAAAGTTGAAGTCCCTCAAGAAGCTTTTATGGCAGTACTTAAATTAAACCAGTAATTTCTTTTAATTTAAAATTTATAGCTATTTATTCTTAAAATAATTAGGTATATTTCAGTCATATCTGTAAAAAAAGATTTTGGATATTAATTCATTTAATCGTGTTGGCGCAAATATCAGAAAAGCTGGTTTTTTAATTGTACTTTTTTATCTTCTTGTTGTTTTAATAATGAAATTTTTAGAGACAAATAATTTTTTTGGTTATTCATTTTCAATGTTAAGCAATGATATCTTTGCACCTCCCTCGCTTAATCATTTTTGTGGCACAGATAGATTAGGAAGAGATGTTTGTTTAAGAACTTTGCAAGGATCATCCTTAGCGATAGAAGTTGTATTCTTAGCTATTCTTTTTTCATTAAGTTTGGGATTGCCATTGGGATTATTAAGTGGATATTTTGGTGGGTTTTTTGATAAATGCTTATCACTAATAATGGATACTATTTTTTCAATACCTGTAATTTTGCTTTCAGTTGTTGTGGCTTTTGTATTGGGTAAGGGTATCCTTAACGCAGCTTTGGCATTGTGTATTGTTTACTCTCCTCAATATTTTAGATTAATCAGAAATCAGACAATATTGGTTAAATCTGAAACTTATGTGGAGGCAGCCAAAGTTTCAGGAGCTGATGTTAAAACAATTGTTTTTAAATATATTCTCCCAAATGTAATAACTCCTTTGCCTATTCTGCTTACCCTAAATGCTGCAGATGCTGTTTTGGTATTAGGAAGTTTGGGATTTTTAGGTCTTGGAGTCCCTGCAGATGTCCCAGAGTGGGGAAGCGATTTAAATCTTGCTCTTGCTGCTTTACCTACAGGTATATGGTGGACAGCTTTGTTTCCAGGCTTGGCAATGTTTTTTTTAGTTTTAGGTCTTTCTTTCATAGGAGAGGATCTTGAAGAAATATTTGATAGTCGAAAGTCTGAATAAATTTAAATATCTTTAATAGGATCTATTTCTCCTTGATCATTCAACTTTGGATATTCTTTTGCTGATTTTTTATACATCTCAGCTATTTCAGGGTAACACCATTCAAAAAGTGTCTTTTGATATTCATCTACATTCAAACCTTCTCCATTAGTGGGCAGTATGCCTTTATTTTTTCTTTGGCGAATAGCTTCAAATAATAATATGGATGCAGCAACTGAAACATTCAGGGATTGAACCATCCCTCTCATAGGTATAAAAATTGATTGATCAACCATTGATATGAGTTCATTACTTAATCCCCATTTTTCTGCTCCTAAAACAAAACATGTATTTTGAGAATAATCAAAATTTCTATAATCGACTGATTTACTATTGAGTGTCGTTCCATAAAGTTTAAAACCCTTATTCTTTAAATCAGATATTGCAGTGATGGTATTTACATGATTATTTAGGTTGACCCATTTTTGACTACCTTGGGCGGTACTATTAAAAGTTTTAACAGCATTCGTTTTGCTAATGAAATTTGCTTCGAAAACTCCTGCTGCATCACAAGTCCTTAATATCGCGGATAGATTATGTGGTTTATTGACGTCCTCAACTAAAACAGTCAAGTTTTTCATTCTGCAATCTAAAACACTTTTGATTCGTTCAAATCTTCTTGGCAAAATTGACATTTATAATTTTTTCATACTTTTAAATTATATTCAAAAAAGATTGACTACCTATTAAATCTCTTGGTTTATAATATTTTTATAGTTAAATTAACTCAATGGCATACATCGAATGGGACTATACAGTAATTACAAGCATGGTAGAAAAACAAGGTTGGAATTTACCTGAAAGAGATTCTCAAGAATGGAATAAATTTAATGATGAATTAGGAGAAAAAATGAGAGGTGTTGGACTTGTTTTTGAAAAATATTGTAATTTTACTCCTGATGTAGGAGAAGGAGTTCATCTTTTAGATGATTGATCATAAATATTTTTAAACCATTGATGTATCCCTTTATCAATGGTTTATTAATTTATAAGATAATGTAATTTTGCTGAATTTGAACTGGTAATTATTAAGGATTTATAAAGCTTGTACTTTTAAAAAAAAAATTATTCCACAGAAAAGTTATTTAATTTCTATATTTGAATAAAAATATGAAAAATAAATTAACCTTTTTATTCGATGGTGGTTGTCCACTTTGTTTGAGAGAAACAAATTTTCTTGAAAAAAGAGATACCTTAAATCAAATTGCATTTATAGATATTAATAGTAAAGATTATGATCAAAGTCTTTTTAATGACATCTCATATTCAGAAGCTATGTCAAACCTGCATGGGATTATTGAAAATGGTGAAATTATTAGGGGACTAGATGTACTTGCATATTCTTATGAATTAGTTGGTTTAGGTTGGGTTTATTATCCCTTGAAGATTAAGCTCTTATCTCCATTATTGAGATTGGTTTACAGATATTGGGCAAAATATAGACTTCAAATTACAGGTAGATCCGATATTGAAAAACTTTGTACCTCACAATGTGAACAATAAATATGGAAAGTGTCGATATAGACAGAATAATAGAAATGTGTTGGGAAGATAGAACACCCTTTGAAGCTATCGAGTATCAATTTGGTTTAAAAGAGGAAGATGCGATAAAAATTATGCGTCAAAATCTTAAACCTAAATCATTTAAAGTCTGGAGAAAGAGAGTTTCGGGAAGAAATACAAAACATATGGCCCTTAAAGATTCAACTAGATTTAAATCTGCTCATAAAAGAAAATTATAAATTTTGAAAAATCTTTCTACTAAAACTTGTCCTGTTTGCAATAGGCCGTTTGAGTGGCGTAAAAAATGGAAAAACTGTTGGGATGATGTTATCTACTGTTCAAAAAGATGCAGTAACAGGAAGTCGCAAAGATGAAACAAGTATCAATTATTTTCCCGAATCAACTTTTTAGAGAAAGCCCAATCTTAAAAATAAATTGTGAAGTTTTGATTTTGGAAGACTCATTATTTTTTGGAAATGATAAATTTCATAAATTAATTAATCATAAAAATAAGTTAGTTTTTCATAGAGCATCTATGCTCGCTTATAAAAATTATTTAGAAATATCTGGCTTTAAAGTTTTATATATTGAAAACAAGAATAATGTTTCTACAGTTGATTACTTATCGGAATTTATTAAAAATAAATATCAGAAAATAAATCTTATTGACCCTCATGATTTTTTAATAATGAAGAGGATTAATAATTTTGTTGAAAGTAATAATTTAGCTTTAAATATTTTGCCTTCTCCTATGTTTATGAGCAGTGAAGATTTAAAAAATTTATTTGCATCAAATGCAAAAAAACCTCTTATGGGGAGATTCTATGAGAATCAAAGAAAGAGCCAAAAGATATTAGTTAATCCTGATGATACACCTGAAGGAGGTAAATGGAGTTTCGATGAAATGAACAGAAAAAAATTACCAAAAAAAATAAATATACCCGATACACTTAAATTACAAAAAAATAAATTTGTTGTTAATGCAGAAAGGTCCTTAGCCAATTTTGATATTGAGTTTATTGGAGAAAGTAATAACTTTTTATATCCAACTAATTTTGAAGAGGCTGATGAATGGTTAAATGATTTTTTTAAACATAGATTTTTCTTATTTGGAGATTATGAGGATGCTATTTCTAAAGAAAATTCTTTTTTGTGGCACAGTTTACTTTCTCCTCTTTTAAATAGCGGCTTATTAACCCCAGATGTAGTAGTTAGTAAAGCATTACTTTTTGCAAAAAATAATAATGTTCCTATTAACTCTTTAGAGGGTTTTATTCGTCAAATTATTGGATGGAGAGAATTTATTTGCCTCGTCTATAAAAAGTACGGAACAAAGATGCGAAATAGTAATTTTTGGAATTTTGAAGATAAGCCAATTCCAAAATCTTTTTATCAAGGAAATACAGGAATTGAACCAGTAGACGTTGTTATAAAAAATATTATTAAATTTGGTTATTGTCATCATATTGAGCGGCTAATGATTCTTGGCAACTTTATGCTTCTATGTAGAATTCACCCAAACCAAGTTTATAAATGGTTTATGGAAATGTTTATTGATTCCTATGATTGGGTTATGGTCCCAAATGTTTACGGAATGAGTCAGTTTAGTGATGGTGGTATCTTTTCAACAAAGCCATATATATCAAGCTCTAATTATGTAAAAAAAATGTCTAATTTTAAAAGCGGCCCATGGTGTGAAATATGGGATGGCTTATTTTGGAAATTTATTAAAGATAATGAAAGCTTTTTTAGAAAGCAATATCGTCTGGCAATGTTAACGAGAAATCTCGATAAAATGTCAGAGGAAAAATTAAATAATCACTTAAAAATGGCCGATAAATTTTTAAGAGATATTCAATAAATTAAGAGTAATAACCTACCTTTGTCTTAGAAAAATTAAAAGAATATTATGTTATGAAGAAATATTAAGTACGGATGTTAACTTAGAAAAAATTAGATTTATCTAATGGAAATTGGAACACTTTTTTTAAAAAGTAATTCGACGGGAATCATCACTTTTTCTGAATTAGATTGGATAACTACTCATCAATCTAGTTTCTCAAGGTTGGAGGAATCCATAGCGATTAAATTAGGCAGAATGCTTGATGCAGGATCTATAAATATTGGTTGCCGTTTGAAATCCTGAATAAGTTTTTATTTTAATAATGAAGTATCAAAAAGAGAAAAAAATATTTCTTCGGGAAAGAATCCATTCTTTAAATATTTTTCTTTTTTTAGGATTTAATCTTTCACTTATTTCTATCTTAGGTTTTATTTGGTTTAATTCTGCAATTGAAAAAGTAGTTTAAATTTTTGAATTTTTTGTATATTAAAGTTATCTTTAAAAATTAATTATATTTTGAGTATAGGTTATTTACAAAGAAAAGCAGCTTGGGAAATTTTATTAAAAGTTAGTTCTGGTGATTTTTCTGATCATGCTCTTGAAAAGGTTTTAAAAAATTATCAATTTAATCCTCTCGATATAGCTTTTATTACGGAATTATCTTATGGATGTATAAGATATAGAAAATTTCTTGATCTTTGGACGGATCATACATCAAAAATTACTCATAAAAAGCAGCCTCCAAAATTAAGATGGCTTCTACATATAGGTTTGTATCAACTATTGAAAATGGATAAAATCCCATTTCCTGCTGCAATTTCCACCACTGTAGAAGTAGCTAAAAAAACAGATTTAAATGGTTTAGCGGGAACTGTAAATGCGATATTGAGAAATGCATCAAGAAAATTAGAACAAAAAATCTTTCCGAAATTATCTTCTGATAGAAAAGAAAGAATTTCATATCTTGAATCATTTCCATTATGGCTTGTGAAGGATCTTTATAAATGGGTCGGCCATAGCGAGGGTGAAAATATCATTAAGGCATTTAATAAAAAACCATCAATTGATTTGAGAATTAACCAATTAAAAACTAATTTAGATAACTTTTTGAAAGTACTTCATGAAAATAATATTGATGCTGAAATTATTACTGATTTACATAATGGAATTACTTTAAAATCTAATCCAAGATCTATAAAAAATTTACCTGGATATAGTGATGGACTTTGGACAATTCAAGATAGATCTTCTCAGTGGATAGCACCGCTCTTAAATCCAAAAGAAGGTGAAAAGATTTTAGATGCTTGTGCAGCTCCAGGAAGTAAGTCTACCCACCTTGCAGAATTAACAAATGATAGTGCTGAAATCACTGCCGTAGATAGATCAGCAAAAAGATTGAAAATACTGCAATCAAATTTAGAAAGGTTAAATTTGAAATCTGTTAATACTCTCAAGGCTGATGCTACGAGTTTGATTGAATTAAATCCTAAGTTTATATCTTATTTTGATAAGATTTTATTAGATGCTCCATGTTCGGGCATTGGAACTCTTTCCAGGAATCCAGATTCTAGATGGTCTTTAAGTAAAGAAAAAATAAAATCTTTAACTTTATTACAGGAAAAACTTTTGGAGAGTATTTTCCCTCTTTTGAAAAAAGATGGCACTTTAGTTTATTCAACTTGTACTATTTGTCCCGATGAAAATAATCTATTAATTGAACGATTTATTGAAAAAAACAAAACTTTAAAATTGGTTAGCCAAAAGCAGATTTTTCCTAGCTTGGATTATCCTGGTGATGGATTTTATTCTGCAATAATTTCTTATAAATCTTAAAAACATAATTTATTTTTTAATTGGAATTTTATAAATTTCAGATATGAACTTCCTCCATAAATAAGCTGCATTCCCACTAGATAATTCAGATTCCTTGTTATCGTCGTAACCTATCCAGATCCCTGTTGTAAGGTTATCAATGGAACCAATAAACCAAAGATCTTTATTCCCATCAGATGTTCCAGTTTTTCCATAAATTTGCTTTCCTTTTATAGAAGCCGCCATCGAAGTTCCTTCTTTTACAGATATTTCAAGAAGTTTGTTTATTTTTTTATTTACTTTTAAATCTAATATTTTCTTGGAAATAGATTTCTTTTCCCAAATAGATTTGATATTAAATGATTCTATTTTTTCTAAGATACTAGGCCTATATATATTCCCATTATTGTTTATTGCAGAATATGCATTTGTAATGTTCAAAAGATTATCTCCATAGGAACCAATAGCTAATGATGGGAATTCCTTTAACTCTTGCTTATAACCTAGACCAAATGAATTTGCTAAATTAATTATATTTTTTAAGCCGATTTTTTTTGTTATTGATATTGGAACTATATTGGATGAAGTTTTAAATGATTCAATCAAAGATACTTCACCAAGATAGTCTTCTGAAAAATTTTTTGGGCAATAACTGTCCCAGCATCTTGGTAAGTCTTCAAATTTATCGCTTAATTTTATACCTTCTATTAATGCAGCAGCATAAGGAATTATTTTAAAAGTAGAACCTAAAGGTCTTATAGATGAAACGACCCTATTGTATTCATTAAATGATGGATTCTTACTGGTTATCATTGTCCTTATTAGTCCTGTATTTGATTCGATTGATAGCAGAGCAAACTCAATTTCTTTAGGCCCAGCATATCTTGATATTTTTTGGGCTTTTATTTGCCAATCTTTGTTAATAGAAGATTTAATTCTTAAAAACTTATAATCTTTTTTATTTTCAATTCTTTTATCTGTTTCCTCAAGAATAAAATTTATTAGTAATTTATCATCAAAAAAATTATCAGCTGTTTGATAAATTAAGTTTATTCTTTCTTCAATAGCCTTATTCTTATCAGCTAAAGAAATATATCCATCAAGATACATTGATTCAAGCACTTTGTTTCTATTTTTAATAGCCAGTTCTATATTTTGATAAGGTGAATAAATTGATGGCGCTGGAGCCAATCCTGCAATTAATGCGATCTCTGAAAGGGTCAATTCTTCGATAAGTTTTCCAAAATAAACTTGAGAAGCCTCATTAACCCCATATGCTCCTGATCCTAAATAAATATTATTTAAATATAATTTTAAAATTTGATTTTTGTCATATTTTAATTCAAGAATGATTGATATTAATATTTCTTTGATTTTCCTTTGAAAACTTAAATCATTATTTAGAAAAAGTAATCTAGCAACTTGTTGAGTAATCGTACTCCCTCCCTCTTTAACATGACCACTTCTTATATTTTGAAAAAGAGCACGTGAAATACTTTTTAAATCTATTCCATTATGTTTATAAAATCTTTTGTCCTCCGAAGATATAAAAGAATGTTTAAGAAAAAATGGAATCTTATGATGACTATTATTTATTTCAAATTTACGGCTTAATTTGCTTAGTATTTTATTATCAGAAGACGTTATTACATAAGAATATTTGTTCGTACGAGATTTTTTATTTTTAGATACTTCAAAGTTTAATGTGGTAAATATTAAACTATAAACATAAAAAGATATTCCAGAAAAAATTAATATTGGAATTATTAAAACAAAAGATTTGGATTTAATCTTTTGCACTTTAAGCAACTAAAAAACTATGTCCTATCGCTAAAGCTGTAACTAACATTCCAGTTATAAGGAAAGGTTGGGCACTTGCTTGATATTTGACATCAAACCTTAGTGGATCTCTTAGTAACCACATATCTTGAAATGTAATTTGTGGAATTACCAATAAAACCAAAATTACCGATGCTAAATGTTGACCAATAATAACTAGTACTACAACCATTGCTAACTGAAAAATGTCAATTAGTCCTGCACTTATTTTACTTGCATTTTTAATTCCAAATACTACTGGTAAAGAATTCAATCCAAGCTTTGAGTCTCCTTCCACGCTTTTGAAATCATTAATAACAGCAATACCAAGTCCAGAAAGGCTATAAGCAAGTGTTAGTAATGCAGTGACAATAGTTAATTTCCCAAACAAGGCTTGTCCTGCCCACCAAGGTAAAGCTATATATGAAGCACCTAATGCATAATTTCCAAGCCAACCATTTTGTTTTAATTTTAGAGGTGGAGCGGAATATATATAACTAATAAATGATCCACCTAATGCTAAAAGTAAGACGGAGGGGAAGTTATGTTTAGCATATAAATCTAAAAGAAAAGCAACAATTAAACCGGCAATAAGTAATACCCAAATTTGAATTTTTACATCTTTAATTGAAATTCTTCCAGAAGGAATTGGTCTATTCGGTTCGTTAATAGCATCAATTTCTTTATCAAAAAAATCATTTATAGTTTGTGTATATCCTGCTAGGAGTGGTCCACTCATTAACATGCATGCTAGTGAAGCTAAAACATTACTAAATGTCCATTCAAAATTTCCACTTGCAGCTGCTCCACAAATAACTCCCCATATTAGAGGGATCCATGTAATGGGTTTCATTAACTGTATTCGAAGTTTCCATATACTTGAAGTTTCAGATGCACCCTTAATTCCTAATAGTTGTTTTGGATCATTCACTTTACTCTTTAACCTTTCTCAATTTCTTCTGGGAAAAACCATTTTTGTTCACCATTTTGAAATTTTGCGGTGATTCCAATGCTCTTTCCGTCTGTCATCTTATAGCCCGTTATTACGGCTTTAGGATTAGAGGATATTTGATCAATTAATTTCACAGGTAGTCTATCTTTTACTTTGTTAATGTTTATTTTGATTTTACTACCAATTTTGGGTAATAATTTTGTTTCGGCCATAAGAGGTAAAATGGAAGTTATTATGCAAGATTAACAGCATTTGGACGATTTTTACTAAAATGGTTGCTCTTCGTTTAATTCCTTGTTTAGATGTCGCCAATGGCAGAGTCGTAAAAGGTGTAAATTTTGTTAACTTGAGAGACTCAGGGGATCCTGTTGAGTTGGCATGTAGATACTCAGATGAAGGCGCAGATGAATTGGTATTTTTAGATATTAGAGCAAGTGTGGAGAATAGGAATACATTAGTTGACCTTGTTTCTAGGACAGCAAAATCAGTAAAAATTCCATTTACAGTAGGTGGAGGTATAGATTCTGTTTCTTCTATTAATGATCTTTTAAGAGCAGGAGCGGACAAAGTGAGTTTGAATTCTTCAGCCGTTAGAAATCCTGATTTAATTTCTGAAAGTTCTAGAGAATTTGGTGCTCAATGCATAGTGATTGCAATTGATGCTAGAAGAAAAATTAATAAGGTTGGTGAGTGGGAGGTATATGTAAAAGGAGGGCGAGAAAATACTGGTTTAGATGTATTAAGTTGGGCAAAGAAAGTTGAAGAATTGGGCGCGGGGGAAATATTACTTACTTCAATGGATGGTGATGGAACACAGAATGGATATGATTTGAATCTGACAGAATCTGTTTCAAATATTGTTGATATCCCAGTAATTGCTTCCGGAGGGGCAGGCTCTCTAGAAGATATCTATGATGTTTTTAAAGAAGGTAAGGCATCAGCAGCACTTTTAGCATCATTACTTCATGATAAGAAAATTACTTTACAAGAAATAAAAACTTTCCTCCTCGAAAAAAAACTTCCAATTCGACCATATGATTAAAAAATTTTATTTAGACCAAAAAAGAAATAAGTTTTAAATTTAAAAATGAAATTCACAAAAACTATCGAAGTCAAAAACATTTTTAATAAAATTTCTTATAAATACGATTTTCTAAATAATCTATTAAGTTTTGGACTGCACAAATTATGGAAAAGGAAATTAGTTAACTTATTAGAACCCTTAAATGGTGAAGATTGGGCTGATTTGTGCTGTGGAACAGGAGATTTAGCATTCTTAATTTTTAAAAGAGTAAGTCCAAGGGGCTCGATTACTGGCATTGACAGTGCAGAAGATATTTTAAATATTGCAAAGAAAAAATCTGAGCTTAGAAAAAATAAATTTATTATTTGGGAAATTATAGATGTTTTAGAAATAAATGATTATTCGAAAAAGTTTGATGGGATTTGCATGTCTTACGGATTAAGAAACTTACGGAATATTGAAGAAGGGATGAAAAAAGTTTTTTATCTTTTGAAGGATAAAGGAAGGGCAGGATTCCTAGACTTTAATCACTCAAACAAAAATTCTTTATCAAATATTTTTCAGAAAATTTATTTGAGACTCATTGTAGTGCCCATTTCACATCTTTTTAATTTAAGTCCAGAGTACGCATATATTGAAAAAAGTATTAGGAATTTTCCAAAGAAAAATGAGCTTTTAAAAATTGCTAAGGAAGTTGGATTTAAAAAAGCTGAATATAGAAGTATTTTTTGGGGCCAAATGGGAATACTAATTTTAACTAAATAAAGAATTTAGTTATTTTTTTTTCTCCAACAAAAAGAACACTTTCCCCATCTTTTGATTTCACCTTCAGGAGTTGGGGAATTACAGAGAGTACAAATGCACATATTATTTTGATGGATTCTACTTGGATGATTTGCCCAAACTATCTTTGCATTAGAAGCTTTAATATTTTTATTTTTAATTTCATAATTTTGTATTATTTTTATTTCCTTCAAAGTTATTCCAATCTTCTCGATTCTCTCTTTTAATTTATGCTTGTTATAGATTAAAGCTTGGCGCCACTGTGGATGATTTACTGCAATAGTAAGTATTTTCTTTTCAATATTTAATGGTTTGCATTCTTGAAAAAGTTCCAAACCTATTAAGTCTCTCCAGCTTTCGTTAATTTTAGAAAGTTTATCTAAGTCCGCCCATGATTTTTTGAAATTATCAAGACAATTTTTTAATAGATGTGGATTCCTCTTATTCATTATTGGCAAATACTTTTTATCCAATTTGTAAAATTTACTTATTAAGACTAAAGTTAATCTAATCTTCAAAAAGATGCTTGTTGTTTTAATAAAGAGTTTGTGAAAGTTATTGGATCTGCAGCTAAGACAGTTTTTTATTTAAAAAAAATTCAAGGACCATATCCATGTTGGAGGCTTCATTACAAAACAAAATGTAAAAGTACCGAAAATGATTTAACGAACAGACTTAGATATTCTGAAATAAAGAGAAACCAGCCAGTGGCGATAATTGCAAGAGAACAGTCTTCAGGGGTTGGTCAAAACTCAAAAACTTGGGTTTCTCCAAAAGGAGGGATTTGGTTAAGTGCAGCTTACCCAATATTCTCAAAAGAATTTGAAAGTCAAATATTTAATTTGTCTTTAGGTATTAAGATTTGTGAAATGCTTAGAAAAGAGAATATAAATGTTTGTTTGAAATGGCCAAATGATATTTTTTTTGGTTCAAAAAAGTTGATTGGATTTTTACCGAGGGTTATAACAAGAGGCAAGGAAATTATCTATGTAAGAATAGGACTTGGCATGAATGTTTTAAATTACACTCCATCAGAAGGTATTTCATTATCAAAAATACTTCAAACCAAGAATATTAATCAAAATTATTGGACAGCCAAACTTCTTAAAGTTTTTTATGATTCAATTGAATGCAATAAACAGAAAGAATATGTGATTAAATCTGCAAATAAGTTTCTTACAAAAAGTTTTTTACCTAGTGGTTATTCTCCTCATACATGGAAAATTAAAGATATTGATTCGAATGGGCATTTAAGAATTGAAAATGAAACTCAACTGAAGGTAATAAGAAGACCTTGAATTTAATTAACTTTTAATTCAACTATTCTTCCATCCTTAAATTTTGCTATTTTTTTTGCGCGATTTGCAACTTCATCTTCGTGGGTAACTAAAACTATAGTTATTCCAGATTCATGCAGTTTGTCAAAAAGATCTAATACATCTTCAGTAGTTTTTGAATCTAGTGCTCCAGTAGGTTCGTCTGCTAACAAAATTGCAGGGTTATTTATAATAGCCCTCGCAATAGCAACTCGTTGTTGTTGACCTCCGGATAGTTGGTTTGGGCGATTATTCATTCTTTCTGAAAGGCCAACTTTTTTTAAGGCATTCTTACCTCGCTCTAATCTTTGCTCAGGGTCAATACCAGCATAAATCATCGGCAAGGTTACGTTCTCAAGAGCAGTTGCGTCTGAAAGAAGATGAAATTGTTGAAAAACGAAGCCTAATTTTTGGTTACGTATTCCCGCGAGCTCATCATCAGACAAATTCTCAACAGGAATTCCATTTAATTTATAAACACCTTCAGATGGTCTATCTAGACAACCAATAATATTCATAGCTGTACTTTTGCCTGAGCCACTAGCTCCCATTACAGCCAAATAATCACCTTTATGAATGTCTAAGTTTATTTTGTCTAAAGCTTTTACAGTTAGATCCTCTTTCCCATATGTTTTAGATATGTTTTCTAAACTCGCGACTTTCTTAGACATTTCTTAAAGAATTCTTCTAGGAAATATTGTTTGCGGTAGCAACAATATCTTGTAGGAAAGGAGTTTCTGAAACTGCTTCATTAGCTAATTGAAAAAGAGGATTGGATAAGATTCCTCCAAGAGCAGTTACTGCCACGCAAGTATAAAGTGCAATTCTTAAGGGTGGTAATCCTACAATTCCCCAATTAATTTCAGGATATGATTTGACTATTTCAGAAGCTTCCTGTGGTTCTTTAACTACCATCATTTTTATCACTGAAATATAGTAATAAATAGATATAACTGAAGTTACTAATCCAACTATTACTAATAGATATTGATGATTTGCCCAACCTGCAAAGAACAAGTATATCTTTCCAAAAAATCCTAACATTGGAGGCAAACCTCCAAGAGATAGAAGACAAAGGGAAAGGCCTAATGTAATGAGAGGATCTTTTTGGTAAAGCCCAGAGTAATCAAGAATTCTGTCAGAACCAGTTCTTAGTGAGAAAAGTATTACACAAGAAAATGCACCCAAATTCATAAACAAATATGCAGCCAAATATAAAACAGAAGCTGATAAACCATCTTGTGTGCCAGATACTATTCCAATCATTACAAATCCGGCTTGTCCAATAGAACTGTAGGCTAGCATCCTTTTCATTGAGGTTTGAGCTAGAGCTACAACATTACCTAGAGCCATGCTCAATATTGCCAAAATGGTAAACAAAAGTTTCCATTCTTCGTCAAAAGAAGAGAAAGTCGTGCTTAATATTCTTATTGCGAATGCAAAGCCTGCTGTTTTTGAGCCAACAGATAAAAAGGCTACTACAGGTGTAGGTGAACCCTCGTATACATCAGGAGTCCATTGATGAAAGGGAACAGCAGCAATTTTAAAAGCAACTGTTGATAAGACAAATACAAGAGCTAAGGAAGTAATGAAGGTTGGCTTGTTAATAATCTCTAAACCTATCGTCGCTAAGTTTGTTGAACCACTTAATCCATAAAGAAATGAGGACCCATACAAATAGACAGCAGCAGCTGCTGATCCAACAAGGAGGTATTTTAAGGCCGCTTCTGAACTTCTTGGATCTCTCTTGAGGTAGCCAGATAGTAAGTAGCTTGCTACAGATAAAGTCTCCAGAGATATAAATACACTTATAAGGTCAGTAGATCCACACAAAAGCATTGCTCCAAGTGTGGCCGAAAGAACTATCGCAGCGAACTCGCCAATAGGGCTACCACTTTGTTCTGTATACCTCCAACTTATAAGTAAAGATACTAGGGTTGATAAAGATATTATTGCTCTAAATGCGATTGCCAAATTATCTGAATTAAAGGACCCAAGGAATGCGCTTTCTACCGGATTACTCCATTGCAAAGCTAAACTAAGAAGAGAGCTGCCAATTGATAAATAGCAAATTATTGGTGCCCATTTTGATGCAGTTTTTTCTCCAGCTAAATCTACAAGAAGTGTTCCAACAATGCCTAGTAAAATAAAAACCTCTGGAATAATGGCTTGAGCATTTAAATTAATTGTAAAGATTTCGTTGGGCACTTTATTAAATTGGATTAAATTAGATGTTTGATTGTAAGGGTCTAAGAGTTAATCTTAACTTGATTATAATTTGTGGGTATGATTTTTGAAATTTTCAGAAGAAATTACTTGAAAAAGCTTCAAATAATCATAATATGCCCTAACTGAACAAAAACACCAATTTTTGAAATAAACCTTGGATCACACACTTGTTATTGTTGAAAGTCCCACTAAAGCAAAAACTATAAGAAAGTTTTTGCCTTCTAATTATGAAGTTCTCGCTTCGATGGGACACGTAAGAGATCTTCCAAAAGGAGCTGCTGAAATACCTGCCGCGGTTAAAAAGGAAAAATGGTCAAGGATAGGAGTTAATACAACAGAAGATTTTGAACCACTTTATATAGTTCCAAAAGATAAGAAAAAGGTTGTTAAAGAGTTGAAAGATGCATTGAAAGGTGCGTCCCAGCTATTACTGGCAACTGATGAAGATAGAGAGGGAGAGAGTATTAGTTGGCATCTACTTCAAATACTTAAGCCTAAAATACCAACTAAGAGAATGGTTTTTCATGAAATTACAAAAAAGGCAATTAATAAAGCTTTAGATCAAACTAGAGAAATTGATATGGAACTTGTTCAGGCTCAAGAAACAAGAAGAATTTTGGATAGGCTTTTTGGATATGAATTATCTCCTTTACTTTGGAAGAAGGTAGCCCCCCGATTATCTGCTGGTCGTGTTCAATCAGTTTCAGTAAGACTTCTTGTTAGGAGAGAGAGAGAAAGAAGATCCTTTAAGAAAGCAAGTTATTGGGGGGTTAAAGCTACCCTAGTAAAAGATAATGTTACTTTCGAAACTAAATTATTCAGTTTAAGTGGTCAAAGAATTTCTAATGGTTCCGATTTCGATGAACAGACCGGCAAATTAAAACAAGGAAATAAATCTTTAATTTTAAAAGAAGAAAAAGTAAATGACTTATTGAATGCTTTTTCCTCAGAGGATTGGTTAGTCTCAAAAATCGAAAAAAAACCATCCATTCGTAAGCCAGTTCCTCCATTTACAACTAGCACACTACAACAAGAAGCAAATAGGAAGCTTCGTTTGTCTGCAAGAGAAACTATGAGATGTGCACAAGGGCTATATGAGAGAGGTTTCATAACATATATGAGAACCGATTCAGTTCATCTTTCCGAACAAGCCACCAGAGCTGCTAGAGAATGTGTCAGTTCTATGTATGGAAAAGAATATTTATCTAACTCGCCAAGACAATTTAATTCAACTGCAAGAAATGCTCAAGAAGCACACGAAGCTATTAGGCCAGCAGGTGAGGTATTTAAAACACCAAAGGAAACTAATCTAACTGGTAGGGACTTATCTCTTTACGATTTAATTTGGAAAAGAACTGTAGCTAGTCAGATGGCAGAAGCACGGCTGACAATGATTAATGCTGAAATTAGCGTGGGGGAGGGATTATTTAAATCGAGCGGGAAAAGTATTGATTTCGCAGGATTCTTCAGAGCTTATGTCGAGGGAAGTGATGACCCAAGTTCATCCCTTGAACAACAAGAAATTATTATCCCAAACTTAACAACTGGAATACGTCTTGAAGTTAATAATAAGGAATCTACTTTTCATGAAACTAAACCTCCTGCAAGATATACAGAGGCTGCATTAGTTAAAGTACTTGAAAAAGAAGGAATTGGAAGACCTTCTACCTATGCAAGTATTATTGGGACAATAGTGGATAGGGGCTATGCGAATATATCTTCCAATACTTTGGCTCCAACTTTTACAGCTTTTGCTGTTACTGCTCTATTAGAAGAACATTTTCCTGATCTAGTTGATACTACTTTTACTGCGAAAATGGAATCTTCATTGGATGAAATATCTTCAGGTAATCTTGAGTGGCTACCATATCTCGAAACTTTCTATAAAGGTAAAAATGGTTTGGAGGTAAAAGTTCAGAAAACAGAGGGTGATATTGATGGTAAAGCTTATAGGCAAGTTGATTTCGAAGACCTTCCTTGCGTAGTCAGAATAGGCTCTAACGGACCTTGGCTTGAGGGTACAAAAATTGATAAATCTGGTAATGAAATTCTGGCGAAAGGTAATCTTCCGATGGATATTACTCCTGGAGATTTAGACATAAAGCAAGTTGATCAAATTTTAAGTGGCCCATCAGATCTGGGAACTGATCCAAAAACTGGGGAAAAAGTCTTTTTAAGATTTGGCCCTTATGGACCTTACGTACAATTGGGAAATAATGATAAAGATAAAGCTAAACCAAGAAGAGCTTCATTGCCCAAAGAGTTAAAAACTGATGATCTAACTCTAGATGAGGCTCTCGTACTTTTAAGTTTGCCTAGATTGTTAGGAGTTCATCCTGAAGGAGGAGTTATTGAGGCTGATAGAGGAAGATTTGGACCTTATATCAAATGGATTAAAAATGAAAATGAATCTGAAAATAGATCCTTAAAGAAAGAGGATGATGTTTTTACCGTTGATATAAAACGAGCATTAGAAATTCTTGCAATGCCAAAAATGGGTAGAGGTGGTCAAGAGGTACTTAAAGACTTTGGAAAACCAAAAGAATTTAAAGAAAAAATCCAAATATTAAATGGAAGATATGGGGTTTACATAAAATGTGGCAAAACTAATGTTTCGCTTGCAAAAGATACTGACTTAGAAAAATTCACTATAGATGATGCTGTTTTTCTCTTAGAAGAAAAACTAAAAGATAAAAAAAGCTCTATTTTAAAAAAAACAAAAATAAGTACTAAAAAAACTAATAGGAAAACGAAAAGTTAGAAAAAAATATGATTTTTAAAAAAAAACAATTTTTTTTATTAATTTTTTTAATTTTCTTACAATCATGCTCTGGCGGGAGGATTGGAAATTTTCTTGAAAGTAGTTTTAATAACTTAGAAAAAATAAGCAAAGAAGAAGATTTACAAAATAATTTAGAAAATAAAAAAATATTAGTAAAAGAAAACGAAGAGCTTAATGATAAAGAAAATAAAAAAATTAAAAAAGTAGAAAAGCCAAAAAATGTTCAAGAAAATAAAAAAATATTAGTAAAAGAAAACAAAGAGCTTAATGATAAAGAAAATAAAAAAATAAAGAAAGTAGAAAAGCCAGAAAATTTTATCGAAAGTAAAAACGATATAAATTCAGAAAAAATACCAAGACAAAAAAATAACAAAATTAAGAAGTCTACAAAAAAAAGAAATATTGATCTTCAATCTTACAAAATAATATTCATCTTAAAAGATGTAGATCCCAAAGATCCCACTGAAGAATTAAGTTCCATATTAAGTAATTCTGAGGTAAATTTTGAAATAGAAAAGATTGAACGTATCTTAGATTCAAAAAATAAAAGTATGAATAAAAATTAATTCAAAAACATTAATAAAAAATGAAAATTAAAACAAAAACTGAAGCATTAAATATTGTCGAGACCTCATATTTAGCATCTCTTTCTTCTTTATTATGGGTTGCGTTATATTATTTGCCAATTGGTGGAGCTTTATTAAGGTTAATTTTACCCCTTCCAATGATACTGTTGCACTTGAGAAGAGGAACTAAAACTGCATTAGAAGGACTCCTAATACAATTCCTACTTTTATTCATAATTATGGGTCCTGTTAGAGGAACTTTATTTTTATTTCCTTATGGGATCTTGGCTTTTTGGTTGGGCTGGTCTTGGTTTAGAGAAAAAAGTTGGGGATTTAGTCTAACTATAGGAGTTATTATTGGAACTCTTGGTTTTTTCCTACGAGTGATAGCATTATCTACGTTGGTTGGTGATAATCTTTGGGTTTTAATTACAAGAGCGAGTTATGGTCTAATAGAAAAGTTGATTGGATTATTAAATTTACCTTTTTCTCCCTCAATTTTAACTATCCAATTAGGCGCAATTTTTTTAATAATTTTTCAAGAAATAGTTTACGTTTTAACGATACATGTAGTTGCATTTTCTTTGTTTCCAAGATTTAAATTAAATATCCCAGATCCCCCTAGATTATTAAATAGCTTAGTTGATTTTAAAAATTGAAAAAATTAAAAATGTATAGTACAGAATTAGGGATAAATTTTTTTGGAAATAGATCCAATAAAAAAAGACAACTGAACAAGATAGAAATACTGAAGAAAAATAGTAATAATTTTAAAATATTTCTTGTAATTGCAGGCACTAATACATCTCAAATTCCAGGAATTTCCGCTGCAGGTATTAATGCAAAATCAAGAAGAATAACTGCGCTCGCAGATGCCGAATTTTTGCTTGAGGGGGCTTCAAAAGATTATAGATATAAATTGCCTCTTCTCAATGCAGGAGTAACTCCAGCACTAATAAGTCATGTTTGTTCAAAGCTCATAAATATTTACCCAATTATTGTTCCTCTGGGAATAGGAGCAAAGCCTTATTTTAATCATTTGGTTGTGGAAGATAGAGAATTGGGCCCATCAAATTGTCTTACTACTGGTAAATCGATGACTAAAGAGAGAGTTTTAAATCTCTATGAAAAAGGTCTTGCGATAGGAAAATCCCTGAAACAACCAGTTCTAATTTCTGAATCTGTACCAGGGGGTACCACAACTGCGCAGGCAGTAATGGAAGCTTTTGGTTTGGAGGTTTCTAATTTAGTAGGGAGTAGTTTATTTAAAGCTCCTAGAGAACTGAGAAGAAAAGTAGTTAAAAGAGGACTTTTCAATGCAAATTTCAAGACTGATTTCGACTCTTTTGATGTTGTCGCGGCGGTAGGTGATCCTTTCCAAGCTTTCTCAATGGGTCTATTAATTGGTGCCAGGTTAGCAAAACTACCTGTCATATTATCTGGTGGAAGTCAGATGTTAGCAGTTATTATGCTTGTATTAGAATTCTTAGATGAAAAAAATAAAGATTACTTTATTGAAGATGTTTTTATTGCGACAACCGGGTGGCTTGTCAAAGATAATTCTTTAAATAATTTAGTAAATCTAATTAATGAAAAATATGATGTCAAATTATTAGGTTTTGCAAGTCCTTTAAATTTCAAATCCTCAAAATACAAAGAATTGAAGGATTATGAATTAGGTCATGTGAAAGAAGGTGTAGGTGCTGGTGGAATATCATTGCTCGCTTTCTTAGATGGATTTAAAAATGAAGAAATAGTTTCATTGTGTCAACAAAATCTGGAAATAATGAAGAGCCTAGGTCAAATTTCTTTAGAGAAGGATTGCTGAATGTTTTCAAAATTTGCAACCAGAAGAGAATTTTTAAATTGTGGTAAGCTTTCCCTTTTATTTTTCTTAAACTCTTGCAGTAATCTCCCTAATAAGGTGAAAATTGCACTACAAAATTCTTTTTATCCAGAATCTTTTAAAGATACTATCCCAAAAGAATGGAAGCAGGAAAAAATTAATTTTGAAAATATTCGGCTACAAAAAAATAAAAATACAATTTTCAATTCCGACTTTACTTTAATAAACGATGGATGGATTAATAGTATAGATTTTGAACAATTTGAAAAAATAAATGAAGATGCACTGATCGAAAATTTGGATAAGAGATCGATAGATTTTTTAGGAAGTTTTAATCAAAATCAGAAAAGTAAATTATTTCCTATTGGCGTAGTTCCCTATACAATTATTATTAAAAATAATAAAGAACTAATAAATTCGGCTCAAGCTTCTTGGGATTTCCTTCTTTCTAAAAAATTAACTGGAAAAATTATATTCCCACAAAGTCCCAGAATAATATTGTCAATTGCTAAAAAAATTAATACATCTAATTCCTTAAAAAAATTAAAAAGCCAAGCAATGTTATTTGATGATAAAAATATGCTCAATTGGTTGATTAATTCTGATGCTTGTATTGCAATAGTCCCCTATAGTCTCTGTTCAAAATATTTAAAAATAGATCCAAGGCTATCTTTAGTTTTTCCAAGCCAAGGGGTACCTTTGATGTGGCATTTTCTACTTGGTCGGTCAAATTTTAGTAATCCAATATTAATTAAATGGATTAAATCTTTAGAAAATAAATCAATAGTGGACAAATTAGTAAGCCAGGGTTGGTATCTTCCTTTCAAAAGTGATTATTTACAAAGTAAGTATAAATCTGAAATGTTCCCCATCTCAGGACCCTCTGACAAATGTTGGAAAAATAGTTGGTCTTTCCCTGTACTAACAAATGAACAAAAAATATCTCTTAAAAATTTCTGGAATGAGTCTTTATCCCCATAATCTTTTTGTAGGATTTTCAATTAATAAGTTATGGGTTTCCTTTAATAAATTTGGTATATCTAATTTACTAGGACATTTAGGAACACATTCATTGCATTCTTGACAAAATGAGGAATTTTTTTCTTCCCACCAGTGGCCAGCTTTTCCTATTAAATTGTATCTTTCTTTTGAAAACTCTAATTGGCCATAACCAATAGATATATTTCTTAAACGAAGGATTTCTGGAATAGGAACTTCATTTGGACATGGAAGACAAAATCTACATTGTTCGCATTTGGTTGATTTTAATCTTTCATTAGCAACTTCCTCAATTTTATTCAGGGCGCTTTGTTCAAGTTTTGTAAGCTTCTCGAAGGAGTTTCTTAGTTTGTAGGCAAATTCAAAATCTTTTTTGTTTGTCGCCCCCAATGACAAAGTTGTAATGCCTTTTGCCAACAAGAATCGATATGCTAATTCTAGTGGATGAAAAGGTTTGGAGGCCTCTAACAAAATATCACTTGGGGAATATAATCTACCGCCTTTATCAGCAGGTGATATAGCTAATACTCCCATACCTTTTTTTATAGCTTCCTCTGCCAAAATAATTTTAGATTGATCTAAATAATGTAAATGTAAACTACAAAAACTAAATTCTTCACAGCTAATTGCTTCTTTTATTAGTGAATAACTTCCGTGGGAACTAAAACCAACTTGATCAACTAGTTCATTCTCAAGCAACCATGATATAAATTTCTTACCCTCTCCAGCAAGAACCCAATCTAGATGTTGTTTTAAGTTGAGTCCATGAATTGCTAGATTATTAATTTTCTCTCGATTAAAATTTTTAAGAGAATTTGTAAAATTATTTTTTAAAAATTCAAAATCACCCTTTGGTAAAACTTTAGAAGTAATCACCCAATTTTTTTCTTTTATATTTTCTTGTATTTCTAGTTTTTTTATTGAATCTCCAACAAGTGATTCAGCATTACCATAAGAGGGTGCTGTTTCTATGTGATTGATTCCTACATAATATGCATTTTTTATTATGCTATACATTTTTTCGAGACTTTCAGTTGCTCGCATTGTCCCTAAAGTGAATAAGCTCACTTTTGCCCCTCTACCAAATGATCTTTTTTGTGAAATAATATTCATCTAAATATTATGAATTTCTTTTTATTTACTCTTTAATTTATTTATAGTTGAAAATGATTTAAAGTAAATTAAAGTAATTACAAAATTTTGCAAAAATATTTTTCTTAAATCTATGTTTACAGGAATAATTCAATCAATTGGAAAACTAAAAAAAGAAAAAAATATTTTAGAAATTGAAATTCTAGATGACTTATTTGATATGGCAATCGGTGACAGCATAGCTGTTGATGGTATTTGTTTGACAGTTAAAGAGATTTTTCAAAATAAATTTACTGTTGATGTTAGTGAGGAAACATTAAAAAAAACAACTTTAGGAGTAAAGTCGAATCTGAATCAGATTGTTAATTTGGAGCCTGCTCTTAGGGTATCTGATCGTCTAGGAGGGCATATAGTCAGTGGACATGTTGATGGCCTTGGAATAGTTGAAAATATAGAAAAATTAGAGAAATCGTGGCTCCTGTCCATAAAGTGGAAAAATAATAATTTTTCAAAATATGTAGTTAATAAAGGCAGTATTTGCGTAAATGGTATAAGTCTTACAATTGCAAGTTATGAGCAGGGAGGTGAAATATTTACTACTGCAATAATTCCTCATACTTGGCATAATACCAATCTGAATAAATTAAATGTCGGAGACAGCGTAAACCTTGAGGCAGATGCACTTATTAAATATGTGGAGAAATTAGTTTTGTTTAATAAAAATAGTAATCAAAATAGTGATCAAAATTTATCTTCAAATACTATTTCTTCGGAGTGGCTTAAAGAAAACGGTTGGTAATATATAGTTTCTAATTTAATGGAATTAGATAGATTGTCTTTGATTCTTTTTTTAGATCAATTTTAAATTCCTGACCAGGTTCTAGACCTAATTTCTTTGTGTAGGCATGCCCAATTAATAGATTTCCATTACCGTGAACCTTAGTTTTGTATTCTGTTTGCCTGCCTCTTGAAGCTCTATTAGCATTTTTTCCCTTACGACTATTTCCAGTTTTGTAACCTTTGGCTTCAATAAGCGCTTTGTAAAAACTTTTTCTTAATACTCTACCGGTTGGTCCAACGTAACCACATCCTTTGGCTATTTCATCTTCAGATTGTTTACTTAATAATTTTGCTTTTTCAAGAAGTTCTTTTCCTTCTAGCATTATCTGACAAATTTCTAATTATATATTCTTACTAAAAAGGAGACCTGTGGCAATAAAAATTAATAAAAAATATATTTAATTTTTAAAATTTAGTTTTTTATAAAAGATACAAAATAATAAATAAAATAACCCATATTCCATCTACAAAATGCCAGTACAATTCAACAGCTTCCAAAGGGAACATATTTTGACTAGTTAATCTTCCGCCCTTGATTCTCGATTGCCAAGCAATAATTAAAATCATTAAAGTGCCTAAAGTGACATGTAATCCATGAAAACCAGTTAGAGCATAAAAAGTACTTGCAAATAAATTATCGGTTAATCCAAAAGGTAAATGAAAATATTCAAATAATTGACATATTAAAAATATAATTCCAAGAAAAGCAGTAAAAAATAACCATTTTTGGGATTCAGAGTTTTTATCTTTTAAAAGTGCTTTGCCTGCTTTATGGAAAGTTGCACTACTAACAAGTAACAAAATTGTATTGAGTGTAGGTATTGGTAGTTCTAATTCATAAATAGCACCATCAGGTAATGGATTTACTGCTTTATAAGTTAAATAGGCAGCAAAGAATCCAGCAAAAGTCATTCCGTCCGCAATTAGGAAAGTTATAAGACCGAACATTCTAAAATCTTCATGTTTTTCAGTGGCTTCAGAATTATTATTTTGAATTTCTTTTGAGCTATCTAGAGTTGTCATATGTTTTTATTTTCGTTCAGAAATTTCTTTACCATAACCATATGGTTCTTCAACTAATGGAGCTTCTCCTTCCCAATTTTCAACTGGAGGTGGAGAAGATGTTAACCATTCAGGTGTAAGAGCGTTCCAAGGGTTATCTCCAGCATCTTTTCCATTCCTCACACTAAGGAATACATTAATTAAAAAAGGAATTGTACTTATAGCCATCAAAAGAGCCCCAAGGCTACTAATTTGATTCACGAACTGGAATTGAGGATCATATTCTGCAACTCTTCTTGGCATTCCATTTAAACCAAGCCAATGTTGAGGAGCAAAGCACAAGTTAAATCCAATAAAGGTAATGATAAAATGTAAAATTCCTAATTTTTCATTGAGCATTTTCCCAGTTACTTTGGGGAACCAATGATAAATTGAAGAGAAAATAATAAAAACAGTCCCTCCATAAACTATGTAATGAAAATGGGCTACAACGAAATAGGTATCATGTACGTGAATATCGAAAGGTACCTGAGCTAAAGCAACTCCTGTGATACCTCCAAAAACAAAATTTATAATAAATCCGCAAGAGAATAACATGGCGCTATTGATGGAAATTTTACCTCCCCATAATGTTGCAACCCAATTGAAAAATTTTATACCAGTTGGAACAGCAATAAATGCCGTTGCAATAGTAAAGAACAATCTCATCCAAGGGGGCGTTCCACTAGTAAACATGTGATGCGCCCAAACAACTAAACCTAAAACTACTATCCCCATTATTGAAAAAACCATTGTTGTATATCCAAAAAGTGGTTTTCTAGCATGTACAGGAAGTATTTCACTAACTAAACCAAAGGCAGGAAGGACCATAATGTATACAGCTGGATGAGAATAAAACCAAAATAAATGCTGATAAACTACTACATTGCCACCCAAGACAGGATTGAAAAACCCTGTATTAGCGATGATATCGAAGCTAAGTAGAATTAAAGTGCCGGCTAATACAGGAGTTGACAAAACAACTAATAGACTTGTTCCAAGCATTGCCCAACAATACATTGGCAATTGCATAAGTTTTAATCCTGGCCTTCTTAATTTGATGATGGTCGCGATAAAGTTGATTCCACCAAATATAGAACTGCCTCCAAGTAATAGAACGCTCAGAATCCAAATAATTTGTCCCGATTGAGGAGTAGTTATGCTCAAAGGTGGATAAGCAGTCCATCCAGCCTGAGCAGCACCATCAACAAAATAGCTTGCTACCAGCATCAAACCTGAAGGAGGAATTAACCAAAAAGCTACTGCATTTAATCTTGGGAATGCCATATCTCTCGCACCTACATAAAATGGAATTAAATAATTTCCAAAAGCACCATTAACTACAGGAACTATCCAAAGGAATATCATTATTGTTCCGTGTAAAGTTAAAACTTGGTTATAAACATCTCTTGGCATAAAATCAGACATTGGGCTGGCCAATTCAATTCTTATAGCACTCGCTAAGGTTCCTCCTATTAAATAGAAGAGAAAACCGCAAACCAAGTATTGAATCCCAATTACTTTATGATCAAGGCTAAAACTAAAGTATCTAAGCCAGCCTTTGGGTTGAAGACTTTCATTATTAGTTTTTTGTGGATCAATTGATATTGTCATAAATTTACCTCTGGTTTTTTATTTTTGTTAAACCATTCGTTGTAATCAGATTCTTCTTCAACAATTATCGAGGCTCTCATTCCTCCATGATATGGGCCACATAATTCTGCACAAATTATCGGATATTTTCCTACTTTTGTAGGAGTGAAATTTAGGATAGTGGGTTGTCCAGGAATAATATCCTGCTTAATTCTGAACTCTGGTACCCAAAAAGCATGAATTACATCTTTCGATTCCATTTTCATTGATACTTTTTGATCAACAGGAACGTGTAGTTCTCCTGATATGAAATTGCCCTTGGGATAATTGAATAGAAATGCAAATTGCATAGCTGAAACTTCAATTGATAAATTATTTATTGCTATTTCATTATCAGAAGTTTGACTTATTCCAGCCCATATTTTTTCAGTGTTAGAACTCATCATTTCATGGTTATGATTTAGTTCTTTCATCCCTCCCATTCGATCGTAAATGTTATAGCTATAGAGACCTATTAATAAAACAATTATTGAAGGGATAATTGTCCATACAATTTCTAAGCTTAAATTTCCCTCTAAAGCTATACCATCGCCCATCTGATCATTTCTTTTCCTAAATTTAAATAAGCTATAAATAACAGCTATTGTCATTCCTATAAAAATAATTAATCCAGTAATGAAAAGAATTTTAAAAAGTTCATCGTAAATTGGTGCATTAATACTTGCTTCTGCTGGGAGCAAATTTACATTAAAACCAATCAAAAAAGATATAGCAAAAACAAGCGAAATAATTAGAATTAAATAAATGTTTTTATTTAACAATTGATCCTTTGAAAAATTGGATTTATATCCTCAAGATATTCAATTTTTTTAATCCTGCATCCTTTGTTAAAAGAAAAACATTTAAATTCACAACTTCTTAAGATTTATGCAATAAAAGGCGTATTATTAATAACTTTTTAGAGTTAATTGTCAGGGAAAAAAGATTAAATTAGTAAATTATTTTATAAATTAAACATATTAATTTTTAATTAATGTTTGGTTTTTGAATCTAATTTATTATGCAAAATAATAGGTTTTATCCATTTGATTAATAACCAATTATATAAATCAAAATATCTGACAGTTTTTAAAAGGTTGGGAAGTCATAGTGTACTCGCACTTATCGCACTAATCGTAATTGGAGGCGCTACGAGAGTCATGGAGGCGGGACTTGCCTGCCCAGATTGGCCATTATGTTATGGATCTTTTTTGCCTTTTAATCATATGAACCTAAGAGTATTTCTAGAGTGGTTTCATCGTTTAGATGCTTTTCTGGTTGGAATATTAATTCTTTTTAAATTTGCTCTTTCAATTATTTGGAAAAATAAAATTCCTAATTGGCTACCTAAAACTTATTCATTATTACTTTTTCTCGTTATTGTCCAAGGATCTTTTGGAGCTTTAACAGTCATAAACCTCCTTGATTCATATACTGTTACTGGCCATCTTTTAATAGCTTTTCTACTTCTAATCACAACAATTTCAATAAATCAAAATTTAGAAAATGACGACATAGAAAAGCCATTAATTTGGTGGAGATTATTATTGTTTGTTCCTCTTTTACTTACCCTTATTCAATCTTTTATTGGAGTAAGGCTTTCATCAACTTGGTCAGCACATATTTGCTTATCTTTTAATAAACAATGTCTAATTTTAAATACTCATAAATTATTTGCTTTGCCAATTGCTTTTTCAATTCTATTAATAATTGCTACTGCAATTTATAAAAGAAATTTACTTAATGAAAATTGGAAATATCTCTCAGCACTTATTTTTCTCTTGTTTTCCCAAATTGCTTTGGGTGTTGTAAGTCTTAAAACAAATTTAAATGAACCTATCTTCATTATCGGTCATCAACTTAACGCCTCTTTAATTATTGCGATATTAACTACATTAATTTTTAGAAATCCTTTTACCAAAAAAGGTCTAGACCACTCCCTTAATTCCCAAATGGTTGGTGTCAATTCATGAACAGTAGTAACTTAGAAAACTTGAACTATAAATCTTCAATAAGGGATGAAGTTGTACCTTCAAGAAAAAGATTAACTTTGCCACCTTGGCTTGAAGTGGCAAAACCTAGATTAATCCCACTTTTACTGGCAACAACTTTAGGAGGAATGGCTTTAACAGAGGAATGGCCTTTGTCTTCACCGAAGCTTATCTGCACTTTAGGAGGCGGCGCTTTGGCAGCAGCAGCAGCAGGAGCTCTTAACTGCTTGTGGGAAAAGGAATTAGATAAGAGGATGACAAGAACTAGCAAAAGAGCCTTGCCAGCAGGAAAATTGTCATCTGAGACTGTATTTTTAGCTGCAGTATCATGTACTTTGGCAGCTTCGATGCTTTTAGTAAGTGGTGTAAATTATTTAGCTGCGGGATTAACTCTTCTTGGTTTATTTAGCTATGTAATTTTATATACAGTTATTTTGAAACCTCGTACAACAAAAAATATTGTTTTCGGAGGAGTTGCTGGCGCGATACCACCTCTAGTTGGTGCATCTGCTGCCACAGGGCATGTAGGCCTAAGTGGTTGGTGGTTGTTTGGTTTAGTAATGTTATGGACTCCAGCTCATTTTTGGGCACTTGCAATTTTATTGAAGGACGATTACTCATCTGTTGGAATTCCTATGCTCCCTGCTGTTAAGGGATCTGTTTTTACTGCTAAAGCGATTTCTCGTTATGGATGGGCAACAGTTTTAATGAGTATTCTGGGAGTCTTCGCTTTACCTGAAGGGGGTCTCTTATACGGAATTATGTTATTGCCATTTAATGGAAGACTTTTGCAATTAATAAATGAATTAAAGAAATCTCCTGATGATCTTTCAAGAGCAAAGTCTCTTTTTAGGTGGTCTATTCTCTATATGTTTGGTGTTTGTCTTTTGTTATTAATCTCCAGGACCCAACTATCCGTAGAATTTGAGCAGCAATCTATGCAAATATTTTTATCTATAGTATCCCTCCTTAGTAATTAAATTAGATGTAAAATGTTATTTAGAAATAGTAAGTTTGATGAATTATATAAAAGTTAAAGATCTCTCAAAATCTTATTCAGAAATCAAGGCTTTAAAAAATTTATCAATGGAAATTGAAGCTGGAACATTATTCGGAATACTTGGTCCCAATGGTGCTGGCAAATCAACACTTATAAAAATACTCGCTACTTTAATAGAGCCTGATAGTGGAGAAGTTTTTATAAATAGTATTAATCTGATAAAAAATTCAAAGAAAATTAGAGAATTAATTGGTTATGTTGCCCAGGACATTGCACTTGATAAAATATTAACTGGAAGAGAGCTTTTGGATTTTCAATCAGATTTATATCACATCAACAAAAACAAAAAATTTGAAAGGATAAAGAAATTAATAGATCAATTAGAAATGAATGATTGGATTGATCGTAAGTGCGGAACTTATTCAGGAGGAATGAAAAGAAGAATAGATCTTGCAGCTGGACTATTACATTTGCCCCAAGTATTAATATTGGATGAACCTACAGTTGGTCTAGATATTGAAAGTAGAAATATTATATGGCAACTTTTGAAAGATTTGAGAAATAATGGAATGACAATTATTTTAAGCAGTCACTATCTTGATGAAATAGATAAATTGGCAGACAAATTAGTGATAATTGATGATGGAAGAGTTATAGCACAAGGCGCTCCTACAGAACTGAAAAATAAATTAGGAGGAGATAGAGTAACTTTGAAAGTAAGAGAATTTAGTAATCAGGAAGAAGCAAAAAATATATGCCAAATTTTATCTTCAATAGATGGAATTAGTCAGATTATCATAAATGAAGCTCAAGGTTTCTCGATAAATTTTGTCGCAGATAAGGAAAAAGATTTACTTACGAAGCTCAAAGTAGAATTGGCCTTTTCAAAGTTTGAAATTTTTTCTCTTACCCAAAGTCAGCCAAGCTTAGATGATGTATATCTACAGGCAACAGGGAAAACATTATTGGATGCCGAAATTTCTATGGCAGGGAAAAGAGACCTTAAAAAAGAATCAAAGCAATCAATGCGATAAAAAATTTTGGTTAACTAACTATAATGAGAATTAATTACTGCTAATTATGGAATTAAAACAGTATAATTTATTTTTTTTATATCAAGAAACATTTGCCTTAACAAAGAGATTATTTATTCAATTAAAAAGAAGACCATCAACTCTTTTAGCTGGAATATTACAACCTATTATTTGGCTTTTTTTATTTGGGGCATTATTCTCTAAAGCCCCTGAAGGTTTTTTACCAGGAGTTGATTCTTATGGGAATTTTTTAGGAGCAGGACTTATTGTTTTTACTGCTTTTAGCGGAGCCCTAAATTCTGGTCTTCCTTTAATGTTTGATAGAGAGTTTGGATTCCTTAATAGATTACTTGTGGCTCCTTTAACCAGTAGATTATCCATAGTTTTATCTTCTTTTTTTTACATAACAATCCTGAGCTTTGTTCAGAGTATTGTAATAATGGTTGTTTCATACATTTTGGGTTATGGATGGCCCAACTTATATGGTTTAGGAATTGTATTTACAACACTAATTTTATTGGTTCTTTTTGTGACATCAATAAGTTTATGTTTAGCGTTTGTTTTACCGGGACATATTGAATTAATCGCTCTTATATTCGTAATAAATTTACCTCTTTTATTTGCGAGTACTGCTTTGGCTCCAATCTCTTTTATGCCAAATTGGCTGGGCTGGTTAGCTTCATTAAATCCATTAACTTTTGCTATTGAACCTATTAGAACTGCCTATACACAAACTATGGATTTAGAATTAGTGGCTTTACATGCCCCATATGGTGATTTAACTTGTAAGAGTTGTATCTCAATTTTATTTTCTTTAACAGTTTTTTCCTTGATTATTATAAGGCCTCTGTTAAATAGAAAGTTAAATTAGAAATTTTATGCTTTTAAAAAATCATTTAATAGAAGTTTTTAAACAAGCCTCTTTAGATAATAATTATTTGCTTAAAGAAAATGTTGTTCTTATATGGGTCCATAGATTTGGG